>CAMEJJ010000007.1 GCA_945919795.1 uncultured Lachnospiraceae bacterium
TAAGAAAGTTTGAAAAAAGAGTTTGAAGAATAATACATTCTCCAAGCTCTTTTTTCATACAATTAATTCCCAGAATCGGATTTTATCCTTCAATCGGAATGTATTTTTGGTTTTCTATCTGCTGTACTTCTTTCTTTGGAACAGACAGTGTCAAAATACCGTGTTGAAAACTTGCTTTGATATCATTCTGTGTCAACGCATCACCGACATAAAAACTTCTGCTGCAGGAGCCGCTGTAACGTTCACGCCTTATATATCTTCCGCTCTTTTGTTCTTCTTCCGGTTTTGCTTCATTATTGTCAAATTCTTTGGAAGCACTGATTGTCAGGTATCCCTGATCTAACTCTACAGTCACATCTTCTTTCTTAAATCCCGGAAGATCAATTTCCAATTCATATCCGGTATCCGTTTCCCTGATATCTGTGTTCATAATATTTTTTTCTCTTTGACCGTAAACCTTCTTTTCCAAATTTTTGAATTCGCGATCAAAATCTCTCCATGGATCATAATAAAAACGATCAAATAAATCAAAGTTATCGTTGAATAAACCAGGTGCTAACATAAGTCATCCTTCCTTTCTTTTATTTGAACTTAACATACACCATTAACAACTTTGAACCTGGAATGTTTGGGAACTTTTGTTCCTTTTCTTACGTTCTGATAATGTTATAACACTGTTATTAGCACTCGTCAATAGCGAGTGCTAATAATTTTTCTAAAATATTTCTAAACAAAAAATAAACCTCTTTTCGGATTTGTGTCCCCACCATGTATAAACAAAAAGCGCGATATATGGGGTCTGCAGAACGATTAAGCAGAGACTATAAAAGAAAGCGCAGATATGGGTCAAGTATTTTGATTATCCAACGTTGCAGTCGTATCGCAATGGGAACTTCTCGGGCAAATAGTTTCTCCATTTCCCCATTTTTTAAAACTGCCGGTTCTGCGGACTTCTGATAATATTCCATTGCCGCCCGAAGCTGACTATTTAATTCCTCACTATCGATGACCAACATCGTTTCCGTATCCTGATAAGCACTTTTTATATCCATATTAAAAGAACCTATCACGGAAATATGGTCATCAATTGCAATACATTTACTGTGATAAGAACGCTCTCCTTCATATTCTGATACTCTTAAACCCGTGGCAAGAATTTCTTCCTTGTGCAAAAGATAATCAACCGATCCAAACGGATTTCCGTTATTTGCCGCTGAATTTGTCATAAGATAAACATCCGCATCCCCATCACACACTTTTTGTATCATCTCATACATATCCTGATTGAAAATCACATATGGCGTATGAATCGTAATATTATCCTCTGCTTCTTTCATCAAGGCACACAGTCCGTAAAACACCTGTGGTTCTTTTGCATAAAGTCCTGTCTGCCCGGACAACAAAGAAATTTTCTTTGTCGCAACCGTAACAGTTTCATAATCCATCATTTCAAACCAATCCGGATGTTCTTTTTTCATGGTTGCATAGATTTGTCTAAGTTCCTGATCTGCCCGTCTGACACTTGGCTGACAGTTATCCAAGACATTCTTGTCATGCCATGATTTACAACATTCAAGCTCCCATAAACGATCAAAATATTCCAAAACTTCATAAACAGAGCTTTCTTTCCCTCCTGTATTATAAACAAGAACATCCGTATCATAATTTTTATAACAATCTTGGTCTCCCAGAAAATAGTCAAAGGTATTTCTTCCACCAACCAGATAAACCCGTTCATCTGCGACAATACATTTATCATGTAATCTGCTCATTCCTTTCCAAGGCAGAAACAGATTGGCCTTATTGTATATTTTTATTTCTACATTTTCATGTTTTGCCAGATTAATAAAATATGGGTTTCCCTCCATATTAATCCATGAATTAAACCCATCTGCCAATATCTGTATTTGTACGCCTCTGTCGGCTGCTTCCAATAAAGCAGCCAGCATTTGTTTTCCGGAAGTATCTGCCGCAAATGAAAAAGTGGATAACACAATCCGATCCTGCGCCTGATCAATCAATCGGATGCGTTCTTTTAGAGCCTCTCCATTGTCAATAATAATTTTTGCCCGATCCGTTCCTTCTTCGGTACCGTAATAATCTTTCACAGAAAAATTTTGTTTATATTCTTCACTTACCTCAGGATTTTTTCGGTATGGAAGAGTTCCGCCAATCAAAATATAGCAAAGAAGAAACAGCACCAGAACTAAGATATACCTAGTCTTCATCCCTTTTTTCTCCTTTCCACAATAAGACATGAAATCTTATATATTTTATCCAGGAAATCACCATCACAATCATCATGACGACAATCAGAAGTGTTCCTATAAAATAAGAAAGATGTGGAAATAACAATAAAATGAAACAACCGATATCATTGATAGCTGTGCTCAGTTTCCCATAACTCTGTGCTCCCATAACAACTTTTTTTCGACGAATCAGCAATAAGCCCATCACTACCATATAGATTTCTTTGATTAGAAACAGCATCAAAAAATACAACATAGCCGGATATCTCCATGTGATGACCAGGGCAAGTGCCGCCTGTGTCAGTTTATCCGCAACAGGATCCAATGCTTTTCCAAAATCAGAAACCATATCTAACTTTCTCGCTATTTTCCCATCCACTAAATCTGATAAATAAGAAAGCGCCAATACAAAAAAAGCAATTACATAATCTCCCACACTTTCGGCATGAGTATATAAAAACAAAAAAAGCGGGAGAAGCAAAATTCTAAAATATCCCAACAGATTTGGAATATTAAAATAAACACTTCTCCGCATTTTATCTATGATACGTTTCATCTTCATTCTCTCCTTGAATTTTAAACACACCGTCAAATATTTTTGAGTTGAAAGACCATTGTAACACCCACTTGTGCCTGCTTCAAGAAAATCAAAAGAAAGAAAGTATTAATATTTGATAAAAAACAGAGGTGTACAAGACACCTCTGTTCACCCCTACAAAAGCACATCGATAACTGCAGACGGCATTTCGCAAACCATCCCATTCGGATTTATACTTTCACATGGACTTTCATAAGTACTTCCGAATGTATTATTCATAACCGTTGTCGAATCCTGCTTTTCCAGATATTTAAAATACGCTTTTAGATATTCATTATCTGCCTTCACAATCTCTTTCATTTCCCTGTTGCGGTGTTTGATTTTCATTTCTTTTAAATCAGCCGGATCCATATCTCTTTTTGCCGCAAGTAATGAATCGTTTAATTCATCTATTCCCAATTCAGACATTAGATTCTGCAACTCTTCACTCATTTCATGAAATAACTCCTGCGAAAGATCTTCCAGAACGCTCGCATTCATTTCCGAGATAGTAATAGGCTCTATCGTTTGTTCAGTTAGTAATTCTTCTTGCTGAAATTCTTCTTGTTGAATATCCTCATGTTGCAATTCTTCTCTTTCCAATTCATCTATGGATGTTCGGTCTTTTTCCTGCTCTTCTTCTGTCCGTTCGTCTGATATCTGGCTATCTGCACAAAGACCTCCGCAGGCCTTTGCCATCTCTTCTTCCTCTAAATGCTTCACCTTTTTTCGGGCAATCCGCTCCATTGCTTTCGCATGCACAATTGCAGCATCGATTTCTTCTGAATCATACTTTCCACTCTGCTTTTCCCTCTTCAACCGAAGGACCTCTCTTTTCGCCTGACTGACAACCTGTCTTGCCATAGCTAACGTTTTACTTCGCATAATTTTAGAAGAAATGTCTTTATAGTGATACTTCAATTTTTTGAGTTTTCCTGATACATCCTTTGACTTTGTTCTCTGTGTTCGTAGCAATTCACTATACTTCTGCATATTTGACATATAGGAATCAAAAAAAGAATTCGTATTTGCCTTTTCAGTCTGCCTGCTATAGGAAGTCATTCCGCATTGTTTCTGCGTTTTGTTCTCTGTGGTATAAAAAGGATTTGATTTTTTTACATATGGATTTTTAAATAAACCAACTGCGTTCATATGTAACCCTCCTCTTTTTCTACTCATATTCTCTAAAATCAATAGTTTGTTCAGCTCTGCTGTTACTATCCTCTGAAATCGATAGTTTGTCCGGCTCTGCTGTTACTATCCTCTGAAATCGATATTTTGTCCGACCTTACTTTCGCTTTCCGTCATGACACTTTCCAAAGAGTTAGCATATGCATACTTTGCCACCATAGAAACCAAGGCATCCACCGAGTCAGATTTAAACTCAACATATTCCTTGTTTTCTATTGCGTCTTCTACTGTACTTTCTGCTTTGTCTTCCGTTTTGCTTTCAATCTTATCTGCCGTCTTGTTTTCTTTCAGTTTTTCAAGTCGCTCTTTTATAGCTTCTTTCTCTGCTTTTTTCTTTTCTTTCAGCTTTGCGGCTTTTTTCTCCGCCTGCTTTTTCTCAAGGATTTTTGCCTGCTGTTCATTTGCCTTTTCAATGGTAGCAAAAAATGAGGTCTTTCCGTCAGAAGAAACACTCATACCAAAATTCTTAACATTTGCCCCACTGCTCACAAGACTATTCTTTGCTTCCTGCAATTTTATTTGCGACATGGCTATGATGCCCTCATATTTTTTCCTATAAGCTTCATCCGTTGCCATTCTTTCCAGTTTTTCATCATCAATTAATACAACCGGTTTATTCGCATTCCCGTAAGCAGCGGCATTTGCTGCCACCTGGGATTTCATATCTTTACTGACCAGGATGAAGTCCATGCCATGAAATTTACTTTTCAATTTGTCATAATAATCCTTTGCCTGATCAGAGAGCGATACATCTCCTATTACCGTTCCATACCCTGCCTTTGTTGTGGGAACAAGCGGACTATTCATCTTTATCGGTTTCCACTCAGATACTTCTACTTCGCCATTACTTTTCGCAGTAGTAGTACTTTGTTCCGTTTCCGAACTTTTTTTCGTTTTGTCTGTCTGATAATTGTTGTAAATCTGATTTGTCTGTTGATAACTTGAAACTCCATAGAAATTACTTGTCATAATCATCTGCTCCTTTCATAAAACGCCCATGCGAGTAACATGTTGCCCTGCATATTTTGCATAGTACACTTTCATCAAGGATAAAATGATTCATATAAATGCCAAATTCTTTCTGACACCTACATCAATATATAACAAGTTAAAAAGACTATCTGATATCAGATAGATAGAAAAGAAAACCGTTTTCACTTCATCCTTGAAGTATTTGCGTTTCAAATCCTTTTGAAACGAATCATTCTTTAAGAACAATATCGGCTTAACGTTTCATATAGTTTATAGCATTTTAAAATTTTCCCTATCTAGCTTGTCCGTCCCTGCTTTATTAGGGTAGTTGTTTACCAGTATTGTTCTACTTTTGCTTTTGCTTCCGATTCATTAAAACCATATATTGCCATTACCTGTTCAACAGCATCAATCATGGCACCATGTCTTTCTTTCCAGTAAGCTGTTACTCCGGCAATTGCTTTTTCAATTTGAAATGTGGTAACGCTCTTGGTTACTTCTTTAGTTACTTCTTTGGTTACTTCTTTAGTTACTTCTTTAGTTACTTCTTTGGTTACTTCCTCTTTTACACGGTCTGCCACTTCTTTTCCGTATGCAATTTTTTCTTCATAAATAATACGTCCAACTTTTGTCATTTCCAGTCTCCTCCTTATCTCTTCGGCTACTTCTTCATCAATAATCTTATCCGTAAAACTCAAAACCCCTGCAAATAAAAATCGCTGTGTATTCTGCTCTTCAATGCTTTTAATCAACTCGACCATTTTCTTTGCTGCCTCTTTCTGTCGTTCTTTCCCACGATACGCCAGGGGTAGAATAATCATTTTCATCTGGTCTTCTTCATCCAGCGGTTGTTTTTCTTCCACTTTTTTTAATATTCTCTGATACTCTGCATCTGCATCAATCTCAATCAGAAATGCTTCCTCTGTAATCAACTGCACCGCTCCAGCCTGTAATGTCGGCTCCGTTGTCCCTCTCCGTACATCCGCAGTATAAATGATAATAATCCGGATTTTTACTTTCCGTAAATCAACTTTATCCTTTATAAGCCTGCGAAGTACACGTAATACATATCCAAGATATTTTACTTTATTAATATACCGATACCGGCTTTCATAATCAATGATTGCATAACTTCCGTCCTCCAAAAGGAAAATGTTATCAATCCGCAATTCGTTCAACTCAAGTGACGGTAAATTCGTCGGCATGACATCCAGTACCTTAGGAATATCCAACCCATAAACATGCAACGATTTTTCCTTCATGGCTTCTCCGAAGATTTTGGAAACGATATCCTTATTTTGATATGCAATAGCTGTTTTATCCACTTTGGGAGCAGCACGTTTTTTATTCTGTTTGCCTCTTTTCTTTCTTCTGTTTTGTTCTTTTCCATCCATAAAATGTCCTCCTTAGCCTGCAGGAAGCAATCAATTTATAGATGAAACTTTCTCTCATTTCGAAACTTCCTGCCATATTCATAAAAATTGTGAATCTAAAGCACGAATTGTTTCGATGGGCATACGCCCGAGATATCAGAATGATATAGATATATCTGTAAAAGATACAGATAAAAAGAAACTTATGCTTTGTAATGAATAACATAGCACAAGTTTCTTCACAGTTCAACTATAATCGTTATTTCGTTTTTACTTTATAATTATCATTTTTACTTATATCGTTAATTCATTTTCTACTTCATTTCATTCATTCCAATGATAATCGTTCCGGGTAAGCTATCAGCAGAACTACTGCTATTCAGACTTTTATTTACCTGTTCCCACGTTATATCCGGATCATTTGTCAGAACAATATACTGAACCGGATATTTTGCTGATGGATCCTGCCCTACAAGAACCAGTTTATACCTAACTACCATATCACCCTCAACAATGTATTGACCGTTTTCTTCTACGTAATCAACGCCCATGTTTTCATCACCGGGGTTTGCAACCATAGTACTAATGGGAATGATCTGCTGCATTTCTTCTTCCGCAACCTTTTCCGATTTGGATATATCAATGCTTTCCACCGGCAAAAAATCATTTTCACTTTCTACATCTTTTGTCCATCCAAAAGGAATCCATATTCCGGCTTCTCCCCATGGCCGTATCATCTTGATTACTCGTATCTGATTGTCTTCCATAAAGGTGATATGAAGTATTTTTTCATTCTCATTTTCACCATCTAAAACTTCTATCGGAATTTTTCTATCGTTTGGAAGCAGATTTAACAACTCTCTTGCCGCGGTATCCGGTGCAAATAAGTCCTTATACAATGTACTGCTGCTTAGCATTGCATTTTTATTTAATGCTTCACCCACTCCATTTTTATTATAATCCATAAAGAACAAGCCGTCTCCATATGCCAAATCAAATTCGCTGCCAAGTACGATATTTTCATATTTATCCGTGCTTATCGTTTTCACTATATTTTCTGTTGTCTCGCTATTCTTTTCGAATGTTATATTCTGTCTCCAGACCGTAACATGGGGATCAGAAGTTAATGCATAATAATATATAGTTGCAGCACTGTCACTTATTTTCCCAATACGATACCATTCGTCATTCCAAGGCCAGGGAGATGAAGCTCCAAATACGTATGTTCCATTCACATCTTCTATTTCTAAGATACTTCTGACATGATCCGAACTGTAATTGTAGATCGTTGCACCGTCTTTGTCACAGAATGCCTTGGCCCACATTTCCACAAACAACCGGTTTTCATCAACATGATATTCGTGATCAACGGTTGCATAATTTTCATGAATTTCCTGTTCTTTTTCATTTGATGCAATCTCTTCAAGAGACAATGATTCTTCCGAGACACTTGTATTTGCATCAGTCGTCTCATTACGATTATTTTCTTCCAATTGGTCATGTTGCTTTGGATTGGTCATAAAACAGACTGCCACGATAACCGTTATGAAAATCGAAACAAAAATCATCCAAAACGCCGGCTTTTTATAATTTAGGACAGACTTAACTCTATCCTTTACACTCACTTCACCAAATGCCACGGGACAAGCAGATATCATTCTTCTTTGTGAACTGCAATCAAGCAGCACCTGACAATAGTTTGCTTTCCATTCCTTGTCTTTATCCTTCGTCACCTTTTCATCACAGGCATACTCAATATCTTTACATAGCATGATATAGGAGAGCCAGCAAAGCGGATGAAACCAATATACGGAAAGAAGCAGAAATCCAAGTGGTTTCCAGATATGGTCTCCTCTTTTTATATGCGTTTTCTCATGCTCAATCACACAGGCATATGCTTCATCATCCATCCCATCCGGCACATAAATACAGAGCTTTATGATACCAAGAATAAACGGACTATCGATCGATTTACATTTCATGATTCCTCGATCCAAGGGCTCTGAATTTCTCACTCTGTTTTTAAGCAAAAAAAAGCTTACCAGTGCATATATCATGAATCCTACCACACCAATGATCCAAACATAGGAGAATAAGATAATAACTATCTGTATCGGATTTATGCTTGCAACTTCTTTTACTGCAAAATTATCAGCCAGTACCGGATTAATCACTGTATTTATGGATTGTATTCCGGAATCAATCTGTGGAATTTGCGCATATTCAAAATCTGCCGGTATGGGCTTTGCACTTGGTATCAGACTAAAAATGCTCTCTATGCTAAAAGGAATGAAAAGTCTGATAGCAACCAATCCCCAAAGCAGGCAATTCATCCATTTTGGTGCCTTCTTAAACAATAATCGAAAGGCAATGACAGCCAGGATCATCCAACCGGCAACAAGAGCATTATTCAAAATCAAAATAAAAATTTTATCCATATTCTAACCCTTTCCAATCTGCTATCTACTGTCTTCTTTTTCTAGCTTCTTTTCTCTAGCTTTTTTTCTCCGACTTCTTTTCTACTCTTCTGACTTTTTTCATCTATCTTATTTCCCATGTCTGCTCTCCTCATATACTCTCCTCTGTTTGCCCTTCCCTAAAGTCATCAATCATTTTCTGAATTTCATCGACCTCTGATTTGGAAAGTTTCTTATTTGATGCAAATGCAGCAATAAAAGCCGGAAGTGATCCATGAAACGAATCATCAACAATTTTCCTGCTCTGCATAGCATAAAATTCCTGTTTGGATATCAGAGATGTAACCGTTCCCTTTTCATTTTGAAATAATCCCTTATCAATGAGTCTCCTTAAAACCGTATGCGTGGTTGTTCTTTTCCACTCAAACTCAACTGCCGCCATTTTCACAAGCTCAGATGATGATACCGGCTCATTCTTCCAAATCATTTCTGCAAATTTGGTTTCTATGTTTCCAAGTTGTATTTCTGCCATTTTGTTTCCTCCTTGCAGACTACATTTTGTAGTCTAACATAAGACTACTATTTGTAGTCTCGTTTGTCAAGTGTTATTGCACTTTTTATTGCTAATCATTGTTTATCTTTTTTATTATATACCCAATCAACTATCATTTCCGGCATTGGGACTACATATGCTTGTAGTCTGTCATGCCAAATGGACTTTTCTTTGCGCTTTGGGAATACACCTGCTTGTGGCTTGTCATGCCAAACGGACTTTTCTTTACGCTTTGGGACTACATCCGCTTGTGGCTTGTCATGCCAAATGAACTTTTCTTTACGTTTTGGGACTACATCCGCTTGTGGCTTGTCATGCCAAATGAACTTTTCTTTGCGTTTTGGGACTACATCCGCTTGTGGCTTGTCATGCCAAATGGACTTTATTTCGCGACTTAAGACTACAAAAAGGTGAGTGGCACATCTGCCTCTCACCTTTTCTTTTATTTTTCCATATAAACAATATAGACCAAATCTATTACTAATTCATTCCCACTCAATCTCCATAATGTCTACTGTCATTATCACAATCTTATTGTTTGCTTCTTTCTGATGCTAATTACGTCGTTTTTCATCCAATGCTATCCACTCATCCAAAGTAAGCGGCTCATAATCAGAATACATGCAGAAGCAGTTAATCATATTACAGGGAATGCTCTGCTCCTCTCCCTAGCATTTATTGTCTTGGTATTCCGTGTTATCTCCTGAAACTGCTCTAACAATCTCTGATCCTGTGTGTCATGAACATGGCCATAAAGCATATAGGTCTTAGGATTACCTTCTTCATCCAAACGATACTGCCCATTATAACACATAATCGGATAATGACATAGAACAACCTTGCGCTTATTATCAGAAAGTTCCTCATAGGGCTTAATCCAGGTAAACCGGCTGGTCCGAAACTCCGGCTGACGCAAAACCGGCCATTTAATCAGCAAAAAGCTTTCGTTTGCGCTCAATCATCTCATCTATTTTTTCAATGTAAAGCTTCACATCCTTTACATTATCGCACCTCTCGATTCTCCCGTCCGGGAACACTCGCTTGGTAATTGAACCTGCTCCCAGAGCAATGATAGTCTGGACTTCCTCCATAATCAAAATATTATAGATTCCATATTTCCCCGGTTTTGCATAACCGACATTTTCAAAATTGCCGGACATATTTTTCTGGCGATACAGATAATAAGGATCCATTCCCATATCAGTTGCTCCTTTTGCAGCAACTTTCATCATATCATCCGTATTATTCAGGCAATCGATTCCGTTCTCTTCTACCCACTGTTTTAATTTTGAGGCACGCTTAATAGCAAGCGAATGAACCGTCAACGAATCCGGAGCAAGTTCTTTAATCTGGCGAATCGTCTCGGCTACATCCCCCTCATCTTCACCGGGAAGTCCTAAAATCATATCCATGTTGATATTGTCAAAACCAATCTCTTTTGCAAGCCGGTAAGCATCTTTTACCTGAGAAACCGTATGCTGTCTTCCGATGATTTTTAAGGTTTCTTCTTTCATGGTCTGCGGATTTACCGAAATTCTGCCAACCTTATGTTTATGAAGCACCTGCAATTTTTCCTTAGTAATACTGTCTGCCCTGCCGGCCTCAACCGTAAACTCCAAAAGATGGGACAAATCAAAATATTTCTCCAACAAAGAAAGCAGACGCTCTAACTGCTCTGCGCTCAAAGTAGTCGGTGTACCTCCACCTACATAGACACTATCTAAAATACGGTCTGAAAAAGCCTCAGAAACATAAACCATCTCTTTTTCCAGACAATCAATATAATTATCCACTTCTTTTTCAAAAGCACAAATCGGATTGGATGTAAAAGAACAGTACAAACATCTAGTAGGACAGAACGGAATACCGATGTATAAACTATATCCCTGTTCAACATGGAGCTTATTTAATAAATCATGCTCTCTATGAGCAATGTCCGTTGCCAATTTTATTTTTTCATCACTCACAAAATGATTCTGTTTCATAAAATCGGCAATCTGAGCATCATTCTTTCCGTCTTCTATCATTGTCATAGCAATCTTAGTAGGACGAATACCGGTCAGATTACCCCATGGCAGACTTTTTTGATGAATATCACACAGACTTAAATATAAAAACTGCTTAAATTTGTTTTTATCCTCTTTTCGAAGTAAGCCGTTGCTAACTTTAAAATCATACGGCGCAGTTGCCGTATAGCA
This sequence comes from uncultured Lachnospiraceae bacterium, assembly GCA_945919795.1. GTDB lineage: Bacteria > Bacillota > Clostridia > Lachnospirales > Lachnospiraceae > UBA2882. The sequence goes on from CAMEJJ010000007.1 coordinate 11,531, forward strand.
ATGCGTCAGTCCGTTTTCTTCATCGCTATAAACAATCTGAGGTGGATTTGACAAAAGAGAAATATAAAACGTGGTGGGTTGTGCATTCAAAATACAATCTATCAATCCACCTTCTGCATTTTCTTTATCCGGCGTAAGCACCTTCACCGTTTCTTCCGGATAAAAAGCCTTTACCAGCGAATGAATGTCATATTCCAAATTTGCCACATCTACTTTTACAATCAACATGATAATACACTCCGTTTTTATTTTGGGTTGTGGTCTGCAAGGAATATATTATCTTTCCCGTGCATAACTAAAGTTGATAAGATAAGTTTGACGTCCTGTCGCGAAGTGCTGATATCTTATCGGAATACTAAGATAAACTAATCAACAACGTCAAAATGCACGAGAAAGATAATATATTCCATGCTCAACATAAAAATCAAACTATTCTCATCTAAGTATTTTCATCTAAGTATTTTCATAGCTAGTTGGGTGGAAATATATCTCATGCGAGTTAATTGCAAAGATGCTGCCTTTTGACTTAGTATTTTGGTCTTATTTCAGCAATTCGCAGCACGGATGCTGCGAAAGGTGCACGTCGGACATGGATGTCCGGGTGCACCGGTGCGTCCGAAGTCAATTCACTTTCCCAAAATACTTAGTCAAAATCAGCATCGAAGCCTTAACTCGCATGAGATATATTCCACCCAACGTCCCCCCGAAAAATACCCCTACGCATCAGACGCAGGGATTATATTCTTTTTCATGTCCGATGGTAGTCGCTTCGCCGTGTCCGGGATATACCTTGGTATCGTCCGGAAGTAAAAAGAGTTTTTCCCGGATACTGTGGATGAGTTCAGATGCAGATCCACCCGGAAAATCAATTCTACCAACGGATTCCTCAAACAGGGTATCTCCGGCAATCAAGATGCCATCTTCTTCAAAATAGTAGCAGCATCCGCCTTTGGTATGTCCGGGTGTTGCGATGACTTTAAATGTCATTCCGGCTTCGGTACAGATATCACCGTCTTTTACAAAATCATCTGCCACAACCGTATAGGCACTTCCAAAAGCTCCGGACAAATTGGTCGCAGGATCTTCCAAAAGCTCTTTTTCCACATCTAAAGCATAGACTTTGGCACCGGTCAGATTTCTTAACTCATTGCAACCTTCTATATGGTCAAAATGACCGTGTGTCAAGTAAATGGCTGCAATATGAAAACCTGCTTCTGTCAGTTTCTCATAAATATATTCACCTCGATCACCCGGATCAAAAAATATAACGTCCTTTTTTCCTTCTTCATAAACAAAATAACAATTAGTCGCACATGAACTTAATATAAATTTCCCAATCTTCAACATCTTTTTCCCTCAAATCATTTTATTATAGTCTATAGCATTAGCTATTTGGACTTTTTTCATCATACCATATTACACTAAAAAATTATATAATTTCATAAACTTTATTTTTCTCATCATTCTTCACGATTACAGATTACATTTCCAATTTCCCATCAATTTTTTCCCAATTACAAATCGGATTTTCTAAAATAATAAAAATGTCGACAAGTAGTATTTATACACAAATGTGCAAAATGCTACCTGCCGACACCTAAAATATCAAAATTATAACGATAAAATTATGACCTTTTACCCCAACATCATAATGATTTAAGCACCTATTGATTGTTTATGTTCTTTACAAATCTGCAAAAAATATTCATGGGCTTTTGTATACAATCCGTAACTTCCGGATGAAAGGAAATGCCAATCTGATTTCCATATTTCACGCCTACAATATTGCCATCCACCTCAGCAATGATCTCTGCATCCGGCCCTGCACTTTCCACAAAAGGGGCACGGATAAATGCCATAGGGATTTTCCCCACACTTTTACTTCTTCTTCGGTATAAAAGCTACCCAGTTGTCTGCCATAGGCGTTCCGCCTTACCGTAACCGGCAATGTTCCAAAATAGACGTTGTTATCATTGGATAACTTTTCTGCTAACAGAATCAATCCTGCACAGGTACCAAGCACCGGAAGTCCCTCTTGTATTTTGGAAAGAATCGGATCAAACATTTGAAATCCTCACCAACGGAATTTTATGCGAATGGGCAATTTCCGTTTTTTCTCAATATCCATCACAATGTGCTTATTCTTATTCACACATTCGACACATGGTGTCGCTCACTCTTTTACACATACAAATATTATAGGTCACTGTCCTGTCTTCAATTTTTACAATTCGCACGATACCACGTCCTTCCTTTTTGTTTTTATTGTAATCAACTCATATCTGATTACAAAATTATAATAGCATGGCATTTCGACTTTGTATAATACACAAATCTATTACCCGGTCATAGATATATGCTATATCAAGACGAATACTCATATTCGAAGGAAGCATAATTCGTTTCATTGCTTAGCAGGCAGATACAACCGACTTTTGTCAATAATCCTCTTCAGGTGCTTCTTCTTTCTCTCCGATATCGTTTACCGGCTTTTCCAGCCCTTCAATGGTGATGCCATGCTTTTCTGCATAATCCCATAAAGCTGCATGAATTGCCTCCTCTGCCAACAAAGAACAATGCACTTTAATGGGCGGCAGACCATCCAGTGCCTCCATAACGGCTTTGTTGGTCACCTTTAATGCTTCTTCCACGGTTTTTCCTTTGACTAACTCCGTTGCCATACTGCTGGTAGCAACTGCTGCGCCACAGCCAAAGGTCTTAAATTTTGCTTCTTTTATGATACCGTTATCATCAATATCCAGATACATCCGCATGATGTCTCCGCACTTTGCATTTCCTACCGTGCCTACACCACTTGGATTCTCGATTTCTCCCACATTTCTGGGATTATTGAAATGATCCATTACTTTTTCACTATACATAAACTGTGATCCTCGTTCTTTCTGTTAATCGCTTTTTTCTACCATCGATATTACATGAATATCAATTTTGAATTTCCACAAATTCTTCCATATTTCTTTTAGAATACTTTTAGAATATCTGCTTTATTTCTGGTGTTTTACAAAGTCTTCATATAAGGGTGACATTCCCCTCAATCTCTCGATGATTTCTTTTAACCGGTCAACGGTAAAATCAATTTCTTCTTTTGTTGTTTTCTCGGATAACGTAATTCGCAATGACCCATGAGCAATTTCATGAGGCAGTCCGATAGCCAATAATACATGTGACGGGTCTAACGAGCCGGATGTGCAGGCAGAGCCACTGGATGCACATATTTTCTGCTGATCCAATAAAATCAACATCGATTCTCCTTCAATAAAACGGAAGCAGAAATTTGCATTATTTGGAAGACGCTTCTCTCTTTCCCCATTCAGTCTGGCATAAGGGATTTCATTTAAAACACGCTCTATGAGATGATCCCGAAGTTTTGTTTCATAAGCAATACGCTTGTCCATATCAGCAAAAGCTAACTCTGCAGCTTTGCCAAAGCCAACGATTCCCGGAACATTATGTGTTCCCGCTCTTCTTTGTCTCTCCTGGGCGCCCCCATGGATAAAAGAACGGATTTTTACGCCCTTTCGGATATACATAAGACCAACGCCCTTCGGTCCGTTCAGTTTATGTCCGCTGGCACTCAACATATCAATATGCATTGCCTCCACATCAATCGGAATATGTCCGAATGCCTGTACCGCATCTGTATGGAACAGAATGCCATGTTCTTTGGCAATGGCGCCAATTTCTGCGATGGGCTGGATCGTTCCGATTTCATTATTGGCCGTCATGACGGAAATCAGGATGGTATCCGGTCTGATGGCTTTTTTCAATTCATCCGGTTTTACCGTTCCATATTCATCCACATCCAGATAAGTCACTTCAAAACCTTTTTTCTCTAAATACTCGCAGGTATGGAGGATTGCATGATGTTCAATCTTTGTGGTGATGATGTGTTTTCCCTTATCCTGATAAGCCTCGGCTGTTGCCTTTAATGCCCAGTTATCCGATTCACTTCCGCCACCGGTAAAATATATTTCATCCGCCCGCGCATTGATGCCCTGCGCCATAATGCCTCTGGCTTTGTTCACAGCCTCACTTGCTTTTCCTGCAAATGTATAAATGGATGACGGATTCCCATAATATTCCGTAAAAAATGGTGTCATGGCTTCCAAAACCTCCGGATAAACCTGAGTGGTTGCCGCATTATCTAAATAAATGATTTTGTCTGTATCTGACATTTCAAAACCTTCTTTCTATTTCCTAGTGGTTTGCTCGGATATTATTATACTACGCCTAATCCTATTGTCAAGCTAGGAATTAAACGAATTAAACAAATTTATATCGTATATTGATCTACCTTTTCTGCCTGCCACTCCAAAAGATCAGCCAATGTAATACTGTCCACGACTCCGTTGATGGCATCATTGATCTTTTCATAAATTCGGACCGTAACACATTCTGCTCTTCTGTCGCACTCCATTCCTTCATCACCGACACAGCTTACCGGTGCAAGGTCTCCTTCTGTCTGACGCAAAATCATGCCAACCGTATAATCCTTGGGCTCTTTTTTTAACATATAACCGCCCTGTGCGCCTCGGATGCTACGTACAAATCCTGCCTTATTTAAAAGTGCGATAATCTGCTCCAGATATTTTTCCGATATCTGCTGCCTCTTGGCAATATCCTTGATGCTGACAGGTTCTCCTGTGTTGTAAGTTGCCAAATCCAGCATTAATCTCAATGCATATCTTCCCTTTGTTGAAATCTTCATTCCTTTTCTCTCCTTACTCGTTGCATAGCCTCTGCTGTCAGGTCTTTGATCACTTCTCCGGCGATAATCAGTCCCACTACCGAAGGTACAAATGCTGTGGAACCGGGAATGTCTCTCCGCTCCGTACACTTACGTTCCGCACCGGGCGGACAGAGGCAGTTTGTTCTGCAGCTGATCGCCATGTCCTCAATCGGTCGAAGAGGTTTTTCCTTGGAATAAACCACCTTCAAATGCTTCACGTTTCTTTTTTTCAATTCCCGCCGCATAACCTTAGCAAGCGGACAGACAGAGGTTTCGTAAATATCTGCCACCTCAAATCCCGCCGGATTCAATTTATTTCCGGCTCCCATACTGCTGATAATCGGAACACCCGCACTCTGTGCTTCTAAAACCAGTGCAATTTTTGCCGTTACCGTATCTACTGCATCTACCACATAAGAATACTTGGTAAAATCGAACGAATCCTTATTATCTGGCAGAAAAAAACATCTGTGCTCATAGACTTTTGCATCCGGATTAATATCCAATATCCGTTCCTTCATCACTTCGGTTTTATATCTGCCAACCGTTTTTCTGGTCGCAATCAGCTGTCTGTTGAGATTGGTCAGACAAACCTTGTCATCATCGATGACATCAATCGCTCCAACACCGCTTCGGACCAGTGCTTCCACAACATGACCGCCTACACCGCCGATTCCAAAAACCGCAACTCTGGAAGAAGCAAGAATATCCATTGCCTCTTTTCCAAGCAAAATTTCTGTTCGCGAAAACTGATTTAACATGTATTCATCCTGCCTATTCATAAAATCTATATCTGCATTTTCTTCTTCATATCCGCTAATCTGTCAAGAGCTTTATTCAGTGTCTCATCCTGCTTTGCAAAATGAAAACGGATATAACGGTTTTCGGGCTCTTTAAAGAAACTGGATCCGGGTACCGCACCCACGCCAACTTTTCTAGCCAAATCTTCGCAGAAATCCAGATCGCTTTCATATCCAAACTCACTGATATCAACCAGGACATAATAAGCACCCTGGGGATTGGTAAATTTTAACCCAATATTCTGCAATCCACCGGTAAACAATTCTTTCATATGGGTATAATGTGCCTGCAGCCCTTGATAATAGTCGTCACCGAATTGCAAGCCTACAACCGCAGCTTCCATCAATGGTGCCGCAGCTCCCACCGTCAAAAAATCATGTACTTTTTTGACTCGGTCAACGATTTCGCGAGATGCCATGACATAGCCCAGTCTCCATCCTGTAATGGAATACGTCTTGGACAGAGAATTACAGATGATTGTCCGCTCTCTCATACTCGGCAATGTCGCAATGCAGGTATGTACATGCGGTGCATAGACAATATGCTCATACACCTCATCCGTAATGACATAAATATCATATTTGATTGCAAGCTCTGCAATGATCTTTAATTCCTCATAAGTAAATACTTTTCCACACGGATTGGAGGGATTGCACAAAATCAAAGCTTTGACCCCCGGCTGTTTGACCGCATCCTCCAAAACATCTGCATCAAATGCAAATGTCGGTGGTTTTAACGGCACATAAATCGGCTCGGCACCGGAAAGAATGGTATCCGCTCCGTAATTTTCATAAAACGGCGAAAAAATGACAACTTTATCACCGGGATTGCACACGGACATCATCGCTGCCATCATAGCCTCAGTGCTACCGCAGGTAACAACAATTTCTTCATCGGGATTTACCTTCATCCCATAGAAATGCTCCTGTTTTTTCGCCAATGCCTCCCTGAAATTCTGGGCTCCCCATGTCAGCGCATACTGGTGTGGTCCAATACCTGCCACCTCAGAAAGTTTATCGGTAATCTCTTTGGGCGGATCAAAATCCGGAAATCCCTGAGATAAGTTAATTGCTCCGTACTGTAAAGAAACTCTTGTCATTCTGCGGATTACCGAATCGGTAAATCCGGCGGTTCTTTCGCTTAAGTTTTTCATAAAGCTACTCCTTTGATACCATTTTTTTCATTCCGTTTTACATGTTCTGTATGTCAATAAACACACTATTTCCTAAAACTATATGTAATATTCAATCGTCTTATCCGCAGTCAGTCTGGTTTGTTCATTGAATAACAAAACCGCCTCTCTGTTTTCCATGGGTCCTAATGCATAAATCTCGAGATCCTCTTGATTAAAATAAGCCTCCGGCACAATTCGATTATATGCAAAAGGATGCTCTTTATCCAAGAGGATATCTTCCTGTGGAAACGACTCATCCCGGTAATAAGGATCAAACATATAAACTAAGCCGTCCTTTTCTCCGGTAAGCAAGACATAATGAGCTTCATCATAAAACAACCGCACTACTACAGCTCCATGATGATGAAGGGCATCATTGATTTCGCTGCCTTTGCCCAGATATACATTTCTTCCGGACAAATACCGGCTTGTTACCGGAAGCTGGCCAATCCTGCCAAAGCCATTGAGCCAGTTACTCAAAAACATCATGGCAGCCATAGATGTTCCGCTCTTTCCGGGAACACCCTCGATGCTATAGCAGTCCAGACAATATAACATAATGTTGCGGATAACCTCCGGCGGTATATCTTCCCTCGGAAACAAAAAGCTGATTGCGTCAAGCATTGCGGTAGGTCCGCAGTCATATTCCGATAATTGATAATGCAGTGGATTTTTCATAAATAATCCTTTCTATATTTCCTATCGTTTTGGTATGATATATATATTAAAAAATACTACCACCAGACTAAGCTGTCAACCATAAACAAACCGAAGCACCACATCAAAAACACCCAAAACAAAATACCGAAACAAAACAAATCACTCGGAATCCAGGTAATCATTTATAGAAAACATTCCTAAACTTTACCTAAAATATCGCCCTTATCACCATACCGGTCACGATTACGGCTGTAGCCATGATTGCAAGAACAAACAGAATAAGCAATGCAATGGTCATCTTCACACATTTTTTCTCTTTTAAAGCAAGAACCATAATAGAAATCACATCCGCCGTGAAGAAAAACTGGCAAATACCGGCTATTACAGATAAGACTTTTCCATGAACACCCTGCTTACAGGATTTTACGATATATCCTATTGAATGAGGTGCTGCACCCACCATAGCAATCCATCCCAATGTCGAAAGCATTGCCGCCATTACAGGCCCCACAAATACCATAATAACAACCGGAGTAAACATGAGTAATATCATAACTGCAATACACAAACCTCCAATGATATAAAACGGTATTAGAGCATATTTAATAAAAACAGCACAGTTTAACAACTGTACCCGCTCTATTCTATTTCTGCCCCCAATCACGACAAAGAGATTAATCAGTCCAAAAGCAAACGGTATCAAAAGCGGCCATATGCTAATATCCTGTTCGCCAGTTGTATTTTGGCTCATTCCCCCAAATATTACCGGAAATAAATATACTGCTGCCACATACAAGACAGCCAATATGTATATTGGATGAAATCCTCTTTTTGCTTTGTTTTCCATATTTTGTTTTCCTCCTCATGGTAACCTTTATATAGATTTTCTATCCTCTCTATGTATTCCGCCGATATATATGTCACTTTTTTCCATAAAGACCGAAATTAAGGTCAAAAGGCATTTTGCCCATGATACCTGCACATTGCTTCGCACTTTGTGCTTTCACAATCCTATAAGTATTCAAGTATCTTTTCCCCGACTGCCGGAAAATCACTTTCACATTCCACCATAAAATCAATCAGATAATTTTCCAGTTCTGTATCTCTTGGCAGTTTCATCAACTCATCCAGTATCGCTTCTGCCATTCCCGGATTATGGTATCTTGGCAAAAAGGTATAAGAACATCTTTGTAAAAAGAAATCTCCGATTTCAAACAATCTCTTATGCTGCAGCCCACCCATTGCCTTTATCAATGTAATGATTTCATCTATTTGACAGACATCCTGCTCTGATACGATTCGGTCTAGTCTCTCATCTGAGATTTCTCCTGCTGCATCAATGCACGAAATCTCATCAACACTTGGATAATAGGATGCTAAAGCATCACTATCATAAGGGAATTTTTCTTCCGGCACCGATATCATACGGTTGATGTTTTCCATTTCGGCTTCAGAAATCTTTTCAACCATTACCTTTGGTATATCATCAATTCCATATTCATCACACGCAAAACGCATATCACCGGCCGCAATATATGAGCGAAACTTCCCGTTTCCCTGACCAAAGCGCTGCAGATAACAAGGCATGATAACAAATGCATTTACCTTTTTATGTTCAAGAGCCGCTGCCATAGCTTTATGATGGCCATCTATTAGTGCAGTCATATAGCCGTCCATATAATAAGCTAAAGCTCTGCAACCTATATGTTCCCTATAATAGTCCACCCGGCTTTTATTCAGATTTTTGATGGACTGTGTTGCAATAGTAAAATACGGCCGCAATAAGCCCCATTCACCATCTCCCCTGTAATATAGACACGAACCGGGCATAGGCTGATTACTGTCAGGCACATTCCAAAATAAGTGACCATTCCCATCCGTTGGATACAATTCCGTATCCAATATTACATAATAGTTGTCCCTAAGCAACCCTAAAATCGGAACTATTTCATTGAAAGCATCAGCAAAAGATACCTCTCCTTCATTCAGCTTCTCAACATGAAATTCACCCTTTCCTAGCTGATAACCACTTCGCACTATTTTTTCACAAGTTGGGCAAAAATACTCGTATCCCTGTAGTTGGAGCAGAGGCTTTCCGTCAAACATCAGTGTAACATAAGTTTTCTCTCCCGGTTCCTCTGAAAAGTTTTCCACCAGCAGATCCTTTCCTCCTGTTACACGGATGAGTGCTCCGGGCGCATAAAAATCCTCATCCCTTTTATCCCATTTTGTAATAATATCAATCTGCGGCAAGGGTTCTTTTTTTCTTTTCCATTTTTCAAACATATCACGACTCCCAAATACTGCCTTCAACTGACCAGTCTTATTCATTTCTCCGGTAACCACATAAAAGTAGATGTTCCAAAGTTTACGAGCTACAATAGGCGCTTAGGCACAAATTCCAATTTGACTACCATACCCATTCCTTCCGCTAATCTTTGTAGTGTTGATAACGCTGGATTCGCATTACCTGTCTCTATTTTGCTAATATCTGCCTGGTTGATTCCGGTTTTTTCAGCAAGTTCTTTTTGTGTCATATGGCTTTCTTTTCTTGCTTTTACTAAACTTTTTGCCAGACTATATTCACATTCAGAAGCATCCCACTCTTTTCTAAATTCCTCATCTTTAAGTTGTTCATCCAGATACTTTCTAAAATCGCTCATAAAAATCATTCCTCTCCATTTTCTTTCAGATAATAATCTGCTCTATAAGCCTTTGCTTTTTCTATTTCTCTTACGGGTGTTTTCTGCGTCTTTTTTGTAAAACCATGAGTCAGAATAGCTGTATTTCCTTTAATAAAAAAGTAAAGAACTCGTGTAATATCGGATCCTGAAATGGAACGCAATTCAAATATTCCTTCTCCAAGAGGGCTGGAATATGGCAATCTAAGCTCATTTCCAAATTCTTCTAATAGCATAATTGACCGTAAGGTCTTTGCCCTCAGCTTCGGTGACAACGAATCTAAATATTCCCTGACTGGACATTTTCCATCACTTTTATAATAAAAATCTACATTTATCATATGCAAATTCCTTTCTTATAATATATGGGACATATCCCATATGTGTCAAGTAAAAAACTATCATTGTCGAACAAAATTCGACTAGAAGTGCTAACTATTTTTAATTTTATAAAATGGAATTCTTCGACCGAATGGTCTGAAATTTAGAATTTCAAGATAAGTAGAGTATACATGAGAGAAACTCAATTGGCAAGCTCATTTTTATATTCAGATTGAATATCATTTTAAGAATGAAAAAAGAGCACCCACTTAAAAGTAGATGCTCCAAAGTTTGCAAAAGCTAATTTACATATTTCTCTTTATGGTATCCAATATCTGATAACCTGCACAATCTTTTCCTGTCTGACAGTAACGATTGTATTATAACAGGTAAAGTTTGTGTCTTCTCCCTGCAAAGCAGCCTGTAACCCTGTCACATCCGTTACAACCCCATCAGGCTCCTTACTTTCATCCATATGATCCTCAAATGTCACATCATCAGCCAACGGAATGGTAATGGTTCCTACCGGATAGTAAATAGGATAATCATTGACTGTAACGGTCCGATACAGTCCATCTTCTTCCATAAGTTCAATACCATTATTTTCAACACCGCCATTAATGGTGATATAGCCACTTTCTTCATCTTTTTCCAGACTTTTCACCTCTACGATTTCATTACAAAATTGTATTTTGCTTCCCTCAGTCAACCCGGTAATTGCATCCGGTTCATAACGGTCATACTCATAGACTTTTACGTTTAATGTATAGCCGTCTGCTGTCTTTTCCAGACTATCTGCACTAAATTCTACAGAATATCCGCCATCTGCCAAGGCATCCTCTGCACTTGTAAGCGGATATAAAGGTTGTATTTCCTTTTTTGTTTCATTTTCCGTTGTTGCAGACGTTGCGCAGGCAGTCGTTACGGATGCAACTAATACAACTCCAATAAGAACTGATATGAAAGAGTTTTTTTTCATCTTCATAATCGCCGTAATCCTTTCTTCAATCGCATTTTTACTAAAATTATTACACAAAGGTGTCATTCCGCTTTTGACGGTTTCCATACGAATCAGTGTTTTTGCATATCCCGATTTGGATTTCTCACCAAATCCACGCACGACACATTCATCGCAAGACAATTCCATATCCCGATTAACCAAAATATACATAGCCCAGACGAAGGGATTAAACCAATGAACACATAATACAGCCGTTGTAAGCAATTTGGAAAGTGCATCAAATCGTCTGATATGTATATATTCATGCAACAAAACATATTGTAAAGCTTCTTTGTTATCCCAATCCGTTTTTTGAGGCATCAATATAACCGGTCGCAATATGCCATATGTAAGAGGTGCAAAAATCCGATCGGACTGGCGTATTTCCATTTTTCTGTAAAGCGGATGCTCTCTCTTCCAATTTGTTATAAATTCATTCCTTACAGGTAAAGAAGTCCGAAATTCTAAATAACATTTTACATATGCTAAAGAAAAAAATATCAGACAAGCTACAGCACCAATTCCCCATATAATCACCCATATTGATATCGTCGTACCAATACTCTGCCCTGCTCCTATCGGATTATGCACCGGCCTGACATTTCTTATCGGTACATTCGGCATAACCTGTAATACCGGTGTTTTTTCAAGAATTTCTGATGGTGTATAATCTTTTACCAGCGAATACAAACTATAAGGCGATGGAATAGAAAAGGGTATGCATAATCTTAGCAGCACCACATCCCACATGATTAAGAATATCTTTTTGGGTAACCGGTTAATCATGACAGCTCTTATGATCACAATTGCTAAAATCATAATTGCACCTGAAAAACTCATCTGGACCAAACTCATCATTTTCACCTCATTCCAATTCTTCAACAATCTTTTTCAGTCGGCTAATTTCATCAGAAGAAAGGTTCTTTCTTCCAAGCAGAGCTGCAAATAGTTTGTCAACAGAGCCATCATAAATTTTATCAATCAATTCATTGGTCTCTGCCTCCTGCACATCCTCTTTGGGAATCAGTGCATGGCACATAAAATTGGGTTCTGAACGCTCAATCGCATTTTTCTTTATGCATCTTTTGATCAAGGTATAAGTTGTGTTGATATTCCATCCGACTTCCTCTTTGAGCACATCTGAAATATGCTTTGCTGTAGTATCCCCTTCACGCCAGAGCACATCCATAACCTTTAATTCCGAATCAAAAAGTTTTACTGTCACTTACCTTCTCCTTTATACTACTGCAGTAGTTTATATTCACATACTACTGCGATAGTATGTGAATGTCAATACATTTTTCCAAAACGATTTACTGGCAGTTAAGGTCTAAACGTCCGCAAAGCCTCTATGGTTTGTTCAATCAGTTCATCCAAAGACCATCCTAACATATCGGCGCCTCTTTGAATAACCTCTCTGGAGCAGCCTGCTGCAATAATAAACGGGGTGATAATCACCCCGTCGTTCTTTCAATATCTATCACACTGTCAATGTTTCTCAGTTTATCAATGGTATGATTTAATTCTTCTCTGCTTCCGATATAGAAAGAAGCTGCCATGGTTGCAATTCCCTGCTTGCTTGTCTTGGTATTCATACTCATGATATCAATATTCTTCTCAGTCAGGGCTCTGGAAACATCGGCTAACAGACCATTTCGATTGTGTGCATAAATCACAATCTCGGCAAGATACTTGCCACGGGTTTCCTCGCTTCCCTCCTGCCAGTCTGCATCAATCAGTCTGGCACGGTCTATCTCTGGCAGATTAATCACATTTACACAGTCCGTACGATGAATGGAAACGCCACGTCCTCTCGTCACAAAACCGATAATTTCATCACCCGGAACCGGCGAGCAGCACTTGGAAAAACGAACCGCAACATCGTCTACTCCTTTTACCACGATACCGCTCTGCGTCTTTCCTTTGGGGAGCATCATCTGATAAGCATCCCGTTTACTATCAATATCCTTAAGAACATCTGCATCCGATACCTCTACCGGATGATCCTTATCGTAGAGTTCTTTCATCTTGTTAGCAATCTGTCCTTCTTTAAGCGCGCCATGTCCAATGGCAGCCAGAACGGATTCCCAGTCTTTAAAGCCGTATTTTCGCATAACGGCTTCCATATAATCAGGACGAAGAATACTGACCGGATCCAAACTTTTTGCCTTGCAATATCCCATCAAAAGTTCTTTTCCTTTTACAATATTCTCATCCTTAAACTCATTTTTAAACCACTGGTTAATCTTATTTTTGGCCTGTGTGGACTTCACAAGAGATAACCAGTCACGGCTTGGTCCCGGCGAATTATTACTTGTGATAATTTCAACCTTGTCACCGTTTTGCAGTTCATAATCAAAGTTTACAATATTACCGTTTACTCTGGCACCGACCATCTTATTTCCGACAGCCGAATGAATGCAATAGGCAAAATCAATTGGTGTAGAACCTGCCGGCAGGTTTTTGACATCTCCGTTTGGTGTAAAGCAGTATACATTATCGGCAAACAAGTCCAAATCACTCTTTAACAAGGTCATAAATTCCTTGTTATCATCCGTATCCCTCTGCCACTCCAAAATCTGTCTTAACCAGGCAAGCTTTTCCTCTTCACCGGTCGATATCTTTTTACCATCCGATGCTTCTTTGTATTTCCAATGCGCAGCGATACCGTATTCTGCGGTACGGTGCATGTCGTAGGTTCTGATCTGAATCTCAAATGGTTGTCCGGCAGAACCAATTAAAGTCGTATGCAAAGACTGATACATATTGGCCTTTGGCATTGCAATATAATCTTTAAAACGACCCGGAATCGGTTTATAAATCTCATGAATTACACCCAGCGCCGCATAACAGTCTTTGACCGAATCCACAATAATACGGACTGCAAATAAATCATAAATCTGTTCCAGCGACTTATGCTGGTTTTTCATTTTTTTATAAATACTGAAAAAGTGTTTCACACGGCCGTCAATTTTGGCCTCAATTCCGGCATTTGAAATATGTTCACTGACTTCATCCACAATGCTCTGGACATATTTTTCACGTTCACTTCTGCGAATCGCAATCTTATCAACCAGATCATAATAGACATCCGGCTGCAAATATTTTAAAGAAAGGTCATCTAACTCTACCTTGACCTTGGAAATACCCAGACGCTGTGCAATGGGGGAATAAATATCCAAAGTTTCTCTGGCTTTTTCCTGCTGCTTTTCCGGAATCATATGATCCAGAGTACGCATATTATGCAGTCTGTCGGCAAGCTTAATCAGAATAACACGGATATCCTTGGCCATTGCCAGAAACATTTTTCGCAGATTTTCTGCCTGCAGTTCCAGTTTATCTCCGTCATATTGCAAACGGCTCAGCTTCGTAACGCCGTCCACTAAAAGCGCAACATCGCTGCCAAATTGTTCTTTGATTTCCTCAGTTGTAAAAATCGTATCCTCGACCACATCATGCAAAAGACCGGCAGCAATTGTTTCCTTGTCCATTTCCAGGTCTGCAAGTATAATTGCCACACATAACGGATGAATAATATAAGGCTCTCCTGACTTTCGAACCTGATTGCGATGTGCATCATCCGCAAGGCGATAAGCCTTTTCAATCAGGCTGATATCATCACTTGGATGATATTTGCGCACACGAACAATCAGATCCTTGTAAAGTTCCTCCGGACTGGTATATTCTTCAATCGATTCAATACGTCCGTCGTCAATGACAAGCTCTGTTTTTTTTGCTTTTCCTTCTGTTTTCAAAATATGATCCTGCAGGATACTGTCAGCCATACTTTCCACTTCCCCAGTCTTCAATCTTTTGCAAAAAATATGATGATATCAGGGTCAAAAGGTCATACGTTTGGCCTTTGCCCCAACATAAAAAACATTATAGTATCATTTCATACATTCGTCAATTTACGATCATTTTGTGAAAATCAATACACGATCATTTTGTGAAAATATATCACAATCGGTTCGTACTAATTATTTACAATCATTTCGTGCAAATAATTCATGCGAATTACCCATTTAATAAGCTGATTACTGCGGCTTATATCCTTCATTTTCAAACTCGTCTTTTACATGAAAGGCAATTCCCACAGTTCTTGGCCCAGCATTTGCGGCAACGGCAGCACCAATCGGATAATATCCTTCCGGTCCGTAACCTGTAATATCACGCATCAGTTCCTCAGCAGCCTTTACTGCAGAAGGTTCATTTCCATAAATAATACTGTAAGGTGTTCCCGGCTCCATATCGGCAATGGTCAGTTCTACCATGCGCGGAATAATCTTAACTTCACCACGCACCTTTGCTCCGGTCACCAACTGATTATGATATATTTTCATAATCGGTTTCAAATTCAGACGGTCACCAACAAAGGCGGCCGCAGAAGGAATACGTCCGCTTTTTCCGGCATATTTTAAAGTATACATACCAAAATACACTTTTCTGCGGGGCAGCTCATAGGTTAAATACTCCAGTATTTCCTTTAGTTCTTTTCCTTCTTTTACCATTTTTGCCGCTTCTATGACCGGTTGTCCGTACTGCGCGGAATATCCCATACCATCATAATTATAAAAATGGATTTTTCCTTCATATTCGGGATATTCTTCATAAAACAAATCCTTTGCCATTAATGAATTTGCAAAAGTAGAACTTCCCTGGGAATTGATTAAAACCAAAACCACATCCGTATATCCGGCTTTTGCTGCTTCTAAATAAAATTCCTGAAATTCAAACGGGGTAATCTGTGATGTTTTCGGAATTTCATCATGCTCTGCCATCAAATCATAAAATCCTTCCGGTGTAAAATCTTTGCGGCTTATATAAGACTGATCGCCAATCATAATGGTGAAAGGCAGAATCTTAATCCCAAGTTCTTTTTCTATTTCTTCCGAAATATCACTTGCCGAATCGGTCGCAATTAAAATTTTTTCCATAAAAATTACCTCTTTTTTATTTTTGTCAGATGACGATACAAAACGCTGTCACCGCCCAAAAGTGCCATCAAAAGACAGTTCTATTTTAACATTATACAACATTTTCGCAACTGTTTATTCAAAATATGACGATTGATATTCGCAACACCACACTGCTCCTGCATTTTTAAGCAAAAAAATGCCGTAAGCAAAAGCTTACGGCATTTCATGATTATGATAATCTTCATTAATTCTATTTCAAATTTCTGTTTTGAACTTTCGGATGATATTACATCATTCCATCCATTCCGCCTGCAGGCATCGGAGGTGTAGGCTCTTTGATGGTTGCAACCACCGATTCGGTTGTCAGTAAGGTAGATGCAACACTGGTTGCATTCTGCAATGCACTTCTTGTAACCTTTGCGGGATCCAGGATACCTGCAGCAACCATATCGGTATATTCTTCTTTTAATGCATCAAAACCGATACCAACTTCGGATTCACGAACTTTATTGATGATAACACTGCCTTCCAATCCTGCATTGGATGCGATGTGATATAACGGAGCTTCCAATGCCTTTAAGATAATCTGGGCACCTGTCTTTTCATCACCTTCCAGAGTATCTGCCAGTTTGGCAACCTCTTTGGATGCATGAATATAAGCAGATCCGCCACCTGCAATGATGCCTTCTTCAACAGCTGCTCTTGTAGCTGCCAGTGCATCTTCCATACGAAGTTTTGCTTCTTTCATTTCGGTCTCGGTAGCTGCACCTACACGGATAACGGCAACGCCGCCTGCCAGTTTGGCAAGTCTTTCCTGTAATTTTTCTCTATCGAAATCAGAAGTTGTTTCATCAATCTGCTGTTTGATGTTTGCAATTCTTGCCTGAATATCAGCGCTTTCACCTTCACCGTCAACAATGACTGTGTTTTCTTTCTGAACTTTAACAGATTTAGCACGGCCAAGCATATCCATGGTTGCTTCTTTTAAGTCCATGCCAAGCTCAGAGGAAATTACCTGACCACCTGTTAAAATAGCGATATCCTCAAGCATTGCTTTTCTACGGTCACCATATCCGGGAGCTTTTACTGCAACTACGTTGAAGGTTCCGCGCAATTTGTTTACGATTAATGTTGTTAAAGCTTCTCCTTCAACATCTTCAGCAATGATTAAAAGCTTTGCACCACACTGAACAATCTGTTCTAAAATAGGAAGAATTTCCTGAATATTGCTGATTTTCTTATCTGTAATCAGGATATAAGGATTGTCTAATACAGCTTCCATTTTTTCCATATCGGATGCCATATATGCGGAAATATATCCACGGTCAAACTGCATACCTTCTACTAAATCAAGCTCTGTCTGCATGGTCTTTGATTCTTCGATTGTGATGACACCGTCTCCGGATACTTTTTCCATTGCATCTGCAACCAGATTTCCAACTTCTTCATCAGCAGCGGAAATTGCTGCAACCTTAGCAATATGCTCTTTTCCGTTAACCGGCTGGCTCATGCCTGCGATAGCTTCCACAGCTTTAGCGGTTGCTTTTTTCATACCTTTTCTTAAAATAATCGGGTTAGCACCTGCTGCCAGATTTTTCATTCCGGCATTGATCATAGCCTGTGCCAAAACGGTTGCGGTTGTTGTACCGTCACCTGCTACATCATTGGTCTTGGTAGCAACTTCTTTCACAAGCTGAGCACCCATGTTTTCAAAAGAATCTTCCAATTCAATTTCTTTTGCAATGGTCACACCGTCATTGGTAATAAGCGGAGCACCGAAAGATTTGTCCAAAACAACATTTCTTCCTTTCGGTCCCAATGTTACGCTAACTGTATCTGCCAGCTGATTAACGCCGGCTTCTAATGCTGCACGTGCCTCTGCACCGTATTTAATTTCTTTTGCCATTCTAAAACAGCCTCCCTAATTTTATTCTTTCAAAATATTTACTTTTCATTTCAATTTTTTGATATCAAAATGTTTTCATTAAAAATTATATCAAAAATAATATCTTTTAAATCTTCTGTTCATCCAAAAACTATGCTTCAATAATTGCTAAAACATCTTTCTGTGAGCAGATAATCACAGTCTCATCACCGTCTTTGATTTCGGTACCTGCATATTTTGAATAAATTACCTTATCTCCAACCTTAACTTCCATTTTTACATCTTCGGTTCCGGGACCAACTGCAACAACTTCTGCCTGCTGCGGTTTCTCTTTGTCGGCACCGGGTAAAACGATACCGGATTTGGTTGTTTCTTCTGCTGCGAGAGGTTTCAAGACAACTCTTTCGCCAAGTGGTAATAATTTCATGATAAAAGCCTCCTTAAAAATATGTATTGATTAAAATAATCTTTGGTTTGCTTTTGATACGCCGACATCTGTTTCCTGCCGGCTTTTCTTTTGTACGGATCCGTTTTCATCTTTCAAATTCATTTATATACTTCACAGCGTATTTTTTCAACTGATTTTTTATAACTTTATCATAAAATAATTATAAACAAATATAAATAAAATTTAAATTGTTGGAAATATATGGTGTTTTCTACACGACATTTACGGATTACTAATTAAAAATACGGATTAAAATTGCTGATTATTTAATTTCTGGATTAAAATAAATCAAAATGTTTCAATGCATGATAAATTCCGTCATCATAGAGATCTTTTGTAATATAATCTGCGTTCTTTTTGGCAATCTCGGTTCCGTTCCCCATACAAATTCCTATCCCGGCAGCCCTTAACATATCCACATCATTGATACTGTCTCCTACTGCTATGGAATCGCGGATGTCAATACCGATCTGATTACACATCCGTTCCATCCCTTTTGCCTTATGACAGCCTTTCGGAACTATTTCCGCAACCCTAAAATCGTGAACCAACACCTCATAATCCGAACGGAACAAATCATACAACGGTTCGTTACTGATCCCGTTTTTTTCCGCCAGACTAACCTTATTGGCTTCCACTTTTCCAAAATGCTTCATTGCATACTGCACCGAGATAAAACGTTCCTTCAGCATGTTTTTTACTAACTGCACATACCAATCATCGGGATTATCCTCAAATGTCACTTCATCATAATAGATATATTCGGTACCTTCTAAAATATACATGGTATCGTATCTCCGAAAAATTTCATACATCTTTTGTAGCTGTGCATCGGAGAGATGGTCATCAAAAACCATATGATTGTCTAATTCGCCATAAGCGCCACAGGCTCCCACAACTCCGTCAAATCCGATGTCCAAAATCGGATTTTGAGGTATCATGGCACGGCTTCTGCCTGTACAGACAAATGCTTTATGTCCGTTCTCCTGTATTTTTCTGATTGCCTCTATCGTTGATTTGGGAACCCCTTTATTCTGTATAAATAAAGTACCGTCAATATCAAAAAACACGGCTTTCATATTCTTCACTCCGTTTATTTGTTGGGCTCATTGTTTACAACAGAAAGAGACCGGCTAAACGGTCTCTTTACAAAGTCCTTTTATCCGAAATATTATGCTTTTTCCAATCGCTCACGATATCCGGGAGCATTCTTTATTTCAAATTTGTTGTTGAACATTTCATATTCCGCATCGGAAAGTAAATCCTGTAATTTTTGTTCCACATTGTATTTTAGAACAAAACCACACGCCACACTCGGTGCCAGGTGTTCATCTTCAAACTCCAGGCATTTTTGCTGGACACGTGCACAGTAATCCTTTGCTTCGTCATCCTCTGCCATTGGGATTAAGATATTGAAAAAATCTCCGCCGCACCGTCCTATGATGTATTCCGGCTTTGCCTCTTCTTTTAAAATATTGGCAACGACCTGTATCAGACGGTCACTTTCCTCATCACCGAAGTGATCATTCACATATTTCCAGTCATTGATGTTGGCACATACTACTGCAACAGGAATAACTTGGGAACGATCGACCACACGCAGTTTATTATCAAAATGAGTACTGTTTAACACTCCTGTGAGAGCATCTTCTTTTTGTCCGTGTTTTACCTGATACTGCTCTTTTTCCAGACGCTTTTCCAAATCATCCACATATAGAGAAAGCTCTGCTGACTCATATGTCTTTTCTGCCTGTTTTGTAAGTGCGATAACCAAATTATCAACCAGATTTTTCTTATCTAAATCCGTCATCTCTTCATCTTTTAAATATAAATGAGCTATCGTACGATTTTGTACCTTAATCTTATTGCCGGGCTCATGCTCCGTATCCGGCTTAAACCCAACAAAGTTGCCCATGCTAACCGTTTTTTCTCCATGACGGTCAGTCAAAAGCAGGCTAATCCCGGTCGTTCTATGTAAGCTGTCAAGATAATCCGACAACGCACCGATATCAAAAATCTGATCCAGCGAATAATTGCGGATATTTTCTTTCAGACGTTTTTCCAAAGGTATAAGTCCAAATGCCATAAACCAATTCCCTCTCTTTTAAAACTTCCCAATTCTGCTGCAATCCCCCAAATGAATTGCAAATACAATCTGATTATAGCTTTTTTCCTATCTTTTGTCTAGCACCGTGGCTGCTGCATATCTTAAAAAAGTTAAAAAAAGTTCGTTTTTTTCAAAACCTAGTTTTCTTTTGATTTCATGTGTGCTAAAATATTGACATATAATTAGAATAGTTATCAATGATATATTCGGATTGCTACAACACTTTACAATCTAAGCAATCTTCGAACTTTTATAAAATCCGAAAGGAGGAATTTCCTATGGATATTCCCGCATTATCAATGGCAATGTCACAAAGCAACATCATGAACAGCGTCGGTATTGCAATGCTGGACAAATCACTTGAACTAAATCAGAACATTGGCGATCAGCTTATTTCTGCTATCGATTCTTCCATGGAATTATCTGTAAATCCTCATATCGGATCTAATTTTGATGTATCCGTTTAGCACAAATTGCGGATATATAATTTAACTCTCTTTTTGCATTTCATGAGTCAATAATAGCCCATGCATTTTTTGCTAGGATTCTTTATTGTAGGGATACATATTCTAGGAATGCATATTGTAGGAATACAAGTATTAATTGAGGGTAATACACAAGCAGAAAGTATTCAACTATGGGTGGATTGAGACGGTTATTTCAAAATATTCAATTAATTCTGACCGGTGAAAAAACAGTTTCCGAACTAGATAAATACCGGTTTATTTCTGTTGTTCTTGCAGTTATCCATATCGCTCTTTGCATTTGCTTTTACTTTTTTGAATATTCCATTTTGTTTATTTACAATATCTTTGCCGTTATCCTCTATTTGGTCATGGGTTTTAAATTCACAGCACAGCGTAAATATGCACTCATGTATTATTGTTGTTATGCAGAGATTACTTTTTTTGCATCCTTTGCCACACTTTTGGCCGGTTGGGACTGGGGATTTATGATCTATCTGATTGCACTGACTCCTGTTTCTTTTTATCTGGCTTACTCTTCCCCACAATTTGGACATGGTATCAAAAAACCTTTTTTCTTTGTACTGTTGTCCATGGTCGTTTTTGTTTTAACACGTGTTTTATCTGCGAATATCACGCCCCTTTATACAAAGTGTATTTTCGATCCGCATATGACCCTCATGTACAGTATCAATGCCATTATCGGTTTTTTAGGGTTGCTGCTTTTTTCTATTTTGTTTACGATTGAGATCCGGCAAAATGAGATTCGTCTGGAAGAACAATATACTTTATTAGAATCCGTATCGAGTAAGGATCCGCTAACGGGCTTGTTTAATCGTAGAAGCATGGACAAATATTTGACAACCGCTTTGGAACAATCCAAGGGTGTCGGCCTTGTTTTTTCTATCATTTTGGGTGATATTGATGATTTTAAACGGGTTAATGATACTTACGGACACAATATTGGAGATCAGGTTTTAGTGCAGGTTGCCAAAAAGATTTCCGAAAATGCCTCGGAAGGTTGCCGGATATGCCGTTGGGGCGGTGAAGAAATTCTCATTTTTATACCGGAAAACGAAACAGTTACCAACGAAGTCGCTGAGAAAATCCGACAGTCCATCGAACAGATTCGGGTTCCTTATGGCACAGATTTTGTCAGTGTGACCATGACGTTCGGCATAGCAGAATATAGTCCGGGATTACCGCTCAACAAGCTGGTATCCACTGCAGACAACCGTTTATATTACGGCAAACGCCACGGTAAAAATCAAGTTGTAAATGCGATACCGGATGAGTAGACACATTAAAATGGGGTGGTATGTGTTTACACCTTCAATAATTATAAACCAAAATATTTCTCAGACAGATTTTATTCCTTGCAAAAAATGCCCTACCTATGTTATATTGATGATAGAAAAAGGGAAAGCTAGAGAAGCGGCTACCCTCAAGTAATAAGCATACTGTTTTTACAAACAGCCGTCACTACTGCGAATAGTGGCGGCTATTTTCGTTTTCCCTTGAAAATCGTGTAACACAATCCAACAAGGGCGCAAATGAATATTCCAATCTGAATTAAATCAGTATATGTAACATACATTGGCAACGCCCTCCTTTCTTTCGTCTAGAGGGTTAGCCCCTCCGAAAAAAGAGGGTAAGCCGCCCGGCTCTCTAGTTTCCCATACAATTATAATATCATTGTGAGTCGTTCCTTTCAATCAAAACTACTACTATCCACGATAACAATCTTGCTTATTTTATACGTAGCGGTAGTTTTTCTTGAAAACTTGGCGTTTTTATGTATAATTAAAATGTATGTCTAACTTTAAAAAATATAGAAAAACAGAGGTTTTACAATGATTAGTGCAAATAACGTAACGTATAGAGTAGGCAAGAAAGCCTTATTTGAAGATGTAAATATCAAATTTACAGAAGGAAACTGCTATGGACTGATTGGTGCCAACGGTGCAGGCAAATCAACCTTTTTAAAGATTTTGTCCGGTGCTTTAGAAACCACCAATGGTGAGATTGTGATTACGCCCGGTCAGCGTCTTTCCGTATTGGAACAGGATCATTTCAAATATGATTCCTACCCCGTTATGGATGTTGTCATCATGGGCAATGCCAGATTATATGAAATCATGAAAGAAAAAGAAGCCATCTATGCCAAAGAAGACTTTTCGGACGAAGATGGTATCCGTGCCAGTGAATTAGAAGGTGAATTTGCCGAGATGGACGGTTGGGACGCTGAGACCAATGCTGCCATGCTGTTAAATGGTCTGGGAATCGAGACCGAACTTCACTACAGCATCATGAGTGACTTAAACGGTAGTCAGAAAGTGAAAGTCTTATTGGCAAAAGCTCTATTCGGCAATCCGGATATTCTTCTTTTGGATGAGCCTACTAACCATTTAGATTTAGATGCAATCGCATGGTTAGAAGACTTTTTGATTGACTTTGACAATACCGTCATCGTAGTCTCCCATGACCGTTATTTCTTAAACAAAGTATGTACGCATATTGCCGATATTGATTATGGCAAAATCCAGTTATATGCCGGCAACTATGATTTCTGGTACGAATCCAGCCAATTACTGGTAAAACAGATGAAAGAAGCCAATAAAAAGAAAGAAGAAAAAATCAAAGAGTTACAGGAATTCATCTCCCGTTTCTCTGCCAACGCTTCCAAATCTAAGCAGGCAACCTCCCGTAAACGTGCATTGGAAAAAATTGAGTTGGATGACATCAAGCCTTCCAGTCGTAAATATCCCTACATCGATTTCCGTCCCGACCGTGAAATCGGCAACGAAGTTTTATCGGTAGAAAACCTGACGAAAACCATCAACGGTGAAAAAGTGTTGGATCACATCTCCTTTATTTTAGGACATGATGATAAAGTTGCTTTTGTTGGCGGTAATGAATTAGCCAAGACAACTCTATTTAAAATTCTAATGGGAGAATTAGAACCGGACGAAGGTAGCTTTAAATGGGGCGTTACCACTTCACAGGCTTATTTCCCCAAGGACTCAACCAGCGAATTCGACAATGATTACACCATTGCCGACTGGCTGATGGGTTACTCTCCCGTAGATGATATTACCTATGTACGCGGTTTCTTGGGACGTATGTTGTTTGCCGGCGAAGACGGTGTCAAAAAAGTCAAAGTCTTATCCGGTGGTGAAAAAGTAAGATGTCTGCTTTCCAAAATGATGATTAGCGGTGCTAACTGCCTGATTTTGGATGAACCTACCAACCATCTGGATATGGAAAGCATCACCGCTTTAAACAACGGTCTGATTAAATTCCCCGGCGTTGAGCTTTTTGCCTGCCACGACCATCAATTTGTACAGACAACTGCCAACCGTATTATGGAAATCCTTCCAAACGGCACTTTGGTTGATAAAATCACAACCTATGACGAATATCTTGCAAGTGATGAAATGGCAAGAAAACGTACCGTCTATACAGCCAATACAGAAGACGACAACAATTAATACCATTAGCTTTGACATTGCTTCGAAAGGAAGGATGCTCAAAGCTAATTTTATGATACCAGTATCTTTTGCCCCATGATACCAACGAATTGCTACGCACTTTGTGCTCTCGCAATCCCTGGTATCATAATATACAAATTGTAACAAAAGGAATTATGCCAATATGAGAGCAGTCGACTTACACACACATTCAACCAAATCAGATGGAAGTTTTACCCCAACAGAACTGGTCGAATACGCAGTCAAAAAAGGGTTAGCAGCTATTGCACTCTCCGACCATGACACGACAGAGGGAATTGATGAAGCTTTTGCTGCGGCAAAGGGAACGAATCTCGAAATCATACCCGCCATTGAATTTTCCACAGAATATGAAGGCAGGGATATTCACATCTTAGGTCTGTATATCAATCATCATAGTGAACATTTTGAGGAATATCTTCAGGATTTCCGCGATGCCAGAGATGCCCGCAATCAAAAGATGTGTGAAAAACTGGCAGAACACGGAATTGATATCTCCTACGAACAATTATGTCGAAAATATGAAGGTTCCGTATTGACTCGTGCTCATTATGCGGCATATTTATTAGAAATCGGAGCTGTAAAAAGCAGAAATGAAGCATTCGAGCGTTATATCGGCGACCATGCCCCCTGCTTTGTACCTCGCCACAAAGTTACGCCCATGCAGGCAGTTGAACTGATTCTACGCGCCGGCGGTGTTCCTATACTGGCTCATCCCATTCTCTATCACTTAAGTAAGGCAAAGTTGGAGCAGCTTATCACCGACTTAAAGGCAGTCGGATTAGTTGGCATAGAAGCTATTTACTCTACTTACAATTCATCGGAAGAACGACAAATTCGCCATTTGGCAGACAAATACAACCTACTAATATCCGGTGGTTCCGATTTTCATGGTGTCAACAAGCAAAAACTGGATTTAGGCACAGGTTACGGTCACCTCTTCGTTCCCGAAGATGTATTGGACAATATCAAGAAATACCGAAGAGAACATGGAAAATACAAGGACCGTATCATCTTTTCCGATATGGACGGAACTCTTTTGGATGACGAAAAAAATCTTTCGCCCGAAATCCATGATGCCATCCTGAATTTTACATCACAAGGTGGGAATTTTGTACTCTCCAGCGGAAGACCACTTGCAAGTATTTTAGAAACAAGAGACAGACTGGGACTTGCTCTGCCCGGCACCTATATTATTTCTTACAACGGTGCATTGGTCTATGACTGTGAAAACGAAAAACCGGTCTTAGAACGTCGTATTCCCTTTGAATATGTAAAAAAAGTATTGGAAACAGCTAAAGAATGTGGTGTTCATGCACACACTTATAATAAAAATACCATTATTTCCCCTGCCGATAATGAAGAACTGGCCTATTACCGTATTCACATCCATATGCCGGCCATCATTACCGATGATGTCGTTGCAGCACTGGAAGAAGAACCCTTCAAACTCCTTTTGGTTCATTTAAAGGAAGATGGTAAATTAGAAGATTTCCGAAAAGCATTGGTTCAAGTTGCAAAAGGAAAACTGCACACCTTCTATTCCTCTCCTTTATATTTGGAATGTTGTATGGCAGATGCCTCCAAGGGCAATGCCGTCCGGTTTTTATGCGATTATCTCGGCATTGACATTGCGAATTCTGTTGCAGCAGGTGATGCTGCAAATGATATTTCCATGTTGGAAGCCGCCGGAATTGGTGTCTGTATGGTAAACGGAACAGAAGACACAAAAAAAGCCGCTGATTATATCACGAAAGCGGATAATAATCATAACGGCTTTTTAGAAGTCTTACGTCTGGCGACTACAACGAATTAGTAAATTCTACATCAAAATATCTAAAAAGGATAGCTGTTTTACGAGCAGCTATCCTTAATTTTATCAATATCTTTTCTGTTTTTGTTTTGCCTATCCCTCAACAATCAAATATCTTCCGTCTCCGACTGCAAACACTTCATCGGCTTCCACAATTCCATCGGCATCCATATTTTCCATATCAACACCTTCTTCATCAAAATATTCCCATACTTCTTCTTTGGAATTGACCACTAAAGCCATGCACTCCTCCAAATAATTCTTTGCCTCCTCCGGGGTTTGCGCAACCGGTTCCGGGTACAGTTTTAACTGATTCTCCAAAAAACATTGTAATACTTTTTCATCAAAATCCGGCATAATCTTTCTCCTTTTCCATGTAATTATCATAAAATGCCTGCAAAATCTGCCATACGCCCTTATCCTTCCATCCGGGGCAAATATGTTTTGCCGCCTTTTTCACATTGTCAACAGCATTTTCCACGGCATAACTTTCTTCTGCTGCCATAATCAGGCCCAGATCATTATCATTATCGCCAAAGACCATGGTCTCTTGTGGCAAAATTCCAAGTTCTTTTTGAATCTTTCGTAATGCATTTCCCTTATCAACCGAAAAATCCATGAAATCCACCCATTCCTCTCCGGCCATGGTCGTTTTGACCCGATCCTTCCATTTGGGAATTAAAATCTGTTCTCCGATGTTTCGGATACTGCCTTTTTTGTAAACAGCAAGCTTTAAAAATTCTTCATCCTCTGCCAGAATATCATCCGTCAGGGTCACATCATTCCGATAAGAATCGGTAATTAGGCGAATAAAATCCTCATCCTTGGATTCTAAATAACAGCCATGAGAGGTCGATGCCACAACATGGCATTCCTCCGGATACAGCGTACGTAAGTCTGCCATAATTTCTTCCACATCACTTTTTTCCATCTTTGTAATGGAAAAATTCTCCGCCGCCAATAAAATATGCGCACCGTTTTCCGCAATATAATCCAGTTTTCGGTTAACAGGCGCAAACATCTTGCGAATGCTCCCGTACTGTCTTCCGCTGGCAATCACAAATCGGATTCCCTGATCGCTTAACTTTTGTATAATATCAATCATTTCATCATACATCTGTGGCGAAGAATCTTTAACCAGTGTTCCATCCACGTCTGTTGCAATTAATTTAATCTTGGTATTCATAAAAAAGATCTCCTAATGAGTGCCATTCTAGCATGAGCATTTGTGAAAAATAGTCAATATTTTATTCTTCATGATGTGTAGCCGGCACAAATACCCGTTCTTTTAACGGATCCTCTTCGGCTTTTTTCGTTTCTTCCATTGCTTCTTTGCAGAAATTTGCCTGTGCCCCGAAAAGCTCTTTTCCGCGACGGTCTATTCGATCATAATTTCCATCCTTATCCAAAAGCTGAGCCTTCATGGTATCTTTCAATAGACAGTTTAAAATATGCTGTACTTCTTCCTTCAAATCCAGCTGCTCAATGGGAAACAGTATTTCCACACGGCGGTTTAAATTACGCGGCATCCAGTCTGCGCTGGCAAGGTAATATTCCGGATTTCCACCGTTTTCAAAATAAAAGATACGACTATGCTCTAAGAAAGTTCCCACAATGGAACGAACCGTAATATTTTCGGATACTCCGGGAATGCCGACCTTCAAACAGCAAATTCCCCGGACAATCAACTCGATTTTAACTCCTGCCGAACTTGCCTGATACAAAGCCTCTATAATGTCTCTATCACAAAGAGAATTCATCTTGGCTACAATTCTTGCCTCATTCCCCTGCTTTGCCTGTTCGATTTCACGGTCTATCAAATATAAAAATCTGTTTTTTAACCACAGCGGTGCAAGTGCCAGCTTATTCCAGCTTCTTGGCTCGGAATAACCGGAAAGCATGTTGAATACCGCCGTTGCATCTTCTCCTATATCTTCGCGACAGGTTAAAAGTCCGAGATCCGTATACAGCTTTGCAGTCGCATCGTTGTAATTACCGGTTCCCAAATGAACATAACGGCGAATTCCATCCTCTTCCCTGCGGACTACCAGTGTGATCTTACTATGGGTTTTTAATCCGACAAGTCCGTAAATAACATGGCAGCCTGCTTTTTCCAGTTTCTTTGCCCATACAATATTATTTTCCTCGTCAAAACGGGCTTTCAATTCCACCAGAACCGAAACCTGTTTTCCATTTTCAGCCGCATGAGCCAAAGCCGCTATAATAGGCGAGTTGCCACTGACACGATACAAGGTCTGCTTAATGGCAAGCACCTGCGGATCTCTTGCAGCATTTTTTATAAAATCTACCACCGGAGAAAAGGTCTGATAAGGATGGTGTAGCAGGATATCCTGTTTGCGAATCTGCTCAAAAATATCACATTCGGGCGGAAGCTTCTGTACCGGCTGCGGAATATAAGGTTTTTCCTTCAGCTCATCAAAGCCGTCCAACCCGTACAATTTCATCAGCACGGTTAAATCCAACGGTCCGTTGATATAATAGATTTCTTCTTCAGAAACATTCAGTTCCTTGCGGATAATACGGAGTAATGGCTTATCAATACCGTCCTCAACCTCTAACCGGATAGCCTCTCCCCA
The DNA here is from genome assembly GCA_945919795.1 of uncultured Lachnospiraceae bacterium. Classification (GTDB taxonomy): domain Bacteria; phylum Bacillota; class Clostridia; order Lachnospirales; family Lachnospiraceae; genus UBA2882. The sequence goes on from CAMEJJ010000007.1 coordinate 40,660, forward strand.
CTGCCGCTTTTTCAACTGCTTCTCAATCTCTTTTAACAGATCTTCCGCTTCATCTTCTTCGATGGAAAGATCCGCATTTCGCATAACGCGGAATGGATGAACACTTAAGACATCATAATTTAAAAAGAGTTTTTCAATATTTCTCTCAATGATTTCTTCCAAAAAGATGAAAGTCCGCTGTTGTTGTTCCGGAATTTCAAAAATACGTGGCAAAACACTGGGAACCTGAACAGTTGCAAATTCGATTTCGTCATCTTTACCGTCTTTTAATCCTTTTGCGTTTCCTTTGTCTTCCTTAACGGCCTTTTCTTCTTTTATACCTTTTTTTCGAACCAATGCGCCCAAATTGAGGGATTTATTGCGGATTAACGGAAACGGTCTTGATGAATCCACGGCCATGGGCGTTAAAACCGGATATACCGTATCTTCAAAATAAGCATCGACAAACTCAGCCTGCTTTTTCGTCAGATTTTCATGGTGCGTAATAATCTGAATCCCGTTTAGAGACAACTGCGGCAAAAGGCTCCGGTTATACGTAGAATACTGCATATTTACCAGCGCATGTGTCTCTTTATTAATCGCCTCAAGCTGTTCTAACGGCGTCATACCTGCAATATCTTTTTTGTGATATTTGGCATGTACCATATCCTTTAAGGAAGCCACTCTGACCATGAAAAATTCATCCAGATTGGAGGCTGTGATACTCAAAAATTTTAGTCTTTCAAATAACGGATTTTCTTTATCCCTTGCTTCATACAGAATTCGATAATCAAATTTTAACCAGCTCAATTCGCGGTTCTCATAATACTTCGGATCCTGGAAATTAATCTCGCTTGCCATCTTATTTCCTCCTATACGCGTCTCTTCTGCTTAATCACAGGCCGGACACTGTATACTTCTTCAAAAAATTTTGCTCTGGCAGTTAATAAACCTGTCTCTAAGGTAATATCTTCGGTTGTATCAACCGTAATCACGAGCTGATCGTCCTTGAGACTGGTCTTGACATTCTGAAACTTCTGCTTATGACTTCGATCCAGTCCGTTTGCCACACGCAAAATAGCGGTCAGCTTTGCAATCATCAGATATGCTTCTCTGCTTAACGTCGTATGTTCACCCAGCTTTTCATAATACTCAAATTCATCCCGGTTGTATTTTGCCACATAAGCAACCATTTCACGCTCTGTATGAGACAGACCAATGATTTCCGTGGCCATGATAATCCGGAAACTGCATTCTCCGACATCCGTCTGTGAAATATATTTTCCGCAGTCATTGAGCTGTGCCGCAATCTGTAACAACAACCGCTCACGCTTTCCAAGTCCGTGCACCTTTTTCATCGTATCAAAAATAGACACCGCTAACTGCTCAATGCTTTCATTTCGCTTTCTGCTGCACATATAACGTTTGCTGATTGTCTGTGTCGATGCAATAATATCCTTTTCAAAATCATGGGAAATCGTAATCAGATTATTTTTCTGTGCATATTCATAGGCAATTCCATCACAAAGCGTTGTTCCGGGTGCCCAGATGTGGCTTGCGCCGGTAACTTCCATAATCCGTTTTATTAAAACCGCACTGTAAAACATCAAAGAAGCATGTTCTTCGGATATTTCCAAAGCCAGACTACAGTCAATCCGGTTTTTGTGACTGACTTCATCCATGAACTTTTGATAATCGTCATAATCAATTTCTCCCGGAACTTTACAGATTTTATTTTTCTGCAACACAACAGAAAGATAGTCATCCACGACAATCAGGTTCTGGATTTCACGCTCTTTTAAATACATTTTTTTGAATAACGAAAACTGATTGTTTACCATCTCTTCAATCAACTTTTCAGACTGTCCGCTTCGTGGCGCAAGTGCTTCGAGACGCTCCCTAAGACGCATAACACCAAGACGCATATTTTGTGTGGTGACCAGTGAATCCTTTTCAAAGAGTGAAATCTGAACACTTCCGCCACCAATATCCAGTATGGCACAACCACCTTCGATACACTTATCAAAAGCCTCTCCTTTGGTTGCGATTGCCTTATAATTTAAAAAGCGCTGCTCCGAGTTACTGATGACATCCACGGTCATACCGGTCCGGTTTTTAATCTGATCTAATACAATCAGTGTATTTTCTGTTTCCCGGATGGCACTCGTACCATATGCCTTATAAGCATCAACCTTGTATGTTTTCATAATTTCTTTGAAATCACGAAGCGTATCACACAGTTCATCCATTTTTTCGCGGGAAAGCTTGCCTGTCTTGTACGAATCCACACCCAGTGCCAGTCGGTGATTGATACAGTCGATTTCCTTAATCCCGGATTTGGACGAGATTTCAAATATTTTCATCGTCAGTTCATAGGAACCGACATCGATTGCCGCAAATAGTTTTACTGCCATTTTTATGTACCTCTTTTCCAATGAACGAACCCATTAATAATTTCCGAGAATTTTCATATTTCGCGCTTCATCCCTTAAACCGCGTAGCGCATTCTTAACAGCTCCATCTGCCAGATTTCCTTCAAAATCAACAAAAAAGCGGTATTCCCAGTTGCGCTCTTCAATCGGGCGGCTTTCAATTTTACACAAATTCAGATTATTATAAATAAAATGAGAAAGCATATGATAAAGCGATCCGCTTTCATGCGGAATCTCAAAACAGATACTGATTTTTTTGGCATCCTTTAAAAATACTTTCTGATTGGTAACAATGATAAATCTGGTGGAATTGGTATCAGATTGGTTAACTCCCTTTTTTAATATATCCAGACCATAAATTTCACCGGCATACGCACTGGCAATGGCAGCCTGTGTCTTATCCTCATCCTTAACAACTTTTTGTGCCGCAAAGGCATTATTTTGCATGCTGATCTGCTTCCAGTTATGCTCGCTTAAAAATCTGGCACTCTGCATCAGAGACTGTGGATGTGAATATACCGTCTTGATATCCTCCATCGTCGAGCCCGGAACACCCAACAGACAATGCTCAATTTTAATAATCTGCTCTCCCACGATGTAATTTTCAAATTCCACAAGCAAATCATACACTTCGCTAATGATTCCTGCCGTTGAATTTTCGATGGGTAAAACAGCAAAATCAGCACTCCCCTCTTCAATAGCAGACATGGCATCGCGAAAAGTATTTACATGAAAGCTCTGTATCTTATCTCCAAAATATTGAACCATGGCAGCCTGTGAATAGGCACCTTCTGCTCCCTGAAAAACCACACGGACCTTTCCATCATCCAGACTGTCCACTCCCATAAAAGGCAGTCTGCCGATGCTACCGTGTTCCGCTAAAATCTGATACTGCAGTTTCCTGCTTACCGACATAATCTGCTCAAACAATTCCTCTACTGCGCGACTTGTAAAATCACTGGTGGTCAACGCTTTGACCTTGCGAATTTTTTCTTCTTCCCTGACACGGTCAAATACCTTTTTCCCATTCTCTATTTTATATTCAGCAACCTGCTTACAGATGTTAACGCGTTTTTCATAAAGTTCAACAATCTGTTTGTCAATCACATCAATTTCATCCCGTAATTGTAATAAATCCATCTTCTGTCTCTTTTCTGTTTCATTTTGTTTTTCTGTTCTATTCTATATTTCTGTTTTATTCTGTTTTCTGTTCTATTTTATTTCATTCTATCTCATTTTATTGTGCTCTGTTCATTGCTCTGTTGCCATATCCCCAACACGTGCTACTCACATCATATATAATGCATTGTATATATGATGTGTATCATTTCTTTTTCAGCGCAGCTTCTTCTGCAGCCGTAAATGTCTGGACACCGCCTCCGCTTAATACATTGTATTGATACATCGGTGTTGAAAGTCCGAACTCTGAAAAATAGAAGACGCCGCCCGCTACTCCGAAGTTTGTGTAGTTACCTTCTGCTAACTCCATGGGTTCACTGCCGTCTGCGCGGATTTGCATCAATGCAGGTTCTGTCTTGGAATTTTTCTGATAGAAAATATAATCTCCGCAGCAAATAAAGGTATCACAACGGTCATCAGTTATTTTTTCTGCCTCTCCTGATGCGATATTGTAACGATACAAGCAGTAATCATCATCAATATTCATAAAATAGATATATCCGTTCTGGTAATCCGGATTCCAGATATTTCCATCATAGATCATTTGGGAAGTCTTAGATTTCGGATCATAAACATATAAATAATGATCCCCTTCTTTTCCGTTATAATAAATCTTTCCGTCATAGACACAGGCAGGATTGGCATCAAAACCCATCACTTTTTCCGTTTCCTTATTTCTGGTATCCATCCTTTGTAACGATATTCCATCCTGATTATCATACCGCTGATAAAACAAGTCATTATCAATCAGCTGAACGACACCACATGTCACTTTTTCCATGCACTTTGTTTTATTTCCTTTTTTATCCGTCCTGTACAATCCCAGCATGGAAACCTTAAAACCTCCCATTCCGGTAACAGAGGACAGATTGTTGATAAAATAATAAACATAGTTTTTATCAACATTGATATAGGATACCGGACTGTCGGTAAGGCATTTTGCACCCGTTCCATCAAGATCCATGACATATAGACGGTTGTTATCATACGCATTAGCAAAAAACAACTTTCCGTCCTTTTCACAAAACATTCCGCCGTTATTCAGATTGCCGGTTGTATTTCCTACCGTTCCCTCCGGATTGGAATGCAGATAATCCTTAAAGGTATTATACGCAATACCACCGCCAAGTCCCAAAACAATCACACCGATAATTAGGATTAATTTGATTTTGTCAGACATAAGTTCTCCTTCATATCTTTCATTGTCAGCCGGTAGACCGGATGTACAAATCCCGGTGCAATTTCCGCCATGGGGATTAGCACAAAATCACGATTTTTTATATCAATATGAGGAATGGTCAGATATTCATCCTCTAAGATCATCTCATCATAGAATAAAATATCCAGATCCAGTGTCCGGTTTCCCCAATGAGCTGTTCTAACTCTACCTGCCTTTTTCTCAATTTCATGACATATACGCAGCAATTCATAAGGTGTTAAAAGCGTCTTGACTTTTATCACACCATTTAAAAAAGCTTCGGTTGCGACATCCCCATAAGCTTCTGTCTCAATAATTTCCGAAGTACGCAAAACATAGATGTCATTTTCATTTTCCAGCATTTCCAATCCCTGTCTGATATATTCCTCACGATCTCCAAGATTGGAACCAAAGGCAATATAGGCTACATGCCACCCTCTTTTTACCGTCACAGAGACATCTTCAAAAGGTAAGGGAATTGGTGCCTGCGGTTTGCTTACCTTTAAGGTGACAGAATGAACCAACGGATATTTTAATAAAATCTCCCTTGCCAGATTTTCCACAACCGCTTCGAGTAGCTTAAAGGTGTTCTTTTTCATAAATTTGTCTATAAACATACTGACAGAACCATAATCTACCGATTCGGACAATTCATCTCGCAAACCGGCTTCTCTGGTATCAACATCCAATATGGCACTGACATAAAAATTCTGTCCCTGTGCCGATTCCTCGGGATACACCCCATGATGTGCAAAAACTTTTAACCGGTCAATTCTGATTTGATCCATAAAAACACACCCCTTTCATCATGAATGTAAAATTGCCTCTGTCATGCGAATAGCTCTGACATTTTCCTTAATATCATGAACACGGACAAAACCTGCACCCTTCATCACTCCGATGACGGTCGTTGCAAGTGTTCCCTCCACACGGGAATCCGCCGGCAAATCCAAAGTCAGACCAATCACAGATTTTCTGGAGGTTCCTAAAAGAATCGGTAGTCCAAACGAATGCAGCTCCTCCAGTTTGTTGATAATCTCCAAATTATTTTCATAGGTCTTTCCAAATCCCACACCCGGATCAATACAAATATCGGAATAGGGAATTCCTGCGTTTTGTGCAATCTTCAATGTCTCTTCCAAATCCCGTAAGACATCCTGCATAAAATTCTGATAATCCGGTTTTTGCCTGTTGTGCATCAGACAACAGGTCATTTTATTTTTGGCAATAACCTCTGCCATCCTTGCATCATATTTTAATCCCCAGATGTCATTAATCATGTCGGCGCCTGCCTTAATTCCGGCTTCTGCCACCCTGCTTTTATAAGTATCCAGAGAAATCGGAATATCAAATCTCTGACGCAGTGCTTCGATAACCGGAACCACTCTTTCTATTTCTTCTTCATCAGACAACAAGGTATATCCTCCCGGTCTTGTTGACTCGCCTCCGACATCCAGAATATGTGCACCGTCCAGAATCATTTCCTCAGCATGGAACAACGCTTTATCCAAATTATTCCATTTACCACCGTCGGAAAAAGAATCCGGGGTGACATTTAAAATTCCCATAACATAACAGTGATGATCTGTATCGAATATTTTGTCTTTTATTATCATTCTAACTATTCTCTCTTTATTTATCTATAACATCCACTATCAGTTCATTTTACATTCACGTCACTTTCATGCCGTTTCTTTTTTTGTACTGAACATTTTTGTGACATTTCATGCGATTAAAGTTGTTTTTTGTATTTCATTCTACTCATGCAGCATCTGATAAAAACTGTTCTGAAGCTTTTCATCATCTGCAAAAGCACCACGTGTCACGATGGTAACCGTTTTACTTCCCGGCTTTTTCACACCTCTCATCGTCATGCACATATGCTCTGCCTCTATCATGACCATCGCACCTTTAGCATGTAATTCCTCCATCAGGGCATCCGCAATCTGCGCACCCATCTTTTCCTGAATCTGAAGACGCTTGGCATATACTTCAACCGTACGCGCAATCTTGCTTAAACCCACAACCTTTCCGCTTGGAATATAAGCCACATGTGCTTTTCCGTAAAAAGGCATCAGGTGATGCTCACACATAGAATAAAAAACAATATCTTTTTCCAATACAATTTCATTGTGTCCGGCTGTAAATGTCTTTTGTAAGTGTTGTGAAGCACTCTGATCCATACCGGAAAAGATTTCTTCATACATACGTGCAATCCGGTCTGGTGTATCAAGTAAGCCTTCCCGATTAACATCTTCTCCAATTCCTTCCAATAAAAGGACAACTGCTTCTTTAATTTTCTCTTTATTTACCATGGGAGTCTCTCCTCGTCCATTTGTGTTCTTGTATAATTGCCTTTAATTCCCCCAGATAAGAAAGAGAACCAAAAGCGATGATGACACAGTCCCTGCCACCCATCAGATATGCCATTTCAACCGCCTCAAACAATCCGTCCGCCGCCGTAACATTGGGATGATATAAAGATACCGCCCGGGCTAACTCATAAGCATCCATCGCCCTTGCATTGTGCGGTGTTTTCACTGTAATAATTCCATCTGCCAACGAATAGGTTTCGCGGATTATTTTGTCATATTCCTTATCTTTTAATACACCCATTATATATATTATTTTCTTATTTGTAAACGAAGGACGCGCTTTATAAAAAGCTATGGTTTTTGCCAATTCCACAGCTGCATCTTCATTGTGTGCACCGTCAATATAGACATCCGGTTTTGTAGCAATTTTTTCAAATCGCGCCGGCCAGACAATCTGTGCAAATGCTTTTTTCAGCTTTTCCTCCGGTATCCTAAAACCGTATGCTTCTTTCAGACAATCCAAAACCTCTAATGCCGTCGCCGCATTCAGGAGTTGATATGTGCCACACAACGATAGGAGTATTTTTTTATGTTGCCTGTAATTTAACGTCATCCCTTTTGATGAGATCTGCAACATATTTGCTTTTTCTGTATCTACAACAAAAAGCTCTGCTCCCTGCTCCTCTGCCGCTTTTTTGATTACATCCATTGCCTCCGGTTTTTGAGGATAAGAAACAACCTTACCGCTTTTTTTGATGATACCGGCTTTTGCTGCGGCAATTTCCGAAAGATTTTTTCCTAAAAACTGCATATGATCCATACTGATGGAACTGATGACACTAACAAGGGGATTTTGAATAATATTGGTTGCATCGGTCAGCCCCCCCATTCCGGTCTCTAAAACCACAACATCACATTCCTTTTCCTTAAAATACAAAAAGGCTAATGCCGTTTCAAATTCAAACGGTGTCGGATGTGCACATCCCTCCTCAACCATTTGGTCACAAACTTCTCTTATGCGCTCCACGTATTCACACAATGTTTTTTTGGAAATCATTCTACCGTTGATGCAAAAACGTTCTCTGTAATCGGATATGGTCGGTGAAATATATCTGCCCGTCTTGTACCCGCATACGGTAAGCGTTTCACTGACCATGGCAATGATACTGCCCTTCCCGTTTGTACCGGCAACATGAATGAATTTCAAATCATCCTGCGGATTCCCCAGTCTTCTGCACAACTCTTTCACACTGTCAAGTCCCAGATGACTTCCCAGTGCCTGCAATGATTCAATGTATTCAAAAGTTTCTCTTTCCGTCATTTCTTCAAATCCTTTATCAAAAAAGAAAGGGGCCTGCAAAATATGCAAAGCCCCATTGCTTTCTTAAAATGCATCATCTATTTCATCATCCAAATCATCACCATGTGCAATATTTTGCGTATTCAGGGTTCTGCGTTTCATTCTCTGCTCTTCGGACTCTTTCAAAATAAAATCTTTGATGGCACGTGCATTTTTGATATGAATCAGTTTCAAATGATGATGTGTTGTATCTCCGGTAAAGCATACAACCGTACCAAGACCAAAAATTCTTTCCATCAGGGAAGTCTCTAACTGAACATCCGTAACCTTGTACATATAGCAGTCATCCTCCAGCGTTTTGAGAAGTCCCGCTTTAATATTAATCACATCTTCTTTTATGGTATATACGGTAAATGTCCATGGCAGACCAAACAATAATAATCTTTTTCTTTCTCTGAATTCCATCAAAATATCCTCCTGTATCATGGCAATGTATCTTCGTTGCTATTTAAACTATACTAGTATTATTCTATCATATTAATACTATTTTTGCCACAATTTGATTCGCTTTGTTCCTTTGTATTTGATTCACTTTGTTTACTTTGGTCTGATTTATATTTCCCTTTTCAGATTTGTATTCTCAATATATATCTTTGTCCGCTGGCTTTTACAAGGTTTCGTGTTTTTCTTAGCGGCATATGCGAACAAAAATAATGACCGGTTTCAACTGTCTGAAGACGAAGTCTGAGTTTTGAAACCGGTCATTTAATCATACTTTGTGAGCATGTCGCTTAGAAAAACTAGAAACCGAAGTACGAAGCAGACAAAGATATATATTGAGAACACAAATCCGAAAAAAGTAAATTCTTATTTTCTGATTTTTTGATTGAATACCATATCTAGATATGGTATTCTAAGAAAAATGTAAACGCAAACGGAGGTATTTTCATGACAGCAAAAGAATGTATTTTAGGTCGCCGCAGCATTCGCAAATTCAAAGCAGATGCAGTAGATCATGAGTTATTAAAACAAATTGTTGAAACAGCTTCTTATGCTCCCAGTTGGAAGCATACCCAGATTACCCGTTATATTGTTGTAGAAGGTGTCTTAAAAGATAAAATTGCTACAGAAGGTACCACCATCTATCCGGGAAATGGAACAATTATCCAAAATGCACCCGCATTGGTTGCTGTAACCGTTATCAAAAACAGATCCGGTTATGAAAGAGACGGTTCTTTCTCAACCGACAGAGGTGATGGCTGGCAGATGTACGATGCCGGTGTTGCATCCCAGACTTTCTGTTTAGCAGCTCATGAAGCAGGTCTTGGAACCGTTATCATGGGATTGTTTGATCGTTCCACCGTTGAAGCACTCTTACAATTACCTGAAGATCGGGAATTGGTAGCTTTGATTCCAATCGGATATCCTGACATCGAGCCGGAAGCACCCAAAAGAAAACCGGTTGATGATTTAGTTTCATTTATCAGTTAATTTTAAATCGAAGGGAATTTATTTCTCTTCGATTTTTTATGGAAAATAAAACAAATTACTCATCTTTATAAAAAAACAAGGAAAGAAAGCGAGGAAAAGTATGAGACATCTAATGAATCCTCTGGATTTTACAGTCGAGGAATTGGACAAGCTATTTGATCTTGCCAACGATATCGAAAAAAATCCGGAAAAGTACAGCGAGAAATGTAAAGGAAAGAAAATCGCAACCTGTTTTTATGAACCGAGTACCAGAACCAGACTTAGTTTTGAATCTGCCATGATCAATTTAGGTGGCAGTGTCATTGGTTTCTCTGATGCAAATTCATCTTCCGCATCTAAAGGCGAAAGCGTATCCGATACCATCCGCGTTATTTCCTGCTTTGCAGATATCTGCGCGATGCGTCATCCAAAGGAGGGTGCTGCCATGGTTGCCGCCTCCAAATCTTCTATTCCGGTTATCAATGCCGGAGACGGCGGACACCAGCATCCCACCCAGACATTGACGGACATGCTGACCATAAGGAGCCTGAAAGGAAGATTAAACCATTTTACCATTGGTCTTTGCGGCGATTTAAAATTCGGACGCACCGTACACTCTCTGGTAAATGCGCTTTCCCGCTATGATGATATTCATTTCATCTTTATATCACCGGAAGAACTTCGTATCCCCGACTACATCCGGGAAATGTTATCCGAAAAAGGTATTTCTTATCAGGAATATATTAAGTTGGAAGACTGTATCGGCGATCTCGACCTCTTATATATGACCAGAGTTCAGAGAGAACGTTTCTTCAACGAAGAAGACTATGTCAGATTAAAAGACTTCTATATTTTGGACAAAAACAAAATGAGTATGGCAAAGGAAGATATGCTGGTACTCCACCCTCTTCCCCGTGTAAATGAAATTTCTGTAGAAGTGGATGATGATCCCAGAGCCGTATACTTTAAACAAGTTCAATACGGTGTCTATGTCCGAATGGCACTCATCCTGACACTACTTGAGTTAGCATAAGCCATCGGGACCAAATACCTTTTGTTCCCAACATCATATATTCATGGTAAGGAGAATGAAACATGTTAAATGTAGGAAAAATAGAAGAAGGTTTTGTACTTGACCACATTCAGGCCGGAAAAAGCCTTTCATTATATCATCATTTAATGCTGGATAAGCTGGATTGTACCGTTGCCATCATTAAAAATGCAAAAAGTAATAAAATGGGCAAAAAAGATATCCTGAAAGTAGAATGCGATATCAATATGCTGGATTTGGATGTCCTTGCTTTTATTGACCATAACATTACCGTCAATGTCATTAAGGACGGAGAAATTGTTGATAAGAAAGAACTGGTACTTCCAAAAGAAATAAAGAATGTCATCAAATGTAAAAATCCCCGCTGCATCACCTCAATCGAGCAGGAATTACCGCACATCTTCATACTGACGGATGAAGAAAAAGAAATCTACCGTTGTAAGTATTGTGAAGAAAAATACGGAGAAAAAAGATTGTAATAGAAATTCTTTTTTATAATTGTGTAACTGAGAAACATGCAGAAAGCGCAAATATATGAAGCTTTTGACCTTAGATGCAGACTTTTTTCTCTGCCGTCATTTCTCACTATTTATTATTCGCAACTTTGGGGACATAGCCAGTCGCCCTAACAGAAATATATATCTTTGCCCGAGGAATTTGGCGAGGTTTCCTGACATTTCTTAGCGGCATAAGCGAACAAAAATAATGCCCGGTTTCAACTGTTCGAAGACGAAGTCTGAGTTTTGAAACCGGGCACTTAATATATACTTTGTGAGCATGCCGCTTAGAAATGCCGGAAACCGAAGTATGAATCGGCAAAGATATATATTTCTGTAAGGGTGACTGCCATCCCACAAAGATTGCGAACCTTGTGAGAAACGCGGCAGAGCGTCTGCATAATCGGTCTGCAAGCTTTATATATTTGCACTTTCTGCATATTCTCAGTTACACAATTAAATAATAAAATAATTTACCCGGCAGAAACCTGCCGGGTTTTAAAATGTTTAACACACTTTGAAATAAAAGATAATACCAAGCACTGCCTCCAAAATGCCTATACTAAGATGTCCTTACCTAATGTCAATTCCTGCTGTCTAACCCATGATGTCAATGCCAAGATGTCTATTCCACGATGTCAGTTCCTGTTGTCCTGCTCGTTGCAAATACGAAGATGTCTTTTACTATGATGACTGAACCAAGATGTCACGGCAGCCTTCCGTTCTGATGTAAAACATGATGTGAAAACCGACGAAAAAAGGCACTTTGTCCACGGACAAAGCGCCTTCGCTTTAGGTATTATTCTTTATTCATGTTTAGTATAAGTGATATCATTCCGTTTGTCAATAAAAAATCAGTAAAATTTCATTTTTGTATTATTTTTCCTCCCATGATTTTGAATCATGCTTCCAAATTTTCATAAACTTTTCATTGTGATTTATTGCATCAACCATTGGTTCTACAAATACTCTAATCTGATCAATTGTTTCTTTTAGAGTAACATCTATCTGTACTTTCTTTTTCTTCGCAAAAGACTTCCACCGGGACTGTCTGACCGGATCTGATGCATAATCATCTTCAAATGCCGCAATATCATCAAATGATGTATGGCGATGACCAAACGTCTCTTTACATGCCTCCATTAACTCGGAACCATCTATATCATATTTCCCTGATAAAATATATATATCGTAATAATCCTTAAATCTGCTATTGTCATATCCAAGAGATACAATCGCCTCAAATTTTTCTGCTATGCTGGAACTCAATGAATATGCATACACTTTTGGATTTTCTTCACTCAATATAACCGGGAAATCCATCACAACCCGCTTGGGATAAATAACATCGCCAAACCCTACATCAATCGACACCTGTATCTTTGTACGGTCAAGATATGCGTCTATCGTCACATTGACACCATGGTAATCCTTAAATTCAGTAATACTTTTGACACTTAAGGAATCAAGGTCATACCGAAGTGGATCATCCAATCTCATCGAAAAGATATCACAAAACACTTCTTTCATTTGGTCAATATCATTGCTGATACCTTGTGCAAGTAAATCAATATCTGTAGTTGCTCTTGCAAATTCACCATCCATCAGTGCATACAAGAAAATGCCACCCTTTAATGTGAAATTCTCAACATGGTTTGACTTTGTCAGCCGCATAATGGTTCTCTCTAATCCATAAGCAATCAGAACATCCTGCATTGTTCTTCCTGTTTCTTTTGCTATATTTTTTAATCTTGCCTTTACCGACTCTGCATTTCTCATAGGAGCACCTCCAGATATGTGCTAAGTATCTTTTCACACCGAAGCTCTTTAGCATAGCGGTGGAGCTTATTCAGATTTCTCTCTTTCCTCGCCAGATAATTGACTAAAACCTCTTTCGTTTCTTCGATTCCAACTTTATTCCGATAAAAAAGAATATCTGCAACCGTCTTTTCCATGTCATAAATCCGGAAACCATTCCTTCCCTCCGTAATGGTTTCGATTCCCAGTTCATATCTTTTTTTTGAATAATACACCACATTAAACTTTGGAAAATCCGGTACTGTAGACACCTTTTTTCGTCTTTCAATCGCAACATCCACAGCATCCGGCCAGTAGGTTGTCAGTCCATAATACCTTGCAGCACTCATCTGACAGACTACCCCATCCGGCGCATATGCTGTCACATAAAAAAAGTCAGATTCTTCACCTTCGTATGTTGCATTCTCATATACACTGCTATTCAATTTGATAAGTGTTCCGGCTTTCACAAGCTTCTTTATTCCATAAAAACTAACACCAAGTTCATTTAACTGCTTTGTTGTAAAAAACATTTGCTCAGTTGGAAGCTGATAATCAAGTATTTTTGGCATAAAAATCCCTCCATGTTCATCATACAACATGCATTATTTATTTTCAATATTTTTCTGCACAAATGTATTTACGCAGTCTAATATTAAAATTAAAGCATCTACTATATTATTATATCCATGGAAGTGTTTATTCATAAAAGAAAAGGGTATTCATCCCTTTTTCTAAAGGAAAATACCCTTTTCTGGTATACAGAGTTTTTACTCTTCGTCTTTTAGCTTTTTCTTCACCACAAGGAATACACCCCTTAATATCATATCTCCTAACCTTGTAGAATGCGAATGCATTGCACAGATATTGCATATAATTACCAACTGTCGTATGGTGTATCTTCTCCTGCATGCTTCCCAGAGTATTGGTAATGTTACGCGCAGATGAAAGATTCGACACATTATCCATAAGAAAATCCACAATTCTATCCATCAGCTGCGTATTTCTTATCTTGTATTTTTTGCGTATATCACGCACTATCTCTATTAGCCAAAATCAATATTTTTTCATTTTTGGCTAATAGGATACAGATTGAAGTTTGAATCATATTACTTGACTATTTTCCCGATAGCACATCTTTTATCTCACGACAAGTAGATTTTCCCCACTCCGGGATTGTTCCGTCACAGATTGCAGTCATCATACGTCTTTTCACACCAGGTGCATGCCGATTCATTTCGTTCAATAATTCTCTCACATAACTTCTTTCAGAAGTATGGTCAAACGGACAGGGATTTGCAGTAACCGGAAGATGATATTTGTTTTGAAATCCTACAGCTTCTGCCTGCGACACAAAAACAAAAGGTCGGATTAGTTCCATGTCCATATCCTCCCATTTTGTTTTGGGCCAGAATGTGGAAAAGCGCCCTTCATAAATTAAGGATAACATCATGGTTTCAACCACATCATCCATGTTGTGTGCAAAAGCAATTTTGTTACAGCCAAGAGCCTTTGCTTTCTCATTTAGAGCACCTCTGCGCAATCTGGCACATAAGGAGCAACCTTCTGTTTCAATCATCTTATAAATATCTGTCTTAACAATATAGTATTCGACCTCGAGCTCTTTGCATAGCTTTTCAATCTCTGATAAATCAAATCCGTCATATCCTAAATCAACCGTTATTGCCACCAGCTCAAATGTCCGTGGATAAAAGCTTCGCAAACCGGCAAGCGCGTAGAGTAATCCCAGAGAATCCTTTCCACCGGAAACTCCAAGAGCCACTTTATCACCGTTTTCTATCATATGATACGTATCCAGTGCCTGTCGGACTTTACTGTACAATTGCTGTAATTTCATCCTGCATCTCCGATTCTATATTATTTCATCTTTGATTTTGTATTATTTCTGTCCAGAATCCGCATAAAAGAAATAATCTTTTCGATATCCTGCGTCAGTCTTGGAGCTGTAATCTTAATATCGGTATCCGGATATTTTTCATCAATATCTAACTCGATTTTCATTTCGTTCAATCCTTTTCATTTCGTCCGATTCTTTTATTTTACTTCAAGCATTTTCTTTTCTTTTACTTCAAGCGTTTACTTTTATTCCAATCCTTTTCTTTTGTATACGAATGAGAAGAGAAATACTAACACTACAGCATTTATCAAAATAATCCATACTGCATTTTCCGGCATATCCGAAAATGACATTTTCTCTAAAATATTTTTTAACTGTTCCGTGTAAAAAATCTTTGCAACCTTTGCAATTTTTTCATTTCATATCTTTTATGTCTCATATCTGTTGTGTTTTTATTTATCTATTCTTAATTTCAATACGATCCAGAATACCTTGTACGCTCACATTTTGGTGTGTCAAATACATTCTGGTAACATCTTCAATAAAGCCTCTGTCTGATTTCGTTTTTTTCTGTATCTTGTCAATGGAATATCCTCTGTCTATGTACTTCATAATTCTTTGCACCAGAGCATAGCGTTCTTTTTCTTCTTTATCCGTTTTGCTTTTATCTACTTTATCTGTTCTTTCTGTGCCGGTTTTGCCTTTGCCATTCCCATTTTGCAAAATTCGTTTATTTTCATCGTCCATATCATAATCTGTAGAAACATCCATGACAGCTGCTTTCGCATGTCCATAGTAAATCTTTTTCGGATTACGCTCTAATAACAGCTCCCAGCTCTTTGCAATCTGTGTTCCTTTGTGCATTTCCAACTCATAAAGTGGATTCAAATCTCCTACCAAAAGTACACCTTCATCCAGACATAGCGATATACTGTCATCACTGTGTCCGGGCGTATATAGAATTTCTCCATCAATGCCGATTTTCTTCAAAAAATCTCTGCTTTCGGCAATTGTAATCAGTTGTATTTTACTATCATCAATCGGTTTAAAGTTTTTTCTTTTATCTTTTGCAAATACAGAATCCGAACTATGAATAAACGCCTCCTGCACATCCGCCACAACAATGGCAATCCCCAAATCCGCAATTTCCTGCGCGATTCCCATGTGGTCCGGATGAAAATGAGAAATAAACAAATATTTGATATCCTGTGCACGGATCTCTTTTTCACCCAATTCTTTGCAAAACAGTGAAAATGTCCCGGCCCAATCGGTATCAAAGAGAATATATCCATCATTTCCCTTTATCAGATATGTATTTGTATTTGAATATTTTAATTCTGTTATCATATGCAAACTTATTCCAATTCTGCGCCTTCTTCTTCGTAACAGGTCAAATCCAGAATATCCGGATTCGAAACATCAAGCCTGCCGTTTTCCAAAGATAAAGAAGGATGATATATCATTTCTTCATGATCACCGGTTACGGATATTTCTAAATTGGAAACAATGTCACTCTCGTTTCCACGAACCAAAATCACTTCTCCGGGCTTCCCCGCAAACAAAAGCTTTCCTCTTTTTGGCATGCCGTCATCGGTATCGTCTCCCCACACCTGTTCAAAAACCGATATCTCATCGTCTTCACAGGCCGGTATCAGTAAATATACTTCTTCTCCCGGCTGCTCTATATAGGGACATTGTTCAATCTCACGCATAAATTCATACTCATAATAAAACTCACCGGCTCCCTGCAGCACATTTTCTTTTGTACTCTCAGAATATTCGCCTTCCCATCCAAGGAAAAATACCCCAAGTATTACCTGATCCGTTTTTAAATCCTGCTGCAGAGCAATCAGGGATTCTTCTGCAGTTTCACTCCAGGTATTGGAACCTTCTCTGTCGCTCTCTGCTTTTTCCGCTTCTTCTGAAGTTTGATTATCTATATCTGAATCTTCATTTTGATTCTCAACAGCTAACTGTTCATCTGTTTGTTGTTCTTTGGTGTTATCTGCTTCTGCTCCGGCTGTATTGTCTGCTTCGGCTGTGTTTTCAGCGCCTGCTTGCGTTGTGCCTGTGCATCCTGCCAGCATTAACAACATTGACAGCAAAGCACATGTAGTTAACATAACTTTTTTATTTTGTTTCATATTCCCCATCTCCTGTTCACTTTTATATTTTGGATCTGAAGCTGTTCTCTCCCTGTCAGCCCAAATCGGCTTCCTCTCATGCTTTGGACCTACAAGAATTATCATCGCTTATGCCACGGCATATGTAAACAAAAAGAAATACCCGGTTTCAACTTCTTAAAGACAAAGTCTAAGTTTTGAAACCGGGCATTTAATAGATACTATATCATTTCCTGTTTGGCCACCTTGAATCCAATAGAATATTAGACAAAGGAAATCACTTCATTTTTGGGTTTCACTGTTTTTTCTACGCTGACTGCATGGAGCACAGGACCTTCTTTTCCATAATCCTCAAAATACTCAATTGCAACCTTTGCCGTAATTTTAATCCAGCTCTTCTGCTCGAGTTCAATTTCCTTATCATATTTGCAGGCATAACCTAAAAATGCCATATCATCTGCACAACAGGTCATTGCCATACGACCCGGGACAAAGTAACCTTTGGGGAATTTAGGTGGATGCAATACATTTGCCACAAATTGAATAGTTTTCCCCTCATACCTTTCCATATTATCCAAAATATCAATGTACCAAAAGCCATATCCGGTATCATCCAGAATAATTGGATCAGTATTCAGGTCATAAGGCAAATCCTCTTCCAATGTCACATTCATTTCCCCTGTGGCATTTTCAAAAATAATTTCGGCCTGCTGATTAAGCGCTTTGATATTTCTCTTATATCCGGCAATTTTATCTTCCATGCCGTCACAACGATTCATAATAATCAGTTCTGAACCCCTAATTTGATCTGCCACAAGAGATTTCATATTGGTAAAATAGTTTGCAAACGTCTGACCGTTGATCATGGTAATTTGCTGTTCCATTTTCCAATGCCAGGGGAATTTTACATTTTTCAAACTCCACATACCGTTAAATTCAATGATAATACGACCGGGCTTATGCTTCTTTTCCAAGGCAATGAGGTTTTGGGATGTAAAATCTTCTTCATCCTCTATGACCTCCATGATTGTACGGCTCTTTTTCAAAAGTCCGCTGTCATATTCATTTTCGCCTTCCTCACATACAATCAGAAGTGTATTCTTTCTACTTTGAAAATAAGGCTGACTTATGGTATACGTAATAAATTCCGTTTTTCCACTATCCAAAAAACCATTAATTATATAAACAGGAATCATCATTCTTCTCCTCTGATACTTACCAGGCTTTACTCTCCAAAACCTTTTAAAAATTCATCTTATGCACCAAATAATTCACGAATGGCTTTCTCATTAATCTTGGAACCGATGACACAAATCTTACCGGTTGTCTCTGCACTTCCATCTCTGATTTCGCTCTCACCCGGAACATGATCAAAATGAATGAAACTGTCACCGTCTGTCGGAACCATTCCTTTTGCACGAAGAATCATACCATACTTATCGCCATCTTCCAATGCATCCAGGCATGCCTGTATTTGTTCCTTTGTAAATTTGCTGGAAGTTTCAATACCGACACTGGCAAAAACTTCATCTGCATGATGATGGTCATGATCGTGACAGCCACATGTGCAATCCGGTCCATGATCGTGATGATCGTGATCATGGTGGTCGTGATCATGGTGGTCGTGTTCATGATGATCATGGTCATGGTGGTCATGGTGGTCGTGTTCATGATCGTGGTGGTCGTGGTCGTGGTCATGGTGGTCATGGTCATGATGATCGTGGTCATGGTCGTGGTGGTCGTGGTCATGGTCGTGGTGGTCGTGGTCATGGTGGTCGTGTTCATGATGATCATGGTCGTGATCATGACAACCGCATGTGCAGTCCGGTCCATGGTCATGGTCGTGATGCTCATGATCATGTTCATACGCTTCCATAACTTCCTTCATGAGTTCAGCTTCTAAATCTTTTGCATTTTCTATTGTTTCTAATATTTTGATACCTTCCAACTTATCCCAAGGTGTTGTAATGATGGATGCTTTGGCATTGTGCTCACGAATTAATGCTACACATGCATTAATTTTTTCATCACCCATCTCACCTGTTCGGCTCAAAATAATCGTTCCTGCATGTTCAATCTGATTAGCAAAAAACTCACCAAAGTTTTTCAGGTATGTCTTGCATTTTTTTGCATCAACAACTGCAACCGCACTGTTTAAATGAACACCTTCATCAGCTGTTGCACCTTCTACCGCGCGCATGACATCAGATAATTTTCCTACGCCTGAGGGCTCAATTAAAATACGATCCGGATGATATTGATTCAACACCTCTTTTAATGCAGTACCAAAATCACCGACCAAAGAACAGCAGATACATCCCGAATTCATTTCCGTAATATTAATTCCGGCATCCTTTAAAAATCCACCGTCAATACCGATTTCACCAAATTCGTTTTCGATTAATACAACCTGCTCTCCTTTTAATGCCTCATTCAGCATTTTTTTGATAAGCGTTGTTTTACCGGCTCCCAAGAAACCGGATACAATATCAATTTTTGTTGCCATTTATATCACCTTTCCTTTAAAACAATGAAAATTTTAGCAAAACATTTTGCAACAAAAACATTTTGCAACAAGATGATTTCGCTAACTGTATTAGTATAGCACAATTTAAAAAGAATAGTTTCATTTTACAAAAATTTTATTTCTTCCTAAAGCATTCAAAATCCGCCCTAATCAAGCTACTTTCTCATACCACATTGATTCTTTTCATTTATTTTATCACCAATTCCACAGGGCAATGATCCGAACCTTCTATGGAAGTATGAATATCAGCGCTAACCAGTCGGTCTTTGAGACTTTCCGAAACCACAAAATAGTCGATACGCCATCCGGCATTCTTTGCTCTTGCCTGAAAACGGTATGACCACCAGGAGTAAATATCCGTCTTATCCGGATAGAAATAACGATATGTATCAATCATTCCCGAATTAAGTACACGAGAAAATGCGGCTCTTTCTTCATCCGTAAAACCGGCATTATGATGATTTGTTTTCGGATTCTTTAAATCGATCTCGTTGTGTGCCACGTTTAAATCCCCTGCATAAATCACAGGTTTTGTTTCTTCTAATTTTTTTACATATGCAAGAAAATCTTTTTCCCATTCCATCCGATAGTCCAGACGTGCCAGCTCATTCTGGGAATTCGGAACATAAACGGTGATAAAAAAGAAATCCTCAAATTCCGCCGTAATGACACGTCCTTCATGATCATGCACATCCACACCAATTCCGTAAGTTACATTCAGTGGCTCTTTCTTTGTAAAAAGAGCGGTTCCTGAATAGCCTTTCTTGTCAGCATAATTGTAGTACTGATGATATCCCGGCAAATCTAAATCAAGCTGACCTGCCTGCATTTTTGTTTCCTGTAAGCAAAAAATATCCGCATCCAGTTTCTGAAAAATCTCCAAAAATCCCTTTCCCACACATGCTCTTAAGCCATTTACATTCCATGATATCAATTTCATCTTTTGTTTTCCTTTCCATCTTCATTTTTTTACGTTTTCATTTAGAGCTTATATTTCCCGCACTTCCCGGACATTCTGGCATCCAGAAATGCTTTTACATAGATGCCGTTTTCGCGATAATCACATTCTAAAATCTGTGCATTCTGACGAAGCATGTTCAAATCTTTGCCGGCATCATAAGGAAGCAAAAGTTCATATATTTCTCTGCTTCCGAATAATTGTTTTTCAATCACCAAAAGCAAATCTTCGATCCCAATTCCTTTGCCTGCTGCCAGAAATACTTTATTATCCTTAACCTGCGGATAGTTGATATCTGCATTATGCATTGCAACCAAATCCATCTTATTATAAAGATAAAGCATAGGAATTTTTCCTGCTCCCAATTCTTCCAAAGTGTCTTTTGTCACTTTCATATGTTCGCGATAATGCGGATCAGAAAAATCAATAACCTGTAAAAGCAGGTCGGCATTTTTTACCTCTTCCAATGTTGAACGAAATGCCTGAACCAGATTATGCGGAAGTTCATTGATGAACCCAACGGTATCAGATAATAAAAAGCTTTTTCCGTCTTCACGATTTACTTTTCGAACCATAGTCTCCAAAGTAGCAAACAACATATCTTTTTCCAAGACCTGCTTTTCTTCTTCACTATCGCAATAGGTCAGTAAAGCATTCATAACCGAAGACTTTCCGGCATTGGTATATCCCACCAGACTGACAAGAGGAATTGCATTTTTTTGTCTGGCTTTTCTCTGGGTGTTTCTGTCCTTTTCAACTTGGGCAAGTTCTCTTCTAAGCGTAGCCAGTCTTTGCTCGATATGCCGGCGGTCCAATTCCAATTTTTTCTCGCCGGCACCTTTATTACTCATCGCACCGCTGGCACCGCCCTGCCTGCTTAGAGCATCATGCAGTCCAACCAGTCTCGGAAGGGCATATTGCAAAGCTGCCACATCAACCTGCAACTTTGCTTCTCTGGTATGTGCTCTTTTTGAAAAAATTTCCAAAATCAAGGTTGTCCGATCCATAATCGGCATATGAAGTTTCTGCTGCAGATTTCTAAGCTGCATGGGAGAAAGCGCATTATCGAAAATAATCAGATCCGCATCTGTTTCCTCTGCCAGCATTTGGAGCTGTTCCACTTTTCCGGTTCCAATATAAAATGCTTTGTTAACCGCCTGGGCATGCTGTGTCAGCTCGCCGACAACTTCCAATTCGCAAGCTATTGCTAACTCTTCCAATTCTTCCATAGAATGTGCAAAATCCCGATGTGTTCCTAAATCAAGACCTACTATAATTGCTTTTTCCATAAATTAATCCAAATCCATTTCCAAATCTTCGTATAGAACAGTAGCCTTAACAAATCCCATTCCATAGTATGATAACTCATAAGGTATAAAATGACATGTAATTCCATCCTTAGTCAGATAAAATTATGCTTTCTCATAAATCAATAAAAGAGCTCCGTCCTGCACTTCAATCAATGCATCTTGTCCAATAAATGAATTGCTGATACCAAGAGCCACTTCTGATGTCAAACTTCCCTCATATTCATATTTTAATCCTTGAATCTTAACCATATCAGCCTTATCACTCAGACAGATGACAGATAAATCTCCCGTCATGGCCGCAGAAAAACGTTTACATCCGCGCCACAATATTTCCATGCGAATTCCATCCCCCATCATGCGAATATTACATCCTTTTTTTGCATAGTGGTGCATGAGCTGAATATTGGCAAGTGTATGGGAAATACGGGCTCCTCCATAACCGCCATACAGCATCATATCCGTATAGCCAAGTTCAAATGCTTTTGCAACGGCTAAAGCCATATCGGTATCATCCTTTTCTACCGGAACTTTTTCGTGTTCAATCCGATTGATTTCATTCCAAAAATCCGTTGGTAATTCATCATCCCCTTCAGATAGTGAATCCAGATCACCAATCCAAAAATCCGGACGCATATGGTGGTCAAGCAAAAATTTCAAACCTCCGTCTGCAGCAATCACATAAACATCCTTTTTTAAACTATTTTCCTTGCAGGCTTTTGCACAGGCACTGCATTTATGATGACACTCTGATGTTTCTTTTGTCATTTCTGCCGTCTCTTCCAGCACTTCATTTTCATATCCGGCCCATTTTAAAAGGCTCAGTAGCTGGCAAACTTCCTTTCCCATAGGTGCAGCACCAATTAAAATAGCCTGTTTATATTCTGCGTCTGTTTTTTCCATCCTTACCTTACTCACTTTTTCTCGGTTTACATAATTTTAGCATCTCATTTTTCAAAACTGCCAGAGCTTTCCCTACCAAGACTGAAAATGCAATGGCAGCAACAACATACAAAGCTTTCATTTCCGGCAATCCTTTGGGCAGATATAAATACCAGATATCACCATAAAATGCCGTATAATCAAAATCAGCAAATATACCGAACAGCCGGTTCAAAAAAGCAAATATACATTTTAGTAATAATATACCCGTAAACTGGTGAAACATAATATCCCATGTATAATTTCCTAAAAGTGACAGCAGACGAATGGGACTGTCAAATTTTTCCAGTTGCCGTGAAACCGTTAGCCAGAATGTAATTCCGATGACTGCGCTTAAATAGGTTGCAAAAACACCAAACGGATAATCACAGGTAGATGGAATAGCATAGACAACTCGTCCAAAATATCCATTCAAAAGTAAAGCTATAACCAGACAAACAGCAAAAATTACAGTTGCCGGAATCCGGTTAGCATAGGCTTCAAAATATCTCCGATACCAGATTCCCAAAATATAGAATGGCATAAAATATGCAATCCGAATAAAAACCATCATGTTTTCGCCCAATACTCCCCGACAGGAAAGGAATACTCCCAAAATCCCTATTGCCAGAAAAAGAAGCTGCCATACGACATCCGTAACCTTTTCTTTTTTTAACAGATGAAGCAGACTTTCACCCATGATATACAAAATCTGTACCATAAAGAAGGGGAAAACAAACCACGCTCCCATATCCAGTACAAATAAGTTCTTACTGCTGATTGGATAGATAAAGAACGATTTTAATGTAACCGGTTCCCCAAATAAAAAACCGCTTCTTTGAAGAACGAATAAAATCAGCCCATAGAACGCATTGATTATCCAAAGTGGAATAAGCAATTTGCATATCTTTTTGATTAAAAACAAAAAAGGATGCTTTGCGTCAACCGCTTTTCGAAAATAACCGGAACCAAATACAAAAACAGCCAGATGAAAAGCGCCAAAATGCATCCAGTTTGAAAGCATTTCAAATCCACCGCCATCACAATGGCTTAGGACGACAAACAAAATCGCAAAACCATATAAATAGCGAAAGGTTCTGTTTTCTTCCTGCTTTTCCCGATTCAATTGTGTTAGTTCTTGTTTTATCTTCATATTCATCCTATCAAATGTTTCTATGTTATATTATGATACCACAGTTCTCAGTGATATTCATACGTTCCCAGTTCGCTATATGCGTGCAAATCATCTGCAAACGATCGTTCCGCCAGTTCAAACACGATGACATCCGGTTTTATGACATCAATATACTCTTTCATAAATGTATAGTTTACGCGCGAGCAGGAATATACCTCCCGATATCTTCCGTAAAAATAGCACTCTTTGTTATCGAAAAAACTATCATGTAAAATCAGAATTGTTTTATTTGTAGACGCATTTTCATTGTAAAAATATGCCATATTATTTCCCGGCAAAACGGAAACATCTTTCCGATTTGCTCCATCCGATAAAGCAGGCGCTCCCTGATAAGTCAAAACCGGGATTGTTTCTTTTATCGGTAGCGAAGATAATTCCAGATTTTCTTCCCGGTAATCCAAAGAAAAACTCTCTCTTGAAATAAGCGGAATATCCGGATGAATTTCTGCGATTTTTTCATCAAGTAACGTCATTCCGTAAAAAGCACCGAGATCATTCCAATGCGCACTGTCATATTTGAAATTATAGATTTGTTCCTCTTTCGCTTTTTCCCTAAACTCAGCATCGGGAATTACATAGTTTACCCCTGTAGCATCCAATTTCCGTTTTAATGTGTCCAAAGCACTGTTTTTTGTCATATCCACATAAATATTATCCGGCATAAACTGCCCATATACGGATGACTTATTCGGACATACCATTGTGATAAAAGTAGTCCCGTTTTCTTTTGCATAGTCCGATGTGTTCGTCAGATACCGGGTAAGGTTGTCCAAAAGTTCCTCATCGATATTCAGTCTTTGATAATTCTGAATATAACCCTCATCTGCCGGAAATACGTATCCGTCTTTCCCTTTCATGTGTATCATTTCCGCAAATTCACCAAAGACATAATACGTCA
Source organism: uncultured Lachnospiraceae bacterium (assembly GCA_945919795.1). Taxonomy (GTDB): domain Bacteria; phylum Bacillota; class Clostridia; order Lachnospirales; family Lachnospiraceae; genus UBA2882. The sequence goes on from CAMEJJ010000007.1 coordinate 65,665, forward strand.
CATAGTTATTAAAAGAAATTGCCTGGTTACGAAAACCAATCCGGTCTTCCGCATAATGTCCGTACCACTCATTATAGAGTGAAGAAAAATGCAGTCCCGGCCACTCTGTCATATTCCGGTTTTCCAATTCCGAAGTGATAGTCGGTGTAGTATCTAACAGGAAGAACGGTATCGCAATCATGAGAAAGAAAGCCAGAGAAAATATGAAATTACAGATCTTTTTTTTCTGTTCCATACAGCCTCCTAAAAACGGAAATAGATAAAAGGATTATAGCTTCCCGTGATGATAAAAACAAAACAAAGAGCCAGTAAGACAAGCAGAACCAGACGTTTTATAACCATGAACATAAACGTATGATCCGCTCCTGTCTTTTTCAAAATATTTTTCCATGGAATGCATGCAAATAATGCAATCACAAAAATCAAAAGCGTTTTTTTATCAAAATAATAAGAAACATCATATGCAATAAAAGCATTTCGTTTTATGCCCAGCATAACCATCAGATATTTTGCTGTTTTTTTCACATCGACAAGTGCAAATAATACCCAACCGACTAAAACAACAAAAAGCGTATAAACTCTTCCAAACGTTTGAGAAATAATCCTGCCCGTTTTGGATAACGCAACATCCTTTTGTTTCTGTTTTGTTATCACTCTTTCCACAACAAGAAACAGACCATGCCATAGGCCCCACAATAAAAAGCCCCATGCCGCACCGTGCCAGATTCCGGTTGCCACAAATACAATCAACAGATTGAGATATACATTGCCGCTTCTGCTGCCTCCAAGAGGGATATACAGATAATCCCGAAACCAACTTGACAGGGAAATATGCCATCTGCGCCAGAACTCCCGTATCGATTTTGAAATATAGGGATAATCAAAGTTTTCGGCAAAATGGAAACCGAAAATTTTTCCAAGTCCGATTGCCATATCCGAATAGCCGGAAAAATCAAAATAAATCTGTAGCGCATAAGCGATTGCACCAACCCAGGCAACCGGCATACTCATATACTGCATATCGTTATTCATGATATTGGTTGCCAGTGCACCGACTGTATTGGCAAGGATTGCTTTTTTGGAAAGACCGATAATAAACCGTTCAGCCCCCATCGCAAAGAATTCACTCGTATGTTTTCTTTCGGATAATTCTTTTCTGATATCCGAATAACGGACAATCGGTCCTGCAATCAACTGCGGAAACATCGCAATGTACAATGCCAGATTAATCGGATTTTTCTGTACCAGTTTTTTATCCCGATACACATCAATACAATAAGACAACCCCTGAAAGGTATAAAACGAAATACCAATGGGAAGTGCAATATCCGGAACCTTTAATAAATTTGGGATAATCCGGTCAATATTTTCAACAAGAAAACCGCTATATTTAAATACACACAAAACACCCAGATTAACCAATACAGCCAGAACCAGATACGGCTTTGCCTTTTTATGGTTAGCAATAGCTAATCCAAATAGATAGTTATATATGATGGATGCAAGCATAATCAGTACATAAACCGGCTCTCCCCATGCATAAAAAAACAGACTGCAAATAAGCAGGAAAAGATTTTTTCCCTGCTTCGGTACCAGGTAATAACCCAGAATTACAACCGGTAGAAATATACATAGAAAAATGATTGTTGAAAAAACCATATGTTGCTCCGTTTATATATGAAGTTTATACATGAAATCTATCTTAAAATCAAATCATGAGGATACAAGTGCAATAGTAAATTTTCCACTCATTGATGTATATGGATTGCTACATTACTACGCAATTCTGGCAATCTACGGTGTCTGGCATGTCAATGAGCAAAAATCTGTGGATACCGCTCTTTTATCACATTGGAAAACATGGTAGCACCTTCTGTATTGAGATGATCGGCATCCCCGAATAAAGTGTTACTGTACATCTCTAAATACGGATTAATCAAAACGTCCGGATTTTTTTGTGCAAGACTGTATAAATAATCGCTATAATGCTGATAAAATTCATCTTTAATAATAATATAGGAGGTCTCTGTCATAGGGAGTTGCTCCATGATAACCTGAATCTGATGTTCTCTGCATAGTTCAAAAATCTGATTGAGATAATAATCAATCATATCCGAATACACAAAATCATCCAGTTTGGCCTCTCCGTTAATACCACCGTTTTCACCATCTACACCGAATAAGCTGTAACCTCGCTGGGCCACCATCTGATCGTATTTTTCACAATTTGCCTGATATCGATTGGTAAAAACCGCTTTTTTTAATGCAGCACCATATTTATTAGGAAAATATAGTTTATACATGGCATATTCCAGATAAATATTATCCCGATCCACAATCACATTATTCTCAAACATATTTCTGTTTTTTGCAAGTTCAAAAAAGTCACTCTGGTTAAAGGTATGAAAATAAATACAGCGTTTCCAGAATATGAAATTATCGTTGTTTTCATCCGCATAGCATAAATGCATGGGTGCATAAGCCAATATCAGATAATCCGGTGCATCGTGATTTTCCAGATATTCTTTCAGCATATAATAGCTTTCAACCGGTGATATTCCACCTAAAGATATATTATAAACATCTTCACCAAGTACATCCGGCATAAAGCTGGCCTTTGCCCGCGAATCACCTAAAATCAGTACACGGTTGGTATCATGATTTTTTGAAATATAATCTTTTTGCTGCTTGTACATTGCATATTCCACGTCCATATAAGCCATCGGAAATGCTGCGCAGAAAATCTGCATCACAAGAACAACCGGCAAAATAATCGCCAATATTTTCGATATCAGTTTGCCAATCTGACGCCACATTTAGTTTCCTCCTTTCCTACTTTTTTTCATTCGCAAAATCGTTGCTTCGCAACTTTCCTTTTGCTCATTTATGGCTTTTCGACTCGCCCGCCGTCAATTTTAGTGTCAATTAAGAGCCATTCATTCGCAAAACCGTTGCTTCGCAACTTTCCTTTTGCTCATTTATGGCTTTTCGCCAAATGCAAGAATCAAATTTTGTGTGATTGCAAGCAAGCTTGCTCACACAAAAGTTTGATTCTTGCGCTTGGCTCTTAATTGACACTAAAATTGAAAATACACAAATTCCTGGGAGTTGAAGCTGGCCAGGAGTAAGAGTGCAAATACAAAGGTATAGTAAATTGCATAGCGGATGGGTTTCTTCATTCTGCCGATTGTTGTAATCGGGTCAGATGATAATGCCACATAATCATAACAGCCAAGTAATGCGACAGGTAAAAGCAACTGCATAAGCATGGACTTATCAAAAGCTGCCAATCCGGTTTTGATATAAGCAAAGGGGTGGGTTATTCCCTGTAAGGAATGAGCTAAAATCCAAACTGCCTGTGTCACAGATCCGGCTCTGAAAAAGCACCATGCCATTGAAACAAGACAGAATACAATAAAAACTCTGATCCACCAGACTGCAGTCCCCTGCTTTCTTTCAGGCGTCTGTTTTCTATCTGTTTCCTTCTTCTTTTTTCCAAAAAACAAATTCTCCACACACTGCATCATACCATGTAATCCACCCCAGACTACATAAGTAAATGCTGCTCCGTGCCATAAACCACTTAAAAGAAAGGTTATACATAAGTTTACATAATGTCTTATTTTTGAAACCCGGCTCCCTCCGAGCGGAATATAAACATAATCCCGGAACCAGCTGGAGAGCGAAATATGCCATCTTCGCCAGAATTCCTGAATAGAGCTTGAAAAATAAGGGCTCTTAAAGTTTGTCATCAGATCAATATCAAACAGCTTGGCCGTTCCGATTGCAATATCCGAATAGCCGGAAAAATCACAATAAATCTGAATGGTAAAAAACAGGATTGCCAAAACAAAGGAAAATCCCTGATACTCATCGGGATGTTCAAAAACGGCGTCTACCATCACGGCAAGGTTGTCCGCAATCACCAGCTTTTTAAAAAATCCCCATGCCATGAGTTTTATCCCATAAGCTGCTTTTTCATATGAAAAAACATGCTCGGAGTCAATCTGCGGCAACAAATTTTTCGTTCTTTCAATCGGACCCGCAACCAACTGCGGAAAAAAAGAGATAAACGCCGCATAGCGGAAGAAATTCTTTTCCGGCTCCACCTCTCCCTTATAGACATCTATCACATAACTCAAAGTCTGGAACGTATAAAATGAAATACCAACCGGAAGCAGTAATTTCAAAGTAAGCGGATGTAACTCAATAGCAAAGCTCTGCAAAACCCGAATCAAAGTATTTTGAGCAAAATCAAAATATTTAAAAAAGAATAACACCAAAAGACTTGCTGCAATGGCAAGCCACATAATCGTCAGTTTCGTAGATTTTTTTGAAAATTTGGGTAATAAAAGAGCACTGCAATATGAAACGGCTGTTGTAAACAAAATCAAAACAACATATTTCACATTCCAACTCATATAGAAATAGTAACTGGATAATAACAGAATAATCCAGCGATATTTCTGTGGAACCGCCCAGTAGAGCAAAAAAACAATGGGCAGAAATATCGCAAATGCCAATGAATTGAATAACATAGTTTTCCTCACAAATAAAGTGAGCGAAACGATAAGCCGGGTTATGTCGTTGGATGATCATCTATCTAGAACTGCTGTTACCAACAGTTTCAAGCGACCCACCTGAAAGCACAGCGGGCAACTGTATTGCTTTCTTTTTGGTCTTGCTTCGGATGGGGTTTACATGTGCCCTCTATGTTACCATAGAGGCGGTAGTCTCTTACACTGCCTTTCCACCCTTACCATATCTGCATATGGCGGTATATCTCTGTTGCACTGGCCTTGGAGTCACCTCCACCGGACGTTATCCGGCATCCTGCCCTGTGAAGCCCGGACTTTCCTCACCCATTCCCTTTCGTCTGAATGGCCGCGATCATCTGTTTCACTCACATATATTCATTTTAATACCAAGATAAAAAATTATACTTATCGCATAACCATCCGCTGGTATCCTGGTTTCATATCATTTTTATACCGGGAAACAACTGCCTCCCGCAAATTCACGGACAATGGAATTGTTCGGAAGCTGATCCGTTCCAAGTCCGAGAAAATAATCCAAAAATTTCAATAACCGTTTTGCTTCATGATATTCGGGTTCATCCTCACCGATTTCATATAAAAGCGGTTCCGCATATTGTTTTAAAGCCGCAAGCTCATAAATGGAAGCGGAATTAAAAAATGCATCTGCCTGTTCCTGGAAAGGAAAGATATTTTCTTCTTCTCCTTTTCTGACCGAAGGCCACATCTGAATCGTTCTTTTTGCTGATGCGCCTCTGGTACGTGCATCGCGGACCATACGGCGTAAAAGACGTCCGTCTGTGGTCGGAATGCGGTTATGGTCATCAATATTCAAGGTTGTCAGCGCACTGATATAAATCTTATACTTACTTTCATTTGGCAGCGCATAAGACATTTTATCATTCAGTCCGTGAATACCTTCCAATACCAAAACATCATCCGGTCCGAGCTTTTTGATATTGCCCTTGTATTCGCTCTTTCCTGTCATAAAATTGAAAGTCGGAAGATGAACTTCTTTTCCTGCCAGCAAATCAACCATATTGCGGTTAAACAATTCAACATCCAGAGCTTCCAGACATTCAAAATTGTAATCTCCGTTTTCATCTCTCGGTGTTTTTTCCCGATCCACAAAATAATCATCCAAAGCAATCGGATGCGGTTTTAAGCCGTATGTACGAAGCTGAATGGATAAACGGTGTGAAAACGTTGTTTTTCCACTTGAAGACGGTCCTGCAATCATAATAAATTTGATGCCGGGTCTCTCTGCAATTTCTTTTGCAATTTCACCGATGCGGCGTTCCTGAAAAGCTTCCTGTACTAAAATCAAATCATTGATTTCCCCTTTACAGATCTTATCATTCAGATCTCCGACTGCATCCACACCCATTTTATCGCCCCATTCATCCGCCTGCTTTAAGGTCGAAAACAGCTTGGTGCGGGGTTTAAATTCGGTAAGCTCCTCCGGTTTCATTTTATCCGGAAGATTTAAAATCAGGCCATCCTCATAGGGAAGTACCTCAAAATGCTTTACATATCCCGTTTTCGGCAACATATATCCATAAAAATAATCATAATAACCATCTAATTCGTAGACATTGATGGAAGAACTTTTCCGGTACTTAAATAATTTTACCTTATCATCCATCCCCTGTTTATGAAACAGTTCAACAGCCTCCTTGGTCGGATAAGCTCTTTTTATGATTTCCAGATTCTGCTCAGATAACTCGCGCATCCGCTTTTCGATAGCATCCGCTAATGCCTTATCCACACTGACACCGTCACGGATATCAATGTAATATCCATTCCCAATCGTAAATTCAACCTTGGCATGCGCATCAGAAAGCCCCGGCGTATCTGCAATGGCTTTCATTAACATCAGGGTTGCGGTACGTACATATGCTTTATGTCCGGCATTATCTTTTAATGTCAGAAATTTAACCGTACAGTCCTTCTCAATTTTTTTGGACAATTCCTTCATATGTCCATCTGCAAATACCATTGCAATCGGACAGTCATAATCTTTCTGATACTCTACGGCAAGATCTTCAAACGTAGAGTTAGCCGCAACTTCTTTTTTCTCATTTCCAATCGTAACAACTGCCATATCATTCATCCCCTTTAAATTTTCATTATAAATCTTACATATGACGAATTTGCATATTCTATCACAGACGCGTTCTCACTTGTATTTTAAATAAACCAACAGGGTTCTTCCGGTGCTTTTTTGTAAATGGTCAGTCCCGGAATTTCTCTCCTGATGTATTGTTCCATATAATCCACAAAAATATGCTCAATCCCATAGTGACCTGCATCAATCACACAAAGTCCCTGCGCAACAGCATCAATTCCTTCATGATGGTCAATGTCTCCGGTGATATACACCTCTGCGCCTTTTTGCAAAGCATCCGGTATCATACTGCCGCCGGAACCGGGACAGATTGCTGCACGATAGACAGCCGTCTCAGGCTCACCAAAAACCTTTACCGTGGAAATATCAAAACACTGCTTTACATACTGTGCACATTCTCTTAATGTCATTTCATGCGACAAATTTCCAAAGCGTCCGAATCCTTCTACAGAAATGTCATCCTCGTAAGTAACCTGCAAAACTTCTCTGTTTCTCAATTTTAGTTCATCCGCTGCGGCATCTGCCATGCCCATGATATCAAAATTGGTATGCATGGTATAATAACAGATATCGTTTTGAATCAGCCCAATCAATCGTTCTCCAATGAAATGATCCGAAACAATACGCTTCATCCCTTTAAAAATCAAAGGGTGATGCGTTAAAATCATATCCGCACCCAATGCCACTGCCTCATCAACAACTTCCTTTGTCGCGTCCAGGGCAATATATATGCTCTTTACCGTTTTTTCTCTGTTTCCGACTAAAAGTCCGACATTATCCCATTCTTTGGCATAATGAGCCGGCGACAGCTCTTCCAACCGTTCCATAATTTCCTGACAAGTCATATCCGTTTCCACCCACTTTCACAGATCTTTTGACACGATAATCAACTGCTCCAGATAATCCTGCATTTCTTTCTTTTTCTCCGGTTGCGTTATCTTTTGTAAAATTTCTTCCGTCTTTTCTTTTTTCTGCTTCATATAAGCCACGAAATCCATCGGACGTTTGCGAAGCAAAACAGGACCAAACAAATCCTCCTGCAAAATTGAATAAGTTCCCTTTTTTACATGAGCACAATCCGGATACTGCGATGAAAGAATTTCTTCATTCACACAATTCCGGTACAAGGCCTTTATCATGGGATAATATTTCCCGTCTTCTGTTACAAAGTCCTCATCTACTATTATGTATTCGTTTTCACGCAAAAATTTCCTGACTGCATCTACTTCTGTCTGCGGCTGGAGAATCAATTCTTCAAAAAAGCCGAGACGGGCAAGTCCTTCCTGCAAAATCCGAATCATCAGCCTTCCGCCCATTCCGGAAATCAAAAGGGTATCCGCTTCGTTCTTTTCCAATGCTTGTGTCCCGTCAGACAACCGGACGTCAATGACATTTTTAAGACCATATTTTTGAATATTAGTCCGCGCATGGGATAAAGGTCCTTCTTTTACATCCATCGCAATCACTTTAGGACATTTTTTGACCGCAGCAAGGTAAATGGAAACATAACCGTGATCACACCCGATATCGGCAACTTTTCTTCCCGGTGTGACAAGCTTGGCCACTGCAAGTAATCTTTTCGATAATTCCATGTAGTTTTCCATCTTTTTATTTATCATCCAATTTATTTCATCCGACTATTACTATCCAATTATTATCCGACTATTTTAATCCAGATAATCAAAATAATCTCTCAACTTCCGGCTTCTGCTCGGATGACGGAGTTTACGAAGCGCCTTTGCTTCAATCTGACGGATACGCTCACGGGTAACATTAAATTCCTTACCGACTTCTTCTAACGTACGTGCGCGTCCGTCTTCTAAACCAAATCGCAGACATAATACCTTTTGTTCTCTTTCGGTGAGTGTTTTTAAAACCTCTTCCAAATCTTCACGAAGCAATGTATAAGCGGCTGCCTTATCCGGTACCGGTACATTTTCATCCTTAATAAAATCTCCAAGATGCGAATCTTCCTCTTCACCAATTGGGGTCTCAAGAGAAACCGGTTCCTGCGAAATCTTTAAAATTTCACGCACTCTTTCTACCGGCATATTCATCTCTTTGGCAATTTCTTCCGGGGTGGGTTCACGGTTTAATTCCTGCAATAACTGACGGCTGACACGAATCAGTTTGTTGATGGTTTCAACCATATGAACGGGAATACGGATGGTTCTTGCCTGATCGGCAATCGCTCTGGTAATCGCCTGTCTGATCCACCATGTTGCATAAGTTGAAAATTTATAACCCTTACGATAGTCAAACTTTTCAACAGCCTTAATCAGACCGAGATTTCCTTCCTGAATCAAATCCAAAAACAGCATACCTCTTCCGACATAACGTTTTGCAATGGAAACAACCAGACGTAAGTTTGCTTCTGCTAATCTTTTTTTGGCTTCCTCATCGCCCTCTTCCATCCGCTGCGCAAGCTCAATTTCTTCATCCGCAGTTAAAAGCGGTACTTTACCGATTTCTTTTAAATACATACGCACCGGGTCTTCAATGCTGATTCCGTCCGGAACAGAAAGATCGATGTTTTCCACATCCACATCTTCTGCGTCCTCAACAGCCAGTAATGCCTCTTCGTCAGGTTCTTCCTCTTCCTCAGTCATACGAAGAACATCGATTCCTTTTTGTTCCATAGTTTCCACAATTTTATCATACTGCTCTTCTTCCAGATTAAATTCCGCAAACTGATTTACAATCTCCTGAAAATCCAGAACATTTTTCTTCTTCTTTCCCATTGCAATCACTGAAGCTACTTTTTCTTCAAATTTTGCCATTGTATTTTCGTCCATTTTGTTCCATCCTCTCGTTTCTATGTTTTCCTATTTTTTACCTTAAGTTAAAGAAATATGCGTTTTTTGTATTTTCTCGATTGTCTTTTTAATAGAAACAATCTTTTTAAAAGCTTCCGGGTCGGCATTCGCACAATCGGTAACTCTCTGCATGGTTGCCCTTTTTATGGTTACTAAAATATCCGAAAGGGCACGTTCCTTGTCGCTGACAGAATCAAAAATCTTCGCCTGTGTATCCAAATCCACCTCAGTTGTCCCCTTCATCCGGCTTAGCTTATCCGTAATTTTGGTACAGAACAAAGAGGCGATTTCCAACTGTTCCTCTTCGTTTGTCTCCTCCGAGGCCTGCAAAGATGTCATGATTGCGCCGGGATTTGGCACCTCTCCGTCTTCTAATGCCTGTATCAGCCGCTCTGCAGCCTTCCTATATATCCCATCCGAAAAATCATCCACATGGATATAATCTTTAATCTTTGCGTATAAAAAAGGTTCATCCACCAGCCAGGTCAATAAGACCTTTTGATTATAGAGTACCGGATCCTCTTTTTTCTTATTCCGTTTGACTTCCGTCTCTTCCTGTCTGCGGACAGTACTCATTTTTGCCTGTGAACTGTTGCCGTAAGAAGCCACACTGCTGCACATTTCATCATATCCGAAATGATAGGTCTCACAAACCAGTTCAATAAAAGGTTTAATATCTTCAAACTGATCGGACAGCGTATACATCTTTTCAACCAGCGCTTTCCGAAACTTCAACTTACTTTCGGGACTTTTTAAATCATATCCCTTTTCCATCATCCGAAGTTCAAACCGGAAACTGTCTTCTGCATTCTGAATTCTTTCTTCAAAAGCTTCACGGCCCAGGTTTTTGATAAATTCATCCGGGTCTTTGTAAGGCTCCAAATGCAAAATACGTCCGGTCATCCCATAATTTCTCAAAATATCTATCGCTCGCAATGCCGCCTTGGTTCCGGCTCCGTCACTGTCGTAGGCCAGAATAATCTGATCTGCATAACGCCTCAAAATGGCAGCCTGTCCACCGGTAAATGCAGTTCCGAGTGATGCGACCGCCTCCGTAAAACCGGCCTGGTGCATGGCAATGACATCCATATATCCTTCGCATAAAATCAGATACCCCTTTCGGGATGTCCTGGCAAAATTCATGCCATACAAATTCCGGCTTTTATCAAAAACAACCGTCTCAGGGGAGTTCAGATATTTCGGTTCGCCTTCTCCAATGACACGCCCACCAAAACCAATGACCTTGTTGTTGATATCCTGAATGGGAAACATAACCCGGTTCCAAAATTTATCATGCAGCCCATACTTTTCATGGAAAGATGCCACGCCGGAATCCACAATTTCGTTATCTGTGTATCCTTTGGACTTTAAATACAAAACCAAATCATCGCTCTTGACATTTGCATATCCGAGCGCAAATTTTTTCATGGTTTCATCCGATAATTCGCGGTTCTTAAAATATTTCATTCCGACTTCGCCCTGCGGGGCACGAAGTTGAAAGTAAAAATAATTGGCTGCATCTTTATTCAATTCCATGATGCGGGCCTTTTTATTCATTGCCTTTTTTGCATTTTCATCATACTCTGCCTCGGGCAGCTTGATACCGGCTCTTTCGGCAAGCATTTTCATAGCCTCGACAAAGGTATAATTTTCATATTGCATCACAAAGGTAAAAACATTACCTCCTATCCCACATCCAAAGCACTTAAAAATCTGTCGGCTGGGACTTACGGAAAAAGAACCTGTTTTTTCATTATGAAACGGACATAGCCCGACATAGTTGGCTCCCTTTTGCTTGATTCGCACATAGCCGGAAACTACATCGACAATATCGTTTTTTTGTCTGACCTCTTCTACCAGTTCTTCCGGATAATACATCTAAATTTCCTCTCATCCATGCCATGTTTTGGGAATAAACAAATTCTCATACATACCGATTGCAAAACGATCGGTCATGGCTCCCACATAATCACAGACAATCTGCTCTTTGGAACTACCGTCGCGATCCATCAAATCCGCTGTTTCGCGGGGAATTTTGTCGAAGTGATGCAGATAATAATCATATAGTGCCTCAATCAGCACCTCCGCTTTTCCTTCTTCACCTTTTGCGACCGGATTCTGATATACATTTTCAAACATAAACTGTCGCATTTCTTTCATAGCAGCCGCAACCGGCTCCGACATCATGACATCGTTTTTTCCTTTGCTGGTTGTAATAATGTCGTGAATAAAACTATCCAGCCTTTCCGGAAGCGTATAACCAATCACCGCCCCAATACTCTTTGGAACATCGCTATCCTTTAAAATACCGGCGCGAATGGCATCATCCATATCATGATGAATATAAGCAATCTTATCCGACATCCGGACAATTTTCCCCTCCAGTGTGGAAGGCATTCCCGATGTCTGATGATTTAAAATTCCGTCTCTTACTTCATAGGTCAGATTCAGCCCCTGACCTCTCTTTTCTAAAACATCCACCGTACGGACACTCTGCACATTGTGCTCAAATCCCTGAGGTGCAACACGATTTAGCGCACGCTCTCCCGCATGTCCAAAAGGAGTATGCCCCAGATCATGTCCAAGTGCGATTGCCTCAACCAGATCTTCATTTAACGACAAGGCCTTGGCAATGGTTCTTGCATTTTGGGAAACCTCCAACGTATGCGTCAGTCTGGTCCGATAATGATCCCCGTCCGGTGTTAAAAACACCTGGGTTTTATCCTTTAATCTCCGAAAGGACTTACTATGTAAAATACGGTCTCTGTCCCTTTGAAAAACCGGGCGGATATCACACGGTTCTTCCTGCCGCAGACGACCTTTGCTGTTTTTACTCAAACAGGCATATGGACTTAAATACTTAACTTCCCATTCCTCTAAATTTTCTCTGATTGTCATGTTTTTCCCCCTATATGGTCGGCACAAAACATTTTCTGTTATAAAAAAAGATAAAGTGAGCATTTTTATGCCCACTTTACATATTCTGCGAAAAAATCATTTTTCCTTTTTCTTTTTCTGATTATCTTAGATATTTTTTGCAAGACTATTTTATTTTGATTCCTGTCTGGATAATCAGCTGATCTTTGGAAAGCTCCGGTACCGGATTCATAATGATTTCCAGTTCGCCATCACCGTTGATATACGAATATCCCTGCGGTTCAAACGATAAATCCGTCAAATCATAATCATAACGCAAAAACATCTCTCTGAAATCACCGGAATCCGTAATTTTCTGCTTATAATATTCATCAAAAGCTTCTCTATCCACATCGTCATTTGTTACCTTAAAGTATCCGCCATTTGCCATGTTGTAGGAAAGCGTTTCCATCATATCGGTCATTTCTCCAAACCGCAGACATTTTCCTTCCACTAAATCAAAAGTCAAAGCATAAATTCGGGTATCAGTTTCGTCCGAAACCTTAATTTTTTCTGTAAATAAAAATGATATCTTTTCCGTTGTACATAAACCGACTTTATAATCCACACTATAAGATTCGTATTCTTTTTTATCCTTTTTCAAATCGACAGAAACGATTTCATAAATCGCCTGATTCCACTCTTTTTGCAATTCTTCATCGGGCATTCCGTCAAACTGTGGATAATAAATTTTAATATCATCCTGCGTATACGCCGTATCCTTCAGACGATATACCATCGGCTCTTTTTTACCTTCCTCTTCCCCTTGGGAAGCGGAATCCGAAGTTTCATACATCGTCAGTGCTTTATCATAGATGGCATGACTGGTCTCTAATGTTTTTCCTTTGATAGTAATCAAAATATCATCCGCATCATAGGCCGTCAGAAATGTATTAACCAGAGAACCTAATACAATATATTCGCCTGCTGTTCCCATCATATTGATATAATTCGAAAAATCCGCCGAAAGATCCAGAGTTAAACTTTTTCCTGACTTAGAAAAATTCAATGCCTTGGTATCATACGATACCACATTAACCTTGGCTAACTCAGCAAGCAGATTGTCCGGTGTCAATTGCTCGAGTGAAACCTCTGCCGATTCAAATCCGGTTGCCTGAGCATTGGAATAAAAGATGCAAACCGAAACAGATTCGGGCTTTTGTGTTTCTTCTTCAGGCTGAGCTGTCATTGTATCCGTTGCGGCATCATTACCCGTTGCTGTTGTATTACTACTTTCATTCTGTTGCTCGTACTCTGTCAGTGTCTGTCCACCGCATCCTGTAAAGGAAAACATTAATATCACAAGTGTACTAAATAACAATAATCTCTTTTTCATTATAATCTCCTCAACGAAAACAGAATTGTGTATTGGTATACCTAAATATACCATGGTTTTTGTATTTTGAGAAGTTGAAAAATTTTCCCCTTTTCGGATTAGTGTTTCCGTTTGTTCAGTCCTTCCAACATCACAACCATCAATACCAGAAACACCGCCAGGAAAATGGGATAACATCCAATTCCGACCACATCCGCTAACATTCCGAATACAGGCGGCATAAAAGTCGTCCCTACATATGCACTTGCCATCTGCACACCGATGACCGACTGGGACACGCCGGCGCCGAAAGTATCTGGTGTTGCATGGATCAAACTGGGATAAACAGGTGCACATCCTAATCCAATCATAATCAGTCCGACAAATACAGTTTTGTTATCAAACGGAAGAAATAAGAGGACAATTCCACAGACAACGATGAACTGCCCCAAACGAATCATATTTCTATCATTCATCTTCATTGTCAAAAATCCACTAATAAATCGTCCCAAGGTAATCCCCAGATAAAAAAGCGATGCCCACTTCGCTGCTGTTTCGACGGAAATTCCCCGGTTTAAAACCATATAGCTGGAAGCCCACAGTCCTGCTGTTGCCTCTAAGGAACAATAACAAAAGAAACCAATCAACACATTTTTTGCTCCCGGAAGTCGGATTACTTCCGGCAAAGAAAGAGGTTTTTGTTTTTTCTCTTCCGTTTCTGCCCGGTCACTTTTTTCTCTCCACAACGGCAAAGTAAAAATCAATATTGCCGTCAATACCATCTGCATAATGGAGATGGTGCGATACCCTGTATTCCAGCTCATTCCTCTCGTCAATACAAATCCCATAATATAAGGTCCCGCCGTTGCACCGAGGCCCCAAAAGCAATGGAGCCAGCTCATATGCTTTGCCTTATAATGTAAGGCCACGAAATTATTGAGTGCCGTATCCACACTGCCGGCACCAAGTCCATAGGGAATTCCCCACAGGCAAAGTTGCCAATAGGAATCGGATGCAGAAAACCCAAACAATGCAACTGCCGTCATCAACACGCTGATTGCCGTTACCTTTCCGGTTCCCAATTTATGGATAAAGTAGTTGCTGAACAAACTGGAGATAATGGTTCCTCCTGCAATAATAACAGAAATCCCGCCGGCATAAGAAACCGGCACTCCCAATTGTGGCTGCATACTGGGCCAAGCCGCTCCTAAAATGGAATCCGGCAGCCCCAGACTAATAAATGCCAGATAAATAATCGCTAATAAAATGGAATACATATCCTTATTCCTCCTCTAAAACTTTTGACAAAGCCAGCCTTATCATGCCGTTTCTAAAATCATCCTTCATACTTTCTTTTGTAACAATACAAGGCAGCATCAGCCTTTCTGCTTTCGTTTTCATCTGCTCTACAACCTTATCCGGAATTTCTTCACGCCCTTTTCTCTCATCATAAAGGACAATAGCAGTGGGATTGTAAAGGCAGGAAATAATACGTATTGTCTGTATCAAATAACAATCCACCGCCTCTTTTTCGTAATCAAAATTCTCCCAATCAATATGTAGCGGCAAATTTGCAATTTCTCCTGCAAGTCCGTTTTTCCCTTTTACAATTTTACCATTCATACAAATCCCTGCTCCCGGCGGATATTTGGAAGGCATATAAATACCTGCCACAATCTCATCCTTATATCCGTTTGCAGACGCATAACCATATACGGATGCATTAATATCATTCTCAAGAATAACCGGAATCTGATATGTTTTCTCCAGATATCCTGCAAAATCCACATTTCTCAATTTTTCATAATCACTGAACAGAATCTGTCCATTATGCTCTATTCCCGGAAATCCTACTGCAATGAGAGATACTGCTGTTTTTTTTGCTTTTCCCGGATATTTACTAAGAATCATTTCGATTTTCCCATCAAAACAGTTCGTTTCTATCAGTGAATACTGTTTTTCAAACTCTTCAATTACCTCACCATAAAGATTTACAACGGAAAAGACTGCTGTATCTTTCTTATCCTTCTCTAACAAAAAAATCACAAGCATGAGTTCTGCGCACTCACAAAATCGGTAAGATACTGCCGGTCTTCCTAATTGGGGTTGTACAATTTCATCCTCTTTTGCCTCTCCGTTTTCTATCAAAATCTGTAACAGGGATTGTATTGTAACAACACTAATACCTGTTAACTCTGCCAATCTGGATTTTGTTGCTGTTTTCTCCTGTCGAAGAGCTTTACGTAGTTTTTGCAGATTCTTCTCTTTAATCAGATTTTTCATAGGCTTCTCCCTTTTAAATATGCCATCACCTCAAATAATGATGGCAAAATGCAACAAGCAAGCTTTTCCATTTCTTCTGTAGGTTCTGCCAGATCAGGAACCATAATCGGTTTCATTCCTGCACGAAATGCCGCACGAATTCCATTGTAAGAATCTTCAATGGCATATGCTTCTGTGGCATCTACCGAAAGGCTCTCACATGCCTTTAAAAAAATATCCGGTTCCGGCTTACTGCGCTCTACCATATCCCCACAAATCACTTTGTCAAAATACGGAAGCAAACCGCCTTCCTCCAATTCTCTTATAACCACTTCTCTTCTTGTGGAAGAAGCTACCGCTATCGGAATATGGTTTTCTTTTAAAAAAGTCAGCAGTTCTTTAATTCCTCTCTTTTGTGGCAGTTTACCTCCTGCAGCCCTGCTATGAAAAATGGCTGACATTTCTTTTTTATACTCATCGTAAGGGAATGCCTCACCATACCTTTTTTTCATTAACTCTTTCGTCAATGCGGCATTGATACCAAGACACTCAAAACATGCCTCTTCAATATTATCAATTCCATATTTGTCTGCCACAACCTTCCAGCATTCAATAACCAATCGTTCTGAATCAAAAATGACACCATCCATATCAAATATAACAGCACTGATACCCATTATGTTTCCTACTTTCTTCTTAACTTACTTTTTTCACAATTCACTTTTTAAATGCATTTATTTAAGTTTCTTTAATAAGTTATAATGTTTTTTATTTTTTGTCAAGTACTAATCAACTCCTTCATTTTTATCTTGCCAATTTTTATTGTTTACTATATACTGTGTTTATCTTGAAATTCTTTATTTCAGACCGTTCGGTCGAAGAATTCCACATTTTATAACTAAATATCGTAAAAGAGTTATTGTTTTTCATTGATTCTGCTGATATACTATTCATATCATAGTTCTATACAGTATCTCTTTTACATACGAAAGGAGATACCATATGGAACAACTGGAACCAAAGAAATCATTACAGCAATTAACACTTTTACATCGCTTTCTGTTTGATGAGACTATGGAAAATCCCGAAAATCTGAAAATTGTACTGGATATCATTTTCGACGACGACATTATTCTCAAAGAACTCCCACAAACAGAAAAAGAAATCCGAAGATCTGAGCTCTACCGCTATGCCAAGGTAGATGTCTGGGCAAAAGATAATGAGGGAACCATCTACGATACAGAAGTCCAGGGAAAGAATACCTGTAATCTTCCCAAACGTACCCGATATTATCAGGCGATGATTGACAGCAAGTTACTACCACCTGGAGAAGATGACTTTAACAAGCTGAATCGTCTTTTTGTGATTATGATTATGCCCTTTGATCTGTTTGGATATGGCTTATACCGCTATACCTTTGTGGGGCAGTGTTTGGAAGTGCCGGATTTGAAACTTGACGACGGTGCTACCAGAATTTTCTTAAATACCCATGGTACCAATGATCAGGATGTCAGCCCAGAACTCGTACAACTCTTGCAATACATAGAGCATACCAATGACGAGAATTTAATCTTAGAGCACGACAGACTAAAACAACTTCGGCAGAATGTTAAAAGTGTTCAGGAAAATGCGGAAGTAGGTGTTAAGTATATGAGATTATGGGAAGAATTTTTACAGGAACGCAGACTTGGACGCGAAGAAGGCTTACATGAGGGTAGAATCGCTGGTGAACGCGAGGGTAGAATCGCCGGTGAACGCGAGGGTAAAATCGCCGGTGAACGCGAGGGGGAGCAAAAAGCTCAAGCCGAAACAGTAATTTCATTTTTAGAAGATCTCGGTAAGGTTTCTGACACTTTGAGAGAAAAAATCACATCCGAAAAAGATTTGGCAATACTGAAAGACTGGACAAAAACAGCCGCCAGAGCTGAATCAATAGAAGCTTTTGAAAAAGAAATATTGAGCTAGATATATCTTTGCCCGCCGGCTTTTACGAGGTTTTGTGACTTTCTTAGCGGCATGGCGAACAAAAATAATACCCGGTTTCAACTGTCTGAAGACGAAGTCTGAGTTTTGAAACCGGGTATTTTATAAATGTCCCTACCAATAAACACTCAACAAATAAATGGTCGTCAAAATAAATCCAAAGCAGAACAACATCAGACCAAAGGAAAGGCTTCTACTGATTACCATCCGGTTTTCACCCAATTCCAGGCGCAACAATGCCAGTTCATGAATGAATTCGTGATGTTTGTGCTTTTTATCCGGATGTTTGCGCTCCAGATAAGCTTCAATGGCATTGAGAAGTGTGCCCAGATGATAGGTAAACATGGTTCCCTCTGTGGGCTCGAACGGCAGTGGTTTATCTCTGTAAACCGTCTTACGTAACAATACCACAATACCGTCGACCAGACTGTCACAAATTCTGGAGAAGAAACCTCCCACTGCACAAAGCACAATAATCAGGGGGCGATAAAAATAATTCTCCAAATCCATCCAGGAAGGCCATCTGTTTACATACTCTCTTCCCGTCTCCGTCTTTCTCATCAAAAGCGGACGTACAACCAGACCGTAGAGGAATGCACCAATCACAATAGAAATCAAAGCACCCTTTAAATTTGTAAAACTAAAGTACTGTATTTTTTCTTCCAACTCACCGGCATGCATCAGGCTGGTGCCCCGGTTTGCAAGAAAGTCCATCACGATGCCGGGCAGAAATCCCATAATAGGTAAAAGCACGGCACTAACAGTTAGCGCAATCTTGCTAGGCACATTCATATACTGCTTCATTCCGTCAAAGCGCTCCTGCTCTTTGGGGTCTGCATTCTTTTCTACAAAGACCGCTACATAAAGCTTGGTCATATAGGCAACCGTCAGGCCGCCGCTGATTAAGAAAATCCATTCAATCCATTTCATGCCGGTTACCGTAAACAGTCCCACAGCTACACCCTCGGCACAAAGATTAGTATATTCCACGATTGCTTCATGTAAAAGGGTTTTGCTCACATATCCGTTCCAAAGAGGGATGCCTCCAATACCCAGCGCTCCCATGAGAAAAATAAAGTTCAACAACGGTTTCTTTCTGCCAAATCCTCTGATTTCATTTAAATTCAGCTTGTGAATATTCATAAAGATAACACCGGCAGCCATAAACAATACCAGCTTAATCAGCGAGTGATTCACCATATGCAGAATGGTTCCTCTTGCAGCCAGTGCATTTTCTTCTCCTAAAAGTCCCTGCATACCGATGCCTACCATGATAAATCCAATCTGGGACATGGATGAGCAGGCAAGGGTTCTCTTTAAATCAACCGAAAACAGTGCTAGAAGCGCACCACCAAACATCGTAACAGTTCCAAGTAACAGAATGACTTTTCCCCAGTCTCCGTCTCCATACAATAAGTTACAGCTAACTACCAGCATCCCGAAAATACCGGATTTGGTCAAAATACCGGACAGCAATGCCGATGCCGGTGCGGGTGCAACCGGATGCGCCTTTGGCAGCCAGATATGCAACGGAAATGCACCTGCTTTAGCTCCAAATCCAACCGTAATACATGCCCCTGCCACATAAAGCATGGTCTTATTTTCACACGCCTCTGCCAGTTCCAGCAAAGAAGCAATTTCCAACGTTCCCAGTTCGTGATACAGCAAAAACAATCCCATAAGCATGACCATACCGCCGATAACCGCCACCGCAAGATAGGTTTCTGCCGCTCTGAGAGAACCCTTTTTTTCATCATGAGCAACCCATACATACGAAGTAAAGGACATCATTTCAAAGAAAATAAAGGTCGTATACAAATCTGCGGACAAAAAGACGCCCATGGTTGCCCCAAAGGTTAAGAGCATAAACAGATAATAACGGTTTCTGTTATGATAATGTTTGAAATATTCCTTGGAAAATATGGTAGTCATCATCCACATCAGTGCCGCAACCAGCGCATAAACGCTGCGGAAACCATCCAAAGTAAAATGCAGTCCAAAGCCTGCAAATTGTTCAATTGAGCAAACAAGCGGGCTATCTGCACAAAAACTTCCGAACAGATACAATACAAGCGCAAACTCACTGACTACGATAAAGTCTGCAAAATAATCTCTGGCTGTTTTGTGGAATCGTCCGATGATATAGGAAATAATTGCTCCCACAATAGGATAAAAGACTAAAAATGCCAAAATATAATTTGTTTTCATCATTCTTCTCTCCTTTCCTAAAACAGCCCGTTTGCAACATTTGTAAAGAGTTCAATCAGAGGCTGTGGATGTAAGCCAAGGACAACCATTCCCACTACAAACAGGGACAACGGTAAGATCATGACCCAGTTGGGATCCTCCACATCCCGGATGGAATTATAATCAAAACCCTGTTTCGGGAAAAATGCACGGATGACAATCGTCAGCATATAAATTGCCGTCAGTATTGCAGATATTAACAATGCCGCGATCCCCACATATGCCAGCACATTTTCGCTCTCCACAGCGGCCTTTGCCAGATTAAATTTGGAAATAAAACCACAAAGTCCCGGAACACCCATAAGGGCAAAAGCGGAAATCGTAAAAATGCCAAAGGTTTTCGGCATCTTACGCCCGAAACCGTCCAACTCATATACATAGCTTCTTCCGGTTTTATACATAACAGCACCTGCACAGAAGAAAGAACAAATCTTCATAACCGCATGACAGATCATATGCGTCAGCGCTCCAACCAGTCCGAGTGGTGTCATAATGGTCAAACCAAACAGAATATAGCTCAAATTACTAATGGTAGAATACGCAAGTCTACGTTTTAAATGCCTTTCTCTTACAGCCATGGAGCAACCGAATACAATCGTAAAAATCGTAATCGACATTACCGTATACTGTGCCCATGTTCCTTTCAAAAACTCCGTTCCGAAGCAATAATAGGTAAGACGCATAATGGCAAAAGCACCTGATTTTACAACGGCCACTGCATGAAGCAATGCGGTAACCGGTGTCGGTGCCACACCCGCCTTTGGAAGCCAGCTGCAAAACGGACAAATAGCCGCTTTCACACCAAAGCCCATAAAGGCCAGAACATAGATAAACAACAACAAATTCACACTTCCCGTATAATTTGCCAGATCCAACACGCCGCCATAGACAAAATCCGTCGTACTGCCATAGACAATGATAAAAATCATACCGATAAACGCAAAGGCAGCTCCACCAAGCGAATAATATAAATAGGTCCTGGAAGCCAGTACTGCTTCACGCGTTAACGTATGCAATACAAGCGGTGTTGTTACCAGTGTCAGCAGTTCATAAAAGAAATACATGGATAAAATATTGGCACTGGTCGCAATTCCTAAAGTTACGCCAAAAGTCATGGTATAAAACATAAAAAATATTTTTTCATGTTCTTCATGTTTCATATATTCAAAGGAATATAAGGTCGCCAAAGGCCACAATGCAGAAACCAGTCCTGCAAAAATACATGCCAGGCCGTCAAGATGGAACGTAACGGACAAATTACCCGTAAACTTTAACAACGTAAAAGCACCGTCAGGCCGGTTAAACAACAAAAGCCAGACTAAAATACTGTTGATGACAACCACCAATTCAATATAAATCATCATCCACCTTCTGTTTTTAAAGGGCAGAAGCGGAATCAGGACACCTGCAGCAAAGGGGAACAATACGATTATCAATAACATTACTTCATTCATCTTCCATTCCTCCTCTCTACATCAATCCGGCTGCAATTGCCTGAATATAAGAAAGCAGCCCATTGGGAAACATACCGATTACAACCGATAATGCTGCCAGAATAACCAGGGGAACCGTCATCCATTTACCGGGTTCGCATTTTTCCAATTTATCATAGTCAAAATCATCACCCGGGAAAAATCCCTTGATGGTGACCGGAAGCAAATATCCCGCCGTCAACAAAGCGCTAATCAGTAAGACAATGGGACCGGCATATTGAAATCCTGCAATACCGGAATCCAGTGCTCCCGTTGCCAGATACCATTTGCTGATAAAACCGCCTGTCGGTGGAATACCGATCAGACCTAACGATACAATCGTAAAACACCAGATGGTTAGCGGCATCTTCTTTCCAATACCTTTTAAGTCATCCACATTTGTAATTCCTGTCTGGAATATAATAGCACCGGCGCAAAGGAATAATGCACACTTAATAAACGCATGTGCAATCATATGCAGCATAGAACCGGTCAATCCAACCGGGTTAAGCAAAGCGATTCCAAACAGAATATAGGAAAGCTGGCTGACCGTAGAATAAGCCAGACGCTTTTTCAATA
Organism: uncultured Lachnospiraceae bacterium; assembly: GCA_945919795.1. Classification (GTDB taxonomy): domain Bacteria; phylum Bacillota; class Clostridia; order Lachnospirales; family Lachnospiraceae; genus UBA2882. The sequence goes on from CAMEJJ010000007.1 coordinate 87,918, forward strand.
CCTTTTCCCTATATGCCAGCATGGAGCCCATAAACACTGTAATCAAAGCAAAGGTCAAGAACAGATACTGCACCCAGGTTCCGCGGATAAAATCTGCACCAAACAGATAAAAGACAACACGTACAATCGCCAGCACACCGGCTTTGACAATAATACCGGACAAAGCTGCAGATGCCGGAGCCGGTGCTACCGGATGTGCGGTAGGAAGCCATGCGTGTAACGGAAACATACCCGCTTTCACACCAAAACCTACAAGCATCAGACAGGCAGCTACCAAAAGCAAAGTTTCATGCCCTGCTACCAACTCCATGTTCAGGGTGCCTCCGGCAGTAAACGTCAACGTCGTCGTATAACGGCATAGGAAAAACAATCCAAATAAAGCCATATATGCTCCGAAAAAGGAATAAAACAAATATTTCAAGCCAGCCATAACCGCTTCTTTGGACTGGTTGTGAATGACAAGCGGAAATGATACCAATGTCATAAACTCATAAAAAGCATACATGGTAATGAGGTTACCCGCACAACCAAGTCCAACCAGTACGCCAAAGGTAACCAGATAAAATCCGAAATATCTTTTTTCATTTTTTTCATGTTTCATATAGGTAAACGAAAAACAGCCTGCCAAAATCCAGACAATGGACACAATGGCTAAAAACAGTTTTCCGAAACCATCCAGTTTTAAAACAATGGGAACATGTTCCATCAGTTCAAACAGCACAATTTCCGTTTCCTTTGTGGTAAGAGCATTGATGACAAGTACACCTGTAATCCCCAGCACAACTCCCACATAGGCAAGGATTTTTTTGCGGTCATCCTTTTTTCTTACAACAAGGAGTGCCGTTCCTGCCAAAACCGGAAATAGAATTGCTAACAATAATGAGACGCTTTTACTCATATCTTCCGTCCCTCCTTATGCAAACATGGCAAGGCCTGAGCGAATCAAATCGACGATTGGCTCCGAACACATACCAAGTACTACGTTGCAGATAATAAAACAGATGCAGACCACAGCATAAGAAACATCCTGTTTCCATGGAATTGTCGGATAATCCGACTTCACAGGCGTATAAATACGTACCACGGTCTTCATAAAATAAATTGCATTCAAAATTGTACTGATTGCCAAAACAATCAAAGTAGGCAGCATCTTGTTAACCCCTACGGAAACACTCGCCTGGGCAAACAAAATCTTGCTGATAAAACCGGAAAACAACGGCACACCTACCATCGACAAAGAACCAACTGTAAAGGTTGCTCCGGCAATCACGTTACGGTATCCCGCTCCGGTTAAGTCAATAAACTTTTTGCTCTTTCCGGAAGCATCTGTAAGCCCCACAGCCGCAATAAACAGCATACTCTTAGTTGCCGCATGAGAAAAAATATGGAAAATAGACGCAATCATACCGGCTTTTGTTCCAAGACCAAAGCCCATATAAATATAACCAATCTGTGCAACGGATGAAAAAGCAATCATTCTGCGGATATCATTCTCCCGAATAGCACTTAACGAACCGAAAATCATACCACAGAGACCGAATACAAAGAGCACGTTAAACAACCGGCTCTCAGCAATAATCTCAAAGCCGATAACACGGTAAAAAATCTTAATCAACAGGAAAATATATCCTTTTGATACCAGACTGGACAAAATCGCCGCACTCGAAGCCGTAGAATATCCATAGGAATCCGGCAACCACGAATGAAAAGGGAATAAAGCACTTTTGATTGCAAGGCCGACACCCATAAAAATAATTGCCACAACCAGCGGAATATGATACTGTCCCGTCTGTGCCAGAAGTAGCACCTGCTCCTTGATATTACTCATCAACAGATGACCCGTAATGTCATACAGGATACACAATCCAAATAAAAGCAGACCGGAACCAATCAGACTCATCAACATATAACGTGTCGCTGCTTCCAGCGTATGACCATTTTCGCGGATCATAATCAGTCCACAGGCAGAAATCGTATTAATCTCTACAAATACGTATGCAGTAAACAAGTCATTGGTATAAATCAATGCCAGAAGTGAACTCATCAAAAGGTTAATCAACACATAGTAAAGATTTTCCTTAAACGGATCTACCTCTACAAACAAATGCTTTCTGCCGCCCAGAATCGAAAGCAACATAATGACACTGAAAAACAATGCCATCACCGCTTCCAAATTACCGAAACGGATTTCGTTTCCCCAGGGTGCAGAGAAACGTCCCATTTTGTATATGTAACATTGGTTTGTCACAAAAGTAAAATACAGCGTGCATGCAGACATAACTCCAATGGCGGAAATCACAAAAATATTTAATCTTCTCGCCCATTTTCCATTAAGTGCCGAAGAAATAATGGATGCACACATAGAAAGAATTAAGGAGAAACAGGGAAAATTACGCAAGATTTCCATTTTAGATTTCCTCCTTCTTTAAAATTGTGGAAATTTCATCCATATTCAAAGTATGATATCTCTGATACAAACGAATCGTCAAAGAAAGCATCAATGCCGTAACCGATACCGATACAACGATACCCGTCAATACCAGACCACTGGGAATCGGATTGATGTACTTATTCACATCCTGAACTCCATCCACAACAATCGGTGCCATGCGACCGACAATATATCCTTTCTCTGCAAGGAATAAATAAGTTCCCGTATCCATGAAATTCAAACCAATGATTTTTTTAATCAGATTTTTCTGTAACAACAAATTGGCAAAGCCTATAACAAACAGAAGAACTGCAACTGCTTCCCCGTAATTTGCGATTAAACCGTCCAACATCTTACAGTCCTCCTCTTCTAAATAGTGCATAGAAGGCATACATCGTACATGCAACCTCAATGCCGACAAAAATATTCAGCCATAAAATAATTCCGGCAGAAAAAATCATGCCCGGTACGCCCAGGGAAATATGATTGTTAAAATCGTTGGCTCCCATAAACAGATAGTAGGTAATTACAACACAATACGTACAAAGCGCCGCAACTTTTACAACCTTGTAAGTTTTTTCATTAAAGAATTTCTGCATTTTGTCAAATCCGTAAGCACTGACATACAGAATCATACCGGCTCCAATCATAGCGCCTCCGGAGAAACCGCCACCCGGAGAAAGATGTCCGTTTAAAATGACATAGATACCAAAAATAAAAACAATCGGTACTAACACAAATGCCACATTCTGTAAGATGACATCATTTTTCGGTTCAAAACGACGGTCATTCAGACTTTTGTCCGCACGGATTTTTTCTTCTTCCTTCATTAAAAGAACCATGACACAAGTCGTGGCAATAAAAAGTACACAGGTCTCACCAAACGTATCAAACGCACGGTAATTTAAAATCATTCCCGTTACAATATTAACGGCGCCCGTATCCTGAATACCGTTCTCGATATAAACCTGCGAAACTTCATTATTAATCGGTCTGTCTACAGTTCCAAATCGCGGCAGACAGGCTACCATATACAACATAATTCCGGCAAGCACCAGACAGAACAAAACGGAGCTGACTGAATACACTTTATTAAAAAAGGCAATCCATTTATTCGTCTCGGTATCATAAACCTTTTCCATAGTCTGCTGCTCTTGTGCCATAATCTCTTCCAGTGTAAGACTATCCCTATAAGGCACACCCGGCTGCATTTCCACTTCGTCCAGATACGGGTCCTTAGTGCCTTTCATCCAACGAAAAAATCGAAAGGCTCCGGTTTTTGCATACTCTTCATCATTTTTCAGTCTGCTCATCTTTATTCTCCTTTCTGATTGCTTCAATCTTCTTTAAGGTAACAAAGAAAAGAATACTGGTAACTCCTGCCCCTACCGCTGCTTCTGTAATCGCTAAATCCGGTGATTCCAATAAAATCCAGACGATAGACATAATCAGGCTATAAGACATAAAAACCAAAACCGCATTCAAAAGATTTTTGGTAAAGCTGACTGCCACTGCACAGACAACCAGGAAAAACAATAATATGTACATGAAATAATCCATTATTTCTCCACCTTTCCGTACCGGTCCTCTCCCTCATGGGTGGCAACTTCCAATTTGGCAATCAAATGAGAAGAAACCGGAGATGAAAACCATAAAAACACAACAACCAACAACAATTTCAACGTAATCAGATTAAAACCGTTTAAAATCATGAGCCCGATTAAGGACAATCCAATTCCGGATGTATCTCCGGTCGCCGCCGCATGCATGCGGTTTAGCACATAATCCAACTTAAATACGCTGATGATTTCAACTACAAAGAGCACCATTCCTGCCAACAAAAACAAGGTTCCCAAAATAAAACGAATCCATAACAAAATTCCCATTTTAATGCTCCTCCTCTACTTGATTTTTATCTGTTTGTGCTGCCTGCACTCCCTTAGTATGTTGTTCTTCTGACATTTTTTCTTCTTCCTTATGTACGCCCATGATAACCTTGGACAGAACGATAACTGCAAGGAAGCTGATCATGGCATAAATAATACAAATGTCCACCAGATAACTTTCATTCATCATAACAGCTAAAATCGCCATAATGGTCATAACCATGGTTCCCATCATGTTTACGGATACCAGACGGTCGGCAACCGTCGGACCCATACATGCCCGAATCAGGCATAAAAACAGCATAATTCCCAGTACAATAAGAACTCCGACAAACAAAAAATGATAAGTTGTTTCCAAAGCCTGAATTCCACTACTCATCTTTTTTCCCAATCCTTTCCGCTTTTTCTAACATCCGCACGAAAACCGAATCCTCAATTCCTTCTGCAAAATCTTTATCCAGAGCATGAACCACATAAGTATCATCTTCCAAAGAAACCGTAATGGTTCCCGGTGTCAGTGTAATAGAATTTGCCAGTAAAACTCGTAACACCGGCGATTTGATTTTAGTTCGAAACGTAACCAAAACCGGCTCTCTTTCATATTTTGACGTAAAAATCATTTTCATCGTATCAAAATTGGCCTTTAATATTTCCCAAATCAATACAAAGAGATATCCAATCATAAAAAGTGCATACTGCATCATATGAATATCCTTATTAAAACTCCAGCCCATAAATTTACAGATAAAAGCATACAGCAACGCTGCCACGAAAATACCAATTATTCCAATTTCTACTGTGAGCTGTCCATTAAAGATGATCCAGCACAAGAAAAACAGTATATACATATGTACTTCCTTCTTTCTTTCTCATTTCCAACTGATTATTTTACACCAAACACTAATAAATCACAAGAAAAACAGCACTCAAAAGTTGAATGCCGTTTAAAATCTTTATACAATCTTAACTCTATTAAATTCCAATACATTTCCTTCGTATTATAATAAGGAATCCTCGAATCCGTATTTGTCCTCGTCCATTTCTCTGAGTGCTTCCATGTAATTATCCATCCAGGCAGACATGTTTGCTGCCTTTTCCGAATACGGGTCCGGTCCATCTATATCTTCCGGCCATTCATCGCCCTCTTCGATTTCCTGATGCAAAATCCATTCTTCTGCCACTTCAAACTGACATAATCTGCCATCGTCACTTTCCAATGTGACAAGTACTAACAGTGGTTCTCCCGGCATTCTCTCTTCACAGCCGAAATCAGATTCTTCGATTCTACTTACATACCACATATTAAACTTCCGCTTTCTTTCCCAAATACTTTACAACTGAGCCTTTATCCTCTCCACCAAATCAAAATACTCTTTCATTGCTTCATCATGATGCAGATGAATATACGCTCCATCTTTTTCTTTTGCGGCAAATTCCAATGCTTTTGCACTTTCTGACATATGTACTGCTCCGATGGTAAGCGAGGTGGATTTTAATGCATGAGCAACAGTCCTATAATTATCCCAATCCTCCTGCTCAAAAAACTGTTTTAGCTTTTCTGCTTTCTCCATCTTTACGTATTCCTGTAGAATTTCAAAATAAAAATCTATTGAATCCATGCAGTACATCATGCCCGTCTGTACATCCAGTCCCTCAATTTCTTTCAATCTCTCTAACTGATCAGAACCATTTTCTTTACTCTCGGGCAGTTCTTTGGCAGAAGTTTCCGGCAATTGATTTTGTTCATTTTCTTCCGGCTTTTCAGTAGAAACAACTTCCTTGGTAACAGAAACCAGTTCCTTTGGAAGGTACTTTATCAACATTTTCATCAATTTTATTTCCTGAACAGGCTTGGACAGATAATCCGTAAAACCGGCTTCGAGATACTCATTCTTAGCTCCAACAATGGCATTTGCAGTCAGCATAATCACAGGTACATTTTGATTTAACGGTTTCTCTAAGGCATGAAGCTTATTAAGTGTCTCAACTCCATCCATTTCCGGCATCATATGATCCAGAAAAACCATATGATATTGATTCTTTTTCATATACTCCAGACATTCCACGCCACTGCCTGCAGTTTCAATCTGCATTTCTGTCTCTTTCAAAATGCCTTTGATAACCTTGAGATTCATCTCGACATCATCCACAATCAATATTTTTGCCTGTGGAGCCGTAAAAGCAATTTTATCTTTATGAGACGGAACTTGGGATTTACCATAAGCCTGTGCAAAATCACCAACCTGATCGGAAGAAATTACCTTCTGAGGTATTTTTACGGTAAAGTGAGTGCCTTTTCCGTAGGTACTTTCCACTGTAATCACACCCTCCATCAGTTCCACCAGATTTTTGGTAAGCCGCAAGCCCAAACCGGTACCCTGAATATTACGATTTCGTTTCTCTTCAATACGGGTAAATGCTTCAAACAGTTTTTCCAAATCTTCTTTTTTGATGCCAATTCCCGTATCCTCCACAGATATGACAAGTTGAATCATTTTGTCCGTAATCGGCTCATAATCTACGCCAAAAGAAATATGTCCCTCTTTTGTGTATTTCACTGAATTTGACAATAAATTATTAATAACCTGTTTTATGCGGATTTCATCACCGTACAACTGTGACGGAAGCTTCTCATTCACATATATTTCCAAATCGATCGGTTTATTTTCCAGTTTTACTTTTGACAGGTTATAGCAGTCATTTATCACAGAGAGCAACTGATATTGAGAAGGAATGATATCCATTTTTCCACTCTCAATTTTAGAAATATCCAGAATATCATTGACAATGGATAAAAGTAACTTGCTCGCACTATCAATATTGTCTGCATATTCTCTTATACTTTCATCTTTACATTCTTTTAATATCATGTGATTCATACCCATGATCCCATTAATCGGTGTACGTATCTCATGAGACATATTGGCTAAGAACCGGCTCTTGGCTTTATTTGCTTCTACAATTTCTTCCAACATCTGCTTTTCCTTTGACAGATCATAGACAAAACAAACAAAGCAATAAGCCTCCCCCCGACGATCCCTTGCAACCGAAAAATTCAACGAACAGCAAACCTCGCCTTTCACAGATTTCAATTCTGCAACACCTTGATCATTCTGCAAAAGCGTATTCCACAAAGTTTCCGTTTCCGATTCCGAACTTTGAAATAATTGTGACAGAGACTGTTTTTCTATTTTCTCAATTTCCAAAAGCTTTTTGCCAAAATCATTCGACAGAGCCAGCTTGAAATTATCATCAAAAATCAGGATTGCTGTGTTGGCAGACTGAAATATATATTGGCTTAAGTTGTTGACTGTAATGCTAAATTCATTATATTTTTCAGCCCAAAAACATATAATCATGTAAGTTAAAAACATTCCATAGGCTGAGCTCGGAAAGGAAGGTTTTCCAAAAAGAGGCAAAATGGTATCCGGAATAATTGATACCATAATAGCAATATTGGAAAAAAACATCGCCCCAATAAAACGAAACCTGCGAGACTTTCTTTCTTTTCTTACCCAAATAATTGCAATTGTAATCATTGAAACTGCAATAAAAAGCAGGAAGCATTGATGTACCGTTCTTCCAACTCCCATATATGAATAGTAGCACATTCTTCCGTTAATCCGTTCAAAGGAATGAACGTCAGGTATAAAAAAGGCTAAATCAACTATGGCTAAAATGATAAATACCACTTCGTATGTATAATAGAGCCACTTAGGAAAAGACGTCATATAGGCTATCATGAGAGCTTCTGTCATCATAAATCCCACTACGCCTATCAGACCGATTGCACGGAAAACATAGGCAGCTTTTACCGTTTCCGTAAATCCCATAATGCCATATCCGCCACTCCATAAAGCACCGAAGATACCCATGATGAGCATATAATAACGAAGTTTTCCTGCGGCTTTTTCTCTCATAAAATAGCTTATTCCACATATGATAATTACCGTACTAAAAATGACAGCAATACAGTTGATGAATATGCCCATTTGTATTCCCCTTTCTGCCTTTTGATACAAATTCTATACAAATTTCCCTATTTTACACTCTTATTTGTACTGTTCTTTCGAAATTATTTACATTGTTATTATGACGGAATCTGCAAAAAATGTAAATAATAATTCCCAACTACAGAATGGTAAAGAATAAGAAATAATAAAGGGGCTGCAAAACAGCCGCTAAAATCTTTATTACTTTTTTACTATTTTAATATAGTCTGCAATATCTTCTAGCGAACGATCATAGCTTCACGCTCAGCGCCTGTACCAATGAATTTTACAGGGACACCGATATAATCTTCGATGAAACGGATATAATCCTGTGCAGCTTTGGGTAACTCTTCAAAGGTCTTGCAATCTGAAATATCAGACCAGCCGCCTTTTAACTCTTTGTATACCGGTTTCGCATTTTCCAAAACATCCAGATTTGTTGTAAAATCTTCTGTCTCTTCGCCATTGACATCATATGCAACACAAACTTTAATCGTATCGAATGCGCCGATGGTATCTAAGTGATTCACAGAAAGAGCAGTCAAACCGTTGACGCGTTTACCGTATTTTAAGGTTACAAGATCTAACCATCCGCAACGACGAGGTCTTCCTGTTGTTGTGCCGTATTCATGACCAAGCTCACGAATACGATCACCGGTTGCATCCTTAAGCTCTGTAACGTACGGGCCCTCACCTACACGGCTTGAGTAAGCCTTGATAACGCCATAAACATTGCCGATATCGGAAGCACTAAGACCGGTACCTGTTAAAATACCACCAATCGTCGGATTGGAAGATGTCACATAGGGATAAGAACCAAAGTCAATATCAAGAAGTGTTGCCTGAGCACCTTCCACAACGACTTTTTTATCTTCCTCCAATGCCTTATGAAGAAGTGTAATGGTATCACATACATAAATCTTTAAGGTATCAGCATAGCCCTGGTATGTTTTGTACATTTCTTCAAAATCAAGCTGTTCATCCCAGTTGGTTTCCGGATCATAATATTTTAAAAGTCCAAGACGAACATCTGTTAACTCTTTTAAACGTTCTTTGAAATCGGGCGCATATAAATCTTCCATACGAAGACCGCTTCTTTCAAATTTATCACAGTATGTAGGTCCAATACCTTTTCCTGTTGTACCAATCTTTTTCGTTTTTCTTGCTTTTTCAAGAGCAAGGTCTAACATACGGTGGTAAGGGAAAATGACATGAGCCTTATCACTAATCTTTAAGTATTTGTCAACATCATAACCATGATCTTTTAAATTGTTAATCTCTGTAATCAGCACTTCCGGATTTAAAACAACACCATTACCGATCACGCCTACGGTGTGTCCTGACAAAAGACCTGACGGAATTAAGTGCATTGCATATTTTACATCATTTACTTTGATGGTATGACCGGCATTGTCACCACCCGTTGCACGTACCGCAACATCAGCTTCTGTTGCAAGATAGTCAATGACCTTTCCCTTTCCTTCATCACCATAAAAACAGCCAATTACTACATCAACTTTTGACATTTTAATTTATTCCTCCAATACTAGAAACAATATGATACCAGGGTCAAAAGGTCATACTTTTCATGCTCGCATGAAAAAGTATGACTTTGGGACCCGCAAAACATGAGAAAGTAGCCCGATTAGGGCGGATTTCGAATGTTTTAGGATTGCGAGAGCACAAAGTGCGTAGCAATCCGTTGGTATCATGGGGTCAAAATACCTTTTGACCCCAACATCAACAATATCTTACGAAATGATTATATCCTATTATTGGACATAATGAAAATTGTTATTTGTTATATATGTCATAAGTTGTGGTTATGACTGAATGTTATGTATTCCTCATTAAGAAATATTCCAGACAACCGTTACAGAATTATCTAACCCTTTTACCATACATAATCCTCCAGCATTTCATCTATACAGCTCTCTACACGCTCATCCTGTACATCTTCTTCAGATATTGATAGCAACACACTCAATGGATCCTGCACCTGTTTATCATGAAAATCTATGAAATATCCCAGTTCCAAAACCTCACATCCTATTTCTTCCCCTTTGGATATTTGCCTTAAGGATTTCAAATTGGTCTCCTGTAACTCCTTTTTCGTAATCCCATAAGTCGGATAATGATTGTCAGACAACATTGAATATTCACACAAAGCCGAAATACCAGCCCGTTTCTTCAATTCAATATCCTCAGCTAACTGAAATCTTGCTATAACAGGATTTCTAAGAATCGGCTTAATTTTTTCCCACAAGATCTTTGGTTCTTCTTCAACAGATATTTTTCTGGTTTTCCCTGAAACATTAAGAATATCTATATCCAGATATTCGATTTCATCCATACATCTACTTATAGACATTTTAGAAACACCAAATCGCTCTGCAATTTTGGTCACAGTCATTTTCTGCCATTTTTCATATAACGCACACAATAAAAGTTTCTGCGTTAAAAATGAAATTGTATGAACAGGTTTTAGTTTTCTATCATTTTTTTCTGATAAAACCATCCCTAAAAACGGTAAAAACATTTGCTTATCAGCTATAATAAATGGTATCCCCTCATTCATCATTGTATCCTTCGAATAATAATTCAACTTTGTAAAAAACAAAGCACAATTTAACCCGGATACTTTCTCTATCTGATTACGATCATAACGCATTCTGTTCAAACGCAATTCCACTTTGGGCTGTGCAATAATCCACTCTATGCCATCCTGAAACACAGAATATAAATTATAGTTTCCTTTATACATCAATGGTAACTTTTCAAATAGTTCTGTATTTGATTCAATTGTAATTGTTCGTCTTAAACACTTTTCAATATATTCTTTCATAAATCCGCCTTTTTATTTGTAACATATTTTAGGTTACAAATAAAAAATAACATGTTTTATATACAAAATCAATCTATTAACCATTATATTTTTCTCTGTTCTGTAATAAGAAAAAACTACTCTTTAACTTCAACTCCCATTGCAACAAGAGCCTGCACTGCGATTGTCCGATCAGAAATACCAACGCGCATTAACTGTTCAACGGTTATATATCCTTCCCGAATTCTAATGACCGCCTCAGCAAACATATTCGCCGTATCCATCCGGACATTATCAACATTTATTTTATTGCCATTCTGCATTGACGCTGACACCGAACTCTGACGTACAGCTCCCGCCAGCATCGTAATACTTTCCCGCATGGCTGCATTTTGCACTTCTAAAGTATCCGCAATACGTTTCACATTTCTGGGTATCGAATACATAAAAGAATAAATAATTGCTGCTGCAAGTAATAAAACAATTCCCATTATTAAAATTCCGGATGAACCTGTTTGCATGTAACTATTCATAATCACTACCTCCTTGCCTTAATCTTTCGACACTTATTAGTTTTATGGCACTTCCAACTTTAACAAAAGAAAAGTCCGATAAGCAGTACTTATTCAGCACAACTCTACGAACTTCACATTCAAACAATTGATTGCCGCATTCATTGCTTCTTCACGGTCATCATATAGAAGGGCATATTCTCTGGTAATCTCAACAAACTCCGCATACTGGGCCATCAGTTCGCAGCCCTGCATGAGATATTCGCATTGTCCAGTGTCACAATCCGCAGCGCATTTGGATCGGTATACTTCGTTTTGTTTAACGCGTTGTACAACTGCAGCAGTGCCTCTTTGTTGTTACCGAAAATCAGTCGGAACACGATATCCTTTACCTGTCTTTTGGGACGAAACACGCTGTTTCTTAGGCGCTCCAGGAAATGATTCCACGGATACGCCAGAACTTTCTTTTTTGCCATATAAGGTCTCCTTTCTTTGCAGGAGCACGTATGGCAAAAGAAATAACAATGTCACGAACTTCACAATCATAAAGATTATGACCTTAAACATCATGCCTACTCAAAATCTCCTGCTTTATAAAATTGGTTGTGAATTTCAAAAGCATAAGATTCTAAGAATTGATGTTAGAAAAACAGACCAGAATATACATCCGAAACGCGCACGAAATATCGTTAATACTCTGTCAGATAAATAGAAATATGCCTTTTCAAAAATCATAGCATCAAAGCCCAGACTTTGCAAGAGCATATTTCCAAAAAAATATAAAGGTTTTATAAATTTATTCCAACTTAAGAAATATTCCAGACAACTGTTACAGTATCAGTCATGTCAATATCATCCGGCTCAATGTCCATAAGATAGGAATCCGGTTCGCATGCATCTGCCTTGCAGCATCGCAAGGATAAATCCTCCAAAGGTCCTGAAATTAATTCCACCTCTCCCCAAGAATAATCAACATTTGCAATATCACCCAACTTCACACCTGCTGCCGTTGCAAGTATATTGGCTTTTTTCATGGAATCCTTTACCGCCTCTCCAAGAAGCTCATTTTTTGCATCTTCCGGATTTGCAACCGTATACTCAATAGAAAATTCCGGTGATACCGGACAGTGCGCCAGTGCATATAGTACCTTACCTAACCTCTGATTATTTGCCGGGAATTCCAATTTCATGCGGTGCGTATACTTATATCCCTCAAACCGGCTCTTCCAGCAATTGTCATCGTCCTGATAACGCTCATATTCTGTATTGATGTTAAAATACATTGTTTTGAGCTCCTTCCTGTCATATCCGAGTTTTTCCAGCACGTCCTTAAGCAACTCCGTGCTGTCTGCGGACTGTTTTAATGCATTTTCATATTCTCTATTCATGTCTTCGAGACTAATCCGAAGCCTTATGGTATCCGGTTTTACGGATATCTTTCCTTTTCCTGTTACTCTGATTGTTCTTTCCATATTGCTCATCCTCCATATTCTTACTGTCCCCGGAAATGCTCCGGAACTGTATTTCTCTTGATTACAAATAAAGTATAGCTAGCCGAACGCATAAAATGGTCGCTTGTTTGGCGACAAATTTGTAATCTTCGAATTTTAAAAAAATTATTGACAGGCATTAGTTTAAAGCCTATAATCAAAATCCAAGCACATATACTTTTCATGCATAAATATTCTTTTATGCATAAATTACCTGCAGATTTTTTTCTATGATTGAGTATAATAAAAATAGAAAATAACACAGGCTCACTTGCTGAGGGAATCATATCGGCTGATCCGGGCACTCCCCTGTTTAAAAAATAATCGTGAACGATTGCCGATAACATAGCTCTTGGGAATTCCAAGAGCTATTGTTTTTATACAAAGGAGAATCATTGCATCGATGAACATTGCAGACATTCAAAATTGTGCAGATTTCTTCCAAAAAAACTATTTGAAAACCTTCTATCTTGTAATTACATATAATGGAAAAAGCTTTATTCTTATTGGTGAAAAGGCAAACTTTCCTCATCTTATGGGAATTCAAAATAGTACCTACAAATCAAATGGTTACAACAAACCCCAATTTCTCTTCAATGACATAATCGGTATAAATCCTATTAGCACATCTATTATTCCAAATAACATAGCCCCAACTTCCAAAATGTACAAAAAAGCATTAAATTTTTCAAAAAGCACTGATATATTTTGGAAAAACCGTGGTCCCATTACAATCAATTACAATCCAACCCTAAGTAGCACGAAATTAAATAATGTGGATGTCCTACTAACCGACCTTAATACGGGATATATGCTCGGTTGGATTTCAAATAATAAAATCGCTGTAAATGCTAACATCAACATGGAAAAATACTGCATCTGTACATGGATTGATGAAAGCACCGGATCTAGACAAAGCAAAGAAAAATATATGCCCCACCAAGATGTAGAATTAATTAGATATGTTTTTGCGCTTGATGAAAATTCAAAACTTATCAGAAAAAAGGAATACACATATGACCGCTTACAAAAAAAAGAGATTTTGCAATCATGTGAACGTAATAACAGTAATCTATTAGTAGACACAATGAATGCACATCATTTCATTGATCTTGCAATATCCGATGACATCCATTGTAAAATTAATGATGTACAGTATTAAAAAACAAAACGTCGACACAATGTATCGACGTTCTCCTCTCTCACTTAAAAACAATCTGTCTTTGTTTCTTACACTCCAAGTATCTCATTTGTATACTTAAACAATGTCAAATTCAACTGCATAATATCATACTGCTTATCTATGATGGCTTTCTGCACAATCAAATCCACCTTACTGCTCGGACTAAAAGCCCAGTCTGCTCTTGCAAGCAAATCCTTTGACTGCTCTAAATCCAGCTTCAAGGCAATGCAAAGTGCCATTACCGTTTTCTTCTTGGGATGATAATTTACATCACATTGAATTTTGGAAAAATGCTTACGGTCAAGATTTGCCCGTTTCCAGACATCTTTATTATCCAGATGCGCGGCATCTATCAGCTCAAACAGCTTATCATGAAAAGAAGCACCCACATTCGCAAGCTGATCTTCTAAAGACATATCTGCTGACAGCATACATAGCTCTTCTAAAGAACATTTAGCAGTCTCTTCCTCATAGCTTTCTCTCTCTAATAATTTCCTTGTCCGGGAATTGTTATATGTTCCGGCTGACCTTCTGTGTACAGGGTATTCTTTTGTGCGACTCTCCCTGATATAATTTGCATCTATGTAAGAATCAATCTCCCCGACAATCTGTGCAGAAAGCTGAAACGATTTCTTATCAAACACCACAAGAATAATCTGCATATCATTTTCCAAAAGAAAACTGCTGAATACGGATACCGCGATCTGCAGTGCTTTATCCTTCGGAAAATCATAAACTCCGGTTGATATTAACGGAAATGCAATGCTCTCACACTTTAACTCCGCTGCTTTTTGTAAGGACTTCCTGTAGCAACTCTCCAAAATATCAAATTCGTGATGTTCACCGTCTTCCCATACCGGACCGACCGTATGTATGATATACTTTGCATTCAGGTTATAAGCTCCGGTAACAGCAACATCTCCTCTTGCGATTTTTCCAATCCCGGCTCTTTCCAAAAGAAGCTGTTCCTTCCCGGCTGCTTCATAAATAGCCAAATCTGTGCCACTGGCACAAATCGGATCCGGGTTCGCTGTATTAACAATCGCATCTGCCTTTACTCTGGTTATGTCGTTACGGACAATCTTAAAGGGCATCGTGGCACCTCCCTCTATCTATCAATTCCAACTCTTCCAAATCTCCGGTGCATATCCAACGCTGGCCTGATTTGATACCCCGCCATCAATTAGACTATAACTTACTGTCCTCTCCCATTTTCAGAACTTCTTCTACGGACAGATTCAATTGACGCGCTATAGCCTCTGCCATTTCTTTTCTTCCATCCTGCAGTCCTGATTCGCGGCCAATACGTATGCCCTCCTCACGTCCAGATTCGCGGCCAGCCTGTAGTCCGGCCTCCCAGCCTTCTTCACGCAATGTTCTGGCATATTTCTTTTCATCAAAATCTTCCAGCAATGATCCCAATATCTGACTTCTGTGTTTTCTCAAAATATCCTCCAAAATTCCATGGGCAATACAGTAATCGATTGCCGCATTCATTGCTTCTTCACGGTCATCATATAGAAGGGCATATTTTCTGGTGATCTCCACGAATTCTGCATACTGGGACATCAGTTCGCATCCCTGCATGAGATATTCATTGTGTCCGTAAATCTCCTGCTTTATAAAATTGTTTGTGAATTTCAAAAGCATAAGATTCTAAGAATTGATGTTAGAAAAACAGATCAGAATATATATCCGAAACACGCACGAAATATCGTCAATACTCTGTCAGATAAATAGAAATATGCCTTTTCAAAAATCATAGCATCAAAGCCCAGACTTTGCAATAGCATATTTTAAAAAATATATAATAAATCATGGCATGATATGAAACTTGAAGCATTCAAAGAATTTATTACCAAAAGTTAAAAGAGTAATTCTATTCAAAGTTTGCATGCCACTATTTATAGTACTTCCTTGGAAACTTTTCCTTTCCAAGAAGCCAAAGATATCGATCCATCTGTTTTAATGTATATTTTTCCAAATGATAATATCGTTGGAAATCGCGAAGAACGCGATTAAATTCCTCATATGATTTTAATTCTGTATCACGAAAGACACTAAAATGATCAACATTTCGAAAATATAGTAAAACTTTTTCAACATAGCTATCATAAATTGCATATTTATCCGGTTGATGATGACTGCAATATTTTGTAGCGAAAGAATAAAAATTTTTCTTTGTTCCGTTCTCCATCATAACAGTTGAAATGTCATTAACAATTGTCAAATCTCCCTCTTGAAGTCGGTCGTCAATATTTAAATCCAAAATGTGTTTTGCAACCGGATACACTGAAAAAATTTGCGTGCTGTAAAAGTCATTCAAAGTAGCAACTTTAACAAGAATATCCTCAATTTGCTGATTCTGCGGATATGTATAAAAAAATAATTTATCTAACGCGATCTCCTGCAAACGATAGTTTTCAAGCGCTTCCCATTTCTTAAGATATGTTTCTACTTCCTCTGCACACGGTTTATTTATATTCTCAGACTTATGCTTTCTCCCGGTACGCATAGGTCCTCTCGAATAATCTGTTACCGGTCCAATTATTTCTCCATCTTTCGGAACATGTACCGTATAGGGTCTGGTATCTATCCTAACAAGTTTCTTCTCATACACAAGTTCATTGATAACTGTATTTATGTATGGTTGTTCCTTGCCCGGATATAATGCTTTAATTATTTCCATTGCTGTAATCTTTTCATTTCTTTTTAGACAGTACTCATATACTTTTTCTTTTCTTCCCAAAATATAATTCACTCCCATCAAATCATAAAAATTACTCTATCGCCTTACTATGTCCAGCTCTTCCAAATCTCCGGTGCATATCCAACGCTGGCTTGATTTCCATTTCTCACAATGGGAGTCTTTAGCACCTGTTGATTTGCTAAAAGTTTCTCTTCCCGTTCATCCTCTGAGATATACTTTACCAATGCCAGGGCATCCTTATCTTTGCAATTTTCATTAATCATTGCATTGATACCGCCTACTTTCTGGCAAACGCTGCGGAATTCACCTTTGCTCATTTCCTTTTCGCTTAAATCAATAAACTGAAACTTGATGCCCCGCTCCTTGAAATAACGCTGGGCTTTCTTTGTATCGTTGCACTTTTTTGTGCCGAAAATTTGTATGTTCATTATGTTCTCCCATCAATACTGCTTAGAAGTCATCCGAATCAAAGTCGTCGGAATCAAAATCATCGGAATCGAAGTCATCGTCGTCTTCCTCTTCGTCATCAAAATCGCCGGCATCACCAAACAATGCCTCATGTTCTTCTTTACTGCCACAGAGCAATTCCATACCCATATATTGTTCCATTGCATCCACTTTTCCGTCGTGGTTGAAATCCATCCAGTCCATTTGGTTTTCTCCCCTTTTTACCTTTAATCTGGCTATTGTTTCAATCTACAAACCTTTTATCCCATACATCATAGCCTTGACGCCTTGCCGAGTCATAGACCGGACGCATATTCTTTTCTAGGATTCCAAAGAACTCGATATCTGAATTTCCCTTGCGATACAACTCTCGATTGGCCCATATAGAATGCAGGTTGTCACGATAACACTCTTCAAAAAGCTTTCTAATTCCTTCTTTTTGGTGTACCATTTCGTACATGATATACTGATTCTTTGCAAAACGGAGAAAGAAATCATCCCAATTCGGCAAACGATTATTCTTTGCCGAATTCAACGAAGAATCCATTGGCATTAGATTCCACAATTCATCATTCATCACAAATGACCACGGAATAAAATGATCAACATCATATTTCTTTTTATCAATTTCATCATCTGTAAAAACATCATTGATATTATGCAAATCCAATATACCATCCCATAATTTGCGTACATGTGCTAGTTTACGCATCTTTTCATCTAATGGCGCCAACTTATAAATCAGACCCGGAACCTCCGGATTATTATTTTGTAACCATTTTACTTTTTCACACTGAATCCAACCTAAGATATTTACTGTATTATCTTTTATCATTCGTACCCAGGCATCACTAAAAGTAAGTTTCCTGCATAAACCTGTTTCTGAACTAAACGTGTATGGCAGCAATATATCACTTTCACTTAATTTATTATAATAGGCCATCATCCTGCCGGCACTACTGTCTAAACTGACATGCTCACCTGTTTTATTGGCAAACCCGGACAAGGCTTTGTACGGCACATTCTTTGTTAACGCCTGCTTTTCCATATGAAGCTCTCTATCAAATTTTGCAATTGCATTCTTGATCTCTATCTTAGAGGCATTCGCCGGCAAATCACTTAATTCACTTAATTTCGAAACCGCTCTTTCCAAATTATCTTTAATCGTTCCATCGCCCCAAATACCACTTAAATGAATATGAAATTCCAACACTGAATACCAGGCATTGGCAATCATTTCATTTATGATTTCATCATAAGTCGCCACAAGTCGATTTTCTGATATCAACTGCACGATTGCTTCTAACCAGTAAAATTTATAGCAATAGGACGGATCCTTCATCATGCGAGAAAAACCTTCAATATCCAGTTCATTATAATACTTTGTTTCAATAGAAAAGTTTAATCCCGCTTTCTCAGCATGATATTCAGCCATTGTTCTTTCCCCCGTTCTATACGTACATCTGATGAAATCCATAGTTTCTCAATCGTTAATTCAGGAATAGCCTTTATGATTTCTTCAAAGTTTTCTTCTGTCAGATATGTAAAATACCTTCCGTTTTTTACACCTTCAAAATCCCCATATTTGAAAGAAGTATATATCACTCCACCATTCTTTGTAGCAGTTGTCATCTTTTTTATGATATCCGGCAGTTTTTTCTTCTCTACATGCAATATCGACGCGCACGCCCAAATACCATCATATTCCTCAACAGAATCCAGCTCCTCAAACAGCATTTTCTTTACAGATATACCTGTATATTCGCTGGCTATTTTACATAGTTCTTTGGAACCATCTATTGCATCAACATCGTAACCTTTATTTCGGAAATAATATGTATCGCGACCGGAACCGCAACCAAAATCCAGAATTTTACCACCCAAGGGAATTTGCTCCAAAAAGATATCCTGAATCTCCTGAAATGCAACGCTAACAGTATCTGATGCAAATTCTTTTGCTATTAAATTGTAATAATTTAGTGTTTCGTTAGTAGTATTTTTATCAGACAATTGAGGTTACCTCCTGGGATTACATATTATTATGTTCTCAAAATGGGAAAACTTTGAATTAATGTGTGGTTGGCGAGGAATGCGTTCCCCCCCAATTACTCATTCTTTTTAACTCTTTTTTTCATATCGAAATAATGATCCAAAATAAATCTACAATTCACTTTCGATGTCATCTTATTACCTCCAGATATATAGCCTGACAAATAACCTGTCTTCAACAAATAGTCTGCATCATTCGTTGGCATTTCAAACGCTACTTCTGTCTTGTTTTCCTTATCTATTTCCTTTTTTATACCTTTTATGTAATTCTCATACTTTGCTTCTAATATTGTAAAATTACTTTCTGTTAATAACGATTTATCAAACACATATTTTTTGAACATTCCTTTATTTCTGTATATATCGTCTATGCTTTTGATTACCATTTCCATATCATGAGTAAATCTATTTTCTTCTATATGGAAGTGCATTATCCCTCTATCTACTGTTCTTTTGTTTATAACAATTTCATTAATATCGTTTAAAAGATCTTGTTTGGCAGCATCATTAATAGATTGCGTAAGTAAAAAGTATTTCTCTTGCGTTAACTGTATAAAATCCCCATAATAATCAACGCATCTCTTCAAAAACAGTCTGTGCCTTCTTGGATCAAACAAAAACCATATATCCGACCAACTATCATTCAATAAATGAAAAAAATTTACATATTCATCAAACCATTCAGAAGAGTTATTTTCTTTAAATTTACGACAATGATTAAATAAAGCTCTTCTAGCAAAAATGAACCTTTCTAGGCTCTTTTTTCTACATTCTTTATAACTCACAAATCCAATAATCAAAGATATAATAGAACTTCCCCATATACCCAAAATCATATTAGAAACATAAGTATTCCATTGGTATGAAACAGGACTTTTCTCCACCGCCCATCCAAAAATACAATATGCATAAATTATAGCTGACAATATAGACATCATTAGAGTAACATATATTGTATTTCTTTGAATTCTCATATTTCCACCACCTAACATAAAATATCTACATGATGTTAGCATCTAAACTGCATGTGCAAATGTATTCCTTATATCTCGATCATCCTTTCAATTTCTTGTTCCTAATTCTTCGCCTTTTATATAATCCCAAAATGTTTGTGCATTCTCATACGCTTCACGATATCTATATTCTCTATACTTTCCTTCTCTATAATCCTTCTCAACCTCAGAATAAGTCTTTTTAAAGGCTTCGATTGAATCAAACCCCATTATATATATAGCATTTTGAAGATGTTCTCTGGATTTTAATTTGTTAGAATAATCTCTCATTATACTTTGATAATCCCGACTACTATATACATATGTTATTGGAAACCACTGCCACCCTCCATTATAATTTGAAATCAAGTACGAACAATTATAGCAAAGTAAATCCCCGAATATAAAATCCTGTTTACTACAAATATACGCATTAATGTTTTCCATCCAAAGAGCAGCTGTTCCACAGAAATATTCTTTATTATCTCGTGCACACATCGCTCTATCTAGAAAATTGTTATGATCATAAAACGAATTGAAGCTATCGTCATCATCATTAAAATTGCTTCTTCCAGTAAAATATGTTTTGTTCAGTATATATCGCAGACTTTCCCAATTCTTTTGCTTAAAATAAAATGCTATATAATATATAAATAATTCATGCACCAAAGTTTTCTTAAGAGATCCCATATTGGAATAATCATTTCTAATTTTTAAAATCATATTTTCTAATGATTCAATTAACAATTTACATCCATCAAAAACATATTCGGAGCATTTCAACAAAAGGAGCATCTCATCTCGAAAAGGCAATAACTCTGCATATGCCAAAACCGCATTCTTTTCTTCAATAAAGTCGTACCCAACAATCTGATTTGATAATTCATTTAACTTTTCAAAATATTTCTTTTTTTTTACAGTTGAATCTGCATTCCCTTTAAAATATTCCTCACTTACAATTGATTTATAAGTTATTCTTGGTTCCTCTTCAAGCCAGGATGGTGGTGTCCCAAGTTCTGGCTCTTTAATCGTATCTATTCCGTAAAGTGTTCGCACCAATCTCTGATATTCACTTTGATAATGCTCTTCTTGCGTTAGATCGAAATGAAGAAGCCCTAACATATATCTGGGCTTACAAACATTTCCACTCTCATCACGTTCAAAAATCACAGGTAAAAACTTACTCTGCTCAACTTTGTTATAAACCTCTGATGATATAATTTGTGTCTCGGTTCCCACTCCTCCAGTTCTATCATTTGCTTTTTTTGCATATACTGGATCCAACAAAATAAGCACATTAGTAATGCTTTCGTCTACTACACTTTTTTCCATAAATGCATATGTATCATTTCCTTCTTTTAAATGCCACCGATCTAAAACTACATCTACCCCATCATGTTTTAAGTCCGTTGCAAATAGAATCACTTTTTGATTATAATCATCTGTCCCCCATGCATAAGAAATAAACACTTTAGGTTGCTCAATTTTCTTCTTCACAAATATCCTTCTCCCTTTCTCTTCTATACTTTCCACTTAGTCATTTTGTTTTTTGACAGACCACTAAGTCCCTACGCTACCGCATTCGCATTAATCTGATCAATAACCTTTCTAATTCCCATCCACACAGTCATGTCCGTGAATATTTCTACTACACTTCCCTTGTCTGTGAATGGTGATTCCTGTAACACTGACAAATCCTTCATCATACCATTGTGAACAATATATTCAACAATTTGATTCACAAAATATATCTGCCTGCTGTCAAGATTTGTATCATTAAGAAACTCTGAAAATGCTTCCTTTGCAGCATTCATATCAAGTCCTACTATTTCGCGAACGAATTCTCCCAAAGGCTTTTGACCATATTCCTTTTCATAGTCGTCCTTGGAACCAACTTCTTTCCAAAGAATCTGCTCAAGACATTCTATATCTGTTTCTGTTAAAGGTTTATTCGTCTTAAGCTTTGCAATCACGATATTATCCTGATGCTGACGAACATAGAATTCTGCTTTTGCCTTATAATTCTTAAGTTCATCATTCTCAAGCTCCGAATCATTCCACTCTGTCGAAAGGACTTCATCTGTAAAATCTGTAACATACTTAAGAACATTATTAGGAACGTATTTCATTAATCCGCGAAGACTTTTTCGAATATGTTCAAATTCATCAATACCGGCATTATCCACATAATCTGTATGAAGAATCTTATTAATTAGTTCAGACTGCATCTGAATCTCCGGAATATTTGCAACACTTGCAATACCTTCAACCTTTCTAAACAAATCACTTTTGTGGCGCCCATAACCTTTGCATGCAAGAAGAGCCAATTCCATTGCATATATTAGTGCATCAAAACGAACTGCACTTGCTTCATCACCATCCGGTTGAATAAGCGGTGCCAACTCTTGACGAACTATCAAAGTATCTTCAAATGAAATGGAATTATAGTTGGTTGATACAGAATAAGTATCTACATATTTTAAATGCTGCCTTACTGCAAAATTCTCGCGATTTAATTCCTGCACTTTACCGGTCATCATTTCAACAAGCTTATTTCTGTATGCAATCAATCCATCAATCTGATACTCCAGATTTTGAAGTTTATATGCAATTTCAAACTTTAATGAGAATATCGCACCTTGAAGGGCAATCATATTTGCAGTAGGTCTTCCCTGATTCATACGGAAGAATTCGAAGTTTCCGCAAAAATCAAAGATATAGAATTTATTCTTATCTTCTCCATCCATAAGGCCAGGACAAAGTCTGGTGCCACGACCTATCATCTGCCAAAATTTTGCTTTACTCATAACCTTCTTGAAAAATACTAGATTCAATACTTCCGGTACATCAATACCTGTATCAAGCATATCAACTGAGATGGCAATCTGTGGCATTTTCTTCGGATCCGAAAATTCATCAATGGCACTTTGCGCATAGGTCATATAATTATCAATTACTTTGGCAAAAGATTGTCCATTCTTACTCAGTTCAGGATACTGCTTATTAAATACTTCCAAAACCTTTTCTGCATGGTCGTGATTTTTGGCAAATATAATTGTTTTCCCGATTTTCTGGCCATAGTCCACCTTAAGGCCATCTTTCATAAGAATGTTTAATACCTGCTTAATCGTGTCCTCATTGAAAATCCATGTGTTAAGCGCCGAAGAATTGATTCTTTCCGGCAATTCTCCGTCTTCAAATTCAAAAGTAGCCTCATATTCTGCTTTATCCTCTTCAGAAAGCTCGTCATATGCTATACCTTCCTCTATGAATTTAAGCTTTGTTTCTACTGTAGTAAAATCTACAAGATATCCATCTTTAACCGCCTGTGCAAGTTCATAACCATAGGTCGGAACACCGTTTTCCAAATCAAAAACACCATAAGTATTCTTATCAATTTCATCCTTAGGAGTCGCTGTTAACCCAACTAATGGTGCATCAAAATAATTAAATATGTCTCGATACTTATTATAGATTGACCTGTGTGCCTCATCACAGATTACTAAATCAAAATGTCCACAAGTAAATAATTTTCCGCTATCATCTTTTACCGAATCAATACAATTCATCATGGTCTGGTAGGTAGAAAAAATACAGTGTGCCGTATAGTTATCTTTCTCCTCTACCAAATTAGAGCATGACAAATCAGGCAAAAGATTCACAAAGTTTCTTTTTGCCTGTGTAACAAGAGAATTTCTATCCGCTAAAAACAAAATATTTTTAACCCATCCCGCATCTAATAACACCTTGCATAAAGCTATGACCGTTCTTGTCTTACCGGATCCTGTTGCCATTACAAGAAGTGCTTTTCTACGATTACGCTTATCAAAGCTGTCACATACAGCCTTAATGGCTCCTTCCTGATAATAACGACCGGCAATTTTCTTATCTACGGAAATATGACTTAAGCTTGTCTTCATCGTCTGAAGATTAAAAAGTTTTTCTAAATCTCTCTTAGAATAGATGGTTGCAACTTTTCTTTCGGGATATTGATTATCAATAATTCGCGTCTCAAAACCATTTGTAAGGAATACAACTGGTCTTCTCTTATATTTTGCCTCCAACAAATCCGCATACAATTTTGCCTGTTGCCTTCCCTTAGCAACATCTACGCAAGTACGTTTTGCCTCTATAATAGCCAGCGGTTTATGAGTGTCATCATATAACACATAATCTGCATATCCCACTTCTGACTTATTCGGCATTCCGGGAAGTTCAACTTCGTTAATCCAATCCTTACCCTCTGTCCAACCGGCATCCAAAAGCATCGAATCAATATAAATCTTTCTGGTCTTGTATTCTGATAAATCAAGAGGTTTGGGTACATATGTCTGCTGTTGTTCTGCACGTTTTGCTGTCAGTTCTTCTTTAAGAGCTTTATTCTCAGCAATCAACGCCTGCAAATCCACATCTTCATCTGAAGACTTCACTACAACAGGTTCTTTGCCTGTGCAAGTCAATAAATTCACATCATACTGTCTTTCCTCATAATAATCGGAATAACAATATGAAACATAGTCCATGAAAATAAAAAGGTTCTGCAGGCATAGAATCGCCTCATCCTCTATAATTTTTCTGCCGTTATGCGCCGCACGGTTTCCAATCTTGCGAATCAAATCGAGACGTTTCCATAATGCATCATCTACCAAGTCATGAAAATCTTCTGTGCTCATCAAACTGATTAGATTATCCTGATACGGCATTTCTAGCGCTTTATCCACGGAATACATCCACTTAATAGCAAATTCCATTGCTCTACGACAATTGATTACACTGGCCGCAATGTCAATTTTTAAGATTTTTTCAGCAGCTATAGCTACATCTGAAAAACTATTAAATTTTGGCTCTTGTTTTAAAAAATCAAAGTTGGTCATAGTGGAAACCTCCTTGTTTTGTTTATGTAATCTATTTTCATAAATTTTGATTTGTCGACTTGGTGGACGAAGTCTGCGAATTGTTCCTGAAACTCCATCGGCGGAACTGGAACATCAAATTTTCTGAAATCCCCCATAGGCACTCTTGGCATCTTTGCTCCAGCCACTTTCTCATTAATCATATTCACAAACTCGTCACTACGAAGCATAAACGCCAGATACTCACGATTTATTTTCGTTTTCACTGGCTGCAATGGAATCAACTCCGAGGTGGCATATCCACATCTATCAGGTATTACAACCTTATTCAAATACGGACGAAGTTTAGAATATAAAACATTACTTGTATCAAAGGTACACGTTGAATTTCCCACCTCTTCTTCAGATACAACCAAATAGTCAAGTATTCTTCCAGTCTGAGCCTCAACCATATCAAGATTTAATAACCATACCTCATCATCAAACTCACCTTTATAATTTACAGCAGGG
Source organism: uncultured Lachnospiraceae bacterium (assembly GCA_945919795.1). GTDB lineage: Bacteria > Bacillota > Clostridia > Lachnospirales > Lachnospiraceae > UBA2882. The sequence goes on from CAMEJJ010000007.1 coordinate 113,797, forward strand.
GCAACCTCACCCATCTGCTCTGTTTTCCAACCTTTTGTATTGGAAACTGGTAACCCAAAGAGTTCGACAAATCGGGCTTTGATGAGGTCGTCTAATAACTGTAATTCCAATTCTCTTGACTTAATAATAGCATATATTTTATCAAGCTTTTCACAGATTGAAACCTGTTCCTGCTTATCAATTTCAGCCACTTCATATCGTGACACATAATCATCAGTTTTCAAATTGTGAAGACCTGTGGTTTTATTCTCATAAGCTCTAGTGCCACCTCGTTTGTAATTAGCAAACAATGAATAGAACACATATCTTGGATACCATACATCTTGATTCTTAACTCGTAACAAACCAGTAAAGTTGTTAAACAAATATGTATTTTCTTCTCCGTCAAAATATATTACTCTTCCAACTGGAAACTTATCACTTCCACCTGACTTTTCAATGATAATATCACCCTTACGAAGAAACTTTTCATCTATATTTTTCTTTGTAATTGTTCTAGTAACCACATCATTGTAGTTAACCACACCCTCATTGGTAAAATTAGTTGTTCTGAGAACTGGAATACCATCTCCAGACGCATCATCAGTTCCCCATTCACCAGACAAGGTTTTTCCTGTTATATCTATTAATTTTGCCATCTACATCATCCCTACAAATCCGAATTTGGTCAGGACATATATTTCTGATGAGCAGATTTTACATTATTCTGATTTACCATTGCATACTGCATCGTAGTATCAATCTGGGAATGACCAAGTATCTTCTGCACCTGTTCAATGGGCATTCCCTTATCTATCGCTCTCGTTGCCATAGAACGCCGAAATTTATGTGGGTGAATCCTTTCAAGATTCAGTTCCCTACCAAGCTTACGAAGTCTTATTTCCACTCCACTAATCTTCAAGCGATCAAAAGGCGCATCCAATGTGACAAATAACGCTGTGTTATTATCAGTTCTTGTTTCAATATATTCTTTTAAGTGAACTTTTGCTTTCGCATCAAAATATACTCTACGCTCCTTATCTCCTTTTCCATAAACAACACATTCTCGGCCTTCTAGATCAATATCATCTATATTTAAATTTACTAATTCTCCCACCCTTATCCCAGTAGAATACAATAAATCAATAATAGCCAAATCTCTTTTTTCTTTGCAATTGTCTCTTAATTTTTCAATACCCTCGTCGGAAATTGTATTTTTAACAACTGTCTTTGTCTTGATCTTATGTATTCTCTTCATTGGACTTTTTAAGATATAATCTTCCTCTTCAAGCCAAGAAAAAAAACTAGAAATATTTCTACGCACATTATCAATTGTCACGTTTGAACAATTATTCCACCTTTGATAATCTGCTAAGTACTCTCGTATTTCCTCTGTAGTTATCTTACGAACACTTACCTCCGTGTGAGAGATTAAATGTTCCACAGTTGTCTTGTAATATTTTATGGTTCGTTCTGAACATCCTTCAATCCGCTTTGCCGCAAGAAACATTTCCAAAAACTCTTTATTTGGTATCTCCTTTTTTGATACTTCATTCTCTGCAAATGTTTTAATAATAACTTCTTGCAATTTCTTCATCTGAGCAATTGATAAATATTCAGACATTTCATTCAATACTAAAACAATTTTTTCTTCCATACTGGTACCTCCTTACCTAAGTACCAGCATCCTTCAACCATTACTAAATATAAATTTACGCTCCGAAGACTTTCATAACTTTACTATCATTCCAGTTCTTACAATCAATTCCGGTAGCTTTACATAGTGCTTTTAAAAATGTAATAAGCGCCTCATCCATTTTCCTAATCCTATCTTTTGAATCAATTAACAAACTATTTTCAAGTAATTTCTCATATGCATCGATAACTTCCTTATCATCAGAAAATATTATTGGCACTTGATTCAATGCCGCATAAAATATTCCTATTTGCTCTGGCTTATTTATCAAAAATCTATATCCAAAGATTTCCGCAGCGAGTTTATTTTTTCTACTTTTTATTTCAGCTTTATGATTAACAAATAATGTAATTATTGTGGCCAATACTCCCGAAAAAATCGCTCCTATCAACGAAATAATTATATTTTCCATTTATCTACTCTCCTATCCAAAATATTTTTGCATTAATGAATCAAACAATAGTTTCGTTTCATCCAATGCTTTTTGCACAGCAACTTTTGATTTGTCGACTTGGTTAGCAAATATTGCAAACTCATTCTGTACTGATAAATCAACGTCATACATAGGCAATTCACTGACAAAGCCTTTTGAAGCCATATTAAATCCACCATCTCCGATATTCATAAATTTCTGGTACAAGAACTGTGTATAGTAAAATACAAACATCGGATTGTATCCTGATTCTACAATATGTCTTACTCCAAGTACGTTCTGATTAGTTGAAGTTTCAAATTTAAGTAGTGCGGTTTTTCCGATGGTAGCACCAACTAAAGCAATTAACACCGTATCAACAGGAAAAAGTCTTGCTGAAGAATGGTCATACCCATCTTGTGAAATATACTTTCCATCATTCTCATACAGAATTACATTTTGGCACATATTAGAACCAATCCATGATATTGTGCCATTCTCCCAATATTCTGGCACAGTTTTGGAAGGTGTCCCTCCAGCATTTAGTTCAAATAATTCTCCATATTTCTGAATCTTATAACCTTTTGGGTTTATCATCGGATCCCCAAACAGCTCGACAAATCGGGCTTTGATGAGGTTATCTAAAGAAGCTAATTCCTGCCTACGAAAAGCAATTATTTTTTCTATTTTTGTAAGCTTATTAACTACATTTTGTTGTTCTTCTTTGCTCGGCAAATCAATCTTGATTTTCAACAAATCTGACTTGGTTAAGCTCGGTATAGTGACTGTTTTATTCAATTTTTCAAAATCGAACTTTTTACAAAAATAGAACAAATATCTTGGTAATAAATACTCTTTTTTAGCTGATAATCCAAATGCGGTATCAACATTCCAAAAGGGCTCTGATACATATATTGGATTATTTATACTTCCCTTACGACCAATAATAACTGTATCAGCTTCACATATATAATCATCAGCATAACCCATTACACCACCACTACCATATATTGGATACTGACCATTAGGATTCTCTACTGCTTTTTGATTTTTCCCATTCTTTATTTCAAGAACATTTTCAAATATATATTCCATCTACATCATCCTCTACGGGCTACTCGCAGAGCCCATTCGCATTCCGCTTCGCTTCATGCTCATGTTCTGCTGTCGCACAATACATCCAATCCGTCCAAAGCACTTATGTAAGCAAGCTTCCAACGTGCTTTTGCCGTCTTGTCTGTACTCTGCTCGTAGCCCTACAAATCCGAATTTATCGAATTTGCATATCCTTTCTACAAATTAAGCAATCTCTCCAACTCTTCCATCTCTTTTCCAATCTCCATCTCAATTTCACGAATATTAGCCACAATCTCTGATGTAGGTGGATACTCTACCGCAACATATTCAACCTCTTTATACTTATTAATACTGAGGTCATAATCATTGTCTGCAATTTCTTGCTTAGGAACCATAAATGATTTATCTGTCCGCTTTCTATCTCTTTCCCCTTCCAGATTTTTGAATCTCTCAATAATATCAGGGATATCATTATCAGATACGACGGAACGCTTATCATCAAGACTAAATCCATCTGCAGTCATATCATAAAACCATACATTATCGGTTCCACCATGCTCTGTTTTGGTAAATATCAAAATTGCTGTAGATACTCCGGCGTATGGTTTAAACACCCCGGAAGGCATTGAGATAACTGCTTCCAATCTTTGATTTTCAACAATTTCTTTTCTGATATCCTTGTGCGCCTTTGATGAACCAAACAATACACCATCCGGAACGATACATGCACATCTTCCACCTATTTTAAGCATACGAATAAACAATGCTAAGAATAGTAATTCTGTCTTTTTTGTGCTGCATACCTTTAACAAATCAGCTGAAACAATATCTGAATCCAGGCTTCCCTTAAAAGGAGGATTTGCTAATATCAAAGTATACTTATCTTTGTCTGGATTCTGATCCGACAAACTGTCTCTATATTCAATAAAAGGACTTTCTACCCTATGATTCATCATATTCATGGCACCAATACGCAACATGGTTCTATCCATATCAAATCCGTGGAACATATGATTCATAAAGTGATCTTTCTTCTGCTTATCATAGAAGATTTCTTCTTTTTTGTTTCTCCATAAGTATTCTCCTGCCTCAACAAGAAACCCGGCAGTACCACAGCTTGGATCGCAAATCACATCATCAGCTTTAGGCTCCATCAGTTCTACCATCATTTTAATGATATGACGTGGTGTCCTAAACTGGCCATTTACACCGGCAGTTGCAAGCTTTGAAAGAAGATATTCATACACATCTCCTCTGGCATCAGAATCCTTTAGCTTGTCCATCTGTGTATAAAGTTCATCCATTGCGTCTACAACTTTTGAAAGCATAAGCGGTGTAGGCAGTTTAAAGATTGCATCATCCATATATTTTGAAAATGCACTGTCTTTATTGGCATGTAGATTTTTAATGAACGGAAATACCATTTCCTGCATTACAGAATACATTCTGTCCGCAGGATAATCTCGAAACACAGACCATTTAAGCTGTGTACCATCAATTATTCTTTCTCCAAGTTTTACTTCTTTGGCAAAGACACTTTCATAAGGAAGTCCAAGCATAGCACTTTCCTTTGCATGTATATTATCAGTAACATCCAGATCATGAATAAACATAAGATATGTCATCTGCTCGATGACATCCAAAGGATTTGTAAGTCCTCCGGTCCAAAATATTTCCCATAAACTATCGATTCGATTCTTTAATTCGCCTGTAATCATCTTTTAATTCTCCTTATCCCAATTCCATGTATATTTTGTATAGCGACCGCCACCGATTTTGATTATCTTTCCTTGTTCTTGAAGTTCAATTAGCGCCCTCTGTATTGTAATCTGACTGACATCAGGGCATTTCTTCATAATTTCAGCTTTGGTAATTGTGCCAATGGTCTGCTTAATTATTGCACCTATTCGATCAGCCTTTGTGAGCCCTGCCGTTGTCAACAATTTTACTCTTGAAGAAAATTCTCTATAAGATGCCACCACAATTCCAAGCATGTAGGTAACAAAGGGGATGTAATCATTTTCTTCTTCATGCCATCCTGCAGAACTTGCTTGTAATGTCTCGTAATAAGTTTCTTTCGTCGACTCAATCATCTTTTCTATACTGATATACTTTCCAACTATATAACCACTACGATAAAGCAACAGAAGTGTGAGCAATCGGCTCATTCTTCCATTTCCATCGTTAAAAGGATGAATACACAAAAAATCCATTACAAACATAGGAATCACAATTAACGGATCTATTGTTTCATCACGAATCACTTCATCAAATGCATCGCAAAGTTTATCAATTGCGCCCGGTGTTTCCCATGCCGGAACGGGCACAAATCTAACTTTTCTATTTCCTGCATTATCTATCTCTGCAATAACATTATCCGTTGTTTTAAAATATCCACCAGTTCCCGGTCCCATAAATCGATATAAATCTCTATGCAGTTGAAGAATAATTCCCGGCTTTATCTGTATATAATCATAATTATCATGAATTGTATTGAGCACATCTCTATACCCTGCAATTTCTTGTTCAGCACGGTTTTTAGGCGTCGTCTTATCCATCACCAATTTTTTCAACCGTTCATCCGAAGTGAAAATACCCTCAATTCTATTAGAAGCCTCTGTGCTCTGAATTTTTGCAATTTCCATAAGCTCAGTTAATTCATCCGCATGAGCCTCAATAAACAGATTTTGTTCTCCTTTGAATTCATGAATAGTGGTCAGCATTCCCACTATCTCCGGAGTAAGCATTTTACTCCATTGATTTGTATAATTAATGTTTCTCATTTAGCAACCTCAAAATTTTGTAAATATATCATTCAGATACTATTTGGTATAATACAGTATAATATTCAATAATATCATTGTCAATTTTCAATTTTATCATTTTGTCTCATTTTGATAAAATTAAACACATTTTGATATAATTGTAAATGAAAGTTTCAAGGCAGCATTTCAAATAATTTATTTTTATTAAAAATGTGCATACTAAAGGTCAAACAAATCAATTGAATGTGCTCCTTCAATACACCATGCATAAATGCCAAACTGACTTACTTTCGCCACAATTCCACTCTTATGTTTCTGGCAACACGCCCCAGTTTCTTCAATATAATCGTTCACATCTTTTGGATCCAAATATGACATTTCTCCGCATTCGGCACATTTCAAATAAAACCTTCCTCTTCCACTCTTTTTTAATTCCGCCATTCCATGACACATTTTACAATCACAGTGCTCCGTCACATAATCAGAAAGCGTATTTTTTCGATCCTTCATAACCATTTTATGAGCAGCTGAAATTAACGGTCTTTGGTTATTTCCGGCAACAATCATATGCAACTGACTAAACATATCAATAATTTCTATGGCTTTTTCTCCTACATATCGAAAACAGACCGGACAGACCGTAAAGTAATCCTTATTCTTACCTTTTAGCAATCCTCGTGCAAACGGTATTCCATACCACAACTCTTTATTATCAATCGAAACAAGAGGGAAAACAGCATTATCCGTTCCTTTGGAAATCTTTTTCCATAAATCTGGTAATTCTGAAAACGTCTTAGCACCACACTTAATTCCAAACGATATAGAATTCTGTTTTTTCAAAATCATATTGACAAACTTTTCATGATTTCCTTTCAAAACTCCATCCGGAATGCATACAGAGACTTCTTTGGCGTTAGATAAGTCCTTATCAAATAACTGCATCAAATCTTCTTCATCAGAAAATACCATAGGTGTCAACATGGAAAACTCTTCGCACATTTTTTGTAACTCTCCGGTTGAATAATCAATCACCTTTCCTTTAGACAACATGTATTTTAGCAACTGATACATTGTATTCTGTGTTTCACCCATTGTATCTTTCCAAAATCTACTATTGGCAATCATAATGAACTTTGATTTTGCTCTTGTTACGGCAACATTTACTAATCTACTTACATTGCGATTGTGGTTGTCCGTTAACAATATTCCAGGTCTTGTAAAGGGATAGTTCTCAACCGTATCAAAAATAATGACATCACATTCTGATCCCTGAAACTGATGAACCGTAGCACATTTTATGTTTCTCAGTTTTTCATCACCGGTATCCACAATCATAGCCCTTATCAATCGTGCCTGTGCCGCATACGGTGTAATAATACCGACAGTCTCACATTCACAAATTGCTTTGTTCGCCACCATAATCGCAATCGTTGCACTCAAAATATTATATCTGGAATTACTATCGTTACTATCAGCAACACCATATGTTCCAGCCAAATCAATAAATATCAATGGCTCTCTTTCAAATGGCGCTTTTTTAGTAATTTCCTCAACCTTATCCTTTACATCGGGATGCGTACGCAATAAATTGTGATATATATATTTACTAGAAAAATTCGCGATATCCGGATGTGTTCTTCTTTGCTCATCAAGCATGGTAAGCCATGGATGATAATTTACATCGCCCGAACTTGTCACGACATCTAAATAGCTGAAAATATCCTGTTCAAGAATGCTCTTCTGTTCAGACTGACATATTGGTGCTAACTGATTAAAATCGCCTACACAAATAAATTTTCTCAGTGCATGTCCTGCTGCTACAGCAATTTGTCCAACATATGCCATGCTTGCTTCGTCAAACATTACGACATCATATTTCATATCATTAATATGTGTATCAACCAAAAGCTTTGAAATAGTTGTACCGACAACCATTGCTTTTTTTATATTTTGACTCTCTTCGTCAGCTATCAGTTTTCGCACTTCACGCATCTCCTGAATAACACTCACAAATTCGCCACTGTCTATTCCACTTTTTTTCTGAATTTGCTCTTTTCTACTTTCAAGTTCCTCAATTTTTTGCTTTAGATGCGAAGCATGTTTTAGTGCATAATTATAAGAGGATGCATACTCATCTTTTCTTAAATTTGGATCTCTTACAAAACCGTATCTAAGGATTTTCCCTTCCTCAAAATACTCTTTCTCATTTTGCTCATAGCATTGCTCTTCAATTCTATTTATAACAACATCCACAGAAATGTTACTATGTGATACAAGTAAAACCCGCTTTCCGTCTTTTACAAACTTTCTGGTCATTTCTGCCATCACAGTCGATTTTCCCGTTCCAGGTGGTCCCCATATTATGCTAATCTTATTATTGAGTGTATAATGAATTGCTTCATTCTGCCCTTTTCGAATAACCGACCTTTTATCTTTGTCCGCTAACTGTGGACCTTTTTCTAATAACTCCATAGCAATAGGATTATTTGTATATGACAATTCTGATACAGCTTTTCCTAACTGTCTCAACAGTTTCCAAGGCTCTACCATAATAAAACCACTGGAAACCACTTTTCCAACATCTTCCTTGATAGCTATCATAATCTGAAAGCCATCAGTATAAAATACACTTCCCTCCACAATCTTACCAAATACTTCAACACGAACTGGGGAATCTTCAGCAATATAAATTTCTGAATCAATATCAAATATATAAACATATTGATTTTTGATTAATTTTAAGTACTTTCCATTAGTAACCTTATATTTTCTTCCACCCTTTTCTCGAATATAGTACATTTCTCGAAATATTGCTTTCACACAACTCTTTATAGAAGTCGGTGCTTTTTTTACGATTTCCTCATCAGATAATTCATCCGCGTGTATTAAATCCTTATATTCCTCGATTTCCATCTTTCGAAAAGTAGTTTCTTTTATTCCATTCTCATTAGGCTTTGTTGCAAGTCTGGCAACTGGTCTTCGACGTACTTTTTTTACATTTGTAATTTCATTCTGATATATCTTCTTTTTTTCAACTGCTTTAACACTCGTTTTTTCAACCTTCCATAAATCATTAAATCTAGTATAGCTAATTGTATATTCTTTATCTTCTGTAATATTTGTTAAACATAATATTAGCTGTGAATTCGTCAAAGACTGCTTCCTACTCCCAAGATAAATCTCCTTCTGTATTCTGCAACCTTCAGTCAGGTTTTCATAGTATTCACTCTTATTGTTATGCTCTTCAAACTTTTCGCCAAAACGATTAATAAAACAAATGGAATCAAGGGCAATACTAAGTGTTTCATTTGTCTTTAATATAACATCAAGTGTTATAAACATTGTACTGTCCATTAATTCCACTTTTGGCATCAATACCTTAATATTCATCTCTTGCATAATAATTCCCCTCAAAACAAATACATATAATTCTTACTATTTTTCTTTTGAATCTTTTATTTCGTTAACAACATACCTATACCCATTGTACTCCCATTTCAACCAAAAGTGTTATTGCTATTTTTACCATTCTTCATCCTCCATCGCATCATCCACACCGGCAGCATAGTCATCATCGCTCCTGTAGCGGTCCCAGTCGTAATCATCATCTTCATAAATGGAATTATAGCCATCATCATACGAATCCGTAGAACTGCTTTTCTTTTTTGATGAACGATTAGCGGATGAACCTGACGAATAAGATTTCTTGCCACTTGAAGAAGTCCCGCTGTTCTTTGCACTCGAAGATGTACTGTTGCTCTTTGCGCTTGACAAACTACCGGAACTATTGGTGCCGCCGCTGTAAGTGGTACGGCTACCCTTGTACCGATAAGAACTGTCATCATGCAGGTAACAATAACTGCTGCCGTCTTTTGCATCATTGTCGCATCCGCTCTTGATGCACTTTGGTGTATTAAGGTCTATGATCAGACCGATGAAAAGCATGATCCCGATTGTGCATATGATTGCCATTCCCGTACTCATTCCATTTGAATTATTCATAACCGTGCCCTCCTTTGTTTCATGCCGTTCTTATTTGCATACAAGCAGCCAAAATATCATTCCAATCAATAAGATGGTTCCCAATAGCTCATTAATCCCATATCCCACAATAAGAGCGAAGATATAAAAGAGCCATACTTTTCCGCCTGTTCCATCGGAACTTCCGCTTGAATGGGAATAATAACCTCTTCCCTCATCTGTTCCATCGTATATGCAGTCACTAAAATGTAAGCCGTCGCTTCCGCCGCATTCCGGGCAATGTCCGCCATCTCCAAATCCATGTTCACTCATATTGATCCCGCCTTTCTGTTTTTTGATTGATTTATTGTTTATTCGGTGTTTTTCCTGCCACACGGTATTTTTTACCTAATACAAAAATATCAGAAATGGTGTACAATAAAAATCTCTCGTGTTTTAAGCGGCACAGCATCGGTCTTTTTTACAAAATTTCACACAAAAAATAATCGTCTTAGTCCGCTAAAACTCAAGACGATTATTTTCATTATAACTTTTATATAGGCAACATCAGCCCTTCTTTGATACTCGCTTTCTCACAGGCAAATCCAAGTCCTGCAATTTACGCCCAAGCTCATCATCCTTTGCCACCAATAACAAATCCTTATCCATATAATTAAGTGCGTGTAACACAGCTGCATAACATCCAATAGCTACGGATGATGCCCCTTTCTCTATCGAAACTAAAGTCGCTCTGCTAATTCCGGCTCGCTCTGCCACCAACTCTGCAGGCAGCTTCCTTCGCAATCTTGCATATTTTATCTGTAATCCCATTTGTTCAAGTATTTTTTCTGTCTCCGGTAATAATACAATTGATTTCTTAGGCATAACACCATCTCCTTATGTCAATAATATTAAACAATATTTTTTAATATGTCAATTTTTATTTACTTTATGGTGTTTCTATTTGATTAAAGCAAAAAAGTGGGAAGAACTATTATTATTCTTCCCATCAAACAGCCTCACATTCAATTATATCATTTGTCTCCAAAATGATATAATTATTTTTAACTATGATAAAATTAAAATGATTCTTTAACTGTCGGACGTATTCTCTCAATTTTGCCGCGACAATTACCATATTTCCATGCATTATATGACAATACAAATATCTCCTTATCTTATCAGCTTATGTCTGACCTGTTTCGGACTTGGATATACCATCGGATGCCATAAGACTGCTCCTTGGTGTAAATTATCTTATAAATATCTACAAACCGGAAATATCCGGATTCACAATTAACTGTTCTATTTTAGGCTCCTTCAAAAGATAACTCATATATATTGGAAGATATATGATGTTTTCTTCTTTTTCCACATTTGAAGTTGAAAATACATATGCTCTCTCAAGATGATATTCCGAAACATCCAAATAATTATCCAAAGCTTTATGGGACTTATAATTTTTGCCGGACTTAACCTCAATAGGAACAACCTTTCCTCCCATCTCAATCAAAAAGTCCAATTCCCCCACGTTTTTCTTTTTACAAAAATACGGTTCAAATCCATTTGCTAACAATTGCTGTGCAACGGCATTTTCAAAGTGAGCACCATTGTTCACTTCTCCATTTTGACTGATTAACTCTATCTTTGTTTCTGCCGGATAAGCACTTGTAAGCAACCCAATGTCACTTGAAAAGAGTCTGAACACATTACTACTCTTGCTCGCTAAAAGTGGTATTACCGGAGAAGCAGCATTATAAACCGGTATGACTACGCCCGCATCCTTCAGCCACAAAAAGCTGTTTTCATATCTGTCAAATTTGAGTTCCTTGTCAAGCATTGTAAAAACAAACTTCTTATTTTGCTTATTCAGTTCAGCCGGCACTATCTCATATATTGATTTCAGCTTAAGTTTTTTATCTTCATGCTCGTATTGCGAGAAATCTTCCTTATACAGTTCCACAATATCCCGCTGAATCTTATCAACCTCACGGATATCCTTTGTCTCAATATACTTTTTAACAGCGTCAGGCATTCCCCCAACAATGAGATACACAAAGAATAGTGACAAAAGCTTCTGGTGAATAAAATCATCTACCGGCTGACATGTCTCAAATTTATCCTTAAGCATATCTAAAGTTGTTTTTGAAATTCCATTTGCTACCATGAACTCTTCAAAATCCATTGGATACATTCTAATAATCGATAAGTATCCAACCGGAGCGGATGAAATACCCTTGAGTTCGACTCCTAACAAAGATCCGCTCATTGCATATCTAAAGCTGCCTTCATCTACGAGAAATTTTATCTTCGTCACTATTTCCGGACATTTTTGAATTTCATCAAAAAAGACAACAGTCTCGTGTATTTTATATTCCTCGGGCATAATCATTTTTAATTTAACCAGAAAATCCTCTGCACTCATTTCAGTATTAAGATAATTTACCATATCCGGCTGATCAATAAAATTGATTTCAAATCTCTTTAATCCACTTTTATCAATCTCATCTCTGATTAGCCAGGTCTTTCCTATCTGTCTGGCGCCGGTTACTAATAGGGCTTTATTAGAATTTTCCAGCCATTCTTTTATTGTAATTGAGTCTTTTCTAAACATGAACTCCTACCTCCAAATAGATTATATATCATTTTGCCCCGTTTTTTCAATTTATATTACATATATTTTGCCCCGTTTTTCAATAATTATTGCTTTGTTTTTGCCCCGTTTTATTATTCAAACGCAAAAATTGGGAAGAATAACGATTATTCTTCCCATCAAACAGCCTTCATGATCAACCAAATTATCAACCCCCTTTTCCCTGCTCTTCAAGAATATCCCGAATCAGGAAATGAATAAATTCCTTGCACTGTCCACAGCCTGTGCCAAATTTTAACAGTTCTTCCACTTCTTCATACGAGGAAGCACCATTTGCAATTGCATCCTCAATCATTCCATAAGTAATATTTTTGCAATTACAAGCTATCTTTTCTCGTTTCATTTTCTATGCTCTCCTAATACTTTCCAAACAGTTCTAAAAACGCACATCAGTTTTCAACACTCTATCTTGTTTCAGCTCAAACCCGTGCACTATGTTGTAATTTGAATCATAACCATATATATACTTCATATCAACGGATATTTTATATCTGTATTTAAACTGAAAATTCATTGCTGCATTAACAGGGTTCATTTCTTCATAATAGTCCTGAAACTCTTCAAATTCTTTTTCCCTACATGCTATATAATCTGTCCATTCTTTAATATCTTCATATGAGATCTGTGACAAATCTTTTATCGGTGTATAATCAGCTCTGGAATCCGAATAAAAAATAGCCAGACATCCACACTCATCACAATACCAGATGTCAAGACTATCCTTGGGAAATTCATCAGCAAGTTCATCTTCTATATCAAATATATCATATCCATATTCATTTTCAGTTGTAGGCACACACAATTTAAAGTCCGGATGCCTATTCATATACTCAACCAAGAAACCAATCCTATATGCATAAACAACCGGTTTTCCATCCCCATTCCACATACTATGTTTATTATAACAACTGGTATGAGCCATTTAAAACAACTCCTTTCCATCTCAAATAACAAAGACCTAGAGCTGCAACTCTAGGTCTTTGTTGATTCCGTGGAATCTTTGCATCATTTCTTAGCTAGTTGTATAATACATCTTTTTTCATTCAAAATCAACCCTTTATATTGAATCGAACATATTTTCGTGTTATTGTAATTATGCTGTCGACTCTTTCCAGTAGGAAGGGGGTGGTTTTGTGGATTGTTTTGCATCATTTCTTATCTCCGTATTGGCATCTGTAATTAGCTACTACATATGCAAATGGTTAGACGGAGATGAATGACAGCGCTAGCCTGACGGATTAGTTCACCGTAACGGACTTTAGGACACTAGAGCTGCAACTCTGGTGTCCTTTATATTATATACATCTATTCTATCACACATACCATTATTATGAAAAAGGAGCAGCCATAAGACATAAACGTCAACCCAAAAATTCACTCATTTTTCACAACAAAAAATCCCTCAAGCCTTGACTTTTCAAGGTTTGAGAGACTTCTCAACCAGTGCGGAAGATGGGACTTGAATTTGGTCCAGAGAAAAAATGCCCTAAAGAAAGGAGTTTCACGGTGTCGCTTACCCAAGGAACCCCATAGGGAACCCCTCTTCATAATTATCTCATTTTTCAATTTACCAAATTTGCGAACGATGGGCGTAACTCCTACACTACGCATTCCATAGTCATTTCGCATTTCCAAATAATACTAAAAATCCCTCTACATTTCTTTCTTTTCTAACGTCTTAAGATAATTCTTCTTCAGCGTTCGTTCACTATCAAAAAAATACCATTCCGATTTCGAAAGAATATGCTTTTGCATTTTCAGCTCCGTCAACTTTAATGTACAAATCAAATCTGCAACCTGAAACAATCTATAATCTGCAGGAATCACTTTTCGAAATTCTACATTTTCAAGAAGTGCATTGAACACGGATGATAGTATTCTAGTAACCTCAACTTGTCCATTATCATAGTAGATCTTAACAATATCATATCCACAAAAAAATTCATAGTTTTCACGTATAAAAAAAGACAATAACTTACTTAACTTACCGGCTGCATCAACAGAATCGTTAATATGTTTTTTCTCAATATAGATAGATTTAAATCTGATATCTAAACACCTAATGAAATTCATCATTTTCATCAAGATTTTCTGTCTATCCTTTAGATTATATCCACGATATTCTTCTTCTGATCTTATTACTGGTCCAGCATGAACGCAATGATTAACCCACCCCAAATTGTTTAGTTCATTCTCAAACAACTTTATGTCATTAGAGATATCCGTATCCTGATCATGAAGAACCATCGAAATTATGTAATATGGCGAATGATAATCATACTCTCCAAAATCACCAGACTCATCAACAAAAATACTTAATTCTTTCATTGAAATACCTCATAAAAAATGGCGGGTGTCTTACCCGCCGTTTGGTGGACCCGGGTCTTTCGACCAGCCCAAAAGATGTAGCTCACTACATCTATATCTTATGCATATATTAGCACAATTATTCACCGCAATCAAGCGCTTATCAAAAAACCTTGCTTGATTACTTACTAAACTGTTCCCCAAAATTTTCCTCATCTATTACTAGATAACAGTTCCTTTCTGTCATTTTTAGTTTTTATATATTTCGTAATATTTCAAGCTATAAACACCATATATAACTCTAGATTTTATCATAATTATTCAATAGTATCTGCTTCATATTTTCAAAGTGTTTTTTTATAAAATCCATATATGCTTTTTGAAATTCATCCTGAGACGAAGAATTATCTAGTATCCAATTCGAACCAAGATGAAACTTTTAATCAAGTATAAATTTAGCCTTGCGAAGTCCTTTAAAAAAATGGTACACAAAATGGTACAAATATCTTATCTTTCATATATCCAGTTCTTGTAATCATTGCGAGATTAAATTTCAATTTCTTATTTACCAAATAAACTAAATAAGCCTAATAAATTTGATAAAATATTATAAACATATAACACCGCCGAAAAACAATTTAACAACAAACCAGCAACACACCCAAATACTGATAACTTAAATCCCTCTTTCCAATCTTCTTTAATTGATTGAAAAGTTGTCCAAACACCAGCAGCTATAAGCAATATCATAGCAACACTAATCATTATAATATTCAGTTTAGTACATAAAAGAACCAATCCAATATTTACAAGTCCAAATATAATACAACCCTTCCACTGTGGTTTTGGTACATTATTATTCTCTTGCATTATCATTTCCTCCATTGTAATGAAAACTGAAAGTTTTTCGTGTTTGCTCTCAACTTTCCTTTATTTTCGGGCAACCCA
>CAMEJJ010000008.1 GCA_945919795.1 uncultured Lachnospiraceae bacterium
AAATTTTCTCTTGGAATTTTTCAGGGTTGCATTGCTGTTTAGTTTTCAAGGTTCTTATGGTTTTGAAGATTACCAACGGAGAAGGAGGGATTTGAACCCTCGCGCCGCTATTAACGACCTACTCCCTTTCCAGGGGAGCCCCTTCAACCTCTTGGGTACTTCTCCAAAAAAGTTGAATTAACACTTTTTAACCATCTTTATTGAAAGGCTTTGAAAGCCTAACGGAGAGGGTGGGATTCGAACCCACGCGCCCTTGCGGACAAACGGTTTTCAAGACCGCCTCGTTATGACCACTTCGATACCTCTCCACTCGTGTTCGACTGTTTTCTCTCAGCCGACGCAAGTGTTATTCTACCAAAGTTATTTTTTAGAGTCAATAACTTTTTTCAATTTTTTCACAAAAATTTTCACAAAATTTGTCAACTCATTTTAATGAGTTATTTATTCCATAAATCAGTACAATATATGGCTATTTTGTACTCACTTTTTTTCCTGCCTCAAAAACAATTGGGCGATTTCCAGATCTTCCGGCGTTGTCAGTTTTATATTCTGATAACTGCCTTCAACGAATTTCACTTTCTGATCTGTAAACAATTCGGCAACCATAGCGTCATCCGTTACGGCAATCCCATCCTTTATCAGTTGCTCTTCATTTTGCAATAGTCTTTCATAGGCATCTTTTATCAGTTGATATTCAAAAATCTGCGGTGTCTGAATCATCCATACCTGACTGCGTTTCGGCGTGCTAACTCCAAATCCGTCTGCGTCACTGATTTTAATGGTATCCTTAACCGGCATACCGATCACACAGGCCCTATATTTTTGAACAGCTTCCATTCCTCTTTCTATAATAGAAGAAGCAGCAAACGGTCTTGCTCCGTCATGAATAAAAACATAGTCACAGTCTTTATCTGCCGCCAAAAGTCCACACGCGACAGAATGATAGCGCTCTTTGCCACCTGCAACAATCTTTTTTACTTTTTTAAAATGATACTTTTCAACTATATGCTCTTTGCAGTATTCCCGCATATCCTCACCGGTCACAAGAATAATTTCATCCACGGAGCTTTCTTCAAAGTTTTTCAGAGAATAATAAAGAACAGGCTTTTCGTCCAAGAGCAAAAACTGCTTTGCGACGTCTGAACCCATTCTTTTCCCCTGCCCCGCTGCTAATACTATGGCAGTTGTTTTCATTTTTATCGTTCTCCCAATTTTAAATTCGGAACCGCGTTCAAGTCCCAGCCGCTTCGTTTTCCCTGTACATATTCATAATAACCTGCCGCCGCTATCATAGCTGCATTATCAGTACAGAGGATGGGGCTTGGGCAATAGAATAAAACGTCATGTTCTTTACATGCTTTTTCAAAGGCTGCTCTCAATGCGGAATTCGAAGCCACGCCTCCCGCAATGGCAAGCTTTTTAAAACCATATTTTTCTACGCCCATCATGGCATGATCCACCAACACATCGACAACCGCTTTTTGGAAAGATGCAGCAACATCCGCAGTCGGAACCGTTTCGTGCTTCATTTCACAGGAATTGATATAATTAAGAACCGACGACTTTAATCCGCTGAAACTAAAATCATATTCGTTTCCTTCCACTTTCGCCCTTGGAAAAGGAATCGCATCAGGATTTCCCTCTTTGGAAATCTTATCAATTTTAGGACCACCCGGATATCCCAGACCAATTGCACGGGCGACTTTGTCAAAAGCCTCTCCTGCTGCATCATCTCTGGTTGCACCCAAAATCTGATATTTCCCATAATCCTCCACAACTACCAAATGCGTATGTCCGCCGGACACAACGAGACACGCAAAAGGCGGTTCTAAACCTTTATGCTGAATATAGTTAGCACTGATATGTCCCTCAATATGATGAACTCCAACCAAAGGCTTATTGAGTGCAAAAGCAAGTGATTTGGCAAATGAAACTCCAACCAAAAGCGCTCCGACAAGTCCCGGTCCGTAGGTTACGGCAATCGCTGTAATATCATCCCAGTTCATTTGTGCTTCTTTCAGCGCCTGTTGCACCACCTGGTTGATTTTTTCAATATGTTTTCTGGAGGCAATTTCAGGGACCACTCCTCCGTATAATGTATGTAAATCTATCTGGGAAGAAATCACATTGCTCAAAACTTCTCTTCCATTTTTTACAACAGAAGCCGCTGTTTCATCACACGAGCTTTCGATTCCCAAAATATAGATATCTTCTGTCACAATTACACTTCCTATTCTTAGTTTTCATCCTTCACGGCTTTCCAACCATAGATTTTATAATGCGCATTCTCATCTTTTCTTAAAATAAAACAAAGCGTCGTCTGATATAGTAAACCATCCTGGTTGATATCATAAACACAATAAAGCTTTGCACATTCATACCCATCTTTTGTAAATGTTTCCACATCTACACTCGAAGACGGAGAAAAATGCGAAATCGTCCGGTTGTTTTGCTTATACTCTTCAACATCCGACTTTAACAAAGACAAATACATTTCTTCTGTCTGGTTTGCAACCAGATCATCATCATATATTTCCCGCATCTTCAGTCCAAGATCCCGAAGTTCCTCGTCGGTATGCTCTTCGTTATAATAGCATTCTGTAATTTCACTGAAGTATTTGACCACTTCTCTGGGAGATGGCGGATAATTGGTTTCCAGATTTCTGCTCAAAACCTTCTGGCTGGCCGTCATGGTTTCTACACTTATCTCTTCTGTTTTTTCCGGCATGCTCCGGTTTGACAGATAAAAGTAATAGCCCAGAACCAACAACACTAAAAACACCAGGATTACCATTCCCTTGGTTCCCTTAAACATTTTCATTAACTTATTCTTCCTCAAATTCTAACTCTACGGTTCTGCCATCCTTGGCAGTATGAATACGTGGGAATATTTTTTTCATGTCTCGGATATATTCCTCGGGACGTATCAACGACGGACTGTAATGGGTAAGCCACAGTTCCTTCGGCTGCGCTTTTGCTGCAATTGTAGCAGCTTCCGAAAACATCATGTGCTTATGTTCCTTGGCCTTAGGCAATTTATCCGGCTCACCATACATTCCTTCTAAAATCAACAAATCTACATTTTGTGCATATTGTTCGATTAAAGCTGTGGGTCTGGTATCCGTACAATAGGTTACGCTAATTCCTTTTCTTGCCTCTCCCATAACCATGCCGGGAGTAAACAGCTTGCCCTCATGCTCAACCGTTTCTCCGTGTTGGAGACGGTTCCAGCACGAAACAGGAATATTCTGTTCTTTCGCTTTGTCAACCATGAACCTTCCTTTTCGTTCCACCACAATCCGATAGCCATAGCAAATCACATTATGGTGTACCCGAAAAGCATCAATATGAAATCCCTCAAAAGGAATACTTTCTTCTTCTTCTGATATCTCATGAAAAACAATCGAAAACGGAAGCTCCGGTGCAATCGTCCGTAGGGAATTCACAACTCTTTCAAGCCCCTTTGGACCAATCATCAAAAGCGGCTCCGTCCGTTCTGCATTGCCCATGGTAAGAAGCAATCCCGGCAAGCCACTGATATGATCTGCATGATAATGGGTAAAGCACATAATATCGATTGGCTTCGGGCTCCACCCCTTTTCTTTCATTGCAATCTGTGTGCCTTCTCCACAGTCAATCAATATGCTTTTTCCATTGTATCTGGCCATCATGGATGTCAGATACCGATAGGGTAAGGGCATCATGCCCCCTGTTCCGAGAAGACATACATCTAACATTTATATAAGCTCCGTTTCTTCCTTACTGGTTACCGGAATTTGAAAAGAATGAACGAACCTGTCATAACAATCTTCACACAAATCCCAGATCTGTGTTTCTCCGTCTTTATGCGAAAAATAGCCAAATGTCTGTTTTACCTCGAAACAACCCTCTCGAATCATTCCGTTTTCAACCTTAATCTGCTTTCCGCACTTATTACAGAAAACCTCTTTTAAAATATGATTTTCAAATTTTTTCATAATTCATGTCCCTTTCTTTTTCTTCATTTGCCCTTAACAAACTTACGCCATATAAGATTGCTTTAGTTAGCATTTGCTAATCTCTGATTATTATATAGGAACATGTATCCTGAATCCTAGCGGAAATGTTTTCCGCTGTTGTTTATCTTTTCCACTCAATAATGGAATTTCCTTTTATATATCTTTTCACATGATGGTATTTTCTGTTATTATCTTTTCCACAGCATAATGGTATTTTCTGTTATTATCTTTTCCACATGATGATGGCATCCTCCGTCGGTTTTTCATAAAAATTCTTCCGGATGCCTTCCTGTACAAAACCAAGGCTCTCATACAAAGCAATCGCAGAATTGTTTCCGGCTCTGACCTCCAGCGTAATTTCTAAAAAACCTTCCTTTGCCATTTCTTCTATCATTGCAGATACCATTCGTCTGGCAATTCCCTGCCTGCGATATGCGTTTGTCACTGCTACCTGATTGATGTCACCTTCATTGCACACACCGTATGCACCGCAATGACCGACAATCTGTGTTCCGATTTTTGCAACAAAATAGAAAGAATTATTTTGTTGCAGCGCCTCTAAAAATCCCTGTTTTGTCCACGGCATACTAAAACATTCCTGTTCGATTTCTACTACACGGTCAACATCATCTGCCGACATTTTAACAATCTGTACTTCCATATCTGTATCCGTTTTACTTATCAGCATTCCGAGATTTGTTTCTACCGGCATTATATTCTTCCCGCATCTGATTCTCATTATTTTGCCGCATGTTCTTTCTCCATGCGTTCTCTTTCCGCCTGTGACAGACGCAGATACTCCGGTTTGTGCTCATAAGCCTTAATCAATTTTCCTTCTTTTGCATATTGCGCTGCCAAAACAGCCACAGCAGAAGCATGTTGTCGATTGCAGTTAGCCGGTGCAAACCCATAAGGCACTTTTAACTCAGTCCGGATGTCAGCATTTTGTACAGGTACGCCGTCTCCTAAAAACATAACCGGCCTGCCGATATCATTCAGCTCGCCAATTACCTCATGCATGTCTGCAACAAACTGCGGTTTTTCAACCACAAAAGTAACCCCTGTCTTGTCAAAAACATCTACTGTCTGATCACATTTTTCCTTTTTCATAAAGGAATAGTATCCGGTATAAACCTGATTGCGTCTGGCATCCATAATCGGACAAATGATTCCTTCATAGCCAATAAGCTGATATGCCATGGCATCCATGGTAGGAATTTCGGCAATTGGTTTATCCAATGCTTCGGCGATTCCCTTCGCAGTTGCAGAACCAATGCGCAATCCGGTAAAAGATCCAGGGCCTGCCGCTACGGCCACAACATCAATCGTTGCTAAATCCAGCTCTATCATACGCTTCACTTCATCTAACATAGGAAGTAAAGTCTGTGAATGCGTTTTTTTATAATCAATGGTATATTCGGCAAGCAGCCTGTCATCTTCCGTAACGGCGACACTGGCTACCAGTCCCGAACTGTCAATTGCAAGAATTTTCATAGATTACTCACCTGACTGTCTAAAATGTTTCCTCTTTCTCATCATTTATATTTCAATGAATAGATATTCTATCGATTTTTGCCCTTTCCCCTATACCGGGACATCATCCGATAACGTTATCTTGCGATAATCAAAACCTTTTTCCGGATTTTTTTCAATCGTAATCCATTTAGTCTCTTTGGGCATAATATCCTGAATCAGATTGGCCCACTCAACCAGACAAATCCCCTCTCCGAAAAAGCAGTCTTCGTATCCGATTTCTTCCATCTCTTCCGGATCACCGATGCGATAGACATCAAAGTGGTAAAAAGGTAATCTTCCTTCATCATATACCTGCAAAATGGTAAAAGTCGGACTGTTGACCGGCTCATTAATGTCCAGTCCGGATGCTACACCTTGTGTAAAAACAGTCTTTCCAACTCCCAAATCACCGATTAAAGCGTAAATATCACCGGCTTTTGCATTTTTTCCAATTTGGTATCCTAATTGATACGTTTCTTTGTCATGAAATGTTTCTATTACCATATTTTTATTTTAACCTAAAGTTGATAATACCAGTATGCTTCTTTGCCTTTTTCATGCGAGCATGAAAAGTATGACCTTTTGACCCTGGTATCATATTATTGCTTTATTTTCATCTTTTTAGGATCTACGTGTGTTGATAATACACGAATCAATGCGGTTGCATCCGGTTGCAAATCCCTGCGCGGAAAAATAGATGCTCTGTTTTTTCCGGTATAGACAATAATACTCTTGGAGGTTGCTACTGCTTTCACAATATAATCCCATCCAATCATTTCCTTGATATCATCCTGCGATACTTCCATTCCGTTTTCATAAAAAGCATAGCGAAGTGGCTTTTGGAAAGTTTCCTGCATTGCCTGCTGGCGTGACATCAAAAACAGATTTATCGGAATATAAAATACAACAATAATTCCAAAAATCAAATATAACGGGCTCGCATTTTTTGCAAAATATGCGTATATCATCAAAATACCGACAATCGTAGAAAGCAGACCTCCTAACGAAGTATAGGAATGCCTGAGAGAATAGTCAAATAAATCTGATGCTTTAATCTGAACATCTATTTCATACAACGGATCTCCCTCAGGGGTCTCATATGTATATTCTTCGGATAGCTCATCTTGATTTTTTGTGGTTTCATCCGAATTGGTTTCATCGTATTCTTCTTGATTTGAATCGGTTTTATCGTTTTCATTTTCATAGGTTCGTTTTTCTTCTACAAAATCCTGCTGATTTTCCATGTTATATTTCTCCTAGCACAAGCAAAAATGCATAGTCATACATAATTTATTATACTTGATTTCCACAAAAGTGCAAGCAATATACATGCTTGCCGGTCAAATGTTTCCCTGTCAAAACTCCCTTTTCAAAATTAAACTTCCCGAAAAGAATACATGAAGAATGCGAATGTCGGGAACAAAAATTCGAAAAAGAAATAATAAAAAGGCTTTTGACAAAAGTATCATACCTTCATCAAAAGCCTCTTTTATATTTTTAGAAGTAGTTAAATCCTGTGTATCTTCCATTTTATAATCTTCAACTTTTATTATTCTTCATTCCCCTTCAAAATAGGTGAAATCCGTTTATAAATAATAAATGTAATCACCACACTGATCATACCCTTTATAAAAGTGAAAGGTGCATTGAATACGATCAGACATTCCAGAATATTCTTCACCCCGCCGAAAATCAACTGATATGCTGCAAGAATTGCATCCTGAGGCATGAAATTGTAGTAAATGGGATATACCAGAAAATAGTTAGAAATAATACTGAATACACCCATAATAAATGCTCCAAGGACAGAGCCGATTAAAGCGCATTTTCTGGTCTTTTTGAATCGATACACTCCTCCGGCAACAAGTACAAATGAAGCTCCCAGCAAGAAATTACTAAGTTCACCAACGCCACCGGTTGTTGTAATCATCAGATGAATTACATTTTTTACCAGACAAATGACAACTCCGGCAACAGGGCCATATGCAAAAGCACCAATCAATGCAGGAAGTTCCGATAAATCCATCTTAATAAAGCTTGGCATAAACGGAACGGAAAAATCCAAAAACATCAAAACATATGCAATTGCCGAAAGCATGGCTGTTCCGGTCAGTTTGCGGACGCTAATTCTTTTTGTCGTTCTCTTGTTTACAGTTCCTTGTGTTGTGTTTTCACTCATGATTGAGTTCTCCTTTCAAATGAATGCGCAAAAGCATTTTTTAAAGGACACTTCTTCTGTTTTGTGTATTTGTCGCAAAAAAATCCCCGATGCATAACATCGGGGATATCATAATCTGCTAAAATGCACATAAAAGCCAAACCGTATCAATCGGTTCTTTCGACTTTCTTCTCTCATCCAGACTATACTGTCGGCTCCGGAATTACACCGGATCATGCGAAAAACGCTCGCGGGCTTTACCGCCGGTAGGGAATTTAACCCAACCCCGAAGAATTGTTCTTTTCAATTGGTGATTATAAACCATTCTATCTGACTCGTCAACCTAAAATCTCATTGCTAACGAAATCGCTAACTAACGAAATCCTATAATCTCATCACTAACGAAATCGTTCACGAAATCCTAAAATCTCATCGTTAACTGAATTCTCTTCTTGGCAAGATCGACACTGAGCACTTCTACTTCCACAATATCACCTACACTGACTACTTCTAACGGATGCTTGATATAGCGGTCCGTAATCTTGGAAATATGTACCAGGCCATCCTGATGCACGCCAATATCCACAAAGATACCAAAATCAATGACATTGCGGACAGTTCCTTTTAATCGCATGCCGGGTTTTAAATCTTCCATATTCATAACATCACTGCGCAAAATGGGAGCCGGCATATCAGCACGCGGATCACGGGAAGGCTTTTCCAATTCTTTCGCAATATCCATAAGTGTCATCTCACCGACACCGAGTTCGTCAACCAGAGCCTTCATTTCTTTGCTTCCGGCCTTGGGGAGGGAAAGCTTCGCATGTCCGACATCGGAAAGCGTCTGACCTGTTTTTTCCAATAATGCTTTTGCCGCATCATAAGCCTCCGGATGAACACTGGTTGCATCCAAGGGGTTTTTACCGTCCCGGATGCGCAAGAAGCCTGCACATTGTTCATATGCCTTAGGACCAAGCTTGGCAACCTTTAACAGTTCTTTTCTCTCTTGGAACGCACCATTGGCTTCCCGGTAAGCAACAATGTTTTTGGCAATCACTTTGGTAATGCCGGAAATATAGGATAGAAGCGGCACGGAAGCTGTATTGAGATCAACGCCCACGCTGTTTACACAGTCTTCGACCACACCGCAAAGCGCTTCATCCAGTTTTTTCTGATTCATGTCATGCTGATACTGTCCGACACCAATTGATTTCGGATCAATCTTAACCAGCTCTGCAAGCGGATCCTGCAGTCTTCTGGCAATGGATGCAGCACTTCTTTGTCCGACATCAAAATTCGGAAACTCTTCTGTTGCAAGCTTGGAAGCAGAATATACACTGGCTCCCGCCTCATTTACAATCACATAAGAAACCGGAAGTCCGCTTTCTTTGATAAAATCCACAATGACCTGTTCCGATTCTCTGGACGCCGTTCCATTTCCGACAGAAATCAGAGAAACATGATATTTTTGAATCAGTTTCTTAAGTTCTGCCTTGGCTTCGGCCACTTTATTCTGCGGTGCAGTCGGAAAAATCACTTTGGTATCCAAAACTTTTCCCGTTTCATCCACAACAGCCAGCTTACAACCGGTTCGAAATGCAGGGTCCCATCCCAATACAACCTTTCCGGCAATCGGAGGCTGCATTAAAAGCTGCTTTAAATTTTTACCAAACACGGCAATGGCACCCTCTTCTGCCTTTTCTGTCAGCATGGTGCGGATTTCTCTCTCAATGGATGGTGCAATCAGTCTTTCATAGCTGTCTTTTACAACATCCTTTAAAATGTCATTGGTATATTTGTTGTCTCTTACAATCACTTCCTGTTCCAGATAAGAAAGAATCTTTTCGACCGGTGCTTCTATTTTAACCATCAGAATCTTTTCAGCTTCTCCACGATTTAAAGCCAGAATGCGGTGTCCGGCAATCTTTTTCACAGTTTCCGAAAAATGATAGTACATTTCATAAACACTTTGTGCTTCCTCATCCTTTGCTTCCGAAACAATATTTCCTTCTTTCTCCGTCAAGAAACGAATACGGGTACGGTAATCCGCCTCATCCGAAATTGCTTCGGCCAAAATATCTTTCGCTCCTGAAATGGCGTCTTCAACCGTTTCCACACCCTTTTCCGAATCTAAGTAAGCTTCTGCTTCCTTTTCTACCGGCTTATTCGTCATCTGCAGATAAATAATATTTGCTAGCGGTTCCAGCCCTTTCTCTTTGGCAACCGATGCGCGGGTTTTCCTTTTGGGTTTATACGGTCTGTATAAATCTTCCACGGCAACCATGGTCTGTGCCGCCACAATTTTTGCTTTTAATTCTTCGGTCAGTTTTCCCTGCTCTTCGATACTCGCAAGCACCGTTTCTTTCCGTTCTTCCAATCCGCGCAGATACGTCAGACGTTCATGCAGATTACGGAGCACCTCATCATTCAGTGCACCGGTCACTTCTTTTCGATAACGGGAAATAAACGGAATGGTGTTTCCCTCGTCAATCAATTGAACGGCTGCATCCACTTGCCATTTTTGTACCTTTAATTCTTCACTTAAAACCTGATTAATGTCCATTTTCTTTCTCTCGCTGTGTTATTATTTGCTCCCCATTTTTTGTTTTTTAGGTGCTTTGCCATTCTACTCACAGACTGTATGACAACGTCAGCACTTAATGAGCAATTTATTGCGAATTTAGTACTGCTACGTTGTCATCCAAGTGAGAACGCGTCTGTGATAGAATAGCAAACACCATTAAAACAAAAATGGGGAGTATGTTCGTTTATTTAGCTTCTGCTAACAGATAAATCAAAGGTGAATTCCAGTAAACGGTAATTTCGTTACATGAATAGCTTTGTGAATTATCCACATAGCAGAGTGCCTGCGGTTTTCCTTTTAATACTGCTGCCGCGTAAGGATCTTCTAATCCAGCATTCGGACCGCCGACAAGCATACCTTTTAATGTGGTTCCAAGCACCTGGCTAGGTCTGTGATGTGTTCCTTCGGGAGACAGGGTTCCGTAACCCGTCAGGAAACAGTAACTGTTGCCGTTATTGCCAAGCAGGTAGTCCAACTGCGCTTTTGTCTCTGCCGAATAGTCTTTTTCGGATACTTCCGCATACAGAGAAAGCATCATACCGTTATCTGCGGCTAACATATTGCTTCCCCAGACATAGTCCTTAAAAATAGAACAACCATAAGTGTCTTTGCCAATATTTTTAACAATCTGTGCCGCACCGTCATCCATTTTTTTCATAACATCTTTTGCAAAAGTGTCATTTGTATATTCGCTTGTCAAATATGCATAAGCAGCATAATAGCCAACGTCTGCCCAGCCAAGACCGTATTTTACTTTTTCCAAATCCATATCGGCTGCAGCTGTTTCGTATGCCGGATCACCGGTTGCTTTAAACAATTCCGCATATGCCCAGAACCGTTCATCCGCATCAAAGTTGTCCGGATACTCACCTGTTACAATCTCTTCCGGATTGGTAAAAGGCTGATTTTCATTTTTATCAAGATAAGCTGCTGCTTTTTTTGCTGCAGCAAGACAGGTATCTGCAAAAGAAGCATCCACATCCCCGTATACTTCATATGCCATCGCCATAATTGCCGCAAAATCACCGGTTGCCGTAGTTGAAACAGGCGATACAATCAATTCTTCAACTTCTTCCTGCGGCATTACGGTTTCCGGGAAATTAGCACAGGTTACCTTGTGGTAAACCCCTCCGTCGGATGCCTGCATTTTGAAAAGCCACTCCAATTCATATCTGGCTTCATCTAAAATATCCGGTACACCGTTTCCGCTTTCCGGAATATTTAAATCATCTGAAAATGCGTTGGGATATTTTTGGTACGCTAATAAAAGATCTGCAACCGCTTTTACGCCGGATACCGTATAACGGCCATAATCTCCGGCATCATGCCATCCGCCGGAAACATCAATTTTGTTTGATGTACCGTAAATCACAGCTTTATCAGCATGGCAAACCGGATGTGCAAAATCACCGGCAAACTCTTCTGTCAGTTCCGTACCGCATCTTTGCATATAGAGCATACGAACTGCATCATCTAACGCTTCATCATAGATGCCTTCTCCAATTGTAAATTCATAGGATTCGCCACACTTGTCGCCCACAATCTTATATGTACCGGGTGTTGAAAGAGCCGTAAAATCTCCGGCAGCTTCATTGGTTTTTGTATTTTTATTTACGGCAGCCGTTCCGACTTTGCCTTCAAACACACTTTCTCCCGATGCGACATCCACAACGCGGAATGTCTCATCCATATCATCTCCACAGAATACTGCTTTTTTTACATCATCCGGGCGATAACCGATTTGATTGATCTGAACAGACGGTGTTTCCACTGCTGCCTCAGGTTTGATTCTTCCGCTTTCATCGATACACTGAAAATCAAAATTATCAAATACAATCGTATGCTCACCGGGATCATTGCCTTCAATATAACCCATGTTCATGCAAAGTCTGGGAGCGGGATCACTTCCTTCTTCCATGGTAAATTTGATATCAAAATGCTGCGTCTCGGGAGTCAAAACCAGATACTCCCCATTGTATGCATGGTAATCGCCGCCATTGATCTGAGAACGATACTGAATGGTTCTCTCTACCGTCGAAGAAGCATCAAACTGGATTTCATATTCACATCCGGTTTCCAAAGTAAAACCGTCGTAATAAATCTGAACGCCATGTTCTTCTTTTCCGACACCGGTAATATTTACGGATAACTCTTCATTTTCATAAGACATGGAAGCAGTGCCGGCATTCAAATAAAGAAACCATTTTTCTTTTCCTTCGGAAAAATCTCCATCCTCAACCATATTGAATCCCATTAAAGAAGCCAGTTCTTCTTCCTCTTCCGGTTCTTCTTTTTCTGTACTTTCGTCTGTTTGTGGCTCCTCTTTGACTTCTTCAGTATCCTGTGTAGCCTCCGTCTTGGTTACCGTCTCCTCACTCTCTGTGGGTGCTTTACCCTGACAGCCAAAAAGCGATGCCGTCATACTGACACACAAGAATAGTGCCAACCATTTCTTTTTCATAACCCGTTTCTCCTTCCAATCATTTGCAAAACCCTTATTTGATGTAAGTTATTGACTCCCGAACACCGAGAACGTAATAAAATGACGAGAATACGACATTTTATGAAAGTTCGAGGTTGTTCAAGGATTGCGAAAATTGCTTTGCAATGTAGCAATATAAATACATCAGCAAGTAGCAAAATCTACTTTTGCCACTTTATAATTATATTAGAAATTGGCTCTTTATTCAATCAGCATTTCGTGTTAAAATGAAATTTAACAATATGGAGGTTTCCTATGGACTATTACTCAGAACAGTCACAAAACACACCCCCGGGAAAGGTCATCATAGTACCAAATCTGTTTCTGGTTTTTTCCGTGATTTGTGCAATTCTTTCCTGCACGTGTGGTTGTTTTATATTATCTTCCATCTTTTTTGGATCGCTATCCATACTTTTCGCCATCTTATCAAAGGGGCACAAACAGCAAATGATTCCCGCAGCCAGAAGTTGTGTTATTCTTTCGGCAATTGCCATGGTATTGTCAACCATGACCACAACGGTATCTGTTTATCAGGTATTTAGCGATCCCGAAATGTATCAGGAATTTAATACACAATACGAAAGTCTGACAGGCGTTTCTTTCGAAGAAGAACTAAACACATTAAAGGAATTATACGGTATAAACTTTTAATACATTCTTTCTTTAATAAAAAAAAGATATGAAAATCTCAAAATAGAATTTGTATCTGAAAATGATATTATAATCTGAAATAAATATTTTATATTAAATTTGAAACAGAAATATTATTCAATGATTATTTAACACAAAGGAGGTATCTGGTATGAATATGGGAATTCAAGGTTCTTTTTCCCCGTACAGTGCATATAGCAGCTATGGTTCTTTCGCTGTTTCCGGTCAGGATGATTCCAAACCGATTTTAAATCCAAGCGAATCAACTGAGAAAAAACCGGGCGCAAAGTCTTCTCCCGCAGAATGCGAAACATGTAAAAACCGAAAATATCAGGATGGCTCCAATGAGATGGTTTCTTTTAAATCGCCCTCTCATATTTCTCCGGGTGCGTCTGCTGCCGCAGTTATGGGGCATGAACAGGAACATGTTTCCAATGCCTACAAGAAAGCTGCCACGAACAATGGCAAGGTTTTGCAGGCAAGTGTATCACTAAAAACCGCTGTCTGTCCCGAATGTGGACGAAGCTATGTTGCAGGTGGCGAAACCCGTACGCAGATTAAGTATTACAACGAAGAAAATCCTTATCAGAAAGATTTAAAATTACAAGACTCGACCAAATATAAAGGCATGAATATCAATCAGGCCGGCTAAAGAAAGGTTTTGAATGTTTTTATGAAACTGAATACATCGGAAATAAAGGCAACAGCCAGAGGATGTCTTGCAGGCAGATATGCAACCATTGTCATTGCTTATATGCTTGCCCGCTTTCTTACGAATCTTCCTACGCTGCTTATATCTAATATGTCGGTTAGCAACAGTACTATCCGTGATTTAATTGATATATCCGTAGGTTTGATTATTGCTTTTATCATGACCGTTTTTATTGTCGGACAAAACCGGATATGTCTAAAATATATCCGTTCCAAGGATCCGGTTATGGTAAATGAAATGTGGTATGGTTTTAAAAATCTGGCCGACCAGACCATTATTGCATATTTTCTTATCATCATAAGGATGCTCATACCCAGTGTTCCTTTTATAACCTGTATGTTTTTCTTATCCAGAGACCTTGCCAATGTTTTCTGGATGACTGCATCCATTATAACAGGAATTCTGATGTTTATCCTGATTACTGTGATTTATCTGGATTATGTATTGGTTTTCTTTTTAATCATCGACCATCCCGATGAAAATCCTTCCAAATTGCTTACAAAAAGCAAAGAACTCATGAAAGGAAACCGCCTGAAATATCTATACCTTCAGGCAAGCTTTTTAGGCATGTACCTGCTAGGCATTTTATCTTTTGGTGTCGGTTTGTTGTGGGTAAACCCATATGTTAAAATGGCAGTTACCAAATTTTATATATTGTTGATTGGAGAGAAAAACGAGACAGAACAGTTGCTCGAAGGAAAGTTAGAAGATCCCAATTATTTTAAAGAGGTTTATTGATGATACAGACGCTGTGGAATTTAGCGAGGTTTCTTGGCATTTCTTAGCGGCATATGCGAACAAAAATAATGCCCGGTTTCAACTATCCAAAGACAAAGTCTGAATTTTGAAACCGGGCATTTAATAGTCTATTAAGATTGATTTTCTTCTGTTGCTTTCGTCGCATTCCATTTCAGATAACCGTTGATAAAAATATCAATGGCACCGTCTAAAACAGCACCTGTATTAGCAGTTTCCACATCGGTACGCAAATCCTTAACCATGTTGTAAGGTTGCAATACATAGGAACGAATCTGATTTCCCCATCCGATATCTTTTACTTCACCACGAATATCCGATAACTTTTCCGCATTGGCCTCTTTTTGCAGCATCAACAATTTTGCCTTTAACATCTGCATAGCCTTATCCTTATTTTGGAACTGGCTTCGCTCATTCTGACACTGTACCACAATGCCGGTAGGCAGATGTGTAATACGGATTGCCGAAGAGGTCTTGTTGATATGCTGACCGCCGGCACCGGAACTTCGATAGGTATCAATACGCAAATCATCATCATTGATATCTAAATCAATATCTTCTTCGATTTCCGGCATAACATCCAGCGACACAAAGGATGTCTGACGTTTCCCCTGTGCATTGAAAGGTGATATACGAACCAGACGATGAACACCTTTTTCCGATTTCAGATAACCATATGCATTGGGGCCGTTTACCTGAAAAGTAACCGACTTGATTCCGGCTTCATCTCCATCCAGATAATCTAAAACTTCAATATCATATCCCTTTTTTTCAGCCCAACGGGTATACATACGATATAACATGGAAGCCCAGTCACAGCTTTCTGTTCCGCCGGCTCCCGCATTCAATTTCAAAATGGCATTGTTGCCGTCATATTCTTCAGATAATAAGGTCTTAATCCGGATGCCGTCTAAAGTGGAAACGAACTGCTCATATTCTTCCTTTGCTTCTGTCGCAAGTTCCGCATCATCTTCTTCGTTTCCCATCTCAATCAAAGTCATAATGTCTTCATATTGGGAATAGAGATGATGATAGGTTTCAACATCATCCTTCAGGCTTTTGGATTCTTTGGACAATCTCTGTGCTTTTTCCGCGTCCAACCAGAAATCAGGCATCTCCATTAAGCGGTCCAATTCTTCTATTCTTTTTGTCTTATTGTCTAAATCAAGCGATTCTTTTACTTCAGCTAATTGTGTTTCATAAGCCTGAAGATCCAGTTTTAACTGATCTAATTCGACCACTTATTTCACCACCTTATTTTCTGCCACAGCAGTTTTTATATTTTTTGCCACTTCCGCAAGGGCAGGGATCATTGGGATAGATTTTTTGTTCCGCACGTTTCATAGGACCGGAAGAAGCGCCTTCATCTTTATTGGTTCCCGTAACCTGTGCAACCTGTTCTCTTTCCACTTTCTGTTCCACTTTAACAGAGAAGATCAGGCGAACCGTATCCTCCTTGATGTTGGCAATCATCTCGTCAAACATATCATAGGCGCTCATCTTGTATTCTACAACCGGATCCTTCTGACCGTAAGATGCCAGTCCGATACCCTGACGAAGCTGTTCCATATCATCAATGTGCGTCATCCATTTTCGGTCAATTACCTTTAACAGAATCACTCTTTCCACTTCACGAATGGCTTCCGCATTGGGGAACTCTGCTTCTTTATCTTCGTATAATTTCACAGCTTCTTCTTTTAACGCATGCAGAAATTCTTTCTTTTTCATACCCTGAACC
This sequence comes from uncultured Lachnospiraceae bacterium, assembly GCA_945919795.1. Classification (GTDB taxonomy): domain Bacteria; phylum Bacillota; class Clostridia; order Lachnospirales; family Lachnospiraceae; genus UBA2882. The sequence continues at coordinate 16,595 of CAMEJJ010000008.1, forward strand.
ATATCCGGGGTATATTTCTTGATGGGAACGATGCGTCCAAGCACCTGCATCAGCTCTGCCAAATCCCATTCATCAGAGGATATGTCATCGCCAATACACATATTGACAGCACCTTCCACAACATCGGTAATCATCTTGTAGATAACCTCACGCATACTTTCACCATCCAGTACACGGCGACGCTCTGCATAAATGATTTCTCTCTGTTCATTCATAACCTGATCATAATCTAACAAGCTTTTACGAATTCCATAGTTGTTACTCTCTATTTTTTTCTGCGCATTTTCAATAGCCTTTGAAAGCATCTTGTGCTCAATCTGCTGACCTTCCGGAATTCCCAATGCATTAAACATATCAATCATACGCTCGGAACCAAACAGACGCATCAGATCATCTTCCAGGGAAATATAGAATCTGGAAACACCCGGATCTCCCTGACGACCGGAACGACCACGCAGCTGATTATCAATTCGACGTGATTCATGACGCTCCGTACCGATGATACGAAGACCACCGGCAGCTTTGCTTTCCTCATCCAGCTTAATATCGGTACCACGACCTGCCATATTGGTCGCAATGGTGACATGACCATGAATACCGGCATCTGCAACAATTTCTGCTTCCATTTCGTGAAATTTGGCATTTAAGATTTTATGAGGGATACCGTTTTTCTTTAACATCCGTCCCAATTCCTCGGATGCATCAATATTGATAGTACCAACTAATACCGGCTGTCCTTTTTCATATGATTCTTTTACTTCTTGTACAACCGCATTCAGTTTTTCTTTGCGGGTCTTGTATACCGCATCCTGCTCGTCGATACGTGCAACCGGTCTGTTAGTGGGGATTTCCACAACATCCATGCCGTAAATATCACGGAATTCTTTTTCCTCTGTCAATGCAGTACCGGTCATACCGGCTTTCTTTTCAAATTTATTAAAGAAATTCTGGAAGGTAATCGTTGCTAACGTCTTGCTTTCATTTTTTACCTTCACATGCTCTTTTGCCTCAATTGCCTGATGCAGACCGTCTGAATAACGACGTCCCGGCATAATACGTCCTGTAAAACTGTCGACAATCAATACCTGATCATCACGTACCACATAGTCCTGGTCGCGGAACATCAGATTGTGTGCGCGGAGTGCTAGAATAATATTGTGCTGAACCTCCAGATTTTCCGGATCGGCAAGGTTATCAATGTGGAAGAAGCTTTCAACCTTTTTGACACCTTCTTCGGTCAGATTTACAACCTTGTCCTTTTCATTGACAATATAATCTCCGGTTTCTTCCTGCTCGATACCCATCAAAATATCCATTTTGGACTGTTCTTCCAAATCGGCACCACGTTTTAACTGTCTTGCCAGAATATCACACGCTTCATAAATACGGGTGGATTTTCCGCTGACACCGGAAATAATCAAAGGGGTGCGCGCTTCATCAATCAATACCGAGTCCACCTCGTCGATGATTGCATAGTGCAGATCCCTTAATACTAACTGCTCTTTATACAATGCCATGTTGTCACGAAGATAATCAAATCCCAATTCATTATTGGTAACATAGGTAATGTCACATTTGTAAGCCTCTCTTCTTTCGTCCGATTTCATATCATTTAATACGACACCGACTTTTAACCCGAGAAACTCATGCACCTGTCCCATCCACTCGGCATCACGCTTAGCCAGATAATCATTGACCGTAACAACATGTACGCCTCTGCCGGTTAATGCATTTAAATATGCCGGAAGGGTGGATACCAAGGTCTTACCTTCACCGGTACGCATCTCCGCAATACGTCCCTGATGCAGGATGATACCACCGACAAGCTGTACGCGGTAATGCTCCATATTTAAGACACGGCGTGCAGCCTCTCTTACCGTGGCATATGCTTCCGGAAGTAAATCATCCAAAGTCTCCCCATCTGCATATCGGTTCTTGAATTCTTTCGTTTTATTTTTTAATTCCTCGTCTGATAAAGCCATCATGGAATCTCTGAGTGATTCAATCTTATCCACAGTCGGATAGATACGTTTTAATTCTCTCTGACTATGAGTTCCAAATACTTTTTCAACAACATTCATTTTATTTGCTCCTTCATTTGGGCATAGTAGCCCCATTAAAACCTAAAGCATATTGTAACAGATTTGAAAATACTATGCAATCAGATACCTGTTTCCATAATATTAACTTTTTATGAACGACCATAAAACTTTTTAAAATCTGTGAAGAAACGAAAGAAACTTTTTAAAATCTGTCAACAATCAAAATTGCTTTTTATAATAAGTAGTGCTAAAATTTTAAATAGTGTGGGGTTGCCCACAAATTATGAATTCAATACAAGAAAGAGGTAAAAGCAAATGACAAAAAGTTTTGATGAGTTAATTGCAAAATTAGACGGTTGTCCTTTGAAAAAGGTTTCTGTAGCCGTTGCTCAGGACGTTCATGTATTAGAGGCAGTAAAAGTTGCAAAAGAGCGTAATATCGCAGATGCCATCTTAGTTGGTGATGCCGATCAGATTAAAGAAATTGCTGACAGCATCAATATGGATTTATCTTCTTATGAAGTCATTGACATCAAAGATATGACAGAAGCTGCAAGAAAAGCTGTTTCATTAGTATCTGACGGCACCGCAGATATGTACATGAAAGGTGTTATCGACACAAAAGGATTCTTAAAGAGCGTTTTAGATAAAGAAGTTGGTCTTCGCACCGGAAAACCTTTATCACATGTTTGTGTATTTGACGTAGAAGGCATTGATCATCTCTTATTCTTAACCGACGTTGCATTCATGCCTTACCCTACTTTGGAAGATAAAGTTTCTATTATTAACAACACCGTAGAAATCTGCCACGCAGTTGGTGTTCCCAATCCCAAGGTTGCTCCTTTGGCAGCAGTTGAAGTTGTTAACCCTAAAATGCCTGTTACGGTTGAAGCAGCAGAGTTAACAAAGATGAACGACGAAGGAAAGATTACCGGCTGTATCGTAGACGGTCCCCTTTCTTTAGACCTTGCCATCTGTCCCGAAGCTGCTCAGCATAAAGCAGGTGCTTCTGACCGCAAGATTGTCGGTGACGCAGATGTATTATTATTCCCCGATATCCATGCAGGTAACCTTGTATACAAAGCAATGGTACATACTGCAAAAATGGTTAACGGCAACTTATTAACAGGAACCAAGGCTCCGGTTATCTTAACAAGCCGTTCCGACTCTGTGGAAGTAAAGGTCAACTCTTTAGCTCTCGGTGCTGTTGTTGCTGATTTTATGAAAAATAACTAATTGGTTCTTTCTTGTTTCGGTCTGTTTCTGTATCAAGATCTCAAAAGACCGGATGCACAGAATGCAATTGATTTATATTTCTCGAAAATAATAAATAAATATAACAATTTAGAAGGAGAAAAAACATGTCAATCAAAAGTTTGATTATCAATCCCGGTTCCACATCCACAAAAATTGGTGTGTTCGAGGATGAAACATTATTATTTGAAGAAACTCTCAGACATTCTACAGAAGAAATTGCACAGTATGCAACTATCGTAGATCAGAAAGATTTCCGTAAAGAGATTATCTTAAACTTACTTGCCTCTAAAGACTTTGACATCAAATCTTTAGATCTTGTTGTTGGTCGTGGCGGTATGTTAAAACCCATCCCCGGTGGTACTTATGCAGTTAGCGATGAATTACTGCATGACCTTGAAATCGGAAAACAGGGTCAGCATGCTTCTAACTTAGGTGGTATTTTAGCAAGAGAAATCGGTGATTCCATTGGAAAACCTTCTTTCATCGTTGACCCTGTTGTTGTTGATGAGTTAGAGCCCACTTCCAGATATTCCGGTGTTCCGGAATTACCCCGTACCAGCGTTTTCCATGCTTTAAATCAGAAAGCAGTTGCAAAGCGTTATGCAAAAGAAGTCGGCAAATCTTATGATGAGTTAAATTTAATTGTCGTTCATATGGGCGGTGGCGTATCTGTCGGACCTCACAAACACGGTAAAGTAGTAGATATCTTTAATGCTCTCGACGGAGACGGTGCATTTTCACCCGAGCGTTCCGGTGCTGTTCCGGTTGGTCAGTTAGTAAAAATGTGCTTTTCCGGTCAGTACACCGAGAAAGAAGTTTACAAAAAACTGGTTGGAAACGGTGGTTTCAATGCATACCTTGGCACCAACGATATGCGTGATGTAGAAAAAATGGTAGATGAAGGCGATGCCAAAGCAAAAGAAGTTCGCGATGCATTTATTCAGCAGATGTCAAAAAATATCGGTGCTATGGCAACCGTATTAAACGGCAAGGTTGATCAGATTATTGTAACCGGCGGTATTGCTTACGACAAAGCCGTTGTAGCAGGCTTAAAAGAAAGATGTGAATGGATTGCACCTTTTACTGTATATCCCGGCGAAGATGAATTGTTAGCTTTGGCACAGGGCGGCTTAAGAGTTGTTACCGGTGCTGAAAAAGCTATGGAATATTAATTTCCATTTTTCTCAATTCCAAATATGTAAATCAAAGGACAAGCAGATGTATTTCTGTTTGTCCTTTTTTCATTGGACTCTGGGCGCTGTTCCGGACGCTTTTTCCCGGACGCTGTGACAGATTGGTATTATTTTTCTTCTCAGTATGCTTCGCTTAGTGGGAGTAAATGTCGGCGCAAGTATTTTTCTTTTCATGTCACAAAAAATATAACGCACTCCGTTTGAACGGATATTTTTTGTGACAGGTATCGTAGCCGACATTAACTCCCACACAGCTTAGCATAAATCGAAGAAAAATAATACCAATCTGTCACAGCTGATGATGGAAAAAGCAGGGGTAAAGAGATAAAGTGTTTTTTATGAAATTTATAATTAATAGAGATACCGATTAAATGGCTAAAGATAATATTATATGGTAAAGGGATGGTAAATCGTGGTAGAATATAAAAAATTAGGTAATGGAAATGTTCCTTTTTGCATCTGAGTTTACATAAATCAAAATATGTAAGTCCAATATTTGAAATGTTGTTGTTTTGGCATGACTAGTTGCACGATGTAGTAGGTCCATTCCTTGAAACGATGTCGCTTTGGCATGACTAGTTGCATGATGTAGTAGGCCCATTTCTTGAAACGATGTTGCTTTGGCATGACTAGTTGCATGATGTGGTAGGTCCATATCTTGAAACGATGTTGCCCTGGCATGACTAGTTGCATGATGTGGTAGGTCCATATCATGATTTAAAATAAATTTGGGTTGACAGATAGCAAGAATATATAGAATTAATGCAGGATATGATATGAGTTAGCAATTTTTCACATCTAAGGGAGATATTAAAATGTTTTTATATAATTTACTTTCTTTATTCATGATATTTATTTGCATATTGGATATTTGTAAGGTCATAGATTTATCAAAGAAATGGTGCTTTATTACATATCTGTTTTTTATGCCACATTTACCGCTTCTCTGGTTTCACTTTTGGATTAATGAGGTTACGGGAAACAGCGGTGCAACAACCTATCTGACTGTAACCATATTTGCCATTGCAACGGTGATATTCCAGCTTTATACAACGCTTCGTCTCCACTTCCAGTCTGTTCGGAAGAATAAGACTGATAATCCACGTATCAACATCATTTATTCCGGAAGGAATCTGATTCAGTGCGGTCTCTGGGGACTATATTTATTGGTTGTCTGGTATCTCATATGCTATTTTGTTTTGCCAACAAATCCCTATCAGGAACTAATCGGACATACATTTTCTTTTCTTCCGTCTGTTCATAATACAGCCAAAACCGTCGCCGCCTTGTCATTCGAGGTAATTTATGCAGTAATTTTTATCTGGCTATTTTTAATAAACGGTTGCCTACGCATCTTTTTTGGTTCACGGAATTTGGTCATTGGAAAACGTGTTTTTATCCTATTGTTTATGTGGGTTCCGATTGTACAGCTATACTTAGCCCATATCATGTGTCGTGCGGCAAAGGACGAGTACCTGGTGACAGTAAGCCGTAGCAAACAGGAAGCCTTTACCAAAACAGATGAATTGTGTCAGACACAATATCCCATTGTCATGGTCCACGGCATTGGTTTTCGTGATTTGCAATACTTTAATTACTGGGGACGAATCCCACAAATCTTGCAGCAACACGGAGCAAAGATATATTACGGTCACCAGAATGCCTGGGGAACCATTGAAGACAATGCGGCTGCCATCGCAAAGGTAATCGATACAGCGCTGTCTGAAAATAACTGTGAAAAAGTGAATATCATTGCACACTCCAAAGGCGGTCTGGACTGTCGTTACTTAATCACATCCATGGGATATGCGAATAAGGTTGCCAGTCTCACAACCATCAACACACCGCATCGCGGATCCGAACTGATTACGTTACTCAACAAGTTACCGGACTATGTCTATCAATACATTGCCAAGCAATTAAATAAGCCCTTCTTATTGGCGGGTGATACCAAGCCCGACTGCTATGCGGCAAGCAAACAATTAGATCCGGTTTTTTGTGCGGAATTTAATCAAAAAAATCCCGATGCAGATGGTGTCTATTATCAGAGCTATACTTCTATTATGAAGAATCTCTTCAGCGATTCTTTGTTGTGGCTTCCGTACCTATTGATGTGCACACAAAAAGGCCGCCAGAATGACGGCCTGGTAGATGCTTCCAGTGCTATATGGGGAGACTTTAAAGGTATTTTCAAAAGCACAAACAATCGCGGTATCTCCCATGGTGATATGATTGACTTAAAGCGTGAAGATATCAAAGGTTTTGATGTCTTAAAGAAATTTTATGATATCGTATGTGAATTGAAAAATATGGGATATTAAGCTCTATTTCACAATAGCATGTGTTTTCAAATAATCTGTCCAAAGTGGAACATACTGCGCATAAAGATGCACGCCGTCAAAGGTGTATTCTGCATTTAAACATCCGTTATCATCACATACCACACTATTTATGTCCAAATAGAACGTATCCCTGCCGTTGTCTAACTCTTTTAGACGCTCATTCCGAACCCGAATTGCTTCGTTGTTGATATAATCTCCCTGCGCATCTCTCTCGGCACTGACATTCATAATGCTCATGATATATATGATTGCATCCGGCTGCCATTCATGGATTTGATACACCATATCAGAATAATGATTCATGAAATAATCCAGATCGCCTACACCCATATCATTAATTCCAAGCATGATATAAACTTTTTTATATTGTTCCTGCTGCAGTGCATCCGCAATATTTACCTTCCAGTTACCATCCTTCCATCTGCCTGTGGGATCTTTAAATACTCCGCCAAGTGTCATACCGGATGAACAATAATAAGTCGCCTCTTTCCAGTCAGAATACTCATAAAGACTGACAACTCTGGAATCGCCAATAAAGACTGCATCATCAAAATAGTCATCTGAAACTTCACAAAAACTCAAAGGGACCTCTGGTTCTTCATTTTCCAAATCATCTGAAGCATTTGTGTGGTTCATGACATTATCCGTATTGTTCTCCATATTGTTGCCAGCGATATTGTTTTCCGGGTTATCGTCCATGTTACCAGCCGCGTTGTTTTTCAGGTTATCATCCATGCTATTATCACTGCCGCCAGCAATCGAAGCACTTTCACCATTCGAATGTAGCTTTCCATCTTCATCTACAGAATTTGCCGACATCGAAATGGTTTCCACAACTTCACTCTCATCCTGACCATGGTCTTTTTTGATTAGTTCAAGCGGAAAGCCGGTCAGAAGTGAACAAATCAATCCGCCCACAAGTAGCAAAAAAAGATATCTGTAATTCTTCCATTTATTCATCTGAAAGTTCCTCCCTAAAATCTAAAATAAAGGAAAGGATTGTTTCCCATGATATGTATGTACCAAACAGCCAGCCAGAATAAAATTACAAGCGCTATCATTCCAATCCTGCTGTTTTTCAGCTTCCGGTAACATCTGTGCGCCGTCTTTGTACAAAGGAATAGTGCAATCAAAATCGTCACACCATATTTTTGCAACATGGTAATACATACGTTGTCATTGACACGAATCCCTTCAAGCAAGCCAAACATTCTGCCAAGATACACGGATAAATCCTGTAAATCTGTGATAGCAAAGCATGTCCAGGATAATACAATGATGAATAACACATAGAAATGTTGCATGGTTGATTTCAAAGTTAATTTTAAATTTAACTTTTTAACTTCTATATATTTATCCTCATTTCTCTCACCAAGTTCATCTAAAGTTTTTTCTTCATTTGCCTTTCTGGATACATCTTCTACGGAAATATTCTCTCGATTTTTATGACATGCATATACAATCACTTTTTCAACCATAATAACAAAACATAACAACATGCCCCATAACACAAAGTTGACACTAATGCCATGCCACAATGCCGTCAAAACCCATACCACAAATAAATTTCGCAATGTCTTTTTCATTCCGTTTCGGCTTCCTCCGAGCGGAATATAGACATATTTTGCAAACCATCTTCCCAATGTCATATGCCATCTGCGATAAAAATCCCGGACACTGGTCGCTGTGTATGGAAGATCAAAATTTTTCGGCAGACGGAAGCCAAGCATTTTTCCAAGCCCGATTGCCATCAAGGAATATCCGAAGAAATCAAAATAAATCTGAAGGGAATAGGAAACAGAACCCATCCACAACAAAAAGGAAGGTGCACTGATATAACCGATTTTGGCAATTTCATTCCAAAGCAGAGACAAGCGATCCGCCATCAAAACTTTTAAAATCAATCCAACAGAAAAATCTTTTAATCCGTCATCAAAATCAGTTGAAGAAACAACCGGCCGGTTTAACGTTGCTGTCACCTCGCGATATGCTACAATCGGACCGGCAACTAACTGCGGAAACATACAAATATAGGTTCCGAGTTTTATAAAAGACGTTTCTGCCGCAATTTCTCCTCGATAGACATCAATCAAATAAGATATGCTCTGAAACGTAAAGAAGCTAATTCCCAATGGAAGTCCGATTTTTCCCGGCGCAATCTTAAAAATAAGAAGAAGTGCCAGATTTAGAATAAGCGCAATTAAAAAACACAGTTTATTTAAAAAGCTTCGGGAGATGGATAGATCAGCATTTTTTTCATCAGGCAATTCAACTGCAACACTCCTGGAATTTTGAAATACAATGCCTCGCGCCAGAAAATAATTCACAAACATGGATGCAATTAATAAAAATACAAATTTAGGTTCTCCATAAGCATAAAAAACAAGGCTTCCAAACAGTAATATAACATTACGATAAGAAACTGGTGTTATGTAATATGCAATTAAAAACACAGGTAAAAAAATAAGTATAAATTCTACAGAAGAAAAAACCAAAATAAATCAACTCTCAATCTACAATAATATCACCATATGTGCCGCCACAGGCTTTGCACAAATCATCCGGAGCCAGCATAATCTGACATCCGATTTTGCCTCCACTCACATACATATGTTGTAGATTTTTTGCAGTCTGACTAATCACGGTTTTATACTGCTTTTTCATACCGATGGCCGTACATCCTCCGCGGACATATCCGGTTACTGCAGTAATATCCTTGACATGAATCATGGAAACGGATTTTTCACCAACGGCTCTGGCAGCTTTTTTCATATCCAGTTCCGCTTCTATGGGCAACACAAAGACAAAGTATTGATTACTGCTCCCCACCGTTACCAACGTTTTATAGACCTGTTCATGCGAAAGTCCGAGATGGTCTGCCGTCTGGATACCATCAACAAACTCATCACATTCATAGGATTGATGTGTATATTCTATTTTCATGCGGTCTAAAATCCGCATTGCATTCGTTTTAACTTCTTTTTGTTTCGCCATAAAATCACCTTCTCTTATGTAATTCGTCACCTAAGAAACAAATCTGACAATCCACAAAGAAAAAGTGAATTTTTTGTTTCTTAACAGTCTTTAAACATCGTCAGTCCAAATACTCCACCGCATATACCACCGACAATATGCGTAAGCTGTGAAATATTATCTCTTACAAACAATCCGTCTGCAATCTGTCCGCCCAAATACAAAATAACAACAACAATTAATGTCAGCGGAATTTTATCTTCTTTGACGCTGGTTACGGAAGATAAAATAATCATCATAAAGACAATACCACTTGCCCCAAGTAAGCCCGTTGAAAAAAAGAGTGTATTGATGATACCGGTCACAAAAGCCGTAATCGTCATCATTATGAGCAGGTTTTTGGAACCGTATTTTTCTTCCAGCATTGGCCCAACCAAAAGCATCATCATCATGTTATTGACATAGTGTTCTAAATTGGCATGCCCGAGGACATGTAAAAACAATCTGGGATACATAAAAAGATCCGTAAATGAGGAACGATATACACAAAACAGAAGATTTGTGGAAAGCCCTCCGGTCAGATATCCCAAAATCAGTACAGCAAATGAAATAAAAGCAAAGCTTAACACCACCGGCGCATTATAATCGATTTTCTTTAGTAATTTCATTGTTTTATCCCCCGTCTTATTTAACAATAGATAGTATAGCACAATTTATTCTTTTAAACAGTACTCCGGTGAAAATATTTTATCCATGACCTATCCAAATATTTCCAGCTTAATAATTGCAAAAAATTCCCTCACCGTATAGTGAATCCCAACCGGCAATAACGTGCGGGAAGGAATTCCACACACATTGTCGTGTCCCTGCTTTTGGGCAATCCTGGTAGCACGATAGATATGGAAGCCATTTGATAAAATTCCGACTTTTTCCGTATCTTCCGGTATCATGGTAAAACTGTTTCTGATATTTTCCTCTGTGCTTTTAGACTGATCTTCCAGTAAAATCCGATCCGGATCAACACCTTTTTCCACCAGATACTCATAGATACACTGTGCTTCGCTCAAATCTTCATTCGGTCCCTGTCCGCCGGATGCTATGACGATGGTTTCCGGATTATCTTCCAGATATTCTGCCGCGGCCTGCATCCGCAAAAGTAAGGGCCTGGTCGGCGCACTCCCCCGAATACCGGCTCCAAGCACAATCATATATGGCAGATCTTGCTCCGGTACGGTATTCATTCCGCCAATCACAAGACTTTCAACATAAACAAAAATAACCAATCCCGTCACAAAACACACTCTGTATAAGATTCGGAATAAAAGCGGAATTTTGATGCGTGCTTTCCCTTTTATCTGCCTTGATAGCATCCAAAACCTAACAAAACAGAAAGCAGCAAAAAGCGGCCATATCCAGATCCAGGATAGCACCAGACCTGCATATAAAACGCACACCAAAAAGTATCCGATACACAATACGGATAGCAACAAGTACAATATGGATTTCACTTTTTTCCAGGTTTTAAACATACAATCTGTATTCCTTTCTATCATATCTCTAGTATACATCCTGAAATCTTACTACTCAATGATTTATTGAAGGGATTTAAGTCACCAGTTTTATATAACGATAATAAGGTGCAAGTAAATGTTATCGTCAGTTGCAGAGTTCAAAAAGGTTATCTTCTAACTGAATACGGGAAAGAGATTGAAGTTGATTCGGGTCGTCGTCAAATCGACATCCATGTCGAATGACGACTAAAATTGCCATCCGGGCAATTTCCCCCTTGGTTATTGAGTATTCAGTAAGAAGATAAGACCTTTTTATACAATGCAACTGAAGACAACATTTACTTGCACCAGCCCATCACCATAGCAGAAATCAAAAAAAGCCCAAAACCAGCATTCGGACTTCTTTTGATACGAAACTTTTATGTGATAACAATGTTTTCTCTATATTATCTTACTTTTAAAACGAATTGCATCCTATTAACCGCATAAACTCAGTAACCTCTTTAGTCTCCAAAGCAAGCTCATACCATGATTGTAATTGAGCAGCGTCTCCTGTCTCTTCCAATTTTTCCTGCAATCCTGCCGGAATATCTCCCTGCTTTTTGAAATAGGTCAGTATACAACTTATCAAAGTTTTCTCAGATGCTTCATTACGCTCACAGTCAATAATATCTCCCAGTGTCATATACTCATTCCTCACTTCCGGCAAGTTTCTTACCTGCTCCACGATCTCATTTAGTTCCTCTGTTGCCTTATCCGTTGCATTTTCTTTTCTGCTGTTCTGAAAGTAATTCAGCATTGTCCGGATACTTTCATTGCCACCTTTGCTCCCGCCGGTATAGAAATAAATAAACTCTAATCCATCATCATAGCAAAGGTCGGAAACTTCCATACATTGATTTTTAATACGATACATCATATACCCATAACCAAAAGGATCATAATTTGTAATCGTTATCACGTACAGATTGGGCAATTTCAAAAAATCATCTTCTCCACTCTTTAGATGCCTTGCATCTATCTTCGCCTGATAAAAGCGGTTATGTCTGGGCAAATGCACTCTTTTACGAAGATTGGGCTCCAAATCGTAAATATTTACAGGTTCATTTTCTTCATCTTCTGCCTCAAATTCCTGGATTTCTACATCCATACGGATACCTCTGTGTTCCGGCGTAAATGGCGGAATCATTCTTTGAGACAGCACCTTAATCTTTCCGATTTTCCTCTGCAAAAGAACGGACAGTGACATTCTGCAAAACTCTTCTCCAAGCTTTGGTGTTGTCACAATGGCGTTCATAAGGAAATCATCCAGTACATTTAATTCCGCTAATGTTTTGTTTGTATAACTCATTAGACTCCTTTCCTTGGCGAAATCCATGGTTATACATCTTTCTTTTGGTTTTCGCCAACTTTTCATTTTTTCGTGTGAAAATATTGGCGAGATGCCAAAGATGAATGCCAGTCGCAGAAAGACCGGCGAAACGATTTTCACGGGTTGTAATATTTGATTTACTACAATTGTATAGTAAATTACATTTATCAATTTGTCAATAATATTTTTTTGTTTTATCATTTGCAATATAGATCTAAATATTTCTATCTGCTTCACTGATTTCAAAAATTACCATTGAAATTATCCCCCATGATGTATCAGCATGTTTTATCGAATAGAAGAGTGCTATCTGGGCATCCTCCAAAGTATTGCAATCTTCATCCATGAATAAAGTAATCCCCATTTCTGTAGCATATACAGGACCAAGCTCAATCTCTGTTGAACCACATCATTGCCTGATAATATATCCACTGCCTTTCACAATGTCTTTATAAACGAAATCATATTATGTTCCTTTCGTAGCTGTAATCCTTCCAGACCATTTCCGCCTTCTTGTGTTTTTCTGCATCGCTTGCAAGAATGCTTCACTCATTGGAAACCAAAAGTGACCTTCGTTCTAAAGCAAAAACACCAGCTAACTTAATGACTGATGCCTACACAGTACTTATTATTCTATAAACTTAACTCTTGTTTTCTCTTCTCCAACCTTGTATCTACTATTTCTTTAAGATATGTAATTACCTTTCTACAGGTTTCTTTATTAATGTCAATTTCTCTCTTAAGACAAACCTTTGCATGCACAGAATTCCTACTTTTTCGGATAAAATGTGCTTTTTCACTTGACTCCATCCAATCAGGTCTTTCAAGTTCCTTAATTTGATCAATATATACATTCAATTGATCCTTCTTTTCCCATCTATATGTTCCATCCGCTTTTTGTACTCTTATTTTGTAGGGTTCTTCAAAATAATTCTTTCCATCAATTTCCGAAAGCCAATCAAGAAGAAATGCCTCCAAGGCAGAACCAGCAAGAATTAATGTTGCCTTATATGCACCAGAAGAATAGCAAGTATCTAACTCATCAACATCTTCTTTCATCGAATCACACAAATGCTGATAATCTGAAACTAAAAAATCAAATATACTCTTATAAAGATTCTTTACCTCTTCTGTTTGATCTTTCATGCGTTGAAAACGCTTATAATATGCCAACAAACGTCTTCTCATTGCATACACATTATTCGTTCTAACTTCAACATCAATGGATACTCCATTCAGTTCTAAAGAATAATCTGTCACACCAACACCTTTTGTTTTCTGTGTTTTAGTAGTTTGCTCATCATAATCTGAAACAGCCTTTTTCAAGGCATCCCAATCGATACCATTCATAATCTCACTTCCATTTCAATAATTTGACACACCCATAGGCATTATATTAACATTTCATATTGCAGTCATTATATTTTTACAATTCCTTCAACAAGAAAAACTTCATTTTTTAGACAATTTTTCAATATCTATAATCAAAAAAGAGGCCTGTTAGACACATCATCTAATTGCCTCCTTACTTTTCCTCATGTACTATTTTTTGACCTTCTCCCTTTATTTCCAAAGTATGCAAAGCTGAATCTCCTGTCTCTTCCAATACATTCAATCATCAACACATACAAATCTTATCTCACAAAATCTTTTGAAAAGGAAGCGAAAAATTTACCATCTTTCAGCTTCCTTATTCAATGAATCATATAGTAATTATACATATTATAAATAAATAAGAATATGAATATCATTATTATATCTGTATGTAATCTAAATATCATTGAGGATTTCTCTAATATAAGAAATACTAGTCTCGATATCATTATATGTTACCGGATTTGAACCTCGATGCGCTCCTTTATTTCCCACCATTCGCACATGGTGCAACATTCTTATTATATTTTCACCATAAATATTCTGTCCTTCCAAAAATTGAATTTTATCAAAAGAATTATCACTTTCTATTGATAATCGGCATTGTCTAAATATCATATTCAATATATCTTCCAAACAATACCTTATCTGCATTGCGGCAGACTCATAATCTCCCTGATTGGCATATGTCTTAGCACGATTAATAAAATCATCAAATCCCAGTTTTTTAGTCTGCAATACTTTCTGTATATTTCCATCGGATAACATATTCTGTGAGTATGTCTTTCCTTGTGCTGCTGCTTTCTGAAACCAAAATGCTGCCTCATAATAATCTCTTGCAACTCCAATTCCATAATAATAACAATCTCCTATTGCAGACTGTGCATCTGCATATCCATTCTCTGCAGATTTTAAAAACCATTCTGCTGCTTTTGGATAATTCTGATATACTCCTATGCCTTTATAATAGTAAAATCCTAAATTATATTGCGCAACACGGTGTCCTTTATTTGCAGCTTTTTCATACCACTCTATTGCAGTTTGCATATTAATAAGCTTCCTCGAGAAAAAGTATTTTTTTCTTTTACTATCCCGCTCACGATCTTTTGCAAATTGACTATCAAACAGTGTGCCTAATTTAAACTGTGCATTTTCGTTTCCTTGATTTGCAGCTTCCAAATACAATTCATATGCTTTCTCATAATCTTTGCAGACACCTTGTCCATTTTCATAACACTCGCCCAAACAATACTTTGCCCATTTATGCCCACCGTCAACCGCCTTTTCAAACCATTGAACTGCAATATCATAATTTTGAAAAATGCCGGTTCCGTCTCGATAACATCTTGCTATATTATATTGACCATACACATCTCCCTGTTCCGCTGCTTTTTCAAAGAATTCAGCTGCTTTCCCATAATCTTGCTTCACACCTTGTCCATTCTCATAACACCACCCAAGATTGTTCTGTGCAGTTGCATTTCCTTGCTCTGCGGACTTTTGATACCAGAATACTGCTTTTTCATAATCTTGCGGCACACCTTGTCCTTTCTCATAACGCACCCCAAGATTGTTCTGCGCCCATTTATTTCCTTGCTCTGCTGACTTTTGATACCAGAATACTGCTTTTTCATAATCTTGCGGTACACCTTGTCCATTCTCATAACACCACCCAAGATTCTTCTGTGCAGTTGCATTTCCTTGCTCTGCTGACTTTTGATACCAAAATGCGGCTTTTTCATAATCTTGCGGCACACCTTGTCCTTTCTCATAACGCACCCCAAGATTGCTCTGGGCATCTGCATGTCCCTGCTCTGCGGACTTTTGATACCAAAATGCAGCTTTTTCATAATCTTGCGGCACACCTTGTCCATTAGCATAACGCACCCCAAGATTGTTCTGCGCCCATTTATTTCCTTGCTCTGCGGACTTTTGATACCAAAATGCGGCTTTTTCATAATCTTGTGGCACACCTTGTCCTTTATCATAACACACCCCAAGATTGTTCTGTGCATCTGCATGTCCCTGCTCTGCGGACTTTTGATACCAAAATGCGGCTTTTTCATAATCTTGTGGCACGCCTTGTCCTTTATCATAACACACCCCAAGATTATACTGTGCAATTGCATTTCCTTGCTCTGCGGACTTTTGAAAGCATTCTACTGCTTTTTCATAATTTTGTTTCACATATTTGCCATCATAATATAATTTTCCCAAGCGATACATTGCTTCAGGATTTTCTTCCATATATTCATATAAATGCACGATTTTTTCTTTAATTAAATCGTTTGAGATGGGATGAATATTTTCATATATATCTTCCGGAATAAATTTAGCCTTCAGTAATTCTTCATATAAATTTACTGATTTGAACAGGTCCCTTACATCTTCTACATTTTCATAAATATAAGCTAAATTGCTCTTTGCATATTTATTTCCTTTTCTTGAAGCTTTTTCATAATATTCCAAAGCAATTTTTAAATCAGCAGTAATACCATCACCTTTTTCGTAAATTGCACCAATTAAACAGGCATAATCTCCGCCATTTTTTTCAGCTTTCATCAAGTATTCCAATGCTTTTTTAGAATCTTTTTCTACAATTTTTCCATATAAATATGTTTTTCCAAGACAACCACAACCATATGCATCTCCCTGTTCTGCAGATTTTTGATACCAATCCATTGCTTTTTCACAATCCTGTATTACACCATTTCCAGTCTCATAACACAACCCAAGATTGCACTGCGCTGTTGCATATCCCTGCTGTGCAGACTTTTGATACCAAAAAACGGCTTTTTCATAATCTTGCCGCACACCTTGTCCATTCTTATAACACGACCCTAGATTGTTCTGTGCTCTTGCATTTCCTTGCTCTGCGGATTTTTGATACCAGAATACGGCTTTTTCATAATCTTGCCGCACACCTCGTCCATTCTTATAACAAACTCCAAGACAGCACTGTGCTTCCGCATATCCCTGCTCTGCGGACTTTTGATACCAAAATGCGGCTTTTTCATAATCTTGCGGCACACCTTGTCCGCTCTCATAACACCACCCAAGATTCTTCTGTGCACCTGCATATCCTTGCTCTGCGGACTTTTGATACCAAAATGCGGCTTTTTCATAATCTTGCGGCACACCTTGTCCATTCTTATAACGATTCCCAAGATTGTTCTGTGCCCATTTATGACCTTGCTCTGCTGACTTTTGATACCAGAATGCGCCCTTTTCATAATCTTGCAACACACCTTGTCCATTCATATAACACACTCCAAGATTGTACTGCGCACTTGCATGTCCTTGCTCTGCGGACTTCTGATGCCAAAATGCAGCTTTTTCATAATCTTGCGGCACACCTTGTCCTTTAGCATAGCACACCCCAAGATTGTTCTGCGCCCATTTGTTTCCTTGCTCTGCGGACTTTTGATACCAAAATGCGGCTTTTTCATAATCTTGCGGCACACCTTGTCCATTCTCATAACACACCCCAAGATTATTCTGCGCATTTGCATGTCCTTGCTCTGCTGATTTTTGATACCATTCTACAGCTTTATCAAAACTTTTATATACACCCTTCCCATATTCATAAGACACTCCCAGCTCATACATAGCTTCTGGATTTCCTTCATGCGCCAGTTGATAAAATATCTTTGTAGCTTCTTCAACGTTGCCACTTTCTTTTAACGACAACGCATAATCCATCTTTGGTATCTCTTCTGTTATCTCTTTTTTCTTAAATAAATCCAGTAGCATATAACCCACGCCTCTCCATTCCGTCTATATATTTTCAATATTTTAAAAAGCCAAATTTATACTTACTTTCAAGCTTAACTCTTCATCTATACCTATATTTTATAATAGTTTTACAAATTTCTCCAGTTATTATAGTGCTTTTGAATCTATAAAGTCTTTTATAAAACTTGAAATCATATTTCTAATTCATTCCTAAATGATAACGATAAGATTATTTATCGAACCAATCGTGACAGATTTTTTTCAAAAGAAATTTTGTCAAAAGTAACATAATAGAAATACCTATATAATAAAATCTTTTAGAAATCGGTAACACAAAAGGGGAACCAAAAACACTAACCAAAAGAAGGATCCAAGATATAATTTGTGACATGCCCATAACCAAACACATTCCGGAATATTTAAAATTAATGATAATATCTTCTAAAGATAGTTCTTTTCTATGTAACAAAATATTTTTTTCCATATGGATCCAAGCATCTCTACATAATAGTTTCTCACCGGATAATTTGCTAACCGAAAGCAATCGATATAAGCGTCTTATACCTTTGTCAGAAACATAGGAAATTGCTTCATATATATATCCATGCAAAATGATTGCACATTGATAAAAAGTACCTTTCTTCCCTCTATGCAACATTTCCTGTTGTTTATAGATAGCACCACAATGTTCTAACACACCAACAACATATAATTCTTGAAAATTCTCTTGATACTCCATATATCGCCTTCCCAATTTTTCATTCTTTTGCTCATGTAAAGTATGTATCATTTTACTGATTATTTTCTACCGGCGGATATTTTTCCGTTATATTATCAATTACATCTTGTACAACAGCATCCCATTGGCTTGGGTCATTTATATCCAGCCACATGTCATGCCATTCCTGTGAATATTCTATAGGCGGAACTGTATCCGGTATATCTTTGGGATTGAATGCTTTAACAGGTTGAGAAGAATCTCCTGTTGTAGAGCCTGTTGTAGCGTCTGTTGTAGTGCTTGTTGTAGCGTCTGTTGTTGCACTCGGCTGAACCGGTTGTTCAGGCGCATTCTGAACCTCATTATTATTTGCCATATCCGGCGCATCACTGCTGGGACCAGATGTAATTTCAACCGTCGTATCATCCGCAGTATCCGTTGTCTCTTCGCTCACAGATTTTATATTCTTTTTTTCTTCAACCGGGCGAACTACATTCTTGTCTTTTGTGGTATTTGCTTTCGCTTTCTGAAGAGGATCCTCTTTGGAGACTTCTTTTTGCTCTTCTTTAGGTTCTTCTTTTTGCTTTTCTTCACTTTCTTCCACAACTTCTTCAATAGTTGTAGCACAAGTCGAATCCATATTTTCATCAGTATCAACTGCATTTTGAGTCTGTACCGGAACCGGTTCTTTTTCTTTGCATTTAAAATAAGCAATTGTACTACCTGTACCAATTACCATGCATACAAAACCTACTAAACAAAACTGTAATAATCTATTATTTTTCATAATAATCATCCTTTCCAATATCTTATTTCTTTGTACTTCATTATTTGTATCCGCAGCGAATATTATAAAATAGCATAACTCTTACGACTTGTAAATACCCAAATTAAATTTTTTTAATTTTTTGTTTTATCATTTGCAAACAAATAAAGTGCAAGTAAATGTCGTCGGCAGTTGCATTGTACAAAAAGGTCTCATCTTCTTACTGAATACTCAATACCTAAGGGGGAAATTGCCCGGATGGCAATTTTAGTCGTCATTCGACATGGATGTCGATTTGACGACGCCCCGAACCCAATCCATTTCCTTTCCCGTATTCAGTTAGAAGATAACCTTTTTGAACTCTGCAACTGACGACATTTACTTGCACCGTCCCCATAACTGTAATAGCGCAAAAAAGCAGCCCGGAACCAGCGTCCGAACTGCTTTTTGTTCTGAAATAAATATAAATCAGTTGTTACAGGCGGCAAATTGTACGGTGGCCAACCTGCAAGATAAGTAAAAACAAATTACTTTATCTTCGTGCCTTTCGGCATGAATTCATTTTGTATATCCACAACACAGTTGTGGATGGTGGCGATATTCGCCTACTTCTCAGCTAAAACTTTTTTGATTTCTTCTGTTAACTGAGGAACAATCTTATTCAGATCACCAACTACACCGTAGTCAGCAACATCAAAGATCGGTGCATCTTCGTCTTTGTTGATTGCAACGATGATGTCTGATTCTTCCATACCTGCAACGTGCTGGATAGCACCGGAAATACCGATTGCAAAGTATACGTTAGGACGAACTGTCTTACCAGTCTGACCAACCTGAAGATCTTTGGGTTTCCAGCCTGAGTCTACAACGGCACGTGAGCATGATACGGTACCGCCAAGTACTTCTGCTAAATCCTCTAATAATTTGAAGTTTTCAGGAGAACCAACTCCACGACCACCGGATACTAAGATCTTAGCAGCCATAATATCAACTGTATCAGATACCGCTTTTACAACTTCTTTGATGGTTACATATTTGTTGTTGGGTGTGAAACCGGGATTGTATTCAATCACTTCAGCTTTTGCTCCATCGATAGGATCGATTTTCTGCATAACACCGGGACGAACGGTAGCCATCTGAGGACGATTGTCAGGACATGCGATAGTAGCGATTGTGTTACCACCGAATGCGGGACGAGTCATTAATAACTGATTGTGTTTCTGTTCAGCTTCTTTACCGGGAACTGCTACTAACGGGAAATCACCGATTTCCAATACAGTACAGTCTGCTGTTAAACCTGTCTGAACTCTTGCTGAAACAGTAGGGCCAAGGTCACGACCGATTGCTGTAGCACCTACTAATACGATTTCAGGTTTGTATTCATTGATTACAGATGAAAGCGCATGTGCATAAGGCTCTGTTCTGTAGTCTTTTAATTCCGGATCGTCAACAACGATAACGCGGTCTGCGCCATATGCTGCCAACTGATCAACAAGGCCCTTCACATCTGAGCCGATTAATACTGCTGTAACTTCTTTTGTCTCTAAAGAAGCAGCTAATTCTTTTGCTTTTCCGAGTAATTCGAAAGCAATGCCGCTGATTTCATTATCAACTTGCTGTGCAAATACAAAGACACCTTTGTACTGTGCAATTACTTCAGGACTCATTTTCATAATTATTCACCACTTTTCCTTTATTTCATTAGATTACATGTTTCTCTTTTAATTTTCCTACGATATAAGCTACTGCTTCATCCGGAGAATCGGGAGTAACTTTTTCGCCGGCACCTTTACGAACTTTGTCAGATGCTTTTGCGATTTTTGTAGGAGATCCGTTCAGACCTAAGTTGCCGTCTTCAACGTCTTTTAAATCTGCACGACCCCAGGTTGTGATCTCAGCCTTGCAGGCATCGAAGATTCCACCGGGTGTCATATAACGGGGATCGTTTAATTCAGAAAGTGCTGTAACTAATGCAGGCATCTTAACTTCTACGACATGATATCTGTCATCATACTGACGCTGAACAACAACTTTGTCGCCTTCGACTTTGATATCCTGTGCGTAAGAAATTACGGGAAGTCCCAAATGCTCAGCGATCTGAGGACCAACCTGAGCGGTATCACCGTCGATAGCCTGACGACCTGTGATGATTAAGTCATATTCCATGTTTCTTAATGCACCGGCAATTGTTGTAGATGTAGCCCAAGTATCGGCACCACCTAAAACTCTATCTGTAACTAATACACCTTTATCAGCGCCCATAGCGATTGCTTCACGAAGAACGTCTGTAGCTTTGGGAAGACCCATTGTTAAAACGGTTACTTCTGCGCCGTACTGATCTTTTAATCTTAAAGCTGCCTCTAAACCAGCTTTATCATCGGGGTTCATGATTGCAAGCATTGCTCCTCTGTCCAGAGTTCCATCCGGATTGAATTTAACGCCGCCCTTTGTATCAGGAACCTGTTTAATACAAACTACGATTTTCACGATAACGTACCTCCTATTTTAATAAACTTCCAGAAATTACCATACGCTGAACTTCTGAAGTTCCTTCGTAGATTTCTGTAATCTTTGCATCACGCATCATACGTTCTACATTGTACTCTTTGATGTAACCATAACCACCGTGTAACTGTACACATTTGGTTGTTACTTCCATAGCTACTTCTGCAGCGTATAATTTAGCCATTGCAGCTTCTACGGAATAAGAAACTTTAGCACCTGCCTGGTACTCATCTTTCTTTCTTGCAGCTTTGTAAACCAGTAATTTAGCAGCTTCTACTTTTGTAGCAAGGTCAGCTAAAACAAACTGTGTATTCTGGAACTGAGCGATAGAACGACCGAACTGTTTTCTTTCTTTTACATATTCGATTGTTGTTTCTAAAGCGCCTTCTGCAATACCAAGTGCCTGAGCTGCGATACCGATACGTCCACCGTCAAGTGTATGCATAGCGATAGCAAATCCTTTACCCTTCTGACCAAGTAAGTTGCCTGCAGGGATACGGCAGTCTGTGAAAATCAATTCATAAGTAGATGATGCACAGATACCCATTTTGTTTTCTTTGGTACCAAATGTAAATCCGGGTGTTCCTTTTTCAACGATGAAAGAAGAGATTTCTTTCTGGATACGGCCACGTTTTTCAACTTTACCGGTAACTGCGATGATAACATAAACATCAGCTTCTTTACCGTTTGTAATAAAGCACTTAGAACCGTTTAATACCCATTCATTGGTAGCTTCATCAAAAACAGCTTTTGTCTGCTGACCCTGAGCATCGGTACCTGCACCGGGCTCAGTTAAACCGAAAGCACCGAGTTTTTTACCGGATGCTAAATCGGGAACATATTTTTCTTTCTGTTCGGGAGTACCATATGTTAAAATCGGGTCTACACAAAGAGATGTATGTGCAGAAACGATAACACCTGTAGTACCGCAAACTTTGGATAACTCCTCAACACACATAGCGTATGTTAAGATATCACATCCCTGACCGCCCATTTCCTTCGGTACCGGAATACCTAAGAAACCATATTTAGCCATTTTCTCTACTGTCTCTCTGGGGAATCTGTGTTCTTCATCAATTTCCTGAGCGAGAGGCTTTACTTCGTTTTCAGCGAAATCTTTAAATAACTGTCTCGCCATTTCATGTTCTTTGCTTAAAGTAAAATCCATGATTTTTATTTCCTCCGTTTTATTTTATCAAAAACTTATTAATTAGAGTGCATCAACAGGTGTTTTGGTACGATCTGCGTTATATACGTAGAAACCTTTACCTGATTTGCATCCAAGATTTCCGCCACGAACCATTTTACGGATCAAAGGACAAGCACGATATTTGCTGTCACCTGTTTCGTTGTAAAGAACATCCATGATAGCAAGGCAGATATCAAGACCAATGAAATCACCTAATTCAAGCGGTCCCATAGGATGATTTGCACCAAGTTTCATAGCAGCATCAATACCTGCGATATCAGAAACACCTTCCATTTTGATGAAAGCAGCTTCGTTAATCATAGGGATTAAGATACGGTTTACTACGAAACCGGCAGCTTCGTTAACCTGTACGGGTGTTTTGCCGATTTCTTCGGAAATCTTTTTGATAGCTTCTACTGTTTCAGCGGGTGTATTAACACCGGCGATAACTTCTACTAATTTCATACGATCAGCAGGATTGAAGAAATGCATACCGATCATAGGACGTGTTAAGCCGTTTCCGATTTCTGTGATAGAAAGGCTTGATGTATTGGAAGCAAAAATACATTCGGGTTTTGCAATTTTGTCTAACTCAGCAAATGTAGTCTTTTTAACTTCCATATTTTCGAATGCAGCTTCTACGATTAAATCGCAATCTGCGCAAAGGTCTTCTTTCAGACCGGGTGTAATGCTTGCCAGGATTCCGTCAACAGCTTCCTGTGTCATTTTTCCTTTTTCTACAAGTCTTGCATAGCCTTTAGCGATTTTGTCTTTTCCGCCTTCAGCCCATTCCTGTTTGATGTCGCAAAGTGCAACTGTGTAACCTTCAACCTGAGCAAATGCTTTTGCAATGCCCTGGCCCATGGTTCCTGCGCCAATAACGCCAACCTTCATTGTTTGTTCCTCCTAAAAATATAATTATAGTGAATTACCAACACAAATTCATATACGTTTCCTTTGTATTGTCATTCGTTATTAATCCGGCAAAACAATCTGAAAAGATTCATCCTGCCGGAATAATATACAGTTTTCATTCATTTATTCTATTTCATTTCAACCATATTCCAACCATAGCATGTAATCAGACCGAAATCATATAGTAATAAATTATTTGTTCTGGAAAGGTACAACTTTTAATTTTTTCTCTTTGTCTTTTTCTAAGAAGTTGCCCATTCCGGCTTTCTGGTCTTCTGTCTCGAAGCAGTCACCGAATAATTTCTCTTCGATCACGATTGCCTGATCCATATCAACCTGAAGACCTTCATTGATTGCTTTTTTGCAGTTGCGAACAGCAATCGGAGCCTGCATAGCGATACCTGCTGCCATTTTTTCTGCTGCTGCCATTAAAGCTTCTTTGGCAGTCTTAACAACATTGCCTGCTTCATCTACTTCTGCAGAAACAACCTGATTTACTAAACCGATTCTGTAAGCTTCTGCTGCCTTGATGTTGCGTGCTGTATAAATGAGCTGTTTTGCCATTCCGGGGCTTACCAGTCTTGCAAGTCTCTGTGTGCCACCGAAACCGGGTGTAATACCAAGACCTACTTCAGGCTGACCGAATACTGCATTGTCAGAACAAATTCTGATATCACAGCTCATGGAAATCTCACATCCGCCGCCTAATGCAAAACCGTTAACGGCTGCAATAACGGGAAGCGGGAATGTTTCTAATTTGCGGAAAACGTCATTTCCTTTTTTGCCGAAAGCTTCGCCTTCTGCTTTTGTCAATGTACTCATTTCTCCGATATCTGCACCGGCAACAAAAGATTTCTCTCCTGCACCTGTTAAAATAAGACATCTTGTTGTCTCTAAGTTAACTGCATCCAAAGTAGCATTTAACTCATCGAGCACCTGGGAATTTAACGCATTTAATGCTTTTTCTCTGTTGATGGTAATGATACCAACGGCACCTTTTTCTTCGTATAATACGAAATCCATGTTTGTTTCTCCTTTCGAATTGAGTTATCTTTATACGCAACATAGATGAAACACGTTGTGCGCGTTCCATCTATGATTAGCAGTCTAAATCTATTGTAATTTAATCGATACTAGTCTCTTTCAACGATTGTAGCACAGCCCATACCGCCGCCGATACATAATGTTGCAAGACCTTTCTTAGCATCTTTTGCTTCCATCTCATGAAGTAAAGTAACTAAGATACGGCAGCCTGAAGCTCCTACGGGATGACCTAATGCAATAGCACCACCGTTGGGATTTAACTGCTTGTCTACATCAATACCAAGATCTCTTCCTACTGCGATAGACTGAGCTGCAAATGCTTCGTTTGCTTCGATGATATCGAAATCTTCAATCTTGTAGCCGGCTTTAGCCATAGCTTTCTGTGTAGCGGGAACCGGTCCGATACCCATTACTTCAGGTCTGCATCCTGCAAGAGCACCTGCAACGAATGTAGCCATAGGTTTTACACCAAGTTCTTTTGCTTTTTCTTCACTCATAACAACGATAGCTGCAGCACCGTCATTGATACCTGATGCATTACCTGCTGTAACAAAA
The DNA here is from genome assembly GCA_945919795.1 of uncultured Lachnospiraceae bacterium. Taxonomy (GTDB): domain Bacteria; phylum Bacillota; class Clostridia; order Lachnospirales; family Lachnospiraceae; genus UBA2882. The sequence continues at coordinate 42,086 of CAMEJJ010000008.1, forward strand.
CCATTGGGGTTGATTGCACGAAGTTTTGCAAGACCTTCCATGCTTGTACCGGGTCTGGGTCCTTCATCTTTGTTGAAGATAACGGTTTCTTTTTTCTTTTTGATTTCTACAGGAACGATTTCTTTATCAAATGCTCCTGCTTCCTGAGCTGCAACTGCTTTATTCTGGCTCTTTACAGCAAACTCATCTAATTCTTCACGGGTAATTCCCCATTCTTCACAGATGTTGTCAGCTGTTTTAATCATATGATAATCATTGAATGCATCCCATAATGCATCGTTAACCATGGTATCAACCAATACACCATTGTTCATTCTGTATCCGAAACGGCCGTTCATCATTGCATAAGGTGCTTTGGACATGTTTTCCATACCACCTGCTACAACGATATCAGCATCGCCTGCCTGAATCATCTGAGCAGCCATGTTAACACAGTTAAGACCGGAACCACATACAACGTTGATGGTAACTGCGGGAACTTCATTGGGTAATCCTGCTTTGATGGAAGCCTGACGTGCAACGTTCTGACCCTGACCAGCCTGGATTACACAACCCATGTATACATGATCTACATCTTCCGGTTTTACACCTGCTCTGTTTAAAGCTTCTTTGATTACGATTGCACCCAAATCAGCTGCGGGTGTATTGCTTAATGATCCACCCATTGTACCGATAGCGGTACGGCATGCGCCTGCTAATACGACTTTTTTTGCCATTTTTTCTTCCTCCATATTAAGTAATCATTTAATAATTTACGATATGACAATGATTGTTATTTTTTTATCATTGCCCGCTGTTCATATTTTAACATAGGGATATACTTTTTGCAATGTTTTTAAGGGGAAACAATCGGGGAATCTTCCATATCATACACGCGCTTCCATTCTCTGGTATCCCCTATTTTTTCAACTGCAGACTGGTTCTGATACAGAAATTTTGTCAATTCGTAACAATCAATCCAGATTTCATTGTCCGAATCTTTCTGGCTTTCATCAAATATGATTTCCATTCCGAAATGAAGATGTGTGACATCAATATTGTTTACATTTTCGGTCGCACTGTAGCCGGTATGCCCCATGTATCCAATCACATCTCCCGCTGTCACATAGCTACCTTCTTCAAGACCTTCCGCGTAAGGGTAATTTTGTCTCAGATGTGCGTAATAGTAATATCTCTTTTTGTCCAGACTCCGAATACCGATACGCCAGCCACCATACTGATTCCATCCGAGCGCTTCCACATAACCGGATTCTACAGCGATAATCGGTGTACCGATCTGTCCCATCATGTCATGCCCTAAGTGTCTCCTTTTATATCCGTAGCTTCGTCCCGTCCCGAAATCATCATAGTCATTATAATAAACCCCCTTGGCAATCGGAGAAAAGGCTTTTAATCCATAGCAATCCTGCCAGGTAACATTTCCCTCATCATCAGAAACCTCTATGCGATAATTTCCCACCATACCATCAAGTACCGCCGAAAGAATTTCATGATAATAGGAATAGTATTTCATCTCCTCAAGTGCTTCCATATCTTTTTCGCCACTGCGTACTGCCTCGGCATATTCATTCATCGCCCGGATTACTTTTTTATCAAATTTCCCTCCGCCTTTTACCGCTCCATAGGCAAGCAGGGTAATCCAATCAATGTGAATCGGGTCAGAAACAGTTTCCACATCCCAGTCATATGCAGTCTGCATCGCTTCTTTTGTAGGGGTAAATTCCATCCAGCGGATGAATTCTCTTTTGTCATTATCCCCTCTTTTTTCATTCATTTCCCATTTCATTGTCTCCCAGAAAGCATAATTGCCCTGCATGATTCCAACAAAAAGCTGACAGTTCTCCCATGCTAATACAAATATCAGCCCGAGAATCAGAATACCGGCAGCACATTGCATTTTCTTTTTAATAGAAATCCCCCCGTCTTACTTTCTTTACACGCTCTGTTCCTATCAATTTATGAAAATACAAATGTAAAAATGACAAAAGGCAGATGAATTACTCCACCTGCCTTTATTCTTCCGTTTATCCGGAAGCATATATTCTGTTTTATATTCTATCTCAGCGATACTTCCTCATCAATACTTCCTCATCGCTGTAGAACACTATTTGCGGCTTGTCCGATTAATCTTCAGGCTCAATCAAACCGTAAGTATTGCCTTTTCTCTTGTAAACAACATTGACCTGATCTGTTTCCGCATTGCAGAAAACGTAGAAATTATGTCCAAGAAGCTCCATCTGGATGCATGCATCTTCAGGATACATGGGCTTGATATCAAATTTTTTGGAACGGATGATTTTAATCTCTTCATCGTCCATATAATCTTTTTCGATGTAATCCTGCTTAAAGAATCTGGCAGCCTGCTGCTGCTCTGTTAATTTTCTTTTGTATTTCTTTAACTGTCTCTCGATAATTTCCTCAACCAAATCGATTGATACATACATATCGTTGCTTACCTGCTCAGATCTGATAATACTGCCCTTGACGGGAATGGTAACTTCGATTTTCTGTCTGTCCTTTTCTACACTTAAAGTAACATGTACTTCTGTCTCCGGTGTAAAATATTTTTCAAGTTTTCCGATTTTATCCTCCACTGCGGCTCTTAATCCGTCTGTTACTTCAATGTTTTTGCCTAAGATAATGTATTTCATGATACCCATCCCTTTCTGTTTAAAGTGTATGGTAATTATACCATGTTTTTGGTAAATTATGCAACAATTTTACATATTGTTCGCAATTATTTCACATTGAAAAAGTCAACCCCAAAAACGTACTTTTTGCAAAATAAGATTAATTTCATCATTTCTATACAAAACGTCCGTTCGACACGGTTTCCATAAAATTGAGTTATTTTTCATTATTTTTTTGTGGATAATGTGGATAACTTCGTGTATAAATCAATTCCCCCCATAAATCAAGGATTCTATATGTGGATAACTTTCTGTCAAAATTCAAGTCAAATCGTCTGACAATTCCATTTTCTTTTCCGATTTTATGCAAAATGCACAAAACCAACAAATTTCGACGACCATCTGTGAAATATTTTGCATTTATACAAACCCCTTTCCTTTTTCCCATTCCCATATCAGGTTTCTCTCCAGGGATCGATGTTCCGTTATCTATAAGCAGAAAGCGGGATATATGGAACACAAATCCGAAAAGAAAAAAACATAAAAAAGACCCCCGCGTTTGCGAAGGTCTTTAATTTTGCTTGTATTGGTTATTAGAAAATACGTCTTACAGATAATACCTGTCTGTATCCGGCATTGGATACTTTGATACCGGTTGCTGCTGTAGAAGCATGGACAATCTGTCCACCACCGATATAGATACCAACGTGACCGGAGTAGCATACGATATCACCGGGCTGTGCATTGCCAAGGCCGCCAACATCATAACCGCAACCTCTCTGTGCACCGGATGAATGAGGAAGTCCTACGCCGAAATGAGCATATACACTCATAACAAAACCGGAACAGTCAGTACCGTTTGTCAAGCTTGAACCACCATATACATAAGGATTACCTACAAACTGTAAAGCATAGCTTGCAACAGCAGAACCGGTACTGGAACCACCACTAACAGATGCGGATGATCCGGAAGATTTACCGCCTGCACTCTTAGCAGCTGCGGCATTTGCTTTCTTTCTTGCGGCTTCCTCAGCAGCCAGACGAGCTTCTTCTTCTGCTTTGGATTCAGCTTTTACAAATTCAGTAGAAAGTGTAACAAACTCTGAAGAAACATAGCCTTCACCTTCTTCGATGGATACCTTAATCCATCCTTCATCAACACCTTCTTCTACGACTGTTAACTCATCTTCAATCGGAACCATACCAATGACTGACGATTCAGTAGATGGCATCTCTCTTACATATAAAGTAGTTGTTGTAACAGTTGCAATTCGTTTACCCACTTCTTTGGCAAGGGCAATCGCATCTGTACCGGTAACAACATATTCTGCTTTTACATATCCGCGGCAGTTACCGGATGCAATCTCATACCATCCATCTTTCTCTGAAAGATATGTACCAACGGATTTATCATATAATTTTCCAACAATCTCTGCTTCTTCACTTGCATCGCTTCTGACATTGACATAGTCATTAACTTTTGCAATAACAAGATTTGCATATTCCATATCGATATCATTCATGGAAACGCTCGGCTCTTCCGCCGGCTCTTCCGCCGGCTCTTCCACCAAAACAGTATCTTCAATTACCGTATTTGCTTCGCTTTCGACTTCCGGAACAACATCTGAATGAATAGATGTAAATTTATCTGCGCTCACACCACCAACTGACATAACAACCGGTGTCGTAGCTGCAACAGTTGCTTCCTGATCTTTTACACTGGTTGCTTCCAAAGCAGGTGAAGCACCGGCTGAAGGAAAAGCGCTTGCGTGTACCGGAACGGTAGCCGTCATAACCACTGCTGCTGCGCATATTACAGAAAGAACTTTGCTATATTTTCTTAACATATTGCCTCCGAAATTATTTTAAATTTTGTTACGATTTGTTACAAAATTGTTACATTCCTTACATAGAATATCAAAACCGACTCTTTTTGTCAACTCTTCGGGGCAATTTAAATGGTTTTTTCGTAAAAAAACGAAAGAGTATCGATTTATCAAATCTATAATGCTATACTATATATGAGTATTTTCAAAGGAGGACACACAATATGAAGCGCTGTGCATTCATTACCGGAGCAAGCCGCGGTATTGGAAAAGCGATTGCCATAGCTCTTGCCAAGGATGGATATGACCTTTATCTTGTCTGTAAAAACAGTGAAGACCAATTATTACAATTAAAAAAGGAATTGGAAAATCAATTTTGTGTTTCCGTAACCTGTCTTATTGGCGATGTTTCTTCCTTTTCTTTTATAGAAAGCTGTTTTTCAAAGATTGATCATCTGGATGTCCTTATAAACAATGCCGGAATATCTTACATTGGTCTTCTTTCCGAAATGTCACCGGATGAATGGGACCGCGTCATTTCCACGAATCTTTCTTCTGCTTTTTACACATCCAAATGCGCAATCCCAGTGATGTTGCAAAAGCACTGCGGTAAAATCATTAATATATCTTCTGTCTGGGGAAATGTCGGTGCATCAACCGAAGTTGCCTACTCCGCCTCAAAGGGCGGTCTAAATGCTTTTACAAAAGCACTTGCAAAAGAATTAGCCCCCAGCAACATTCAGGTTAATGCAATTGCATGTGGAGTCATAGACACAGAAATGAATTCGTGCTTTAATAAGGAAGAGATGGATTCTTTAATAGAAGAAATTCCTTCCGACCGCTTAGGCCGTTCGGAAGAGGTTGCCCAAATGGTTTTAAGGCTTTTAGACAGTCCCGCCTATTTAACCGGACAGATTATTACGCTCGACGGTGGTTGGCAGTAATGTAACCGGAATTATTAATATGATAAGTAGCCCGATTAGGGCAGATTTCGAATGTTTTGGAATTGCGAAAGTACAAAGTGTGTAGCAATCCGTTGGTATCATGGTGTCATAATACCTGTTATAAATATAAATAAGAAAAAATAAAAATCAGAAATATGAGAAAGCGAGGATACTCCATGGATTTCATTGACTATATCCAAAAATATAAGGGGCAGCATATTTTTATTCAGACCCATAATTTCCCTGATCCGGATGCCTTAGGCAGTGCCTATGGACTTGCCGGTCTGTTAGCACATTATGACATCGAAACAACCTTGTGCTATGACGGAAGAATCGATAAATTAAGCACGCGTAAGATCATGGAAGAATTTAATATGGAAATCTTCTCAAAAGATCAATTAAAGGATATGAATGAAAAAAGCCCCATTATTTTAGTGGACAGCCAGAAAAATTCAGGTAATGTAACAGATCTGATCGGAGACGAAGTTGCCTGTATCGATCATCATCCGACCATCGTTGACATTGACTATGAATATAAAGAAGTCCAAATTGTCGGTGCTTGCTGTACATTGATTGCCCAATATTTCAAAAAATATCAGATTGAACTGGATATCAAAACCGCAACCGCATTGCTTTATGGATTGAAAATGGATACGAACAATTTTACCCGCGGTGTCACCGATGCCGATATTGAAATGTACGCCTATCTGAATCAATATTCCGATATGGTTTTACTCAACCGCGTATCCTGCAACACTTTAGAATTCTCTGATTTATCCGCCTACGGAGCGGTATTCGAAACCATTCAGGTGTTTGACCGGATTGGGATTGCCCATATTCCTTTTCCCTGCCCGGATGCACTGATTGCCATGACATCTGATTTTATTTTGGCTTTGGAAAATGTTGATTTTGTCATCATATATGCAAAAAGAGACAACGACTGGAAATTCTCGGTGCGAAGTGAAACGCCCGCCATGGATGCAGGAGAAATCATTCACGAAGCACTTTTAGGAATTGGAAACGGTGGCGGACATGCCGCTATGGCCGGTGGAATGATTGCCAAAGAAAATCTTTATCTTCTTGGTCCCAAACCGGATAATAAGATTTGCGAATTGTTTTTAAGTACTATAAAAAGACTGAGCGAAGAAAACGATGAAGCTGATGAATCCGAAGAAGCTGAAGATTAAGATACAAGTCGGCCGCCCAGAACATAATATATCTTTACCCGCCGGCTTTTACGAGGTTTTGTGTCTTTCTTAGCGGCATGGCGAACAAAGTTAATGCCCGGTTTCAACTGTTCGAAGACGAAGTCTGAGTTTTGAAACCGGGCATTGAATTGTATATTTTGTGAGCGTGCCGCTTAGAAAGACTAAAAACCGAAGTACGAGGCGGTAAAGATATATTATGTTCTGGGCGGCCGACTTGTATAAAAATTTGAGATTTAAATCAGTTTCATTCTATATAATAATCCAGATCCACATTTCCCGATATTCCGCTCACACTTCCGGTATTGGAGTACTGCCACATCTGATATGTACCGCGATAAGCAGGAGCGTCTTTACTTTGATAGTCAGCAACCCATATTTTAATATTTGACAGGCGGGATGTATCGATGGTATTTTGGGAATCTGCTTCTACATCATAATAAACCATGGCTTCATATCCGGCAGATTGAATTTCATTACAAAATGCAATCGCCAAATCCGTGCGCTGCGCGGTATTCAAAAAATTGGATCGCTTCTCTCTCTGATTGCTATATTCTAAATCAAATGCAACCGGGAGAGCTAAATCCGCATTCTGCAGTTTATCAATCACAAAACGTGCCTCTTCTTTCGCTTCATTCACATCTACGGCTTCCGAATGGAAATACACCCCCACTCTTAAACCTGCATTCTTTGCATTCTGCAGATTTTGCAAAAAGTAGTCATCCGTATTCAGACTCCCTGCACTTCCATAACCCCGAAAGCCCAATCGGATCATGGCTCCCCGGACACCCGATGCAGCTACTTTTTTCCAATCGATATTTCCCTGATAAGCCGATACATCAATCATTGGTATCGTTGAAATCTGTCCGGTTTTAGTATCTGCTTCTTCATCTGTTTTAGCAGCTATTTTATTTGATGCATCTGTTTTATTTGATATATCTGTTTTATTCGATATATCCATTTTAACAGTTGTACTCTCTAATTCTTTGGAAACGTCCTGCCATTTCAGTTTGGTAGCAACAATCCGTATTACTGCGTCGTCGATACGCTCTTTTAGAATGGTTCCATCCTCTGCTGCCGCAATAACCCCTGCGGCTGCCTCATAAAAATCAGCCGGCATCAACAATAAATCGGCTCCCGCCAAAACAGCGGATACAGCTGCCTCAGAAGAAGAATAGTTTTGTACAATCGCCCCCATGTTAAGGGCATCGGTAATAATCAGTCCGTCATAACCCAAATCATTTCGAAGAATTTGGGATATCATTTTTTCGGATAACGAAGCCGGTGTCTCATCCCCAGTTACATTAGGAAGTGAAATATGTCCGACCATAACCGCATCGATGCCAAAATCCTGTGCCTTTTGAAAAGGTATCCATTCCGCCTGCATGAATTGCTCATACGTCTTATCCGAATAAGCAAACCCGTCATGGGTATCCTGTTTCACAGCACCGTGGCCGGGAAAATGTTTGAACGTACTAAGAATACCTTGCTCATGTAATCCATCTGAAACTGCGCCTGCAAAGCTTGCCACCAGCTGCGGATTATCTCCAAACGATCTGGCACCAATGGCATCATCGCCTCCATTGGTCAGTACATCCGCATCAGGAGCAAAATCAAAATTAAATCCCAAATCTTTCAAATAGGATCCAATATAGGCCCCGGCTTCATATGCTTGTTGTGAATCCGTGATATCCTGCATATCTCCAACATTTTTTACACCAAAGGAAGAATTACCGGCAATGCGTGTTACCTTTCCACCTTCCTCATCCACACATAAAAACAACGGCACTTCCTGCGTTTTAAGGGCGTATTCCTGTGTCTTTGAAAGCATTGTCCGGGTTTGATCCCCATCAACCAGATTTTTTGCAAAATAAACCAGTCCTCCTACCGGATACTGTTCCAATGCTTTTTCTGTGGTCTGCCCTGCTGTCGTTACGGTATCAACCTCCGTCAACGCCTCCGGTGTAATGATAAATAACTGATACACCTTTTCTTCCAACGTCATCCGGCTAACCATCTCTTCTGCCTGCAAAATATATGTTTCCATCGCATCTTTGGTCTCTGTATCCTCAGATTCGGTTTTCAAATCAGTCTCAGACAGTGCAGTCTCTGTATCGATTGCTTTGTTTTCTTCTACAAAATCGTTTTCGTCGGTCGTTTCTTCCGTACTATTTTCTCTGAAAGGCTCTTCCATAGCCATTTCTCCGACCGCTTCTTCTTTGTCGGCATTCTTATTCCGGCTCACGGCTTTTATCCCCAGCACGCACAAGAAAACAACTGCCAAAACCAGAAGTAAGGCAGCTGATATATAGAGAAATCTTTCCAATTGATGTTTCCGTCGTTTATTCATGAACATTCATCTCCTGCCATTGCTTTTGTTTTAGCATGTGCATTTTCTCTCTTTTTCTATTCACAAAATGATTTTTAATTTGAATCGATATTTTTTTGCAACCATGCGCGATAGTCTTCCCGTATTTCCTGAATTGACACCAAAATGCCGTCACGCTTTACATACCAAACCTCAAAGCCATTCAGCCTTTTAGCTTTTACACCTTTTACCTTTGCCGCACAACTGTGCATATCCGTGATTTTTCCTTTATAAAGAAGTTTTCCGTCTGCCTGCAAAATACCGCCTTTTGTTCCATCCTGTAAATAGAACATCTCCTCATTAAAAAAGAAACCGTTTTGAATCATCTCCGACATCTTGGCTGTTAAAGGCTTTGTGTCAAAGACAGCGTTGGCAATATCCGAATCTTCAAACACTTCGCGTTCAATTCTTTGTTTACCGTACTCGTAATATTTGGGATCCCGCTCAATCATAAAATAGTTTCGTCCCAGCCTTTTTGCAATGGCTCCCGTAGTCATAGTTCCGCCAAACGGGTCTAATACCATATCGCCGACATTGGAAGATATCGCAATAATACGGTATAGCAGTTCTTCCGGCTTTTGTGTTGTATGAAGCTTTTCACCCTGTTCATTTTTTAGTCGCTCGTTTCCGGAGCACACTGCAATTTTCCAAACCGATCCCAATTGCTTGCGAATTCCCTTTTCATAATCAGCTTCATCCACCGTATCCAGATTCAGCTCTTTTGCCGTTTTATAGTGAAAAGTATACTTGGATTTTTTGCTTTTCGTAGCCCAGATTAATGTCTCATGACTGTTATTTAATCTTGTCCCCTTAAAATTCGGTGTCGGATTTTTTTTATGCCATACGATATCATTGATTAGCCAGTATCCGATTTCCTGCATAATAGCGCCAATGGTATAGATACACTGCATCCCGCCGATTACCCAGATGGAGCCGTCGGGCTTTAAAATCCGGTAGCATTCACGAAGCCATTCTTTAGTGAAGGCTTCATAATCTTCCAGACTTTCAAACTGATCCCATGCATCCATACAACCATCAAAATCCGTTCCCTCCACACGTTTTAAGACTCCTTCCACTCTCATCCAGTAAGGAGGATCGGCAAAAATCAGATCAATGCTGTTTTCCTCAAGCTTTTTCATCTCCTCTATCGAATTGCCATTGATAATCATACTTTCCATTCTATTAACCTACTCTTGCTTAAAATGTTTATTTCACACCCAGATATCCCTTTAGTTCGTTCCAGTTAGCTGACATATTGGTACTTGGTGCATCAATAAAATAAAACTGCAACTTAATCGGCTCTCCATTTACAACAAATGTATTGGCTCCCGAAGACTTCCACGGATACTCCGTTTCCCATGTAGACCCATTAAAAAAGATAGGATCTTTCTTCTTGTCGGGCCAGTATGCCACAAAATATACCGTATAGGCTTTATGCAAATCCGTATCCTTAAATGTTTTATAATCTCCCATTCCCACAATCAGCATATAAGGATCTACATCCGCCGTTTCCAGTATTTTTTTTGCCTCAGGTTTACCAAGCCAAGAAACATCACCATACGGATTGCTTCCAACCAGACTGTCATCATTGATTCCCACCACCGAATCATGCGCATATAGCTCCGTCAATTCCGTCTGTGTAGCCGTCATGCAGTTTTTGGCCTCCAACATATACTGATCCTTTTTTGCCCTGTCAATGTATCCTAAAAGCTGTGGCACAAGAATGGCAGCAAGAATTGCCAGTATTACAAGTACAACAATCAATTCTACCAATGTAAAACCACTGTGATTCATCATTCTTCTTTTCATCTTTATCTGCTCTTTTCTATTCTGTCGTAAAAAGATATCTCTTCACCTTGTAATTGTTATCAGTATACCATATATATCGGCTCATTTCCTATTTTGTTTCCCTATCCTTTAAAATCCGATGAATCTTATTGCTTAATATCCAATCTTCTTTGGTGCGCATATTCTTGATTTCGGCTAAATAAGATTCATTTAAGGATATATCATATAAAGCTGCAAGATACAAAACCCTTGCATAACTTGGCTCATGAAGTTTCTCCAGTTTCTTTTTTATAACCATGTATGCTCTGGAAGGATCAAGTGTAATAACGGCATTGATAACGCCCAAATCTCCCTGGTCAAATCTTTCAAAAATTGTATTTTGCAACTCCAGTTTCTCATTATCGTATAATGCATCTACAAAATCAGGTGCATGTCCTTTTAACTCCGGAACGGAAATCTGTTGTATAAAATTTATGTAAGACTGACTATGTTCTTCATCACATGCAGGATAAAACCTTTCTCTTATCTCTTCTTTTAGATTATCCTTTGTAAGAATTTGTAATGAGGTTATGGCACCGGAAGAAATTCTCTCATGTACTATGGGTCCCTCACAATTTTGCCAAGTGATGCCCTCATAGTCCTCAAAAAAGTATGTTGTTTCTCCAAAAACATGATCGGCAAATTCTTTTGAAGCAGCATTCCATAGTTTCATAGGATCATATTTATTTCCGGTTCCAAAATTGTTTTGCCAGGGGAACTTCACATTTAACCATTCCCATTCGTCCAACACTTTACCTCCCGGAGTACTATTAAAGGTTTGCCATCCCATGATCTGTGCTATTTTTGTGATCCTTTTCTTGTCACCACTCCAAAAACATGCTCTGTCTTTGGATGTTGAAAAATCGAGTCCCTTAACAAATCCGTGATAATCCTCTTCTAAGAGCATTTGAAACAAATCATGCACTTCTTTTTCATCAGATGCATAAGGCATCATCCTTATCAGGAATTCCTGATATCCTGCTTTATCCAAATCTGAAATCATAAAATCACCGGCTTCCATACGAATGAAGGAAATGTTTGATCCTGTTCATAACAGGCATCCTCCAAGTTTTCTCTTATATTATCGAGTTTCTTTAAAACCTGTATCGTCTCGTCCGTATGCAGTTTTTTGCCATAATATAAATCCAGAAACAGTTCATATACAGCCCGATTTAATTCTCTCATGACTGCCTGATATTCTTCTTTTCTGAAATATTTCTCTATGAATTCTTCTCCAAAAAAATTTTTTACTGCATTTAAAAAGTTTGCAAAAAAATGCGTATACAACTCACTTTTATTCAGTATTTCTTTTCCCGTACTGTCGCTACATGCCTTCACAACTCTGTCACAAAATTCTTTCACTCTGAAATCTTTAAAATTGTAATTATAATAATCGATATCAGCCGCAGTTTCCTTTAATAACCCATCCTCTTTGATACGGTCGTAAAGTTTTGTTCCTTTAACAATCATCAGTCTGTGAACATAATGACTCAGACTTGAAAATCCATATTCATAAAGCATCTGTGCATTTTCCAGTATTCCTTCCATGGTAGAATAAGGATGAATATTGATAAAACCGATATCCAGATTGAAACCGTGGTTTCTGACAAAATTGATAGCAAGCCTTATATCCTGCAGTGTCTGCTTCTGAAAAATATGTAATTCATTTTCCTGAAACGATTCAATGCCAAGATAGATCGTGGATAATCCTGCTTCCTTTAATACTGCTATTTCACGCTCCGAATAAAGTTTATATATGGAAGTCCTGAAATTTGCTGCAAACACAATCGGAAGTTTCATTTGGATAAGCTTTTGTGCAATCTCAATTGAGCGGTGTGCCTTTGTCCTGTTATAATACTCTGCATCTTCATCTTCAAAGCTGCTGTCAGCAAATCTTAGTATTAAAAATGGTTGATTCTGATACAACCTTTTGATCTCATCGGCAATATCTTTCACACTCCGTCCTCTCCAACACTTTTGTATTCTTAAAGCCGGATCTGTACAGAAGCTACATTTTCTGGTACATCCGATGGATGTCAGCAACATTTCTTCTCTGTATGGATTCGCACAGATGGGTTCGCTTTGCGGAAACGAATCCCGCATCTTTATATACTTATATAACTGTTTTTCTTTCAGTCTGAAATGCACTTCATCCGCACAATCATCAAATGGAAATATTCTGTCACAGATTTCTATATCACTATATTTTTTCAAAACGTCCTTATAATAACAGGCTGTATATCCCCAAAGTACCACCTTGATATCCGGCTGAAGTTCTTTTACCTTATGTATAAAATCCATCGTTAATGATATAGAACAGCTCATATATTCATATCTAAAGTCAAAAACACTGATATAAAGTACATCATAGGAACCTTTGGTCACAAATGAAACTGCTTTTTCTACCTGATTAAAATACCCAAGCTTAGCTTCACATCCGTTGTCTATTAGATATTGAAAAAAATATTCGGCATTTTGATGATGCTCCAGATATTGGTTATTATCTTGTAAAGAAATAATTGCATACATAATATTTCCCCATTTATGTCTTGTTTGTACATCTGTTTTATTTGTGTTTTCGTTTTATTTATAATTCTTTCATTCGTGCTTATTTATCATTTGTATTTATATCTTTTTTTGGCTTCTCGTATATATTTTGCTCGGTCTGTGCATTTGTCCTGTTGTATATTCGTCGGTTTCAGATACCAGTTCTTTTATCTTCTTACGAAAGTTAGCTTTGTATAATTTCTTATCAAGCAATATCTCATATATCTTCTGTAAATCCGGGAGTGTAAATTTTTCCGGCAGAAATTGAAATGCTATGGAAGTATACGCAACCTTATTTTTAATTCGCTCTCTTCCGTACTGAATCATTTTCTTATGATCAAAGGCTATGGCATCGTCTTTTTCCTCATTTAAAATATCTTTAACAGAAAACAGATGCCTCCTAATATCCCCAAGCTGATCACATGTATATAATTCTTCTTTGGGAACCAATGCCAGATAGGAAACCGAAATAATACGCATTCTTGGGTCCCTGTCTACCTCACCCCATGTATACAACTGTTCAAAATATATATTCTCCAAACCAGCCTTATCAAGCAATCCTCTTTTGACCGCATCTTCCAACGATTCATGGATTCCAACAAATACACCCGGCAAAGACAATCTGCCCACGAAAGGGGAAGCCTTCCTTTCAACCAAAAAAATTTTCAATTCATCATCCTCTATTGTAAATATGAGTAAATCAACCGCTACGGATGGTTTTTCATACTCCCGACTGTCATACTGGGCCAGAAATTGTTCATCAGCCAATTCATTTGTCATTATTTGGTCCTCCTTTATGTATTTTTAGTTAGTAGCATATCGATACTTTGTTGTAATTATATTAGTATACTTTTGCTACTATGTCAACAAAAAATATTTAGAAATAAAAAGGTACCTTTTTTGCACCGTGTGCTGAATTATGGATATAGAAAAGCCCTTGCAAACATAGAGTTTGCAAGGGAGTGGTAAATTTTAAATATTTTACTCTTTATAACTACAGCCAATTTATACGCTTTTCGAACACTACTTTATGCTCTCCTTCTTCTATTATTCCAATCTCATAACAATCATAGAACTGACTAATATGTGCCATTCCATGTATAATATCTCTATCAAACAAATCTTTGATTGATTTATAATATGGCGTATGAGGTTTCATGATCTGTTCTATAAATGTTAATCCATCTATTTTATCCAACTTTATTTGCGGCATTTTGTCCATCAATAACCGAATCAATGAATATCCATTTGTATGAAGACCATTAGAGGCAATCGCTAAAACAGAATCTCCTTTTTGGATTGCTGTTCCGTCTATTACCTTTGATTTTTCAACAATACCGGCAATGCTTGAAGTAAGTACATAAACCCCTGATTCTACAACTAATGGCTGAATGGAAGTCTCTCCACCTACAAGGGAACATTCATTTTCTCTACAAGCTTCCGAAACACCCTTTACCAATGATTTTATTGTGTCTTTTTCTGCATTACCACAAACAATCGTATCCAACACCGCCAAAGGCTTGGCTCCCATAACTATAATATCATTTACCAGATGATTAACCATATCGTGGCAAATTGATTCTGTATAACCATATTCCATGGCAAGTTTTTGTTTAGATCCAGGTTCCTCTGCCTTTAATACCAAAACAGGATTCTCAATCTCAGCGAATTTGATATCATATAAGGAAGCAAAAGGTCCCAAACCATTCAAAACACGTTTGTCCTTGGTTTCCAAATGCTTTGACATTTCTTTCTTGATGGAATCTGTATAGGTAATATCGATTCCAGCCTTACTGTATGATAATCCTTCTACATCTTTTTCACTACCGGCCAGAATTTCATCTACCGATACCTCTAACACAATCGCCAGATCTCTCAATATTTCAATGTTAGGATATGTGGTTCCGTTCTCCCACTTTGATATTGCCTGAAAAGAAATGTTTAACTTATCTGCAAGCTGTTGTTGCGTCAACCCAAGAGCCTTACGTTTTTCCATTATAAAATTGCCAACTTTAATACTGTCAAGCATCGGAAATACCTCCGTTTTTATTTTATAATAGCTTACCTTGCAGCCATGAAACAATAACCGCGAAAGGGAGTTCTAAAACATAACTCAACTATGAGTTGAATTGATGTATATTCATAGGATTTCTGACATACACAAATCCCTCTTTCATTGTAAATTTTTCATTTTACTGTTATAATTAATTTGGTGCTACCCTATTCGGTAGGCGGTTAGTCCTTCAGCAGAGGGACTGTGACCCTCTGATTACATAGAAATCATCTTGTATGAAATTTATCAAAGGAGGGATGCCAATGTTGACTCTTGAAGGTCTCATTGCAGTTTTAAGTTTTGGTTTAACCTGCTTTGGACTTGGATATACAATCGGTAATAAATCACGAAAAAAATAATCGCCCCCGGTCTGGTAAACTGAGGCGATTATTTTAATCAATTCATAAACTGGACTAACCGTCTATCGGTAGCACCTTTTATGAGTTAATAATAACATTATTAACAAAACATGTCAAATGTATAACGCCCCGTGAATGCAAGCATTCCGGAGCTTTAATACATTTTTCATTTGTAGATAACTGCTATACATTATCTAAAACTCTTAACCCAATTCACCAATGATCCATGATGGGTATTTTCTCTGACAGTTTTTAACATATAGTCTGTTACAGGTCCATTACTTCTCATTTTTTCCAGAATTGCCTCCTGCAACTCTTCAACTGTCATATCTTCATAGGATTTAGACCAGTCAACGCTGACTGCTGTCTCAGTCTTTACCGAAACAGTCTCATCTACTGATGGCTCAATCTTTACCGGAGCAACCTCATCTGCCAATGTCTCAGCCTTCACCGGATCAACCTCATCTACCAGTGTCTCAACCTTCGCCGGAACAACTTCGTCTACCGTTGTCTCAAACTTCGCCGGAGCAACTTCCTTCGCCGGTGTCTCAATCTTTGTCGGGGTAACAATTTCCTCCGTCTTTAAAGGTGCAAGACTTTCGCTCATAAGCTCTTTTGGAATCCAAATTTCACCTGAGTTTGCAGGAACACTGACTTGAATTCTTCCATTATTTACAGAGACGCTTCTTCCTGTCAATGCACCAACATATTCTGATGATTGTGCCATCGCTTCTACATTCATACATACTTCATTATCACCATTATTCACGGTCGTAATAACACTTTTTCCGTCCAAAATTCTCGCATATGCAAAACACGTATTTTGTAATTCCAACTGCTTATACTCACCATAACAAAGAGCTTTGACATTCTGACGCAGTTTTCCAAGGGTTGCAATTAACTTCGTACATGGATTCGTCTGAACCGCATCTTTATAATCGTCATAATTCAGAGCTGGTCTTAACGAATCATCGGAGTAACGATCCTTGCGTCCTTCAATTCCAAACTCTGAACCATAATAAAGAGAAGGAATTCCGGGCAATGTGTAAAGCATGATATGAACCGGTTCAAAATGTGCTTTATTATTAAGCTTTGTATAGATACGCTCCACATCATGATTATCGACAAAGGTATATAATTTCAGATTGTTTCCAACCATGTCGTTAACATATTTAATCGTATGTGCCACTTCAAAATAATTATGGTCATTGTGCGCGGAATACAATGCTTTGTGAAGCATATAATTTGTAACAGAATGAAGGGTTCCGTCATTGGCCCATCTTGAGTAATCCCCATGAATTACCTCGCCCATAAGCCAAAAATCCGGTTTCACTTCGTTCGCTACATTTCTCAGGGCTTTCATATATTCAAAATCCATGACATCTGCGGCATCGAGGCGAATTCCATCAATATCAAATTCGCTGACCCAAAATCTGATCACGTCACAAATATAGTCCTTAACCGCAGGATTTTTTTGATTTAGCTTTACTAAAAGGTCATATCCACCCCAGTTTGCATAAGAAAAACCGTCATTGTAAGAATTATTACCCCAGAAATTCACATCACAATACCAGTCTTTATATTGTGAATTTTCTCTATTCTGCTTAATATCCTGAAAGGCAAAAAAATCACGACCTGTGTGATTAAACACACCGTCTAATATAACCCGAATTCCCTGCTTGTGACATTCTGCAACAAAACTAGTCAAATCCTCATTCGTCCCAAGTCTGGCATCTAACTTCTTATAATCGGTTGTCTCATATCCATGTCCGACGGACTCAAAAAGAGGCCCAATATAAAGTGCATTGCATCCGATTTCCTTAATATGTCCAATCCAGGGAAGCAATGTATTCAGACGATGTACCGGCTCCTCATAAGAATTTTCCTTTGGTGCTCCTGTAAGCCCCAAAGGATATATGTGATAAAATACTGCTTCATCGTACCATGCCATGCTGCTCTCTCCTTAAATACAATTTATCGAGATGTATTTTACCACATCTTGTTCGATTTAGCATCAAATATCTATCAAAATCGTTTAATCTTTTTGGTTGTATTTTTCTCAAATTCTGTCTCGCGAATTTTTAATTTAACTACACGTTTATAAAGCGGAGCATTCCGATTGTATTCATCCAATATTTCCTGAAGATTACTTCTCTATATCTATATGACATTTTCAACTGCCTCCTATACTCAATTATCTGTTATAGCTTCCTATGAATTGCAGGATATAAAAAGAACTCCTCGAGTAAACTCGGGAGTTCTTTCCATATCCTGCAATTCGCAGTAATCCTTATCTCTTTGAAAACTGAGGCGCACGACGTGCTGCTTTGAGACCGTATTTCTTTCTTTCTTTCATACGAGGGTCACGTGTTAAGTATCCGGCTTTCTTTAATGTAGGTCTGTAATCAGCATCTACTGTTAATAAAGCTCTTGCGATACCGTGTCTGATAGCACCGGCCTGTCCGGTGTATCCGCCACCTTTAACATTTACAAGTACATCAAATTTATCAGCTGTTTCTGTAGCTACTAAAGGCTGACGAACGATAACTTTTAATGTTTCAAGTCCGAAATATTCATCAATGTTTCTTTTATTAATAACGATATTTCCCTTACCGGGTGTTAAATATACTCTGGCAATTGATTTTTTTCTTCTTCCAGTTCCATGATATCTTTCTGCTGTTTTAGCCATTTTAATTTTCTCCTTTCAACTTCCTTTAATTAAAATGTTAATACTTCAGGTTTCTGAGCTTCATGTTTGTGGTCAGGTCCTGCGTATACGTGAAGTTTTGTGAACATCTGTCTTCCTAAAGGTCCTTTGGGAAGCATGCCTTTAACAGCAAGTTCGATAACCTTTTCAGGTTTCTTATTTAACATTTCTTTTAATGTAGTTTCTTTCATACCACCTACATAATCTGAATGATGGTAGTAAACTTTCTGATCCAGTTTCTTACCTGAAACTTTGATCTTTTCTGCATTAATAACGATTACATAATCACCTGTATCGATGTGAGGTGTGAAAATCGGTTTATTTTTTCCTCTTAATACTTTAGCAACTTCAGAAGCTAAACGTCCTAAAGTCTGATCTGTAGCGTCAACTACATACCATTTTCTATCAACATTTGCTGTGCTTGCCATAAATGTTTTCATGTTGTGTTACCTCCAAAATAATATAACAAATAGTCTCTCTTGTTTTCCGGGGGCGTCCGAAACCCCTCTTCAAACACTTTTTCTCCATCATGACAATGTCCGAAATCATGACTTCGATTCCACAATCCGCGGAATTTGTTTATTTCCTGCGACCAGTCAAGGTGCTCCGGGGCTTTGGAGAACTCTCAACAAATGTCGCCACTGTGAAACATTATATTATACGTATCCACGTGTGTCAACCAAAAATTTGCATAAAATACCAGCGATTCGCCCGTATTTCCTATCTATTTTTCCATAAACTCATATCCGACAAGTAAAAGACCTCTCGCCGGAGCTGTCGGTCCTGCCTTTTGTCTGTCCAATGCCTCTAAAATCCGGTTTATTTCTTCCGGCTCCATATTGCCGCGACCGATTTCCAATAAGGTTCCGACAATAATTCTTACCATATTAAACAAAAAGCCATTGCCGCTGATTCGAAAGATCAGATAATCTCCTTCTTTGCGAAAATCTGCCTCATATATGGTCCGCACCGTTGAAAGAACCTGTGCGCCAACGGCACAGAAGCTTTTAAAATCGTGTTCACCGACAAGATAATCCGCTGCTTTTTGCATGTTTGCAATGTCTAACGGGACATATACAAAATGTGCATACTGTCTGCCAATGGGATTTTCGAAGCGGTTCATATAGATCCGGTATTCATAGGTCTTCTTTGTATTGCAATGTCTGGGATGAAAATCCGGTTCCACTTCTTCTGATTTGAGCACCCGTATATCTTCCGGCAGCCTGGCATTTAATGCCGCAGAAAACTTTTCCGGAGCAATTCTTGACTCGGTATCAAATACCGCCAGATTTCCCAGCGCATGCACGCCGGCATCCGTTCTGCTGGCTCCGATGACACGGATATTTTCACCGGACAAATCATTAAGAGCCTGATTTAGTTTTTCCTCAATTGTGACACCGTTTGGCTGTATCTGCCATCCATGATAAGCCGTTCCGTCATATGCCACAGTTATCATAATTCGTTTCATTTACATTACACCTGCAAAATATGCAAGGGGAAGAATTTACCAAGAACAATGGCTACGATTAAATATACCAATAAAAACAAATATGCTAAATAGTCTGTTTTCTGATATTTCAAAGGTTTCATTTTGGTTCTGCCCTCTCCGCCCTGATAACAGCGTGCCTCCATGGCCATGGCCAGATCATTGGCGCGACGGAACGAAGAAACAAACAGCGGAACCAGCAGAGGTATCAGTGCCTTAACCTTTTTTATGATATTGCCGCTTTCAAAATCCGCACATCTGGCCATCTGTGCCTTCATAATTTTATCCGTTTCTTCCATTAAAATAGGAATGAAACGAAGTGCAATCGACATCATCATGGATATTTCGTGAACCGGAACCTTGATTTTATTCAATGGTTTCATTAAGCTTTCCAAGCCGTCTGTCAGTTGATTGGGCGTTGTTGTCAATGTCATAAGCGATGATCCGATAATTAAAAAAATCAATCGGATAGCCAGATAAAAAGCAGCTGCAATTCCCTCATAGGTTAAAGAAAATCTCCAAAATGATACAATTGGTTCACCCGGTGTCAAAAACAGATTAAACAATGCCGTAATAATGAGTAAAATGACAATTGCTTTCAATCCTCTGACAATAAATGAAAACGGTACTTTGGAAAGACGAATCGTAAAAATTAAAAACGACAATGCAATCAGGTAAATTGTCAGGTTACGAAACATAAATAACGTAACAATATATGCAATTGTACCTACCAGCTTTACACGTGGGTCCAGTTTATGTACAACCGAATCTGCCTGATAGTATTGTCCCAGAGTAATATCTTTGAGCATGTGTGTAATATCCTTCTAATATAAAAACCAATTCAAAAGTTTCTTTCAACATTTCAGTTAATCGATTACAACATCAAATTGTTCCCTTAACATTATGATACAAATTTACCAAAGCATCAGTTGCATCCGAAAGCGTGGTAACGCTTTCATCTACCGGATATCCCAGTTCTTTCACCTGATGCATGATATCGGTAACGGTAGGAACCGCAAGCCCAATTTCTTCCAGTTCCTGTTTGTGGGAAAATACTTCTTTGGGCGTTCCGTCCAAAAAGACCTCCCCATGATTCATAACAATAATCCGTTCTGCATAATCCGCAACATCGTCCATGCTGTGTGAAACCAGAATGATGGTACATTTCATTTTTTCATGCAGATCGCGAATCATATTCAGAATTTCTTCCCGGCCTTTCGGGTCAAGACCGGCCGTAGGCTCATCCAAAATCAAAACCTGTGGTTTCATCGCAATCACACCTGCAATTGCCACACGACGTTTCTGTCCGCCTGATAAATCAAATGGTGACTGATAAAAGAATTCATCCTCTAACCCAACCATTTTCAAGGCTTCGTAAGCTCTTAATTCCACTTCTTTTTTCGGCAGTCCCAAATTCTTGGGACCAAAGCAGACATCCGAAAAGACATCCACTTCAAACAATTGATGTTCCGGGTACTGAAAAACCAATCCAACCTGACTGCGCAGTTTCTTCCTGTCAAAATCATCATCGTGGATATCTTCTCCATTAAAATAGATTTCTCCGCCGGTTGGTTTTATCAAGCCGTTTAAATGCTGAACCAGCGTGGATTTCCCGGAACCCGTATGACCGATCAGGCCAATGAACTGTTCATCCTGCAAAACCAGATTAACATCTTTTAAAGCCGCAACTTCCATGGTTGTGCCTTCTTCATATATGCAGTTTACGTGATTTAGGATAATAGGCACTGTAATTCCTCCATAAACTCTTTTGTTGTTAAAATTCCTTTTGAGAAAGGCATTCCTGCTTTTCTGCATGCTTCTGCTAACAATGTAACCTGTGGAACCGTTAATCGCAGTTTCTGCAACTCATCAACCTGCGAAAAAATTTCCTTTGGTGTTCCTTCCATTCGGATTTGTCCTTTATCCATGACAAAGACCTTGTCGGCATAAACAACTTCTTCCATATAATGGGTAATGAGAATAGCCGTTATATTCTCAACCTCATTCAACGCGCGCACGGCGCGGATTACTTCTTTTCTTCCTTGCGGATCGAGCATCGCAGTCGGCTCATCCAAAACAATGCATTTCGGATGCATGGCAAGCACTCCGGCAATGGATACCCGCTGTTTCTGGCCGCCGGACAGTTTATTGGGCGAATGTTTCCGATATGCATACATTCCAACAGCTTTTAGGCTTTCTTCCACTCTTTGCCAGATTTCTTTTGTGGGAACTCCCATATTTTCAGGTCCAAATCCCACATCTTCTTCCACTACCTGTCCAATAATCTGATTATCCGGATTCTGAAATACCATTCCCGCATTTTTTCGGATGTCCCAGATATTTTTTTCCTCTCTAGTATCCATTCCTGCTACATAAATGGTTCCTTCAGACGGAGACAAAATGGCATTCATGTGTTTGGCAAGGGTTGATTTACCGGAACCGTTATGTCCTAAGATGGCAATAAAATCGCCCTCTTTAATATCCAGATCAACACCATCAACGGCTTTGGTAATTCCCTCCACATTGCCTTCTTCGTCTCTGTGTATATATTCAAATGTCAGCTTTTTTGTCTTAATCATGCTCATATCAATCAGTTTCCATCCTTTTCATTGCAACAAATGCCGGATATAAACTTTCAAAACCGTTATACCTGTTTTTCAAGTTGTGTTATACTATAAAAGGCGCAGATGTTAAAATCGCGTACACCCCATTTTATATGTAGATTGGAGTAATTATGGCTAAAAAAAATTACAATTATGATGATTTCAATAAACCACAGAAAAACGAAAAATTCCGTCCTATATTTATGGCGGTTCTTGCGATATTCGCAATTGGTTATTTAATCGTTTATCGCGTCTATATCAGTCAGATGCCAAACAATCCTTCAGAGCCGGGACACGAATCCATCGTTTCCGAATCTTCCCTGGAAGATTCTACCGATTATGAACCCTTACCTGACGCTCAAACAGACTCTTCCATTGAAGATACTGTTACCATTAATAATACGGATACAACCACCCTTACAATCTCTTCTACAGAAACAACAAAGGATGTCACTACTGCCAACAATCAAACAACGGAATCATCCGGTGATCAGGTAAAGGACATATCTTTGGAAGAAGAAACATATACTGAAGAAACACTATCCCAAGGAAAGGAACTGGTCATGTATTCCGAGGAACGAATTCTTTATCAGGACGGTTTCTTCTATCAACCCATAACAGACGATGTAAAAGAAAGGATTTATGGTCTTTCTTATAAAACCGACTGCACCATTCCTTATGAAGATCTGCGCTATGTCTCCGTGTTGTATTATGATTTTGAGAATCAGATACAGACCGGCGAAATCATCTGCAATAAAGCAATCGCAAAAGACCTTGTGGAAATCTTTTATGAACTGTATTGTAATCAATATCAGATTGACAAAATCCGTCTTGTGGATGAATATAATGCAGACGATGACTTATCCTGCGCCGACAACAATACCTCCTGCTTCAACTACCGAACAGTTGACGGAAGCAATACTTTGAGTAAACACGCACAAGGAGTTGCCATCGATATTAATCCTTTTCAAAATCCCTATGTCACTTATCCCAACGGTAAAGAACGTATTTCTCCTGCCGGAAGTGAACCCTATGCCGACCGTAGCAGCGGTCTTAGCCATATGATCACGGAAGATGATTTGTGTTACAAATTATTTATCGAACACGGTTTCACTTGGGGTGGTCACTGGAAAACTCTAAAAGATTATCAACATTTCCAAAAGGCGCTGTAAATTAACGTCCTGCCAGATCCTGTAACTGTTTTACCAATTCCAAATCCGACTGCTGGACACGGATATTGGTAGTTACCGGATCCTGACCGGGATTGATTACAGTCAGCTCAATAATAGTACCTTCCGTGATTCCTTTTCCGAACATTGTTTTAATAAATGCAACAAATTTCGGATGGGTGCTTTCAAATTTTTTTAATGCAGTCATAATCTGCATCATTGCTGCGGGATTCATCATAATCTTTTCCTCTTTTCGTTTTCTGTTATCTATTGTTTCCTCGCTTAATCTATTCCATGCATAGCTGCTTGCTCTGTTTGTGTCTGTCTGATATCTCTTTTAAATCTACTTCTATCTGTCAAATACTTATAAGTAGCCCTTTTAGGGCTGATTAATATCGTTATATCATTTCTTATTCTTTTCATATATGAGGGACAGTCCGACCAGCGTCAGTTCATTATCCACTGTTACCTCATGCTTGCATTGCGGAATTATTTTGGATGATAGACCTCCGGTAGCAACAACCGGGGTTTCATATCCAAGTTCTTCCCATATTCTGTCAATGATACCGTCAATGGCGGCTACCTGACTGTAAATTATTCCGCTCTTCATACAGTCGATGGTGTTTTTACCAAGAATTTTCTTTGGCGAATCCAGACTAATTTTGGGTAATTGTGAAGTACGATTAACCAGAGAGTCCAAAGACACCCGGACTCCCGGTATAATCATACCACCAATATAATTTTTATTTTGATCCAATACACTGACTGTTGTAGCCGTTCCCATATCAATCATAATCAGTGGCGCACCGTAAAGATACAGACCCGCTACGGCATTTACAATCAGATCGGCACCCACCTGCGCCGGATTTTCCATTAAAATATTCAAACCGGTTTTTACCCCCGGACCGACAATCATACATTTCAGTCCGAATAATTTCTCAATCGCCATCTGCAGTGTCCGGTTAATGGGAGGAACTACAGACGAAATGATACATCCGGTAACGGCAGATTTTTCAATCCGATATAACTCAAACAATACGTTGAGTGTTGCCGCATATTCCAGCTCTGTTTTTAATGTATCGGTTGCAATTCTTTCAAAAAACATAATCTTTTCATCTTCTATGCAACCAACTACAATATTTGTATTTCCGACGTCGATGGCCAAAATCATATTTATTCTCCTTTTATGTATGTAAACGGATAAAATCCGAATTCCACACAAGCAAAATTATCTTTTGATTGCTTTTTGTAATGCCCAGGATGCAGCACCTGCTAAAACACAGCAGGAAACTGCTTCAATTAAGCCCTGCACGCCTACCAATGCAATAATGAATGAAATAGGGTTACTTACACCGAATGATTCAACCAATCCCTGAATATAGTCAGAATTGTAGAAGAAAATTACGATACAACCCATAAAAAGTATAGTATTTAATAAAGGACAACAGATAGCTCCTAAAAAGTAGGATGCTTTTCCGGCCTTTACTTTATTCTGGAAAAATTTAAAAAGATATGCTGTGCATAATCCCTCTAAAAATCTCGGAACCAAAATCGTCACTACCGCTAAGAAAGGATTTACTGCCATTAAGGTACTCATCATTCCGCTGGCACCAATCGCAACCGGTATGGTAACGAGCAAAATACTTAAAAACGGTGTACGAATCGTACCGAGAGGGGTTGTTCCTAAAGCGAAACAATCCAAAGAATTACATTGACAATCATGATTTGCGAATAAAGATATGAATGGTTGCCGCCTCTAAATGGTCAGCACCAAAACTTTTTGCATAGACCCATCGATGCATTTTCCTTTGGAATAACGCTCAATTTAAAAAATATCATAGCAATCTGTTTTTGTAAACCTTTGTTTTTCATTTTATGCATTTTGCTCTTTCAAACTCTTCTGTTGTCACTCCAATAATCCCACACGCATCCGACAGACTAACTTTTAATTTTTCTATCACATGCTCCACACTTTTAATCAGACGGTCTGCATCTCCCTTTTCCATTCCTTTTTCCATTCCTTTTTCCATTCCAAGTTCTTCCTGTTCTATCATCAATTCCTCAAATGCCTTACACATAGGTATTTCCTCCTCTTCCATTTTTGAAATAATTGGTTTTAAATTCAGATTCACTGCAATTGCCATTTCTGTTTCATGTTCCAAATGTTGAAATTCGTCACTCTGTAGTAATGTTCTCAGCTTTTTTCTATCATTTCTACATTGGAGTGCCATAAAAAATTCTTTTAAATCTGTCCGGTAATCTTCCGGATTGACAAAATCCGCTTCCACTACCTGTATCCTATAATCCTGAATAAAACTTTCTGCATATTTTTGCACTTCCGAAGATATCTCCATCATTTCTGTCAGTCTTTGCGGCGCATCCCATTTTCCTTCTCCCAAATATAATACAATTGTAATCACCGGAATAAATCGTTCTCCCATTTTCATCCTGCTTTTCTTTTCCGTATAGCTTTGATTTTCTCCCCTTGAACGTTTATTTTTATTCCTTTCTCTGATCTGTTTCTCATATTCTCCAGCATCATAAAGCATAATTCTTTCCGGCATACCGTAATCTATCCCTGTTTCCAATTCTACTCCATAGCGCATTCTTGGACATTCCTGCTCCATGAGAATATCCCTCTCCTTTTCTCCTGTTGCACTTGCCAAGGCAGGATATCCTCCCCTAAGCTTTTTTAACATTTCAGTTTTCACCGAATTCTTCCCCTGATAAATATGTACATTGATTAATTCGGCAAACCTCTCCTTGTTTGCCATAAACGGGCGCGTGTATGTATCCTTTTTGCCCATATAACTCCTTTCCGGCTGCAACAGGCCAGGAACACCCTTTCTGTATCCAGCCATAATTAAATTATTCTTTGTGAAATATGGCTGAAACGCCGGAACCGGATTGACCGGTATATCGTTCCCGAACGGAACTAAGATTTTCACATAAACAGATTCTAAAAAATCTGCATCTATGAATTATTATAGAAATCTTATATTTATTTGTCAATACAAATTTCAGAAATTTGTTGACGGTTTATCGTTTTTATTGATTGTTTTTTATACACCAAATTTTTTCTTGTGCTTTTCCGGTACCGGTATGTATACGGAGCAAGCGGCATTTATTTTGTTTTTTCATGCTTTATGTGTCCGCGGAGATTTTCTTATGGTCTATGACAAAGTGTCTTTCACAGGGATAAGCGGACATGGATGTCCGCGCAAGCCTGCTTCGGACACGGATGTCCGTTGCAGGCGTTCCCGTCCGTTATCCAATCCTCCACCCACACTTTGACATAGACCATTAGAAAATCCCGCGGAAAGCATAGCATGAAAAAACAAAATAAATGCCGCCATCCCCACAACCACACCAAAAGCAAGAAAAAAGACCACCGCCTAAGCGATGGTCTCATAAAATGCTGTTTGTGTTTTGGAAAGGTATCTTAAATTATACTAACTCAAGAACAACTTCCATTGCTGCGTCACCTTTACGTTCGCCGATTTTGATGATACGTGTGTATCCACCTTTGCGGTCAACATATTTGGGTGCGATTTCATCAAATAATTTTGCAACAAGATCAACTTCTTTTGTATTTCTCTTCTTACCTGCATTCTGTGTAGGAACTTCGGTAACAGGATATAATACTTTTAACATCTGTCTTCTTGCATGAAGTCTGCTGGGAAGATCTTTTTTGATTTCCTTTTCTACTTCATCATAAACAGTAACTTTTTTACCGTCTACTACTTCTTTTACTCTCTTGCCGTCAGCATCTTTTCTTGCAACTTTTGCTTTTACCTTAACAGTTTCAAAGTTGTCTTTTTCTTTTACAGCAAGCGCAATTAAACCTTCTGCAATTTTGCGAACTTCTTTTGCTCTTGCTTCTGTAGTAACGATTTTACCATGATAAAGTAAATTTGTTACCTGATTTCTTAATAATGCTTTTCTCTGGCTGCTTGTTCTGCCAAGTTTTCTGTATTTTGCCATTTTTAAATCCTCCATTCTTGGTCCACCGGACAACGCTCTTTGGACTTATATATCCGGCAGTTGTTAGTTGCCAATCATGAGTATGTATATAAATGCTCATCGGCCTTACTTTATATACAAATCATTGTTATTCTTCGCCTGAATTTAATTCAAGACCTAATTCTTTTAACTTCGCCAAAACTTCTTCTAATGACTTACGTCCAAGGTTACGAACCTTCATCATATCATCGGAAGTCTTGTTTGTTAATTCTTCAACGGTATTGATGTTTGCTCTCTTTAAGCAGTTGTATGAACGAACAGACAACTCTAATTCATCAATACTCATCTCTAATACTTTTTCTTTCTCATCATCTTCTTTTTCAACCATAACTTCTGCGCTCTTAGCGTTTTCAGATAAGTCAATAAAGAGTTTGAGATGCTCACTAAGTACTTTTGCAGCAAGGCTGACTGCATCATCAGGGAACAGAGTTCCGTTTGTATATACATCTAATGTTAATTTGTCATAATCCGTAACCTGACCGACACGGGTATTTTCAACGGTCATGTTTACTCTTTCAACAGGTGTGTAGATAGAATCTACAGCGATAACACCGATGCGTAATCCATCGCCTTTATTTTTGTCAGCACTTACATATCCTCTACCGTTTGTAATGGTAAGTTCCATGTATAACTTACTGTCTTTACCGCCGCTTAATGTAGCGATAACCTGGTCCTTGTTGATGATCTCGATATCCGAATCAACCTGGATATCAGATGCTCTTACAACACCTTCGCCTTCAAACTCGATATAAGCGAGTTTGGGTTCATTGGATGCGCTGGTATTTTTGATTGCAAGACTCTTTAAGTTCATGATGATTTCGGTAACATCCTCTTTTACTCCCGGGATGGACGAAAATTCATGTAATACACCATCAATCTTAACCTGGCTAACTGCTGTACCGGGTAAAGAAGAAAGCATGATTCTTCTTAAAGAATTACCAAGGGTAATACCATAGCCTCTTTCCAAAGGCTCAACAACAAATTTTCCGTACTTCTTATCTTCTGAGATTTCAACAACTTCAATATTCGGTCTCTCAAAATCAAACACTGCAATACCCTCCTTACAAAACGGTTATTATTTGGAGTATAACTCGACGATAAGCATTTCGTTTACAGGAACATCAATCTGTTCTCTTGTAGGAAGTGCTTTTACAGTTCCTTTGAGTGCTTCCAAATCCTGATCCAACCATTCCGGTGAAATTCTACCGGCTGTTACTTCAACGATATCTTTATATCTCTGTAAGCTCTTGGATTTTTCTCTGATTTCAATAACATCTCCTGCTTTTACTAAGTATGAAGGGATGTTTACTGATTTACCGTTTACCAATACATGTTTGTGGTCAACGATCTGTCTTGCTTCTCTTCTGGTTCTTGCAAAACCAAGACGGAAAACAACGTTATCCAGTCTTGACTCTAACATTGTCATAAGGTTTTCACCAGTCATACCTTTTTTACGATCAGCTTTTTCGTAATAATTTCTGAAAGGTTTTTCCAATACGCCGTAGATGAATTTTGCTTTCTGTTTCTCACGTAACTGTAAACCGTACTCGCTCATCTTCTTACCTGCTCTTGCAGATTTACGATTGGATTTTTTGGTATATCCCAAATATGTGGGATCTAAGTCTAAAGATCTGCATCTTTTTAATACCGGTGTTCTGTTAACTGCCATTTTAATTATCCTCCTACTATTGTTTACAATGAGTAATCTCCACTTATGCCATGCATGTCTGTGGATTCATCTTCTTCCAATGGTTTATAAAAGTTCTTGTTATTTATAGTAAAAATTATACACGACGGCGTTTGGGCGGGCGGCATCCATTGTGAGGAACCGGTGTTACGTCCTTGATACTTGTAACTTCCAAACCTGCTGCCTGAAGAGCACGGATTGCTGCTTCACGTCCTGATCCGGGTCCTTTTACAAAAACATCTACTGTCTTTAATCCATGAATTAATGCTGCCTTTGTTGCAGTTTCTGCTGCCATCTGTGCTGCATATGGAGTAGATTTTCTTGAACCTCTAAAACCAAGACCACCTGCACTTGCCCAGCTCAATGCGTTACCTTCTGTATCTGTTAATGTAACGATTGTATTATTGAAAGATGACTGGATATGTGCCTGTCCGCGTTCAACGTTTTTCTTAACACGCTTTTTTGTAACTCTTTTCGTTGCTACTTTTTTAGCCATTTTAAACTAACCTACTTTCTTGATATGCTTTCAATTATTTTTTCTTGTTTGCTACGGTTCTCTTCGGACCTTTTCTTGTTCTTGCATTGGTCTTTGTCTTCTGACCACGAACAGGAAGTCCTTTTCTGTGACGGATACCTCTGTAGCATCCGATTTCCTGTAATCTCTTGATGTTTAAAGCGATTTCTCTTCTTAAATCACCTTCTACAGTCTGTGTTGCATCAATTACTTCACTGATTCTTTTAACTTCTTCATCTGTTAAATCTCTGCAACGAGTGTCAGGATTAACATTTGCTTCTGCTAAAATACGATTAGAACTTACTCTACCAATACCATAGATGTAAGTTAAACCGATCTCAACACGTTTGTCTCTGGGTAAGTCTACACCTGCAATACGAGCCATTTTAAAAATTCCTCCATTTGTTTACTTGTTGCAATTTTTCATAAAATTGCAAGCAGATACTAATTGATTGGGGGATGCACATTATCCCCAACCGGGTAAATACCCGATCTTTCCGATACTAAAGGTTGTCTTCTCGGTATCAATAAGTAATCTCCCGTAGGCTCATCTACGTTCAATTATCTTAATAGTACACATCCCGATGACGGCGGTCTGTGTACTTCAGCCGCTTTCTTTGATTCCTAAAAGCTCCACGTCTGGTCTGTTAATTGTGGATTATCCCTGTACCTGTTTGTGCTTGGGATTTTCACAGATAATTCTGATTTTCCCTTTTCTTTTAATTACTTTGCATTTTTCGCAAATCGGTTTTACTGATGATCTAACTTTCACGTTAAACCCTCCTTTCACAAAAAGACCATTTTGTATTATAGCATTAAGGCATAGCAATGGCAAGAACTTTTTTTGACTTGTCATTTTTTCTTGTCATTTTTATTTCCTACCGGTTTTGCTGCCAAAGCCACAATCATTGTTTTATTTATCTCTCCAGATGATTCTTCCTTTTGATAAATCATAAGGGGACAATTCCAAGGTTACTTTGTCTCCGGGTAAGATACGGATGAAGTTCTGTCTTAACTTTCCACTGATGTGGGCCAAAACCTTGTGTCCGTTTTCCAACTCTACCTGAAACATGGTGTTGGGTAATTTTTCAACTACTGTTCCTTCAATTTCGATTACATCTGCTTTTGACATATTATACCTCCGCATTATTCATGTGTTGCCAAAATAGTTTCATTGTTCTTTTTATTTCATGATCGTACAATTTCTCACCACGCTGCAGTTTTTCTGCAATCTCCTGTGTGGAATACTTTTGATTGATCTGAACATGCTTCATTGATTTTTTCTTTGGATTTGCCAGTGTTTTTAATTCTCCGTCTGCCAGATAAACAAATCCGTTTTCTTCCTTTATAATGATGTAGGCATGACCTTTATCATGGCCGGCCATTGCCACCGCTATCTTACCGATCATATCATTTCCTCTTAATACAATGTAAGAATATCCGGTTCTCCGTCGGGCATGATCAGAATGGTATTTTCGTAATGTGCCGAAATACTATGATCTGCCGAAGCAACCGTCCAGTCATCATCCAGCCAGTCAACATCTCCGGTACCTAAATTGATCATTGGTTCAACAGCCAACGTCATCCCCGGACATAATCGGATTCCGCGCTTTTTCTGTGCAAAATTCGGAACCTGCGGATCTTCATGAAGATGTGTTCCAATTCCATGTCCTACTAAATCCCTTACAATACCGTATCCGAACTGACTGATATATGCAGCAATGGCATTGGAGATATCATGTAAATGATTTCCATTCTTTGCCATTTTTACACCTTCGAAAAAGCTTTGTTTGGTACGTTCCATCAATAGAGTAGCTTCTTCGCTGACGTTTCCTACCGGAAATGTTCTTGCCATATCGGAATGATATCCTTTATAAATCAATCCTGCATCAAGGCTAATAATATCGCCTTCTTTTAAGATCGTACTTTTTTTCGGAATGCCGTGTACAACCTCTTCATTTACGGAAGTACAAATAGAAGCAGGATAGCCATTATAATTTAAAAAGTTCGGAATGCATCCATGGGCACGAATCAGTTTGTCACCAAGCTGATTGATTTCCATTGTGGATATTCCCGGCTTAATTGCCTGCTCTAAGTTATAAAAGACATCGGCCAACAATTTGCACGACTCTCGCATAAGTTCAATTTCTCTTGCAGATTTAATTGAAACAGCCATTTTTATTCTCCCAAAATTTCAACAATGGCAGCAAAAACATCTTTCATGTCCACTGTTCCGTCTACACTCTTTAACACACCTTTTTCTTCATAAAAGTCAATTAAAGGCTGTGTCTGTTCATGATATACATTTAAACGGTTCTTTACGGTTTCCGGCTGGTCGTCATCTCGGATAATCAGCTCTTTGCCGCACACATCACAAATGCCTTCCGTCTTAGGAGCATTGTATACAACATGATATGTTGCACCGCAGGCTACACATGCACGTCTTCCGCCCATACGATTGATGATATTTTCATCCGGGACATCTACATTCACTGCATAATCAATTTTATCACCCAGCTTTGTCAAAGCTTCATCCAAAACATTTGCCTGAGGAATGGTTCTTGGAAATCCATCCAGAACATATCCGTTTTTACAATCATCCTGGGCAACACGGTCCAATAAAATTTTAACCGTTAATTCATCGGGAACCAGTTTTCCCTGATCCATATATTGTTTCGCTTCCTTACCAAGCTCTGTACCATTTTTGATATTTGCCCTGAAAATATCGCCGGTAGAAACATGGGGAATACCGTATTTTTCTGCAATCATTTTGGCCTGTGTACCTTTTCCGGCACCGGGCGCACCTAACATAACGATTTTCATCTGAAACCTCCGCGCTGAATACGCAAGCATGGGACATGACGGTAAACCGCCTGCCCCAAATTGCGTTTTTCATATTCTAGTCATTTAAGAACCCTTTGTAATTTCTTACCAAAAGCATGGATTCAATCTGTTTAATCGTCTCTAAAACAACGCTTACGATAATGATTAAGCTTGTTCCACCAAAAGAAACGCTTGCACCGAACACTCCGTTAAATACATAAGGAATAACGGCGATGATAAGCAGTCCGCATGCTCCGATAAAAATAATATATTTCAGAATTCTGTTTAAATATTCGGTCGTAGGCTTACCGGGTCTGATACCCGGGATAAATCCACCTGACTTTTTAATGTTGTTTGACACCTCTAAAGGATTAAATGTAATGGATGTATAGAAGTAAGCAAAGAAGATTACCAATAATACATACACAAGCAATCCAATGGAATAAATCGGTGTACTCGGTTTGCACCAGTTATTGGAATTCAAACCTTTTAAAATTTCTCCCCAAACACCTTGTCCCTGTACATTGAGTAACTGACAGATGACAATGGGGAACTCCATCAGAGATGAAGCAAAGATAATCGGGATTACGCCGGCTGTATTAACCTTTAACGGGATTACGGAACTCTGTCCGCCAACAGTACGTCTTCCCTGTATTTTTTTTGCGTATTGAACCGGAATTTTACGAATACCGCCATTTAAAATAACAACGATAACAACCATTCCCAATACCACAGCAATAATTACAACTGCAGCAACTACGCCTAATGCAATCGTAGAAGCACCTTTTACGAACTGATCAAATAAGTTGGAAAAATCACTGGGCAGTCTGGAAATGATATTGATAATCAAAACGATGGAAATACCGTTTCCGACACCTTTTTCGGTAATTCGTTCACCAACCCACATAAGAAACGCGCTACCTGCTGTCAAAGCAGCGATAACAACGATATAATCAACAACTTCTACATCGCCCTGCAACAAGCCCTGATTACCAAATCCGATAGCCATGGCTGATGATTCGATCAATGCCAGACCAACCGTCACATAACGGGTAATCGCCTGAATTTTTTTACGTCCATCTTCACCGTCTTTTTGCATCTCTTCCAATTTCGGAATTGCAATGGTTAAAAGCTGCATAATAATGGAAGATGTAATATAGGGTGTAATATTCAATGCCAGTACCGACATTCTTAAAAAAGAACCTCCGGTAAAAGCATCAAAAAAGCCAAAAGTACCTGCGGTCTGTTGTTCAAACCACTGAGCGAAAAACTCTCTGTTTACACCCGGGACGGGTAGTTGGCATCCAAAACGGATGACAACTAACATCACGAATGTAAAAAGCAGTCTGTTACGAACCTCTTTTACTTTAAAGGCATTGGTTAAGGTTTTAAACATTAAATCACCTCTGCTGTTCCACCAACTGCTTCAATCTTAGCTTTTGCTGCTTCACTGTAAGCATTTACTTTAACTGTAAGCTTTTTGGTAATTTCTCCGTTTCCGAGGATCTTAACTCCGTCTTTTGCTGCATCGATAATGCCTGCCTTGATTAATGCTTCAACATCAACAGTAGCACCATCTTCAAATTTCTTATCTAATACAGATAAGTTAATTGCAACGATTTCTTTTGAATTTCTATTTTTGAAGCCTCTCTTAGGGATTCTTCTGTATAACGGCATCTGTCCGCCTTCGAAACCAATTCTGGGTGCTCCAGAACGAGCTTTCTGACCTTTATGTCCTTTACCGGCTGTCTTTCCGTTACCAGATCCATGTCCACGGCCTCTTCTAAAATTATCACTGTGTTTAGAGCCTTCAGCAGGTCTTAAATTTGATAATTCCATGATCGTACCTCCTTTAGGAATCAATTATGCTTCTTCAACTTTTACTAAGTGTTTTACCTGATTAACCATACCTCTTACAGCATCGTTATCGGGTAATTCAACGGTCTTGTTAACTTTCTTTAATCCTAAAGCGGTAACTGTTGCTCTGTGTTTAGGAATAGCACCGATCGGGGATTTTACTAAAGTTACTTTAATTTTTTTATCTGCCATTTTTACTTCCTCCTTATGCCATGATCTCGCTTACTGCTTTACCACGGTTTTTAGCTACTTCTTCAGGAGTCTTTAACTGGCTTAAGCCTTCGATTGTAGCAAGTACAACGTTCTGCTTATTGTTGGAACCTAAAGATTTTGTACGAATATTCTTGATGCCTGCAAGTTCGCAAACGTTACGTGCGGGACCGCCGGCGATAACACCTGTACCTTCGGGAGCTTTCTTCAAAAGCACGGTAGCGCTTCCGAATTTACCGTAGATATCATGTGTAATACTGTTGTTTTCATCTAATGCAACAGATACAAGTCTCTTTGTTGCGTCTTCTTTTCCTTTACGGATTGCTTCCGGAATTTCAGTAGCTTTTCCAAGACCTGCACCAACGTGTCCGTTGCCGTCACCTACAACAACAAGTGCTGTAAAACGCATGTTACGACCACCTTTTACTACTTTTGTTACACGTTTGATGGAAACAACTTTTTCTGTAAGCTCTAAATTGCTTGTATCGATAATTGTTCGTTTCATTTAAGTCTGTCTCCCTTCCTAAAATTCCAAACCGGCTTCTCTGGCTGCGTCAGCCAAAGCTGCGATTTTACCTGTATATACAAATCCACCTCTGTCAAAAACAACTGTTTTGATGCCTTTTTCAAGAGCTTTCTTTGCGATTACTGTTCCTAAATATGCTGCTGCTTCAACGTCATTGGTTTTCTTTAATTCAGCTTTTACATCTTTTTCAAGTGTAGAAGCAGAAACTAATGTATGACCTACTGTATCGTCGATAATTTGAGCATACATGTGATTATTACTTCTGAAAACAGCCAAACGAGGTCTTTCAGATGTTCCGTTTAAAGAAAAACGCATTCTTTTATGTTTTTTAACACGAATTTCACTTCTTGATTCTTTACTAACCATTTTTCACACTCTCCTTATCTTATTTCTTACCGGTCTTACCGACTTTACGTCTGATCACTTCATCAGCATACTTAATACCTTTACCTTTGTAAGGTTCAGGTCTTCTCTTATCTCTGATTTCAGCTGCAAACTGACCAACTTTTTCTTTATCGATACCTTTTACGATAATGATGTTCTGTCCGTCTAAAACTGTCTCAATGCCTTCGGGATCTTCCATTTCAACCGGATGAGAGTAACCTAAGTTTAAGGTTAATTTCTTTCCCTGTTTTGCTGCTCTGTAACCAACACCGTTTACTTCAAGTTTCTTTTCAAAACCTTCTGTTACACCAACAACCATGTTGTTGATCAGTGTTCTGGTTAATCCATGTAAGGATTTCATTTTCTTTAAATCATTAGGTCTGGAAACGACTACTTCAGCACCTTCTACTTTGATTTCCATTTCTGAAGGTAACACTCTTTCTAATGTTCCCTTAGGACCTTTTACAGTCACTTTGTTATTTTCTGCAACCTCTACAGTTACGCCTGCAGGAATTGCGATTGGCATTCTTCCTATACGTGACATGCCCGTACCTCCTATAAATTTGTTTAATTAAGTGTCGCTGCAAAGCCTACCATACAAATGCTAAAACTTCGCCACCAACCTGAAGCTCTCTTGCCTTCTTGTCGGTAATAACACCCTGGTTTGTAGATAAAATTGCGATACCGAGACCACCTAATACTTTAGGAAGATCTTCTTTACCGGCATAAACTCTAAGACCGGGTTTTGAAATTCTCTTGATTCCGGAAATGATTTTTTCATTCTTATCAGCACCGTATTTTAATGTGATATGAAGAGTTTTGAAATTTCCGTCTTCAACTAAATCATATTTCTGAATATATCCTTCGTCTACTAAGATGTTTGCGATTGCAATTTTCATCTTAGAAGCAGGAACATCTACTGTATCATGTTTTGCAGTATTTGCATTACGAATTCTTGTAAGCATATCTGCAATGGGATCACTCATTGCCATGTTAGTTGCCTCCTTTTCTCTTTCTACCAGCTAGCTTTTTTAACGCCCGGGATCTGTCCCTTGTATGCTAACTCACGGAAGCAAACTCTACAGATTCCATATTTTCTAAGGACTGAATGAGGACGTCCACAAACTCTGCAACGTGTGTATTCTCTGGTAGAGAATTTAGCAGGACGCTGCTGTTTAACTTTCATTGCTTTCTTAGCCATGCGAATTTACCTCCTATTATTTTTCAAACGGCATGTTGAATAATGTCAATAACTCACGAGCTTCTTCATCGGTTTTGGCTGTTGTAACGAAGATAACATCCATACCTCTTACCTTATCGACTTTATCATATTCGATTTCAGGGAAGATAATCTGCTCTTTAATACCAAGTGCATAATTTCCTCTGCCGTCAAATGCGTTGGGATTAACACCTCTGAAGTCACGTACACGGGGTAATGCAAGGTTTACTAAACGATCTAAAAACTCATACATTTTTTCTCCACGTAATGTAACTTTACATCCAATTGCCTGACCTTCTCTGATCTTAAAGTTAGCAACAGATTTTTTTGCTTTTGTTGTAACAACTTTCTGACCGGTAATTGTCTCCATGTCTTTAATAGCTGTCTCCAAAGCTTTTGCATTGTCTTTTGCTTCGCCAACGCCCATGTTGACAACGATCTTGTCAAGCTTCGGAACTTCCATGATATTTTTATAACCAAACTTTTTGATCATAGCATCTACGATCTCGTCTTTGTAGAAATCTTTAAGTCTGCTCACGAACTAGACCTCCTCTCTTATTTGTCGATAACCTCACCGGTTGCTTTTGCGTAACGTACTTTTTTGCCATCTTCGAACTTGAAGCCAACTCTTGTAGCTTTTCCGCCTACAACTAACATTACGTTTGATGCATCAATCGGTGCTTCTTTTTCAATTCTGCCACCTGCCTGGTTAGCAGCTGAAGGTTTTGCGTGTTTTGTAACCATGTTAACACCTTCAACAACGATTTTGTTGTTTTTGGGGTCAACGGAAATTACTTTACCTTCTTTGTCTTTATTCTTTCCTGCGATAACTTTAACAGTGTCGCCTTTTTTAATCTTTAACATTTACGGCACCTCCTATAATACTTCGGGAGCTAAAGAAACGATTTTCATGAACTGTTTGTCACGAAGTTCTCTTGCTACCGGTCCGAAAATACGTGTTCCTCTGGGAGTCTTGTCATCTTTAATGATAACTGCTGCATTTTCATCGAATTTGATATAAGATCCGTCTTTACGACGAGCGCCTTTTACTGAACGAACAACAACAGCTTTAACAACATCGCCTTTTTTAACAACACCGCCGGGTGTTGCATCTTTAACAGAAGCAACGATGATATCTCCGATGTTCGCATATCTTCTTGTTGATCCACCCATAACACGAATGCAAAGTAATTCTTTCGCACCTGTGTTATCAGCAACTTTAAGTCTGCTTTCCTGCTGAATCATGCCAATTCTCCTTCCTAAAAGCTTATTTAGCTCTTTCTACGATTTCAACAAGTCTCCATCTTTTATCTTTAGATAAAGGTCTTGTTTCCATTACTTTAACGGTATCGCCAATGTTACATTCGTTGTTTTCGTCATGAGCTTTCAATTTGTAAGTTCTCTTAACGATTTTCTTGTAAAGAGGATGTTTTACATGGTCTTCTACAGCAACAACGATTGTTTTCTGCATTTTATTGCTTACGACCTTACCGGTACGTGTTTTTCTTAAATTTCTTTCTTCCACGATTTATTCTCCTTCCTGTCGAGAATTATTCTGCAACACTGTTTTTCTGAGTGATAACAGTCTGAATTCTGGCGATGTTCTTACGAACTTCTTTAATTCTGCTTGTGTTATCCAGCTGGTTTGTTGCATTTTGGAATCTCAAATTGAAAAGTTCTTTTTTGGCAGCTGTTAATTCGTCAGCTAATTCAGTAACAGATTTAGCCTGTAAATCTTCTACATATTTATTAGTTTTCATTTGATACACCGCCTTCCAAATCTGCTTTTGAAACAATTTTGCATTTGCAGGGGAGCTTGTGAGTTGCAAGACGTAATGCTTCTCTTGCTGTTTCTTCCGGAACACCGGCAATTTCAAACATTACACGTCCGGGTTTCACTACTGCTACCCAATATTCAAGAGTACCTTTACCGGAACCCATACGGGTTTCAGCGGGTTTACTTGTAACCGGTTTATCCGGGAAAATTTTGATCCAAACGCGACCACCACGTTTGATATAACGTGTCATAGCAATACGGGCTGCTTCAATCTGGTTGGATTTAATCCAGCAGGGTTCCATTGCTACGATACCATATTCGCCGTAAGTAATTGTATTACCTTTTGTACATTTTCCGGCCATGGAGCCACGGAACTGTTTACGACGTTTAACTCTTTTAGGCATTAACATTATTTATCGCTCCCTTCCTTATTTCCTTTAGTAGGAAGTACTTCGCCTTTGTAGATCCAAACCTTAACACCAACTTTGCCGTAGGTTGTATCTGCTTCTGCGAAACCATAGTCAATATCTGCTCTTAATGTCTGAAGCGGAATAGTACCTTCGCTATAGAACTCTGTACGAGCCATATCTGCACCGCCAAGACGTCCGCTACATGCAGCTTTGATACCAAGTGCACCACTCTTCATGGTACGAGACATGCAGGATTTCATGGCACGTCTGAATGTGATACGGTTTTCCAACTGCTGAGCGATGTTTTCAGCAACAAGCTGAGCATCTCTGTCGGGTTTTTTGATTTCTTTAATATCAACAGAAACTTTCTTGCCTGTCATTTTAGCAAGTTCCTGTTTGGTAACCTCGATTTCAGCACCGCCTTTACCGATTACTACACCGGGCTTAGCTGTATAAAGGATTACTTTTACTCTGTCAGACTGTCTTTCGATTTCGATCTTAGAAACGCCTGCGCTGTACAATTTTTTCTTAAGGTATTTTCTGATGTCGTAATCTTCAACTAAGTAGTCAGCGAATTCTGCATCAGCATACCATTTGGAATCCCAATCTTTGATAACGCCGACTCTAATTCCATGAGGATTAACTTTCTGTCCCATTACTTTTCCTCCTATCTTTCATCAAGCACGATTGTGATGTGACTTGTTCTCTTTAAGATTCTGTAAGCTCTACCCTGTGCTCTGGGCTGTACACGCTTCATTGTGGGGCCCTGGTTTGCGTAGCACTCTGCAATATAAAGCTTATCAGCGCTCATGTGATTGTTGTTTTCTGCGTTAGCGATTGCAGATTCTAATAATTTTTTAATAACGCTGGAAGCATATCTGGGATTGTATGCTAAGATACCGATTGCTGTCTCAACGTCTTTACCTCTGATGGCATCTAATACGAAACATGCTTTCTGAACAGGAATTCTAGCGTAAGAGATCTTAGCGCTGGGTCTTGTGTCCTTATTCGCATTTCTTTCTCTTTTAATTTGGGATCTATGTCCTTTTGCCATGGATAAAACCTCCTTTCAAATTATCTAACCTTGGATTTCTTTTCGTCTTTTCCATGTCCTCTATAGGTTCTGGTTGCTACGAACTCACCGAGTTTGTGACCAACCATATCCTCTGTAACATATACAGGCACATGCTTTCTTCCATCATGAACAGCAAATGTATGTCCAACGAAAGAAGGGAAGATTGTAGAACGACGAGACCAGGTTTTGATAACTTGTTTCTGTCCTGCTTCGTTCATAGCATCAACTTTTTTCAGTAAGCTTGCGTCTGCAAAGGGTCCTTTTTTAAGTGATCTAGCCATTGTGATTCCTCCTTAATTACTTAATAGCTTTTCCGTCTCTACGTCTTACGATTAACTTGTTAGATTGTTTCTTTTTCTTACGAGTCTTAAGACCGAGAGCAGGTTTACCCCAAGGTGTGCTCGGACCGGGACGACCGATACCGGTTTTACCTTCACCACCACCGTGCGGATGGTCATTGGGGTTCATAACGGAACCACGAACGGTAGGACGAATACCCATGTGACGTTTACGTCCTGCTTTACCGATTTTGATCAGGTTGTGATCGCCATTACCGACAACACCGATTGTTGCACGGCATCCGATCGGAACCATTCTCATTTCGCCTGAAGGAAGACGTAATGTTGCGTATTTTCCTTCTTTAGCCATAAGCTGTGCGCTGTTACCAGCACTACGAACCATCTGGCCACCCTTGCCGGGCATTAACTCGATATTGTGTACCAAAGTACCAACCGGAATATCAGCTAAAGCTAAGCAGTTACCTACTCTTACTTCTGCTTCCGGACCGCTCATAACGGTCATTCCGTCTGTTAAGCCTTCGGGAGCAAGGATATATGCTTTCTCGCCGTCTGCATAGCAGATTAAAGCGATGTTTGCAGTTCTGTTAGGATCATATTCGATACCGATTACTTTTGCAGGGATACCATCTTTTCCATTTCTCTTGAAATCGATGATTCTGTATTTCTGGCGGTTTCCGCCTCCCTGATGTCTAACTGTGATTTTGCCCTGATTATTACGTCCGGCATGTTTCTTTTTGGAAGTCACAAGAGATTTTTCAGGAGTTTTCTTTGTGATTTCAGCAAAATCAGAACCGGTCATATTTCTACGGGACGGTGTATAGGGATTATATGTTTTAATTCCCATTGTTGTTTCTCCTTTCGATTACATTTATCATCACGCTTGTGTGCGTATGGGCGAACATCTTATAAACCTGCGAAGATTTCGATGTCCTTACTATCCTCTGTAAGCCAAACAATTGCTTTTTTTGTTTTAGCGGTCTTACCGTAAACAAGACCACGTCTTTTTGTTTTGCCGTCATAGTTCATGGTATTTACTTTTGCAACTTTTGCACCTTCGAACATTTTTTCAACAGCTTCTTTGATCTGTGTCTTGTTTGCTTCAGGATGAACTAAGAATGTGTATTTCTTTTCTCCCATGCCGGCCATACTCTTTTCTGTGATAACCGGTTTCTGGATTACGTCATAATACATGATTGCTGCCATTATGCATACACCTCCTCAATCTTTGCAACAGAGTCCTTTGTGAGAACTACTTTCTTTGCCTTCATGATATCGTATGTGTTGATTGTGTTTGTAAGTGTTGTGTCAACTGTAGCTAAGTTTCTTGCAGATAATACAGTATTCTGATCATTGTCAGAAAGTACTACAAGACCTGCTTCTACATTTAAGTTGTCCATAACTGTCTTGAAAGCTTTTGTTTTGATCTCGTCAAATTTAAGCTCATCAACTACGATCAGGTTGCCTTCCTGTACTTTGCTTGTTAAAGCTGATTTTAAAGCAGCCTGTTTTTCTTTTTTGTTTAATCTGATTGTATAATCTCTCGGTACGGGAGCGAATACTACACCGCCTCCTGTCCACTGAGGAGATCTTGTTGAACCCTGTCTAGCATGACCGGTTCCTTTCTGTCTCCAAGGTTTTCTACCGCCACCGGAAACTTCAGAACGAGTTTTTGCTTTCTGTGTTCCCTGACGTTTATTAGCAAGCTGTGCAACGACTGCCATGTGTACAAGATGTTCGTTTACTTCAACACCGAATACCGCATCGTTTAAGTCGATTGTGCCAACTTCTTTACCTTCCATATTATAAACAGATACGTTTGCCATCTGAATGGTCCTCCTTTCCTCCTAATTAAGCGTTCACCTTAACGGTTTCTTTGATTGTTACTAATGCTTTCTTAGGTCCGGGTACTGCGCCTTTAACCAAAAGCAAATTCTTTTC
Source organism: uncultured Lachnospiraceae bacterium (assembly GCA_945919795.1). GTDB lineage: Bacteria > Bacillota > Clostridia > Lachnospirales > Lachnospiraceae > UBA2882. The sequence continues at coordinate 84,552 of CAMEJJ010000008.1, forward strand.
AGCGTCAACTTTAACAACTGTTAAGTTCTGTACGGTAACCTTCTTGCATCCCATGTGACCGGGCATTCCTTTTCCTTTAAATACTTTTGAAGGAGAAGAACAAGCACCGTTGGAACCCTGATGACGATGGAATTTAGAACCATGAGCCATAGGTCCTCTGTGCTGGCCAAATCTCTTGATTGCTCCCTGGAAACCTTTTCCTTTGCTGATTGCGCTTGCGTCGATTTTATCGCCTTCTGCAAAGATGTCTGCTTTGATTTCAGCACCGAGTGTATACTCTTCTGCGTTTTCGAATTTAAATTCTCTCACATATCTCTTAGATGAAACACCGGCTTTGTCAAAATGACCTTTTAAAGCTTTTGTTGCGCCGTGTCTGTGAGCGATTTCTTTTTTACCTGCTTTGTCTTTGTTAACAATTTTGTCTTTCTTGTCAACAAAACCAACCTGAACTGCTTTGTAACCGTCGTTTTCTTCTGTTTTAACCTGAGTTACTACACAGGGGCCGGCCTGAAGTACGGTAACAGGAATTAAAGCACCGTCTTCGTTGAAGATTTGAGTCATTCCGACTTTTGTTGCTAAAATAGCTTTCTTCATGTTTTTGCCTCCTTGTTTCTACAGCGGAACGGGTCATCGGTTGCCCTCACCGTTCATACTAGATCCGGGATCATATAAGTGGAACTTTCGTTGCTTCTATATAAACCTAATAAAGGATCTAATCTGTGATTAAAAATTACTTCATTTTGATGCCGATAAATACACCAGCGGGCATCTCAAGTCTCTGTAATGCATCAACTGTTTTCTGTGTCGGTGCAATTACGTCGATCAGTCTCTTGTGAGTTCTCTGTTCGAACTGTTCACGCGAATCTTTGTATTTGTGAGTAGCTCTTAAGATTGTTACAACTTCCTTTTTAGTAGGAAGCGGTACAGGGCCACTTACCTGAGATCCGTTCTTTTTGACTGTTTCGATGATTTTTTTGGCAGATGCATCAACTAATTGATGATCGTAGGCTTTTAATGTAATTCTCATTACCTGCTGATTTGCCATAAAAAAAGTCGCCTCCTTTTCGCACTTTTTTGATTTAAGTACGACAAGCGGTGACTGTACACTCTCCCGTGTGTGTCGCAATGACTTTCACACGTCGTTTCTATCCTGAGATAGACATTTTTGGTTTGTACAGTGACTTGTCGTCAGTTTCCTAACTTGACATTCGCTCCACGGAAAACCTGCAACGATGTGCAGCAACCTCACGCTTCATCGCTATCATGCCACAGCACTTGATAATATAACAGAAAAAAGGAGCTTGCGCAAGCCCCTTTTTTTCAAAAGTTTTTCGTTTTTTTATAAAAATTGTTCTAAATTTAATACAATTGTGGTTTTGTGGATAACTGACTACAATATCTGCTATTTTTTATGTATTTTGCTTATTTATCCACATTTTTTAGGATTCATTTTCTTTAGATATTATCCTGTACATCTTTAACGGCATCAAATTCATCCATGATTTCTTTGGCCGGTGCCTTTGTCAAAAGACTAACCACAAGAATGAAAATCAGGCTGATTGGGAAACCGACTGCCAAAGAATAAAGTCCGGTTACAGCTTTGATGGTTTCACCGGCTAATAACGGAATGTAGTCCCAGATGATGACCGTTGCAGCACCACTGACAAGACCTGCGATCGCGCCCGGAAGATTGGTACGTTTCCAGAACAACGACATCAGTACCAGGGGACCAAATGCAGCACCAAGACCAGCCCATGCGTCGGATACCAGTCCCATAACGGATGAATTGGGATTCCATGCAATCACATATGCAATCACAGCAATGACTACGATAATGATACGGCTGATTGTCATAACGGTTTTATCATCAGCATCTTTTCTGATAATTCCTTTATAAATATCTTCCGCAACTGCAGATGCACTAACAAGCAACTGTGAATCTGCCGTGGACATGATTGCTGCCAGAATACCGCAAAGGAAAATTCCCGCAACAATCGGTGCATTCATTTCCTGCGTAAAGACTTTCTTTATCATTTCAATAAAGATTTTCTCTGTACCGACTTCATTCATATAATCGAAGTCCATATAAGCACGTCCGACAATTCCGATGACTGCTGCCATAAACAGAGAAATGGTAACCCATGTAATGGCAACGCCCTTTGACTTTGTCATTTCCTTTTCACTCTTTACAGCCATGAAACGAACCAGAATATGAGGCATACCAAAGTAACCAAGTCCCCATGCAAGACCGGATATGATACCGACAACATTTACACCTTTAAACATATTTACAAATCCCGGGTTCTCTGCAAGTGCGCTTTCTAAGCCCGCCGCTACGGTAACACCGTCTGCTTTCATAAAGCATACAGCAAAAATCGGTACAGCGAGTAAAGCAATTAACATCATTGTTCCCTGGATAAAGTCAGTCAGACAAACTGCCATAAATCCGCCTAAAAATGTATAAATCAGAATTACCAGTGCGCCAAGTGTCAAGGCAATTTTGTAATCTATTCCGAAGATAGACTGAAACAGCTTGCCGCCGGCTGCCAGCGCAGACGCACAATATACAGTAAAAAAGATAACGATTATAATAGAAGAAATAAACATCAGTATTTTCTTCTCATCACGATATCTGTTTTCAAAAAACATCGGAAGCGTAACGGAATTGTTTGCTTTAATCGTATATTTACGAAGTCTGGAAGCAACAATCAACCAGTTCAAAACGGTACCAATCAATAGCCCGACGGCACACCAGCCGTCTCCGCCATTCATACCATAAATAAAGATAGCTCCCGGAAGTCCCATCAAGAGCCAACCGCTCATGTCAGAAGCCTGTGCAGATAAAGCTGCGATAAATCCACCCAGATTTCTTCCTCCTAAAAAGTAGTCCTCTGTATTTGCACTTTTCTTTGAATACATGGCACCAATCGCAATCATCATCAAAAGATACAGTACAAATGCAACTAAAATCCAACCTGAAACATTTGTCATTTTTCACAATCTCCTCTCCTATAAAAAATTTAACTTAACAAATATCCATTTAACAACTGATTTGAAACAATCCGAACGGATTCAAACATTTCCGGATCCGTGACAAAACAGTAAATATAAAAACATAAGGAAGCCAAACCTACAACAAAAGCCAGAATAGAAAGAACCAGTCCCGCAATCGCCATACCATCCATTTGTCCCTGATTGTCATTCTTAGATAAAATTGCTAAAATGACACCAATAATTCCCAATATAACTGACGGAGCACCCAGACAACAGCATAAAACCAGTCCTGCAATACCCAGTATCAACGAAATAACTGCTTTTGTATTGCTTGATTTCTGCTCAGGCGCGGAAGAATATCCCTGATTATAATTGGAATATCCGTAGCCACTCTGGTCATATCCCGGCTGATAATATCCTTGCGGATTGTATCCCTGCGGTTCACTTCCCTGTGGGTTATATCCTTGCGTGTTATATCCCTGCGGATTGTACCCTTGCGGTTCACTTCCCTGTGGGTTATATCCTTGCGGATTATACCCCTGTAGGTCGCTTTCCTGTGGATTGTATCCTTGTGGATTATATCCCTGTGGGGTGCTTTCCTGTGGATTGTATCCTTGTGGATTATATCCCTGCGGGTCGCTTCCCTGTGGATTATATTCTGTCTGATTTAAATCATTAAAACTATCGTCCATTTTACATCCCTTTTCCTTTAATAATTTCTTTGCCGTTGTAACACGTTAAAGTAGATTATACAAGAAGATAGCCTTTTCAACAAGCATTTTTGACGAATGATTAAAAATAATGTAAATTAAGAGTAGCCCGTCAAGGCGGATTTCGAATGTTTTTCGGATTGCGAGAGCACATTGTGCGGAGCAATCCGTTGGTATCATGGTAGATAACAGCTATAGGATCAGTGAAAAAATGTATTTACATCTCCATATAAATAAGAAGAAATATTTTATAATAACCATAGTTTTTTTGTCTTTATTTCTTTTGGCATATTTGTACACCAACTATATAGAAAAGATACAATCCGCAAATCCACTACTATTTCACGATTGTGCATTCAAAAACACGTTTCATCTGTATTGCCCCGGTTGCGGTGGCACACGCGCGGTTGATGCGTTATTGCATCTTCGGATTCTATCGTCTCTTTTCTATCATCCATTGGTAATTTATGTTGTAATCTGTTGTTGTTTCTTCTATATTAGAATAGGTATACAACTGAAAAAACAAAACGGAGATGCAAAAATATTTATCAATACCGCTTATATCTGGGGTGCCTTGATTTTGGTTTTAACCTTTTTTGTCGTACGGAATTTATTGTTGGTATATGCCGGCATAGACTATATTGGAGAGCTCAAAAACTACTGGTTATAAATAATCTCTACTCATATTTTAAAATGATAATTACATCTTTTTAATTTGGAAAAATTATAGATTTTAAATGATGAAAACATTTCATATCGTAAACGATGAAATAAAATCATTTAAACCAAAAACACCGATATTAAAATATTAATAACGAAATACAATAATGTAAGAACAGGAGTAATATATGTGGATTGCAGATCAATGGAAAGATTATGAAGTAATAGATACTTGTTCGGGTGAGAAATGCGAGCGTTGGGGAGATTATATTCTGGTCCGTCCCGATCCCCAGGTCATTTGGGATACCGGACACAACAATCCGGCATGGAAACAAAAAAATGGTCATTATCACCGCAGTAACAAGGGCGGCGGCGAATGGGAATTTCGCAATCTGCCCAAAGAATGGTCTATCAAATATCGGGATTTAACCTTCAATCTGAAACCTTTCAGTTTTAAACACACAGGGCTCTTTCCGGAGCAGGCGGTGAACTGGGACTGGTGTGCCGAAAAAATCAGGACCGCTACAAAAGAAAAAGGACGTCCATTGAAAGTCCTAAATCTCTTTGCCTATACCGGTGGGGCAACCATTTCTGCAGCGTTTGCCAGTGCAAGCGTCACACACGTAGACGCATCCAAAGGTATGGTCACCTGGGCAAAAGAAAACGCCGTATCATCCGGTCTATCCGATGCGCCAATCCGTTGGCTGGTGGATGACTGCGTCAAATTCGTAGAAAGAGAAATCCGCCGCGGCAATACCTACGACGGAATTATCATGGATCCTCCGTCTTACGGCAGAGGACCCAAAGGTGAAATCTGGAAAATCGAAGATTCGATTTATCCTTTTATCCAATTGACAGCCAAATTGTTATCCAAAGATTCCGTTTTCTTTTTGATTAATTCCTACACCACCGGATTACAGCCGGCTGTGCTTTCTTATATGATTAATACTGCGATAGTTCCGCAGTTTGGCGGCAGGGTGGAAGCCGAAGAAATCGGTCTTCCCGTAACCGAAAGCGGTCTGGTTTTACCCTGCGGCGCCAGCGGCAGATGGTGTAAATAAATCGAATTATCTTTTAATAATAATCTCTGGATACCCATGCGTTGTTTTCTTTCGCATCTTTCATGGCTTCCTTCAATTCCTGTGGGAAGCCGATGGTATACAATGCATACTGTTGTGTTTCTCCGTTTTTGGGAACCACCTCTACAAAATAATCATTGTCAGCCATCATTTCAACATCGATGGCATTCCATTGCGCCCTCATCGGAAATGCATCCTCTATTACCTTCTTTGCCAGATCTGTATCCGGTTCTATGCTCAAAACACGTTGGATAACTTCTGTTGCCGTTTCCGTATTAGCATCCGATACATTTTCACGTACCACAGTATCTTCACAATATACATTAATTTTGGTCACCTCATCCAATGGAATCTGAGTATCTTTATAAAGTCCGAATGATTTCAACAAGGAAGCGGTTCTTTCATCACTCTCATAAACAACCATATTCGCTCCATAATATGTGTAAGAAGATGTATCCCATTGTTTGGGTTCCTCATTGGGATTTCGAAATCCGAATGTAATCATTCCAACAGGAGCTTTCGTGATTAAATCCTCATAGGTCCGGTCATTAATATCTGCTTTTGCGGCTTCCGCCAAAGCCTCTACCTCCTCCTGACTAAAGCGTTTCTGATGGTCACTCTGCGTTAAGGATTCAAAATCATAAGATGTATAGATAATCTGTTTCTCTGTATCACTGTCTTTGATCATATCCATGACATATTCTTTGTTGAACGGATTCGCAACATCTTTATAATCTGATGTCGCATAAAATGACGCATATATCTTCCTTGCATCCGTCGGCAACAAGCAATATCTTCTTTCTTTGGTTTTTCCGTTTTTTAAATAATAGGTGACATATACACTTTCGCATCGGTCTTCATCCCGGTATACCAGATTGCTGTCAATCCCAAATTCATCTCGCACAGAGCGAAGAGTATTTTCGCCAAAATAATTTTTACCGGTATATTGTTCTCTTTGCATGGCATCTTGCAATACCGTAAGAAGCACCTCTTTGGCATGCTCATCGGATATGTTCAATTTTGTCTCACCTTCATACACTTCATCCCAGACTACATTTAAGGCCGGATCATCCGGTCTCACAAAAGAAAAACCCGCTAGTTCATCGACTTTTGGCAGATAGGTATCAAAACCAAAAAGATCAAACGCATACACAAAGAATATAAAACAACTAAGTCCACACGCTAACAGCGATGCAGGAAGGCTCTTTACTGTTTTCTTCATTGCAGCATTAAAATCACCTTCGATAATTCCACCTAAAATCAAATGCATTAGAACCGCTGCCAAAATGATGCCAACCAATCCGTACATGATTGCATTATTATAATAATTACCTGCCATGGCCATTAAGACACCGACACCGAGCGAAATCGTAAATATAATGATAATCTTTAAAATAGGTATCGCTTTTGCAAATACAATTGCCTTCCCGCCGGTCTGTGCCGCTCTTTTTTTATATAACCAATACGCAACACCGGTATAAATCGCAATCTGGAGCAGTAAGAGCACAACATAATACAGATTGTCACTGATTAATCCAAGTCCCCAGCGATAATATCGAAACGAGAATGCTTCATTAAAAATACTGTTTCGAAATGACAAAAAACAGCTCAATCCCGCCAATACTGGAGATGTTATGTTTTTCGAAATAAAGGCAGAGGTTCCTACAACATTACAAAATGTATCCAAAAAGTTATCCTGAAACATAAAAACGGATAACCGACATGCCGGTTCCACAAACAGTAGAAAAAGGCCACCAAAAAATGCTAGAATCATATTTCCTGTTAACAGCTGGGCTACTAACACAAGCATATAGACAGAAAGAAATGTCAACACACAAACAAGAAAAATGATAAAGCTTGCCTTTACAAAGACAATATTGTACACCCGATATCCCAATACAATCAGATTGGATGCCAAAATACATAAGGCAAACGGCACTGCATAAATAAACAGGCTATTGAGATGAATATACAAAAAACGGCTGGATTCTTTTACCGGAACCGATTTATACATATCCACTTTCTGTCTTTTATTGATCCACGCAAAGCTCTGAATAGCCATAAAAATGCCCAAAACAACCGCAATAATAAAAGGCAGTACCGAATAGAAATTCGTATTTAAAATCTCATACACCAATTCATTGTAATCGTCCGCCGTTCTATCTTGCAGTTGCCAATAATCCGATGCCAGTCCGGACACGGACAGATAGGTGAAAATCGGTAATGAAAAAAGTGATAACACACTGCTAAGCGTTAAAATCCAGCTTCTTTTTTTCAAATTCCAGATGCTATACTTCCAAAATGAGTTTTTTGATGTCATAACCCACTACCTCCGTTTCACTGATAAAGATTTCTTCCAAAGAAAGAGGAATGATTTCGCAAAAGACAGTGTCAAGCCCGGTCAGTTTCGCTGCAACTTCTTCTCTGTCTCCGCGAACCGTAAGTGTATACATGGTTCCTCTTTGTTCTTTCTTAATCACTTTCAAAATACGCATTGCACTCTCATATGCCAGTTCATCTTTGAATACACATTGTACCTTTTGGATCTGACACTTCATCTCATCCAAATCTTTTGATAAGATGACACCGCCTTTATGTAAAAGTCCGACTGTATCACAAATATCTTCCAGTTCCCGCAAATTGTGGGATGCAATAATCGGTGTCAAGCCTCTGCTCCCCATCTCTTTTGCCAGAAGGCTTTTTACTGCCTGCCGCATCACCGGATCCAGACCATCAAAGGTCTCATCGCAAAGAATATATTCTGTTTTGCTTGCCAGTGCCAAAATCACGGCAAGCTGTTTTTTCATTCCCTTGGAATATGTCGCTATCTTTCGCTTGGAATCCAGATTAAACTGCTCCAATAATTTGTAATACTCCGATTTATCAAAGCTTTGATACACCATGCTGTAGTACTGCTCCATATCCACGGCAGTACCGTGTGGAAAAAAATATGGTTCATCCGAAATAAAAAACATCTTTTCTTTAGCTTTCGGATTGTCATATACCGGCATATCATCAATCAAAATCTCTCCTTCATCCGGTTTTGTCACGCCGCAAATCATTCGAAGAAGAGTGGACTTACCAGCTCCATTGGTTCCAATCAGACCAAAGACCATGCCTTCTTTCATCTCAATATCGATATGATCTACCGCAATATAATCATCAAATTTTTTTGTAATCCCTTTGATGGATATCATATTGTTACCTCCTTGCAATACCTGCTATTTGGATTGTTTTTGCTTGCTTTGTATGTGTTCAATCAACACGGAAAGATCTACATCAGCATCTTTTGCTTCTTTCAAAAGCCCATCCAGCTTTTCTAAGATTTCAGCCTGCTTGATGTCTTTTAAGTTGTCATTGGCTGCAACAAAATTCCCTTTTCCTTTCACCGTATAGATAAATCCCTGCCGCTCCAACTCAGCATATGCTTTTTGAATGGTATTGGGATTAATGGAAAGCTCCATCGCCAGCGTCCTGACAGATGGCATCTTTTCTTCCGGTGTAAGCACATTGCGAACAATTAAGTTTTTGTATTTATTTACAATTTGCTCATAAATCGGGGTTGAATCCGTATAATCAATCCTAATCAAGATCACCGCTCCTTTTCATGCATCATCTCCATGCATCATTTTTGATTTTACTATCTATATATCCGATTTTAGTGTACTAGTACAGATAGTACACTTATAAAATAGCACAGCCGCACATAGCTGTCAATAGTGTTGTTTTATTTTTCTTGGATGTTGGCTGAAGAGTATTCTTTTTGGGGGGGGAGTTATTGGTTACGGACGTTGGCCGGAGCAATGCTTCTTGCGGATTTAGGTTTCGATGTATAAGTTCATTCTAAATATTTCGTCTTCTTTATATTAGAAATCGGACGCACCGGTGCACCCGGACATCCATGTCCGACGTGCACCTTTCGCAGCATCCTTGCTGCGAATTGCTGAAACAGAACGAAATATTAAGATGAACTAATACATCTGCACAATAAATCCGCAAGAAGCATTGCTCCGGCCAACTGAGTATACCTTTTGCCCAGAATATCATATTATGAAGCTAATGATTAAATTAAACAAAAATGCTTCACGATAATTCTCTTCCACAGTATTTAAATTGAAAACTTCCAGTGCATAAACCATAAAACGCAGTTGGGTGGATATATATTTCATTTGAGTTTATTGTGAAGATGCTTTGATTTGACTTAGTATTTTTCTCATTTTCAGCAATTCGCAGCATGGATGCTGCGAAAGGTGCACATCGGACACGGATGTCCGACGTGCACCGGTGCGTTCACAAGCAACATACTATATAAAAATACTTAGTCAAATATAAGCATCGGAACCTAAACTCGAATGAAATATATATCCACCCAACGTTCAAAAATGCTTTTTCAATTTAAATATCTTACTCCCCATAGAGGGTTTCTTTCAGGAAACGCTTATTGGCCTCAAAGTCCACCTGTAAAACAGCCATACTTCGGATGGTTGCATTGGAATAGGTTCCCTCCATAGGCACACATTGCTGTACCATGTCATAGCCTACAATTTTATATCCTCCAAGTGCAATCTTATAGCATTCGTTTTGTTTCAGATTGGTCGTTAAATTCGGGAACAAACCATCAATCACCCCTCCGGAATTGGTCATCATCGCTCCGGGAAGTTTTTTAAATACCTCTGCCAACACTTTACGCTGGCGTTCAGTTCTTCCAAAATCTGTGCCAATGTATCGGTTACGGGTATAGGCAAGTGCCTGAGGGCCGTTCAAATGAATAACACCGCTTGCGGATGCATCCAACCAGTCATAATCCAGATTTCTTCCAAGAAGCTGGTTATATTCCATCAGATATCCGTTGATTAACTGAACCTCTTCATTGGTTACCTCAAGATCAATACCACCCACAGCATCAACCAGATTGGCAAATGCTTCAAAATTAACCAGAGCATATCGATGCACGGGAATATCAAAATTATATTCTATGGTTTCCATCAGTAGTTCCGGTCCGCCATATGCATAAGCTGCATTCAGACGGTTTCCGTCATGCCCCGGAATTTCTACATACATATCACGCAAAAATGATGTCATGGTAATCGTTTTGGTCTTATCACTAATGGAAACCAAAATCATGGCATCCGATCTTCCGTCATCTCCGCCCAAACGGGAATCATTTCCGATCAGTAGAACATTGACAACACCGTTATCCTTGTAGGATTCCTTCGCCATGCTTTCCACTTCATTATAGGTCATTTTTTGATAAACATGATTGACGGCCATATAGATACCGCCGAAAATTAATATGAAAAAGACTGCCAAAAATACCAAAAATGCCTTTGCAGCTCCGTTTTTCTTTTTCTTCTTATTCTGTTTTTTACTATTTTTGTTTTTCTTTCCTGCCATCTGATTTTTTGCCTGCTTTTTGCTTTGTTTTATCTCTTTTTCTCTTTCACTCTCTCGACGGGAACGTGTCGAAGAATCTCTTCTTGTACGCTCTGTTGACTTTTGATCATGCGAACCCGTTCTCGTCCGATCTGCTGGTTTTTTGCCATATGAATCCACTCTCGTCCGATCTGCCGACTTTTTGTCATACGTATCCACTCTTGACCGATCTGCCGACTTTTTATCATATGAATCCGCTCTTGCCCGATCTGCCGGCTTTTTGTCATACGTATCTGTTCTCGTCCGATCTGTAGACAAATCAAACTTCAGATCGTCATATGCATCTTCGGAATATCCGATAATATCAAAATCAGCCTCAGAAGGCTTTTTCGGATTCGGCTTTGTTTGTATGGATTCTGTAAGTGAAAAATCCAGGTTTAGCTGTCTGTCAACAAAATCTTCCAGACCTTTTTGAATCTCTTCATTGTCAAAACGTTTTTCATCTGCCATATTTATACATCCTATCATTCAATTCTGGCAAAGCCAAAAACTCTGCCATTTGGCTCATTGTTTACACACATCGCATGCAAAGCATGCTCAGTGATGGGCATTCGCCAAATAAATTCTCATGCAAGCATGAATCTATTTGGCTCATTGTTTACACAAAAAAGGCTGTCCGTAATCAGACAGCCTGTAAATCTTTATTTTCTTTTTCCAAATAAACTTAGTAGTCTCAAAAACAGATTTATAAAATCCAGATATAGTTCAAGGGCACAATACATTGACATTGTCAAAGCATTGCTACTATCCGAGGTAGCCGCAATCCTTTTTGCCTTATTTGCATCGTAGGCTGTTAATCCGACAAAAATAAGCACTCCAACTATACTTACAATAAAGTCAAACATACTGCTTCTCAGGAATATTAAATTGACACAGGTAGCAATGATAATACCAACCAGTCCCATCAGGCAGATATTGCCGACAGATGATAAATCTCTGTCTGTCACCATTCCATAGATAGCCATAAAAGCGAACATGCCGGAGCACATTAAAAATACGGCTGCCAATGAACCACCGGTATACAAAACAAAGAATATAGAGAACAACATACCGGTCATATAGGAATATGCTGCAAACAAAATGCCTGCCAAAATCGGTTTATTTTTTGCTATTGCAAAATCTGCTCCCCAAACAATTGCAAGCTCTGTAAGGATAAACACAATATAATTATTTCCTGTCAAAATTCTGATTGCAACTGCAGGTGATGTTGTTAATGCAGCGCCTGCTGTAATAAAGAGCGCAACCATCATAAACAGATAGGATTTTGCAATTACTTCATTGGAAATGATGGCACCCAGATTTTTGATACCTGTCATCTGAACAGGATTTCCGCTTTCAAATCCCGCACTCATATCCATGCCATATCCATTTGACGTATAATCAAACTGACCATTTGCGCCATACTGTTGATTATATCCATTCGCACCATACTGTGGATTATATCCGTTTGCACCGTACTGTGGATTATATCCATTCGCACCATACTGCGGATTATATCCATTTGTGCCACCCTGGTTATACTGGGTATTGTTGTATCCGTATGTACCACTTTGATTGTACTGTGATGATGTCTGATTGATACCTTGTTCTTCGGGTCTGTAAGTATTCATAATCAATTCCCCCTTTTTTCTATCGATAAAGTAACACATATATTTTCATTTTGCAAGTCAATGGCATTGATTTAATAATTTCTTAATTTCTTTTCATTTCTCAGTTTCCAACCCTTTGTGCCACCTTATCTTTCCGATATATATAACCTTTCTTATTCGAAATTGTATATTTTCTCTCTGTATATGCAATTTTCTCTCTTTCCTTAATTATACATTCTCTTTTGTTTTTCTTTTAACTTTTCCACAATTCTACAGGCTCATCATTTCCTGTAATTTTAATCCTGCCGTTCTCATTTTGAAATTTGGCCTTGTGAATTCCAAAAATATGGTTTCGATATTCCTGCAGATTGACAAACACTTCACTATGGCGTAACAGCAATGTCGATTGACATTTTTTATCTCCAAGAACAATCACTTCGTCCACCTCTCCATCCAGAATAAAGGATGCATAGGATATTTCTATCTCCACAGGATGTGCAACACATCCGATTCCACAAATCTGCTTTGCATTTAACTCAGCACGCAAACTGGTATTCTGTATCACAATCCGGTTAACTAACGCCTCAAAAGAACCAATACCGACATATTTTGTTCCATTCATTTTCCCATTGAAAGAAACATGTTTAATCAAGGCATTTACATTGCCTGTTGCAGAACCAATTCCGACACCTGCATACAATGCAGAACGTAAGGACACATCACAAAATAAAACATGTATGTTCGTCTCACCTTTGATACTGCCGATGGCAACTCCCTTGTTTCCGATCATACTAATGTCATATTTCCCACGATTTATACAGATATTTCCACCCAATCCGGAACCAATGGCTATGCTGTTTTTGGCATTTGTTTTGATTTCAATCGTACCATCCTGTTCAAAAATCAGGTCACCATGGCGTTTATCCATATCATTTCCGATACCAAAACAACCATCATAATTGCATTGGATAAGTAACGAACCTTCACCATCCAAGGTCAAACGGGAATTTTCCGGCACCCGGATACCTCCGGTCCGAAACTCATTTTCTCCACGTAAAACCAAGGTCAGGTCACAATCCTCTCCAATATCAATACAAGGCTGTCCACGCTTTGTCCCAAGGCTCACATTATTTAATACCAGTCTGCCATGGTATCCGTCGGCAATCTGAATCATCATATTAGAAGCCATCCCCGGGACACCGTTAATATCTAAATCCCGGTAGGTAGTTTCCTCATTGGGAATCACAATATATTCACATTCTTCTGAATGCAGCTTTGCCAAAGAAATACGAAACTCTTTTCCCGCCGTATATACTTTCTTGGTTTTATCAAAAAGTAATTGCTTGGTGAGCTGATGAATTTCACGTTTGATTCGCACGTCAATATTTTGCAGTACTTCAGCACCGGGCCTCGCCGTATAATATCCCTGAATCAAATCCACACCAAGATGAATTACGGTCTGCATTTCTTCGTAGGTTTCTATTCCCTCAGCCAGCACAATGATACGGTTATCATGTGAAAACTCAATTATTTCTTTTACAAAATGCTGTTTTTGCGGGCTTTTATGAATTTCTGTCAATAATCCGCGGTCAATTTTCACATATCTTGGCATATAACGAAGCAAATTCAATATATTGGAGTAACCCGTACCATAATCATCAATTGCGGTTTCCATTCCAATACGCGCATATTTCTCTTTGATTTCTAAAAGCTGTTCATCATCGATTTCTGCCTGTTCGGTCAATTCAATGACAATCTGCTTACTATTATCCCGCAACAATTCCACTACTTTTTTCGTGTCTGAATCATTTAGGGTTATGCCGGGAATGCTGTTTAAAAATATTTTTTTACCGCTAAACTCTTCCTGACGCTCTGAAAGACGGGTCAAGACATTATAAAAAGTATATTTTTCAACATCATACAATCGATCCATCTGCTCCGCATATTTTAAAATTGTAAGTGGCGGAACCGACTGCTTCGTTGTTGTACGCATCAAAGCTTCATATGCAAATATTTCTCCTGTTTTTGCATCCACAATTGGTTGGAAAAAGTATGTAAACAGATTTTCATCCAAAACTTTTTCTACCAATTCCCGCTCTTCCCGCTCTGATTCGCTAATCTGTTTTATAACATCAGAATTTATCATATCCGAAAAAGGACCATGTAATCCATTTAACGTATCTGCATTCATGTTTTGTAATGCAGTTTCTAACTCTGCCAATCTATTTTGTTCAAAATGAAGCTCCTGCAGAGAAGTCTCCTTTTGATTAGCTATCGCTAACCGTCTAAGGCTTTCCAATCCACGAATAACATTAGAAATCCACGCACTGTACGCCTGATCATAGCCAACGGTATCTTTTCCATATTCCCACACTACATATCCCATGCAACGTTCCTCAAAATGGAGCGGTGTAAAAAGAAATGCCTTGGGCTGCTCTCTTTCTTCCTGCAATTCCGGCAAAAGTTCTGTTTTATCAAAAAATCTTGTCAAATCAACTCTTCCCGGATTATCCATACTTTGGCGGCATTCGAGTGCATATAACATACGATTGCTGTAATGACTCCAATCCGCATTTAGCATGCACAGACTTTCCATCGTCTCCCACTGCTCATTAAGGCACAGATGAAAGCTCGGGAACTCCTGTATCTGATAGGTATAAGAAAAAATAACATTCATCAGATCTGTCAGTTTGGTCTGACACATCAAGTCATCCATCATACTATTTAGGTTTAATAGAAAATCACGTTCAGAGATTGTTACTTCCCAGCTTTCCCTATTCATGGAACGAAATGCAACATCACATTTACATCCACAACTGCTTCCGATAAATAATTCGATTTTGGGATTGAAATCCGGAATTTCTGTTCCATCAAGCAATGCACGAATTGCTTTTCCTGTGTGCTTTCCACACTCCCATGACGGGATTGGGACAGACGTCAAAGGCTTCGGACTGGTCTTTCCTTCCTGTCGCGAATCATATCCGACAATCGCGATATCCTCCGGCACACGAACCCCTTTCTTTTCCAAAGCATTGGCCACTCCGATAGCCATACAGTCATTGGCACAGGCAATCGCCTGCGGCAAATCATCAGGTGTCTTTAACAACTTCTCCACCATACTTTCGCCACTGGTATACCAGAAATCACCTTCAAAAATCCAGTCCTTTCGCACCTGCAGCTGATGTTCTTTCATGCATTCCAAAAATCCGTTCAGACGTTGAATGGAATGCGGATGCCACGACTTTCCGGTCAGATAGGCAATTTTTGTAATCCCATGGCACTCAATCAGATGTGAAATCAAATGCTTTGTCGGATGAAAATAATCGGTCGAAACAGTAGGAAAATACTCACTTTCTTTATCGACAAATAAAACAGGTCCCCGGAAAAAAGTATGCAACTCATCTTCCAGACGCTCTATTAATCCGGTGGTCTGAATGGTATCAGCCAATACAACAAAACCATCAAAGTTCTCATATGGAATAAGTGAAAAAATACCGGATTCGCCAATTTCACGATTCGTTGTTTCCTGATACTTTCTATACATGGCAAAGATACAGACATCATAATCATATGCAAATGTCTGCTCTAAAAATCCATCTATAAATTCCTTTTGATAATTCTCATCAGGCTGTCCTAACAACAAACCAATTCTCTTTCTGCTCATGTAATCTATTCCTATTTTATCTTTGTATTTTAAATATTTATCTTTGTATTTTGTCTTTGTGTTTTATCTTTGTATTTTATCTTTTTGTTTTGTACCCTGTTGCTTTCTGCATTACACCGGTTGAATAACTTTCCGGTTTTGTCATATGTTACTTTTTACTTTCCTGTTTTGCTTTCCTGTTTTTCAAAAAAATGTGTCTCGTGATTTCAATCCCGATTTTATACGGAAGCGGTCTTAATGCTTTGTCAGCCTCCGCTAACTTTTCACGAATGGGAATATGCTGAGGGCAATGCATTTCGCACTTTCCGCATTTAATACACTGCGAAGCAAGACACGAATCCTTCCGCATTCCCATGTTGCGTGCAAACTCCATTCTGGTCGCCGATTTTCCTTCAATGCAGGACAGATTATAATAATGAAAAATACCCGGAATATCTACACCTTTGGGACAGGGCATACAATAACGGCATCCTGTGCATCCGACTTTTTCTTTTTTGCGGATTGCTGTTTTGATTTTTTCAATCGTTTCAAAATCCTCATCCGTGAACTGTCCGACTGTCATTTCTGAAGCAATCCGTATATTTTCCGCTACCATCTCTGAAGAATTCATTCCGGAAAGCACACAAGTTACCTGTGGCTGATTCCATAACCATCGAAGACCCCATTCAGCAGCAGAATATCCACGTCCGCTTTTTTCCATCGCCACATGCGCATCCTTTGGAAGCATGTTGACTAACTTTCCGCCTCTAAGTGGTTCCATAATGATAACCGGAATTCCTTTTTCATAGGCGGCATCCAGTCCGCGTCGCCCCGCCTGACTGTGTTCATCCAGATAGTTATACTGAATCTGACAAAAATCCCAGTCGTAGGCATTCAATATCTTTAAAAACATGTCCGAATCGCCGTGATAGGAAAATCCGATATTACGAATGCTTCCATCTGAAAGATGCTGACAAATCCAGTCTTCTATTCCGAGTTTTTTCAGATTTTCCCATTCCTCTATGTCCGTAAACATATGCATCAGATAGTAATCAATATAATCGGTCTGCAATCTTCGTAGTTCCTCCCGAAAGGTTTTCTCGATTGCATCCAGCGAACGAAGCATGTAATGCGGAAGCTTCGTTGCTATATAAACCTTGTCACGAACCTTGTTTTTTGCAAAGATTTTTCCCATCAATTCTTCACTACCCGCATAAATATAGGCAGTATCAAAATAATTCACACCTTCCGAAATGGCCTGCATCACTTCCTGTTCTGCTTTTTCAAAATCAAAAGCATTCCCTTTCTTCGTAAAACGCATGCAGCCAAAACCAAGCTGTGAAATCTCGTTTCCTTTACGGTCTTTTCTATATAACATTGTAATCTCCCTTTGTTTGTTAACATATACTAACTGATTGACTTCAAATAAAACCGAAATTGTATCACTCTTTTATTGTTTCATACTTAAGAAGGCATTTTTTATATGTCCAATCGATAAAAAATGCACCTAATGGGGCGGTTAGCAAAATAGAAATAACAGAAACGGTCAACACCATGTTGCCACAGGCTAACCCCATTGCCAAAGGAACTCCGCCGATTGCCGCCTGTACTGTTGCCTTGGGTATATAGGCGAGCATACAAAAGAGCCGTTCTTTTTGATTCAGCTTTGTACCCAGTACACATAGATAAACACCAATCATTCGGAATAGCAGAACGCCGAAAATCAGAACAATGGATTTCAAACCGGCTGATTTTGCACTTTCAATCTGTACAGAAGCTCCCACCAATACAAAAAGAAAGATTTCAGCACCAACCCATAGTTTGTCATAAGTTTGTGACAGTCTCTTTGCCAAATCCTCTTTTTTCATCCGGATTGCCATTCCCAGACACATAACCGCAATCAGTGATGCAAATGGAACAATACCGGATAAACCATCTTCTGCTGAAACCAATAAAAGACTGCATCCTAGGACAATCAGAACACGCACCATATCTCTTTGAGAAATTTTGTCAAACAAAACCATCAGTCCGATACCTGCCAGCAAGCCTATACTAATTCCGGTAACCAGGGAAACCGGAATATTCACAAACTGCATAACGGATACCGTATCGTGTTGAGCCATCCCGGTAAATGTCGTGAATAAAACGATGACAAATACATCATCTACCGATGCTCCGGCCAAAATCATCTGTGGGATTCCCTTATCCGTGCCATATCCTTCATCCATCAGCTTAATCATTCCAGGAACAACAACCGCAGGCGAAACTGCGGCTACAACAGAACCAAGAACGGCGGCTTCCAGAAGGGATATTCCCAATAGTTTCGGTGCCAGCAAAAGCATTCCGATTAGTTCTGCCGATGCCGGCAAAAAACACAAAAGAATTGCCGGCCTCCCGACTTTTTTTAAGTCAGCCAATGATAACTTTAATCCAGCCCGGATTAAAATGATCACTAGCGCAATTTTACGTATTTGCGCGGAAATATTTAAAATGGATGGATCTAACAAATCCAGCACATAAGGTCCAATCAGAATACCTGCAAGAATCATTCCAAATAACGCAGGCAGATGCAGTTTTTTGCAGATCCAACCAAAAAATAGTCCAAAGAATAAAATATATGTAATACTCTGTAGCATTTCTTCCTCATTTTCATCCTGTCAAATATGTTTTCTTTTAGATTTCTATTTTAGACTTCTAATTTAGACTTCTATTTAATTACAAACAGATTTCCAACACACAGCAAAGATACTTTTGGGATGTCATTTCAAGATATATATGAATAAAAATATTTTATCATATTTCAATATTCCATACAATCTTTCCCACAGATTCGTTTGGCAGTGCAGAGCTGAAACATCACAAAAAAATAGCGGAAACCGTATTATCTCAAATTCAGTCTCCGCTACTTTTTTAATTCTTTCCATATTCTTTTCATTTTGCTTCACGATGTGCAAACTCACCATAGTAAGCACTTAAAAATTCTGAAATTGCTTTAATCATATGAGTGCGCCTCCTCTCTTCTATGCTTGTATTGTCTCTTTTGTTTCAACAACTTGCTTTTACTTGTCGTTTATTTCTTTTCATTTTCTTTGTTTTCCTTTGTTGAGTTTATAGTATCATGACTTTATATTATAGTAAAATACATATATTAGTTGTGCCGCTATACCTTTTAGGTATATAATATAGTATAGAAATAAAATCAGATGAAAATGATGTCAGACACTAAAGATTTTTGTTTATCCCGGAGGAACCTGCTATGGAATTAAGACATATACATTATTTTCTGGTACTTGCAGAAGAAAAAAGTTTTACAAAAGCTGCACAGAGGCTGTTGATTGCCCAGCCGCCTTTAAGCCGCCAGATCAAAGATTTGGAAGAAGAACTGGGCGTTGAACTGTTTCACAGAAGTTCAAAAGGTGTAACGCTGACAGAGGCCGGTCAGAAATTCCGTCAATATGCACTGCAGATTGAGCATTTATCCAACCAGTCCGTTGAAGTGGTTCGGAAAATGGACAAAGGATTACAGGGTACGCTTTATCTGGCATCCGTAGAAGGGCGTGCGCCGCATCTGATTTCCGAATGGATTGCCGGCTTTCACCAATTGTACCCGCATGTCGAGTTTAATCTTTGGAACGGCAATTCCGATGACGTATTACAAAGACTGCAAAACGGTTTGTGTGACCTTGCCGTCATTGTGGGACCTTACAATCCCGAAAATCTGGAAGGACAATTAATTTTTGATGAACCATGGGTAGCAATGATTCCTGTGACACATCCGCTTGCAAAAGAGCCGGGGGATTCCATCGCTTTAGAAAAACTTGCTCCTTATGAGCTGATTATTCCGTCACGTCATTCCCGATTACAGGAAATAACCGACTGGTTTGCCATGAAAAATGTAAAGCCCAAGATCATTTGCCGCATGGCACATGTGCTCAATGCCTATGAACTTACCGAGCAAAACGTTGGCATTGCCATTTATCCCGCTGCTGCCGCTATTTATGCCGACAGCCGGAAAGTGATTACCAAAAAACTTATCGATCCGTCTGTAACCGCCAGCTACTATCTGACGCAAAGAAAAGAAAAAAAACTCTCCCTTGTTGCGGAAGAGTTTTGGAAATATGTTGTACAAAATACAGAAGTGTGATTCATGATTTGTTTTATATACGCTTATTTCATATATAAACCACTCAATTTCATATTTTCATCAAAGCTAATCGTATAAGTAATGATGATGTTTTCATAGGAAACCTGTGCCTGGCAGGTAACAAAGTGCTTTCCACTCTGGGCAACTTCTATCATATAGACATTTCCCAGGCTGATGCGGTTTCCAAAGCCACCTTCGCAAATCTGGGCTTTCACTTCATCCATTTTTTCCTTCGTAAAAATAGCAGCAAGATTATCCGTTGACATCTGTTTCAAACTATTGTAATCTTCTGCATCCAGATAATCAATCGTTTGCATCAATGCATTCTGAACAGTCGTTTCATCAAAGATTTCACTTTCGGAAATCTCATTTGTTTTCGGAATCATCATGAAAAACAAAAAGCAGATTACGAGGATTACCAATACAACAATACCTAATATTTTCAGATTTTTTTCCTTTTTCCATTGCTTTTTATCTTCTGCAGAAAGACTTTCATTAAATCCATCCGCAATTTCACGGATAGAACCCATCGAAGAAATAATAGTCTCCAGCGATTCTTGATTGTCCATACGCTCCTGTATTTCGGACAAAAGCTGTCTGGAAATATCTTTCTTCTTGTTTTTTCCGCATGTTACCAGTTTCAATATTTGCTTTACATACTTTTCAGGTGTCATTTTTCTTCCTCCATAATCATTGTTATTCCTTTTGCAATTTTCTTCCAAACCGCATCAATCTCTGTCAATGCTTCTGTTCCTTTTTCGGTAATCCGGTAATACTTTCTCGATACCTGTCTGCCTTCCGGCTCGCTCCATTCTCCAAGAATGAGTCCGTCATCTTCCAGCCGATACAGGATAGGATATAAAGTTCCGTCCCGTAATTGAAAGGTATCCTCACTTTTTTCCCGTAGCTCCTGGATAATCTGATAACCATATTTTTGTTCTTTGCAAAGAAGCTTTAGCACCAGCATGTCCAAAACGCCTTTTTTCATTTGCTTTTCATACTTATCATTCATATTGGTCTCCGTTCTGCCGCTTATACCCATGATACCTACGGATTGCTGCACACCTTGTGCATCTCCTATTGTGACACTAATAATTGTACTTGGTTATTATATATACTTTGTAATACAAAGTATATAGCGATATAAATAAATTGTCAAGATAAAAATAAAGTAGAATACATAGTCAATAGTATTCTTACCATTCGCTATGTATCCTGCTTTTTTCAAAAGAACTGATATATTAGTCCATTTCATAATTATGAGCAAAATCGGGATAATATTTTAACCCAAATTACTTTTCTTTTTATAAATAAACTCCACCAGATAATATCCAACCACACCGGCAATCACGCCGACTATCACGCCTCCCAGAATATCCGTAGGGAAATGCACATACAGATACAATCTTGAAAAAGCAATTAGTACAGCAAGCACGAGAGCAATTTTCCAAAGAATTTTCTCTTTTGCTAAAAACAATGCCGTCACGGTAGTAAAGGAAACCGCGGTATGCCCGGAAGGAAATGAAAACTCTTTGGGCTGATTGATCAATAACTGTATGGAGGAATTAATGGTAAAAGGTCTGCTTCTTGCAACGGCATTTTTGATAACTCCATTACACAAAATCAAATCAACCAGTAGTGCCACTGCCATTATGAAACCACTCTTTCTGGTCTTTTTATTGATTAGCAGTGCAATTGTTAAAAGGATCCAAAAAATTCCACCATTTCCCAACACTGTAATGGCCGGCCAGAAAAAATCTCCAACCGGTGTCCGTAAAGTTTGTATAAAGTCCAATAGTGCAAATTCCCAACTCATTTTTCTCTTATGAACCAACTGCGCAAAAGCTTGTTTGGTTCTTTCCTCCTGAACATTTCTATCTATTATTATGATGTCGGTATCAAAAGGTATTCTGACACCATGTTTTTACTTTATATCATATCATAAACCTTTTTTAACAAACTATCTATACAATATACCAATTTGTCAAAAGACTAGGCGTTCTTACATAAAAATAAATATCTTTCTATGTCCGCTTTTATTTGGTTTTATACTTTTCTTAGAGGCATAAGTGAACAGAAAAGAACATAATTGCAAAATGGGAATAAAATAATAGAAAAGACCCGGAGCGATTTATGAAAATCGGTAATCATACAGTTTCAAAAGATTTCGGTCCAGCCCCTTATGTAACAAACGTTGCCATGGAGGGCATTAAGAACACCAACTTCAGAACAACCATATGGACCGGAGAACATATGCAGATGACCCTGATGGCAATTCCTCCTTGTGGAGAGGTCGGTCTTGAACTACATCCGGACACGGATCAATTCATCCGGATTGAACAGGGAAGAGCATTGGTCAAAATGGGAGAATGTAAAGATGATTTGAATTTTTTGCAGAATGCCGGATGCGGGGACGCGATATTTATTCCCGCAGGAACATGGCACAACATTATCAATACGGGAAGAGCACCCTTAAAACTTTCTGTCATCTACGCACCGCCACATCATCCAGGAGGCACCATCCACCGTACCAAAGCAGAGGCAGATAAAATCACCTATTGAATATTTCTCTTAAGTTAGCTAATTAATAAATCCTTACAATCACAAACACAAGAAAATGCCCCATCCATTCATAATAGAATTGGATGGGGCACGTTTTCATATCTTAGTTATTAGTTAGGTTTTACGGTATTAGCAAAAATTGCAACATCTTTAGTCTGAGACAGCATACTTTCATCTCCATACACATCAGCAGAACTATTCCATGTGCCTTTTTCTGCGATTGGTTCCGTATAATCCGTCATCATTCCGGTCACATATCCGTCTCCGTCAAGGAGAAGAACGGTAACCATACAACTGTCACAGGCACTGCCGTCTGATGCAAATAAGCCATATTCAACCGTCAGATATCCATCCTTAGCATTTCCTCCTGCCTGATAGTCAGCTTCCCACGGAACATATTCCTGATAAGATTCGCTGATTTCGCATTCTTCCCAACTGATTCTTCCATCGGGCGTACTGTCACAATCAATATATTCAATAACCGTATTACCTGCACCAATGCAACCCTGATAAATAAATGTTTCTCCTACAATGGCATCATCTTTTCCGCGTGCCTTTGCTGAGCCTGAAAAACTAATTTCCTGATCATACAGATTGGTAATAGCAACAACCAGAATATCATCACCAAACATTTTTCCAGGAGTCACACTGATTACGATACCGGGATTATCCGGAAATATGGAATATACACTTCCCCATTTTACTTTGTTATAATCTGTATTCAGACCATTTAATGTAGAAGCAATTTCCGAATCCAGATTTGTGTTTGCAGTTGTTTGTGTTGTTGTGGTATCTTCTGCATTAACGTCTGTAGATTCCTCATTTCCATCCACTGCGTCCGGTGTTTCCTCGACTACAGCTCCTTCATCAGCAGGAGTTCCCTGATATGCATGTACATCCGTGGTACTTCCTTCTAACGGTTCTCCGCGGAATGCAACCAGTCTGAAATTATCGTAGTTTCCGTCATGCACTTCCAGCGCAAGACCACAGTTTAAACCACAGTCATCCATATAAGAGAAAAGATCTTCGGATCCATCACCATTTTTGCAATATAAAAATTCGCGGCCATTAACGGTCTTTACTTCCGAGCAGCGGGAAGTCAGCTCTGCATACTGATCCTTTTCCAGACATGCTGCATATAGAGCATCGTTTCCGTCAGAATCCTTGATTTTAAATCCAGCAGGGCCATCTTCAATTATCTCAAAGCTATGACCCTTTGAAGTATCTACATGTACCATCATTTCACCATAATCGCCATCTAAAGAAAAACGATATCCAAGTGTTGATGTCTTGTAAGCTCCATCTAATTCAGCCGATGCATCCGGAAACAAATCCTTATAATCAGTAGATTCGCTCGGTGTACCAACATTAAATCCGCAGGCAGTAAGTCCTAATGCCATGATTATGGTCATTGCCATAACAAGCATGTACTTATAACATTTTTTCAGTTTCATTTCTTTCCCTCACTTTTCTTTTTTACACAGGCAACTTAACGTGCCCATATTTATCATGACTGTCCCTATTGTACATGAATCGAAAATAATTTCCTATAATCATCCATGTCCGGGGCAGAATCCTGATCAAATTCTACGATTTTCACACAATAATAATGAGATTCATCAATTGTGATAACTCCGGCAAGCGTTCCCTGCATAATGCCATCGCTGTTTTCAACATATTTCACAAAATAATCAACGGAATAATCTCCTATTATTTCAGTCTGAATATCATTTGCATCATCCCGCTCTAAATAAGCAAGCCGCATTTCCCTGAACCACTCGGCTCCATCAACCGAGATATCTTTATAGACAACCGAATTGTCCGGATTTTCTGTATCAATGATTCCCACATCTTCATTATGAACTTCATATAGATATACATCAACCATTTTTTTTAAATTTCGGTCCATGTATTCCTTCATACAACCTCCGGTTAGTTCTTCATTTTCATATTCGAAATATAAACCATCCGGAAGATCATAGGTAATCTGCAATCCATCCTTTTCAATTCCATCATCTTGTATCGGCTCTTCGTTTCCCCGGTCTACCGGTATCATTTCCTCTGTTCTGTTGGTGTCTTCATCCGGTTCTTTTCCGTTTGTCTGAATCATAAAGAAAAATGTACCAATTCCTCCGACAATCACAATCAGAGCCAAAGCAATAAGCAGTCCCCTTTTTTGTTTCATTTTTTCACACTCCTTACATTTGATTAGGTATCAAGTTAGATTTAAAACATGTCTGATATAGTTTACCATTCTACTCACAGACTGTATAACAACGTCAGCACTTAATGAGCAATTTATTGCGAATTTAGTACTGTTACGTTGTTATCCAAGTGAGAACGCGTCTGTGATAGAATAGTAAACTATATCAAAACAATTGGTTTTAAAACAATGTAAGCATATAAAAATGAGCATAAACTTTCTATCAAATCGTCTTTACAAATACGCAATTTACACTTGCAAAGGCTTATTTTCGGGCTTTTTACCTTGTAATTTAATAAAAGAAATAAAAATCATGACATCCAGAAACAGAAGACTGATGAAAAAAATGAAAGGTATTATCATTGTTGTTGTATAATACTCAAACTTCAGTTTTTTCGGTTCTCCCGGTTTTGTATAGGTAAAAATATAATCTCCTTCCGACAGATTTCTGGTATCTAGCCAGACTCTGTCCTTGGTGAAGTTGCCTTCCGAATCCAGTTTTGTCACTTCGACATATGAATACTGATCCATTATCCGGTCTACAGTTACTAAATTGGAATTCATAACCGCATCTTTTTCTGATAAATGTGTCATAATATGACCAAAAAGTAACAATATCGGTATCAAAACCAATGTACAGACAATGCCTGCGACAAGTAACAGGCTTTTGATACTTTCTGCTTTTTTTATATCGGTCCATTCTGTGTTTGGACTTATATCTGATTCAGTCTCAGAAATCGGAGCCTTTATATGTGCCTGCTCCTGCATTTTGTTGATTTCATTTCCATATGCGATATAATCCAGGCTCACATCATAAATCTGTGCAAGCACAAACAGTTTGTCCGTATCAGGCAGAGACTTATCCAGTTCCCAGTTCGATACCGACTGTCTACTGACATTCAACTGCTCCGCAAGTTTTTCCTGTGTAATTCCCTGCTTCTTACGAAGCTCAAATAATCTGTTTCCGATTGAATCCAAAACGTTTCCTCACTTTTTTCTACCTTTTTCCAAAATTTTTCGTATATTGCATAAAAATACAATTCCGCACACAGTTGCCGCAAGTGCATCTGCACAACACTCCGCATAATAAATACTCATAACATTTCCTGTTATCATCGGGAAAGCAATGGCAAACGGAACCAGTAAGAATACCTTTCGAAGCAATGCCATGAATAAAGAAATTTTAGCCTGTCCAAGTCCCATAAAGGTGGTCTGGCATCCCATCTGCACTCCAAAGACCAACATTCCGGCAACAAAAATCGGCATTACCCTCTTAACCACTGCAATCAATTCTATATCATCGGTAAAAATGCGTGCATATACTCCCGGAAACAGCATCGCGGATAGCGTAATTGCAAAAGAGGCAACCGTCGTTATGGTTATAATTCGCTTGTATGTGGTCTTAACACGGTCGATATTTCCTGCTCCATAGTTGTAACTTAAAATCGGCTGCACGCCCTGCGTAAATCCGGAAATCGGTATATTAATCAGTTGCATGATGCTTTGTAAAATCGTCAGCGAACCAACATATATGTCCCCACCATATTTTTGTAAGCCGCTGCTAAGTACAATCGAAATCAAACTTTCCGTACTCTGCATAATGAAAGGGGAAACTCCAAGTGCAGCCACACTTCCGATGATATTCCACTGTGGCTTCAAATACTTTATCTGAATGCGCAGAGAAGTCTTTTTTGCAAGCAGAAATCGTATCGTCCAAAGCGCACTGGCAAACTGTGAAATAATCGTAGCAAGAGCAGCGCCCCTGACTCCCATTTTGAATACAAATATAAAAACCGGATCTAAAGCAATATTCAGACCTGCTCCAATCAGTACAGAAAACATGGCAATCTTAGACTGTCCCTGAGCTGTGATAAACGGATTCAGACCTATCACAATCTGTACAAAAAGTGTTCCCAACAAATAAACCCTCAGATATGCACCTGCATAAGGATAGGTGACATCACTGGCACCAATCAGATATAAAAAAGGCTTTTCAATCAGAAAGAATACAACCATCAAAACAATCGAAAAAAAGCAAAGCATCGTAACCGCATTAGAAAGTATCGTTTCTGCCCTTTTTTTATCTCCCTTACCCATGGCAATTGCCGCAAGCGGTGCTCCACCTGCACCAACAAAGGCACTGAATGCGGAAATCAGCATGATGATAGGAAGCGTAAGTCCTACTCCCGTCAACGCCTGCGGACCTACCAGATGTCCGATATACATTCTGTCCACAATATTATAAAGTAAATTGATCATCTGAGCGATCAGCGTAGGAATTCCCATTGATAAAATCAGCTTTCCTATCTTTTCTGTTCCTAGTCTTTCTTCTGAACTGGTCATTTTAAAGCCTTCTTTCTTATTTAGTTGCCGCTAACATTTGTCAAATTCAGATGCTTTATTTTTCGCAAAGCAATCAAATTTACAATCAAAGCAAACAAGGCTCCGACTGCGCAGGCATACAGGCAGGCCGGAATATTCGGAGTACGCACATAGCGGTTTGCCCCGGTCTCAATAATCCGGACAACCACATAAGACAGCACAATACCAAAACCGCTGCCCAATAACAGTCCCATTAAAGTAAGGATGATGTTATCTTTGTATACATATGCTTTTGTTTCTTTCATCGTATATCCATTTATACGCATAACGGCAAGCTCTCTGGCTTTCCTGTTGATATGCATAACGATTTGGTTTAAAAGTACCAGTAATGCCATAACAGCTGATAGAACAAGGCATATCATAATGACCATATTTACGGCGTCTGCGCTCCGTTCAAACTCACTATTATCCTTGAGAGATAAATATCCATCCATATTACGGACCTTTTCATACAGTCCGGTAATATCGCCTTTTAATAAAAATACACTCTCATCGGTTTCTTCTTTCATGGCGGTTTCATAGTAACTGTTGGTTGTCACAAACAAATGATAAGGAAGGTAATGCTCCATCACTCCCACAATCTGAAATTCTTTGGGATTTCCTTCCGAATCCATAAATTCTACCGTACTGCCCTCCGATATATCAAATTTTTCCGCACATTTACGTGAAACCAGTATTCCATCCGTTGGAACATCTGCAGTGCTCTTTGTCTGAATGTCCTGGACATACATGAAATCAGCCAGTTTTTCAAAATCCGAAACAGCAACAATATGAGCTGTTTCCCAACTTCCTCCGTTTACACGGAAATTCTTTAACTTATCCTGAATAACGGTATAATCAATATCTTCCTCGTTCAGAACCTGTTCAAATTCTTCCCTCGAACCGACACTTGTGTCAATTACCAGACGATTTTCATACAGGAAATAGCGGTCAAACTGAAGAACCGATGAATTTTCAATTGCCAGCTTCAGAGAAAAACAGATAACCAAAAGCGAAATACATCCCACAACACCCATGATGGTGGTCATCATACGCCCCTTGTCACTCAGCACATTTTTAATCATGGTCTTGGAATATAAATTCAGTTTTTTATAGCTTTTCCATTTTTCAAAGAAGTAACTCTTTCCATTAACCGGAACTTCGCCTCTTAGCAATGTCGTCGCAGGCAGGCGAACCAGCTTTGCGCATGCCACATAGGTAGCTGTCAGGAATACCGCCAGACAAATTCCCGCTGTCAGCAAAGCCTCTTCCCATGCAAAGGTGAGCGCAATACTTCCCAACAAAAAGTTTGGTTTGAATATATGAATTACCAATATCTCCACAATAACCACACTGGCAAGCCATCCAATCATAATACCGAGGATTGCACACAACGTGTTGTAAAGCATATAATGATTCAAAATTTCTCCGGAAGCAAAACCCAATGCCTTTTGCGCTCCGATCAATGTTCTTTGTTCATCAATCATACGTGAGATTGCTGCATGGCAGACCACAATCGCTACCAGCAGAAAAATAATAGACATGGAATAACTCAAACCAAAAATTCCGTCTACAATCGTTTTTACACCACGGACATCGCCCACATCATTTCTGATTGAAATAATCCAGTCCTTTAACTGAATATCTTCTGCTTCTTTTTTGGCATCTGCAAGTTCCGCTTTTGCATCGTCCAGTTCTTTTTTGGAATCTTTCAGCTCTGCCTCTGCTTCACGGAGTTTATCAACACCCTCCTGATATTCCGTAATCGAAGCTTTGAGTGGTAATGCCGCAGCTCCAAACGCTTCCAATTCCTCCAATGCGATATCCGGATCCTGACTAAGCCCCAACGCACCAAGTTGTGCTTCAATCTTTTTTAGAGCCTCATCCAAATCTTTCTGTTTCTCTTCTATTTGGCTTTCTCCATCAGACAATTCCTGTTCACTATCTGCGATTTCGCTCTGCGCACTCTCGATCTCAGACTGTGCGTCATCTGTCAGAGAATCAAACCGAAGTTGTGCCCGCTCCTGTCCGAGTGCTTCCAGCTTTTCTTTAAAAGCAGCTTCCTGTTCCTTATATTCATCCGAAAAATAATAATACGCATCCAATGCATTATTTTTCACATAGGCAGTGGTATAACAGTCACTATAATAAGATGAATCAAAGGCATCCTTATGTAACATGATATAATAAGAAGCCGAACCAAGTCCCTGCGTACTTTTTCCACGAGCATCCTTTATCGACGCACAACAGAAAAACGGTTCATTGACAATGGCCGTAACACGAAACGTATCCGAAACAAAATTTCCGTCATGTTCTAATATAATCTCGTCTCCAACCTTTATTCCCTTTTCATCTGCAAACTTTTCTTCCACGGCAGCCTCATTTGGCGCAGAAGGTAAAGTTCCCTCTAATATAACCGGATCGTTCATATCGCTTAATAAAGAACGGGCCTGTATCGTTATTTTTTCTTGCTCACTGTCCATGATTGCCATGGCAGAATAGCCACCCTCGACAGCATCTACGTCTTCCCATCCTGCAATTGCCTCAATATCTTCTTTCGTGATACCATTTGCACAGGTGATTTCCAGTGACTCTAAACGATTGGTCACAAAATAACGGTCTACTTCTTTTAAAATGGCTTTTGCAGAGGATTGCAGTCCCAAAAAAATTGCAATGCTGGTTGCCGCAATAAACGCAACTGCAAAAAATGGAACACCATTTTTCTTAATTGTCCGAAGCAGATATTTTGTCTTTGCTTTTTTTACCATACTAACTCCTTTGCACTCGCGGGATGTCTGTTCACAATCACTTCTGCAACAACGCCACCCTTCATACGGATTACACGATTTGCCATTTTTGCAATTTCTTCATTGTGGGTAACCATCAAAAGTGTAGTGCCGGATTTAATTACCTCTTCCAAAACCGTCAGCACCTCAATGCTCGTTTCATAATCAAGAGCAGCCGTCGGCTCATCTGCCAAAATAATTCTCGGCTTTTTCACCAATGCCCTCGCAATTGATACACGCTGTTGCTGACCGCCGGACATCTGTGCCGGATAGTTATCCTTTCTCTGTGCCAATCCGACCCGCTCCAGAGCCTCAGCCGCATCCATGGAATCTTCACATAATTCTCCGATAAAATCCAGATTTTCCTCCGCCGTTAAAGTAGGCATCAGGTTATATGCCTGGAAAATAAAACCAACCGAATGCCTGCGATACTCTGTCAGGGTCTTCTCATCTGCTTTAGAATAATCTTTTCCGTCAAAAAGGAAGGTTCCTGTCGTAAGCTGATCCATACCGCCTATGATGTTTAACATCGTTGATTTTCCACAACCTGATTCCCCAAGTATTACAAGAAACTCTCCTTCCCGGATATCAAGATTGACGCCCTTCAATACCTGCAGTTGATTTTCGCCACTACCAAAAGTTTTGGTGACATCGCGTAGCGATATAATCGACTTTTTACTCTCAGTAAATCCCAGATTCAATCCTCTTCCATCTACCGCAATAGCAGTTAACATAGCAAGATTTTCACACAGATTAACATCATCATCATTATAGAGAGTACCGTCTTTTTTATTAATAATCTGAATACAGCCAATGACCTCATATTTATTTATTAAGGGGACACAGATCATACTTCTTGTCT
This sequence comes from uncultured Lachnospiraceae bacterium, assembly GCA_945919795.1. Taxonomy (GTDB): domain Bacteria; phylum Bacillota; class Clostridia; order Lachnospirales; family Lachnospiraceae; genus UBA2882. Next base: position 115,578 of record CAMEJJ010000008.1, read on the forward strand.
CAAAACCCGTAATATTATCAAAATAGGCTGCCCACCGCTTGTCATTCTTGCAATCCTTTACAATGGTTGACTTTCCTTCTTTTACTACCGTACCTGCAATTCCTTCTCCAAGATCCAGACTAAGACCTGTCAGATCAGATCCTCCAATCCAAAAAGAAGGATATATCTTTTTATCTCCCTCTACATTGTAAAACCAAATCGTTCCTGCTTCGGCACCAACAGCTTTAACTACCAATCCCAAACTGTCACGAAGCGCCTCTTCCAACGATTCCGCTTTCTGCAGCATGGCTGTTATCTCCCAGACAACCTGCGTATATTCAATTTTCATTTTCTGCTCACTCATACCAACACCTGCCTATCTTAGCCTTACCCTTTCCGGTTATGTTTCCATTGACCTTTACACATCATTTTATTCCTTTTTTGCTTATGTGTTTCCAAGGAATTTATTATTAAAAATTGTACCATAGATTTCCTTAGTTTTACAATTACCATTCGATCCGACTGCAAAAAACACGAATTCAAAAATCAATCTTTCTTGAATCCGTGTTTTTATTATAAATCTTATTATATGACTTTAGGACCCGCAAAACATGAGAAAGTAGCCCGATTAGGGCGGAAAAGCCGCATGAAATCATCTTATCAGCCATAAAACAATCGCCAATTGTAACATAATACAATTCCCAATATTCCCAATGCAATATAAATTACAGCCTCTATATCACAAATCTGTATTGCTTTTGTCCCGATTTTTTGAAAAACGCGCTTATATAAAAGCCAAATCAGATACCCGACCAATGTTCCCAGCGTATTCATAATAAGATCATCCACATCTGTGGCACGATAACAAAACAGCTGACAAATTTCTATGGCCAGCGACATTCCAAATCCTACTATCAGCACCTTCCTACAATTTCTAAATCTTTCCCAAATCAACGGAAGCAGAAAGCCCAAAGGCATAAACATAAAAACATTCAAAACATATGTCATGGCACCTTCAGATGAAAAAGGTATCATATTAATGGTATCGTCCAGTTTTCCATATGAAATCAAATCCCAGATCGTACCAATTCCAGCCGCATCATATACAGCCAGAAAACAATAGAACATAAAAATATAGCACCATATAATGTGTCTGATAACATGAGCTCTGCCCTTGATTTTTTTACGATTACATACTATCCAGACTGTGTTCGGAAGCAAAAAACATAACAATGCGTAAATATACAAACCCATATCGAAATCCTTTCATTATTTCTGTAATTGCAATAACCTTATACTCTTCAGGTGAACTACCTATTTTATTATACTTGTATTTCGCAATATAAAAATAGATATTCACATATTTTAAGTGGATTTTAATATAATCTTAAAGGCTATTTTTTAGGTGGAATATAATGAAAGGGGTGTCCATAATCATTTCAAATTCATCTGTGCCGGATTGTCCTTTAATCTTCCGTCTTCATAATATCCGGTACCATGGCAAGAACACTCCCATGTAGACTCCTCCGGATTCCAATTCAGCATACAGCCCATGTGGCGACATCTTCTCTCTTTTGGTGCAAACAAGCCTTTTACAAGCCCTGCCACACTCTCCCATACATCTATCAGAAAATTTTTGATACCTGCCAGGAAAAGAATTCTCTGGGGTGAAAAAATATTTTTCTCTACCTCATTGGTCTGGCAAATTTGATTGCTGATGTTTTGTGCGGCAATCATGGACGATGTCATACCCCACTTTTTAAAACCCGTTGCCACATACCAATTCTTCCGAAATACAGAATACTTTCCGATAAAAGGAATGTCATCATGAGGCATACAGTCCTGGGCAGACCATTCACATGCAATATCAGCGTCAGGATAATATATCTTTGCCTGTTCACGCAGAAATGAATACCCAAACAATTCATTTTTCTTTTGCTTACATTTACATTTTCCTGTTCTGTGACCGCCACCGCCAAGCAACAAAAAATCTCCGGCACTTCTTAAGGACAATCCGCCTTTATCAATGCCGTAATACATTCCGCTTAACTGCTCTTGGTCTGCAAGAGCAAGTACATAGCTTCTCTCCTGATGCTGCCGCAGAAAATAAAAGCCGGGGACATTCGTAATCGGATAATGCGTTGCAAAAATAATTTGATCCGCCTCAATCTGTCCCTTGTCTGTATACACCATATTCTTTTTTACCGATAAAACTTTGGTATGCTCATATACCACCAGTTCTTTCGCCAGATGTGCTATAAACACCAACGGATGTAATTGTGCCTGATTTGGAAAACAAACCGCAGCTTTTATTGCAAAAGGAATCTCCTTAATCAGTCTCACTTTTTCATCAGCAGAAGCCATACTTAATCGGTCGCCATCAATCCAAACGGCATCTATCCCCAGAGAACGGGCAGCTTCCATTTCTTTTCGCAATTTCTCAATGCCATCTTCGGAAACGGTATATAAATAGGCCGGTTTCTTTTCAAACTGACAGGAAATATTCTCTGCCTTGATTATTTTTTCAAACAAATGGATTGCCTGCTCATTCGCTTCGGCATACAAGCGTGCCTGCTTTCTTCCAACCAGACGAATCATTCTATCATAAAACAAACCATGCTGACTTGTGATTTTGGCTGTAGTATTGCCTGTCTGTCCACCGGCAATCCGATCCGCTTCCACCACAATCACTTCCTGCCCTTTTCTTTGCAAAAACCAGGCAGTAAGAATCCCCGCCATACCGGCACCGATAACAACATTTTGCACTTTTAAATTGCCGGACAGTGCAGGTCTTTTTGGCAATTCAACTTCTGATTTCCAAATTGATTTCATAGAAATACTCTCCTTTATAGGTAGTATTTCCAAATTGGGAGATTATATGTTTAGAGGTGGATTGGCAGATTATCCCCTCTTTTCTACCAATATATCTTCAAACAATACATTCCTGCTCCAGCTTTATATTTTCTTGCAACATAAACCCAATTATCTCACGAAACTCTTTTTCCTTACTTATTTGCTCCAAACGCTTTCGATCTGTCTCAGTAAGACACTTTCCATATTGCCTATATTGTTTTAATGTATCCAAATCCATATGGTAGCTCATAAATGGAATACCTGTCTTTTTCCGCAGATCCAGCAGAATGGCAAATCCTCCCGCATCGATATCTCCAAAATGATAATACTTTGCATCCGGAATTGTCTCATAAACCATTTTTAATAAAGTCCTGCGAATCCTGTTATGGTATCCGCCAAGATAAATGAGAAGACTATCCTCCTCCCGATATCTGAAAAAAGAAGTGAGATTTTCAATGGTAATTACTTTTTTTATACTGTCCAGATCAGAAAACCGAATGCCTGCAAGATCCTCTCCCGAAATACCTATTCCTTGCTTTAACAAAGATAAATCTACAATTTCCTCTCCGATTGCTATCTTGGCATTTCCTTTAAAATACACATAGTTAGGGGTTCTATAAATTCCATATTCTGCTAATAGTTCCAAAGTATCCATTTCCATAAATTCTCCGGAAAATTGCCGGAACACTTTAGCAATACGGCTTTCTATCCGCTCAAAATACTTCGAATCCTGAAAATGTGAGATAGAAAATTCCCTGATATAGCATGGTTTCTTATTTTGCTCTACCAATACACAAGCCCGGAGAAACTTCTCCGTTTCCTTCATATTATCTAATGCAATATATTCTTTGACTGACTGGTGATTTTGTAGACGCTCCAGAAGATATTCGACAAACTCTACCGTAATGGGTGCTTCCACATCCAGATATTTCTGAAGTAAAGCAATATTTTCTTCTTCTAATCCCCGCTTTGGCTTACGTCCAACATATTGGTAAGCTTCATCTATGTGATCTGTCATCAGTCTGACTTTCTGAATCAGATAATCCTGCTTATTATCCTTCCAAATTATCCGAATCAAATTTTTACTTTCCAATTCCTTCAGTGAAATATGAATGTTTTCATATTCGGAAGAGCTCTCATCAAAATAGACCGGGATTGAAGTTCTCGTAAAGCGATACTCTATCTGAATCGTACGTTTATTTTCCCCTGTAGACAACAGACTATTCTCATATGTATCTAAAAGACAATTTAATACCTTTCGATCATACTGCACCATTGATATACCTCTCTACAAAACTTACCTTTTCGTCCGTCATCACCAGTAACGTTTCTTCAACGAACGGACTGATATACTGTATTTTATCAGGTGGAGCTGCGATCAGAATCTGTAGTGGCAATCTTCTCAAAAATTCCAGAACTCCACCGATTCTTTCATCATCCATGTTGTTAAAAGCCTCATCGAAAAGCACAAGACCGATTGCTTCCCCACCGATATTATTTTTATAAAGCTGAACAAAAGATGCAGCTACCGTCACATAAAATGGCGTCTGCGTCTCTCCGCCGCTCTTTTCCTCACATACCTTGGAATACAAAGAATAATTACCGTCATTATGAATAATCCGAATATCATAATCCATGTAAGTTCGATAATCTGTAAACTCATCCAAGGCTTTCGCGTTATTGTCATTATCCAATGCAAGACGCTCAAACAATTCCTCAATTACTGCTTTATGATTTTCATGGAACAGACCACTAAAAATAGATTCACCCTGCATGGCATTAAAATCGTCCATAATCATCTCATAATATTGTCTGTATCGTTTACTTGGCATATAGAGAAATTCATACTTTTCGTTGCTAAACTTAATATCATCAAGTGCCTTGTTCAGTTCTTTGAACTCAGCCTGCGCCATTTTCATATTCTCTTGTAATTTTGATAAAAATTGCTCCCTAAACTCTTCTTCGGCTGCGCATCTGGCTGTCTCCACCTTTCCTTCATACTGTAGCAATTCGGAATTCTTAAGTTTCAAATACTCAGCTTCAAAATCGGGATATCCTTCCATTGTAGCAGGTGCGCCAAAATCATGAGCTGTTTTATATTCTCCCATGGATTCCTTCATGGCATCCATCGCCTTATCCACCAGTGTCTGATTTGCTTTTCTCCGTCTTACGTAGTTATCCCTAAATTGTGAAAATGACTTATCCTCGGTTTGTTTCTCATATTCCTGTTTCCAAATTGGAAGAGAATCTCCGGCTTTTTTTCCCAGTTCCTCATAAATAACTGCTTTTTCGGCATGCTTTATCTGCTCATTTTCCACTTGTATTTTTGTCAGACTGATTCTTTCTTCTGTTTTGCCCGCTGCCCGATTCAATGAATCTAATTGAACCGTCAGTTCACTTAAGATTTTATCTAACGTTGAAAGCTGTACCTGTTTCATAATCATATTGGAATTCTTTTCCAAAGTAGCGATATTTTCTTTGCATTTATTGATTTCGAAAGAAACCTGGCGTAAACTTCCAATAACATCCAGTCTGTACTTGATATCGGTATCATGCTCCGTTTCCAAAGGCTCCAGAACAAATTCCATCTGTTCCAGTCTGATGCGAATCTGCTTTAATTGTTCCTTAATCTCTTCGCGTTTTCCTTTAGCCTGTTCTAACTGCACCTTTAACGCATTCTGACCAATGTATGGGGTATCAAAGATAGCCGGCTTTATAGCACTGGCTACATTATTCTGATATTTCATACATTCTTTTGTAATGGACGTTTTATAATTTTTCAAATCCCGATAATGTGCACACATATGCACCTTACCCAAAATCATATTGATATAGCGTTTTGCATATTTGTTTTTCGAGGTAACAACTGCAGCCAACGATCCTTCCGGTGCAGTATCATACTGTTCCAAATTCTGTGTATTGATAAGGCCAACTCCATATGCCTTTTTCTCTTTTCGAAGCCTGTCATAAATTCCAAGCGCGATATCAAAACTATCCGGTTCTACTAAAATGTAGAATCGTTGTGTATTCAGATAGCCTTCTACCGCATTTCTCCAAGATTCATCCGTGATTTCTAACATCTCACATAAAATGCGGGGCTCCGGCGTCCTTCCAATGCGCAGGAATTCTTCTTTAATGGCCGTTCTGACACGTTCAACATCTTCTGCATAAGATAGTTTTTTCTTCATTAATTGTTCTATTTTTCTGTCCAATTCCTGTTTCTGACCGCTGACCCTTGCTTCTTGTGCAAATACTTCCGCTCTTTTTTTGAATATCTTATCACGCATTTCATTTTTATATGCGATTACATTCAAAAGTATGTCTTTCATCTCCGCCAGATTAATATCGTTGTCTATTTCACATAAATTTTCGTAGTAAAGCTTTACAGAATTATCTACATCTTTGACCTCTAAGAGATTTTTTAACTGTCTCTTCGCCGCATCTATACTTTTCTGAAGGTTTTCACGTTCTGCCAGCATTTCTTCTTTTTTACTTTCCAATAAACACAGCTTTTTCTCCTGTTCATCCTTTGCCAGAAAATCCTTATCGGTTGCCAGCTCAGCCCTCAGATCATCCCTGATTTGCTGCTTCTCTTTCTGCTCTGCTCTTACTGAATTAATCTGCCTGTTCTGCTCCTCCAGTCTGAACGTGTCAGACTGAATTTCTGACTTCATTCTCTTTATGTCTTCATCAATCAGATCAGTTTCCACTCTGGCGAGGTAATATTCATACTGACTGTCCTTACGCAAACCATCTACTGCCTGATCATGCATCGCATTGATCTTTTCCAGTCTGCCAATACGAATCTTCACATTCTCCAATGTACGTTGCAAATCCTGATACGTGCGAACATTTTCACGCAACACATCAATATTCACTTCTTTTTCATCTAATACATACGAATAAACAAAATCTTTAATATCGTCGATAGGTCTGAAAGCCAGTGCCTTTGGTATCAACCGGAAAAACTTATCTTCAATTCGTCCGAACCTGTTTTTAATCATAGATCTGGCCTCTTTGTCCGTCGTGCACCATTGCTTAATTTTCTTAGCATTTGTGGTTCTGAACTGGTTGATAGACTTCGGTGTCTTTCCCTGAAAAAAAAGAGAATCCTCAAGACGAATACCATCCATCAGATATCTTGCCGTTTTTTCCTGTCCTTCAGAAGCCGAATCTACTACAGCTCCCACCACAAAATACTTATCCCTTTTTTCTTCATAGAATTCCAATGCAATGTGCGCACTGATTTCACCGGTACGTTCATACGGTCTGTTTTCACGCCCTGTCTTACAACGGATATATCCTGATAATTTTCTCTTTCCGTTTTCGTGTGCCGCTTTATTGAAATAATTTGTGGAACAGATTATCACAAACTGGATTGCATCTAAAAGAGTTGACTTGCCTGCACCATTTTCACCGGATATCAAAGTAGATTTCTCAAATTCTATTGTCGTATTTGTAAATCGATGCCAGTTAATCAGCTTCACTCTCATCAGCTTCTTCACTGCTTTTTCCTCCCTTTCTGTATATCTCCAGTTTCTCATAGGCAGCCTTGATATCTTCCACACGAACAGCCATTAAAATAGCATCAAAAATAATGATACGAGCTTCCTCATCCGTAAGATTACTATCCAGTATTTCAATAATCTGGAATCTCTTCAATGTGCTGATAGCATTTCGAAAAGTTGTTTTGTCAATCATCTTATCCCGGATTTTTAAGCTTAAAAATTTTTCATGTATATCCCCGACATTTACAATCACTTCATCTGAAACCGAAAGTTCTCTTCGTTTTTCATCATATAGGATTCGAAGTATCAACAAAAGAATTGATTCGAACAATTTCAAATTATAGCGATTATAGTTTTGTGGATTTGTCAGTTGGATGACACCATATTCCTCATTGATCTCCAGCCGATATCCCAAAAGAGCAAAACACTCAGCGAACTTTTCTTTATATTTCATCACAAAATAATAATCCGACTTATTCGTTTCATTTTTCTTGCATAGAAAACAGGAACTTAGCAGTCGATTACATATTCTTGAAAAATCATCTTTGTCCCGTTGCAGCATCCCATTTAGAATATCCATTCCTATCAATGTCCCTTCCTATGTATTGTAAAATCAGTAAAACGGTATCCTTCTTTTTTTACCGACTCTTTTACATCAACTATATACTTCATATTTTTTCTCTGCCCATAAAGTCTGATGTAAATCATCTTGACAAAATCATCTGCATTTTCCAAGGGTAGTTCTGAAGCCAGCATTTCCTGCCTGTTTCCAAGTTGTTTTTCCACGTAACTGTTTACTTTCTCCGGATTTAAAACTCTTGCCAGTTTTTCTAACATCCGTCTCATTTTTTCATTTCGAAGTTCCGTATCCGGCTCTTCTTGCTGAAGCATTTCCGGTTCAAATGCCTTTTTTCCCTCAATCGGCGTATAAAGCGACTTTTCATCCAACACGGCAGCACTGTAAATCCGGATCAGTTCGTCCATGAATTCAATTCGATAAATACCGCTCAAATCCATTTCTTCCCGGTTGATTTCTTCGTTCATTCCCGATAGGATTTCCTTAATCTGTCCTCTGACATCTTCCCCACCTATCAGATAAAACTTTGCCCTGTTGATTGCTGCCCTTTGATACTGCGTATTCTTGTGGTTAATCTCCGATAAGATTTCATCCATGTTTTGAAAAGCGTCTATCACCTGATGAATATAGTGATAAACCAGTTCCTCTGCCTCATCCTGAGATATCTCCCGGATGCTCATCAGGTCTTCGCTCGCTTTTTCGACATAAGATTTACTCCGGCTTTTACTTTCCAATCTTTCTATAATCTCCGGCCGGAATTTTGAAACATTGTCCGAAGTAAGCAACCGATGATAAGCCTTATCCACGATATTCTCAATATAATCATTGAAAAGCACGTTCATAATCTCAGCTGGCGTTTTATACCTGGTCAGCTCATCAATGTAATGTTTGATGCTGGAACTTAAGTTTTTCAAACCGGTAATCAGCATATCTGTATTTTCTACTATCGACAAAAGTACAATACCCGGATTGTCCGTCGCACTTCGCACCAGACTGTATATAGTATAGATATACCCTTGATATTCAATCTGTTTTCCTTCTGCAATCTCAAGAAGCGTCCTTATTACCTTGACTGCATATTCCTTAAAATTAACTCTTTGTACATAGCTTTTATCTGTTTCAATATCTATCCAACCATAATTTTCCAGTTTGCGAAGCATCCAGTTTGCTTTGTCTCTTGCAGTTTTTCCTTCTACATCTTCTCCTGTAAGATCCGCAGCCTGAGTTTGTTCAAAATAGTATTGTAATTCCTCTACCAAAACATCTCTTTCCACGCCATAAGAAAGCTGATGATCCATAACGGAAAACAGTTTACAGATACATTCCCAATATACCACCTTATTTGGAGATGCCAATGGCACAAAAAAATGTTCATCTATAATATGAAACACATTCGTCTCCTTCCGAATAACTGCATACTTTTTTATTCGTATTCAAAAAATTATAAAGCCTGCTCCTATTTGATTGCTTATCTTATACAACTATCTCATTTTGTTATGATTCCATCCAAAATCAGATTCTCAATTGAACTTCGAATTATTTCTTCACTTAAATTTATCAGGCTTACCATTCTTGATAAATCTACCTTTCTAAATTTAACTCAATTGTAAATCATTTTAGTTCAATCGTCGAGTTAAAATGGAGATTTCTGTTTTATCTTATCTCGTTGCGCATTACATATCTATTCCCTGATATCATTGGCTACATAATAAGTCGACCACTTCTTTTTTTATTTTATCTACTTCATCTCATAAACTCATAGACATTTCGGCTTTTCCTGCTCTTTTAAGGTCTCCTTTTTGACAGACAAGAAAGACAATTGTAAAATAGATGCATATTCAAATCAAATCTCCTATCTGGGAAAAGCTCTATTTTTTTCAATTGACAGTAAATTTACGCTATCTTTTTTCTCAATTCTCTTGTAATAAATTTCGATTTATGGTAGTATACTAGAATAGAGATAACCGAATTGATTTCGGTTGAAAAACACTTATGCAATTTGTTTTGTATAGGTGTTTTTTATTTACATATTTTTGAGCCAAAATAAAATCATAACAAGATTTCTCTTCATTCAAACCCACGGCACTATCTCCTTTATTCGCCATTCAATTTCTCCATAGAGAAACCGCAACCCTTGATTTCTCAAGGATTGCGGAATAATTTACTCTTTGTTTAGTTCTAAATCAAAGGTTACTCAATAATTGTAGCAACACAACCAGAACCTACTGTTCTACCACCTTCATGGTCTGATTCGCTGCATTTAGAAACTTATTTGTTACGGTTTTTGCCGTTTTGTGACTCATTTTATGGGTAT
>CAMEJJ010000009.1 GCA_945919795.1 uncultured Lachnospiraceae bacterium
CACAAGCGGCAATTGCAGTATTTTTCTTGTCTCTTTTCAACCAACTGATGCAATTTGTAAAAAATGTTTTTAATGCTTTCATATTGTTTCTTCCTGACTGCTATAAATTATTTCTTTTTATCATTCAGTGATCTAATTTCGTATTGAGAATCCTTTTCATATCCTATGCATGATATGCCTGAAACAATTCCATCTGGGATTTGGACAGGCTTTTTCCGACTTTTGCATATTCATTGGAAATCGCACGCAAAATATGTTTCATTCCAATCGGACAATCTTCTGCCATGGCCATATAGGCACTATGTAATGCAGCATTTTTAATGGCTGCTCCTGATAGTTCAAAGGCCTGTGCTAAAGCCAATGCATCAAAGTCATCATTAAGCTGTGACTTTTCCGGAAAAATATCCTGCCAAAGCTTTTGACGAAGTCCTTCATCCGGTAGCGGAAAATGGACCATATAGGAAATTCTACGACGGAATGCTTCATCAAAATTCTGCAACAGATTCGTTGCCAGAATGGATACGCCGTTATATTGCTCAATCCTTTGCAAAAGATACGCCGTTTCCGCATTGGAATAACGATCCTGTGCATCGGACACATCACTTCTTTTGGAAAAAATGGCATCTGCTTCATCAAAGAGCAGAATACATTCCATCTTTTCTGCTTCATCAAAAATCTTTCCGATGTTTTTTTGTGTTTCTCCGATATATTTACTGATTAGTTGTGACAAATCCACGCGGTACAGCGGTAACTGCAATTCATTTGCAATCACACCGGCTGCCATTGTTTTACCGGTACCCGGTGCTCCATAGAACAAAATGCTCATTCCGTTTCCGTAACTGAACTTTTTGCCAAATTCCCAGTCCGACAATACTTTTGGACGAACCGCAATCATATCACAAATATCTTTTAGCTGCTTATGCTGTAATTCGGGGAGTTTTAAGTCCTCGAAATTCATATTGGTCTGAAGCAAATTCATGCTGAACGCATCTATCTTTTTTTCTTTGGTTTCGGAAAGCGAAACCGTCAAAAGATGGTAAGCAGACTGGTCCACACGGAAACGTTCTGAATCCGTTACGATAGCAATGGATGTAAAAAATCCGGACAGCCATTTGACAATGCTCTGATCCTGTTTTTCCATGCTGACACATACAAATGCACCATATAACAATGCGCATTCAACCAGTTCTTTCAGTTCCTGCACAGTATAGTAATGGTCGGAAATGGTAATCCACAAAGCAGGCAGTTGCTGATCTGCCAGAATCTGTTCGATGAAAAAATGTCTGCCGCAACCTTTCGGGCCATCAATCACCAGGGCCATTGGTGTCTGTTCCAGGCTCTCGGGTGAAAAAGAAAAAATCGTTTCTGCCTGTTCTTTTAACGAACTATTGATACTGCCATTCTCCCACTTGGGAAATTTAAATAACATTCCCTGTGGAAGTTGCGGTAATTCTCCCTCAACATAAGAAACAAAAACAGGTGATAAAGAAAGATATTTCCCATTCAGAATAAAGCAAAATGCTATACTCTTTCGATAGTTCTGCAAAAGATTGACAGAAAGAATTTTAAATGCATCTTCCGTCTGCATCGGCATGCCGGTTTTCTTTTGCACATAAAACAAAGCCACCGCCAGAATTTTTTCTTCATCTGACAACTGAAGAACTTCAAAAGCATCCTGAAAGAAAAACACTTCTAACTGCTTAGCAGCATCCTTCATAATGCGGTCAAGCTCTTCTACCCATAAAGAAAACTTTTCGTCAACCGAATAGAGTTCCTCACAGATCTGCTTTCCCAACGCTATCAATTGTAAATTATACTTTTCAACCGTTTCCATCATAACTTCTCAAATGCTTCTTTTGCCTCGTCATACATAATTCCGCAGTTAATAATGGTCTCACCGACAACACCTTCATCAAAAGGCACATCGTCTGCGGAAGGAATCATAACCTTATACTGTATTTTACATTCATCATCTAATGCTTCTTTGGAGTAGAAGAAAGAGCCCACCAGTGCTGTCCGGTTCAAATCGTTGACAAGCCGTAAAACAGCGAGCTCATCCTTATCTGCTACATCAACAGCAACCTGGGTATAAAGCAGTAAATACTTGGTGTACACCTCATCTTCGTCAGGTGTCTGCATAATCCTGCCCACTAACACCCGTTCCAATTCTTCCGGTGTCTTAGCAGGGCCGTCCCCTCCGGGAAACTCAACCAAAATCAGTTTATCATCTTCCTCTTCGGGTGCATCCATCACTTCGGCTGCAATATCAATATCCTCTAAGAAATCAACCAATGCCTCTAATTCTTCCTGTTTTTGCTCTAATGTTAAATATGCCATGTTTTTCCCTCTTAATCTTATCAATCATTTTTCATAATACTTTTATGAATAATATTGCTGTTTTTACTCATCTTATTCTTCTTTTTGTTCAAATCCATATTCTCAGATGATATTTTCTGTTTCTTTACAGCGCGTTTTAAATCTTTCGATTAATTGCCATCCTGTGAGAATATGCTGGATAAAGACGAAATAATATCATCCCGGCTATTCGCTTTCATAATGCTGGAAACCCTCATATCCGAACCTCTTCTGACACCAACCAAATATTCAAAATCATTTTTTATTTTGGTAATCACAAAGTCTTTGGTTTCCGGAGCCGCTTTATCATCGGTTCCGGTCACCCATCCGGTGTTTTCTTTCATAATGGAAGCCAAAATATCCATTTTTTCATAGAGAGCGGTTCCCATTTCATTCCGAACATATTCTTTATTCATTCCACGCTGCGAATTTTGTTCTAACTCTGAATTTAGAAAGCTACCAACATTCTTGCTAACCTCTGCTAATCCGGTTACTGTTTTAATAATACTTCCCGTTAAAATCAGACCTCCGCCTGCCAAGGCACCTACGCCCGTCGCTGTACAGATTTCCCCGGATAATTGTAATACATTACCAACCAGCTTTGCAGCATTGGTTGCCAAATCAAATCCATTTGTCCGCATTTTCAAATTCTGACGATGAGCAAGTGCATTTTCCACTTCGTATTCATTTAATATATCCAAAGCTTCCATCGCATGTATCTTGGTCTTATACTCATCATTTTCAGTAACTGAATTTTTATTTCTTTCTTTACCTGCCTTTTTTGTTTCCCACATATGAGCCGCAAGTTTTTCATTTACTTCGCCATATCCGGTTGCAACATTCTCTTTATCCTTCCGATGTATAATATTCGTATCTATCCAGTTCATTCTTCTGGCATAACGACTTTTTCCCTGAAACTGATTCTGGTCAATTTCTTCCTGATTTTTACTGATATTGACTTGTGCTCCAACATTTGCCAACAGGGCTTTCCGTTTCTCACGAATGCCTTTTTCAGAAAAATCGTCCACCTCAAAAAGCGTGGCATCTAACGAACGCTTTCCTTCCAGACATGCTTTTCTCTTTTGTGCCAGTCTTTCCTTTAATTTTTTCTGGGATTGATGTACTGTGTATCTGCTTTTCCCAGCGAAAACAAGTTCCATAGATGCTTTCGCTATACCGCCTGCGTTTTGCAAAATCGACAGACAACTGCCCAAAAAGGGGACCATATCTATCCATGGACCTGCAAAATCAATTACATTGCCGATCAAATCAAGCACATTCCCAAAAAATTCGCGAAAACGCAATGCATATTCCTGATTATCAATGATTTTTCTGTTTTTTATGGTATCGACTCCGGCTTTGACCGTTTCGATCAATGTCTTTATAAAGTTAAAAGCGGCTAAACCACAACCAAGTCCTTCTTTAGCACCAAATTCCATTTCCCCTATTTCAGGAGGTTCTGCATTGATCTTATGAGTTTCTCTTAATTCTTTTATTTTTTTATCCAGATCACCTTTATTTTCAATCACATCCGAAATATCAGAATAATTGCCAAAGAGATTGGAAATCCATTCCTCCACCTGCAATGCAAAAGAGCCCACTTTTTTCGCACCTTCTTTTGCCTTTTGACCTTGTGTGGGTTGCTCTAGTCCCTGCATCGTAATTAGCTGAACTTCTTTTTCTAAATCTGCATCCCGGTTTTCTTCCTGACGCTTTTTAATGTCCTCTTTTTTGCTTTCATCAGTTTCGGCATTCAGTTCATTGGCGTATTTCCGATTCAAGGTTTTTTCTGCCTTAGCATATACTTCCCTTCTGGCATCTCCGACTTCTCCGACATGCATGACCATATCATAGACGCCTTTATTCTTGGTAATCATGGTCCTTACCTGTTTTTTATCGGCATACTTTTCCTGAATGACATTTGCCACGCCTTCAAAATCCTTAACAACATTAGCCGACCCGGATGCGTTGACAATAATCTTACTCTCGGTTTCGGTAAATGAAGTCAATTCTTCATCTTTCGCTTTCATTTCCTGTTGCATGGTAACAACATCATCAACCAAAGAATGTTTATTCTTTGCCGTTTTCCACGTATCTATCTTGGCTTTATATCCATCATAAGCCTCTTTTCGTTCTTGTATCTTTTGGTTGACTTTTTTTGCAGGATCCATCTTATCGGATGTAGAAGTTTTGGCTTTTTCTGCGTCACTTTTTTCAGACTTAGAATGAGAGGATTTCTTATGGTGGTGATGATGCACTTTTTTCTTCAATTCCGCTGTCTTTTCCTTTGTCTCTTTGCTTTGAGGCGAAACCTTTCCCTGCTTCTGCTCTTTGGCATCTTTTTTAACTTCTTTTGTTACCTCTTTTAATTTCTGTGCATCTTCTGAAGGTTTTTTTGCGTTCTCTTTCCCTGCCTGCTCACTTTTACTGCGTTTAAAAAGTGAAAATTTTGATTTTTCTTTTGAACCGTCCTTCTTTTTTTGTTCTTTTTCAGCGCTTCCTGCTTGAGTGGTTTTTCCCATTTTACTCATCCCCTTCTTCCATCAGATAATAATAACCACCAAAATCTGAGGAAATCATATTTTTTCCAACTTTGCTATTTTCCCGTTTCATGGCTTTAAAAATATCAGCCATGCCAACTTTCCGTTTTTCTCCCGCCGCCATAAACGCTGCAGACAATGCAATGTTCTTTATCTGGCTGCCGGATAATTTAAACTGTGCAGCAAGAAACTCACAATCGAGTTCCTCGCAGGGCATCTTCTTGGGAAATACATTTTCCCAAATCTGCAACCTCTGCACCTCATCCGGAAACGGAAATTCAATTATAAACTGAAATCTTCTCATAAACGCGGCATCAAAGTTTTGCAGCAGATTGGTTGCTAATATAATAACGCCTTCATATTCCTCAATTTTCTGCAACAGATATGCTGTACTGGCATTTGCGTATTTATCCTGCGAATCCTTTACTTCAGAACGCTTTCCAAATAACACATCCGCCTCATCAAAAAACAGAATACTCTGGCTTTTCTTTCCATGTTCAAATATTTCGCCAAGCTTTTTCTCGGATTCACCTACATATCTGGACATCACCTTTGCCATATCCACTTTGTAGAGTTCTAAACCCAGCTCTTTGGCAAGGACCTGTGCACCCATGGTCTTACCGGTTCCCGGAGGCCCGTAGAAAATCATACTGGTACCTTTTCCGTAAGCGACTTTTTCATGAAATCCCCACTCCGAAAAGACCTTATTCCGATAACGAATCCGATTCACCGCATCCGTCAACAGTTTCTTTTGCGAAGCAGGCAGTATCAGATCCTCAAAGTTATGAATTGTCCGTATTTTGGTCGCATCATTGCCCAGCATATGTGCAATTTGTTTCTGACATGCCTCGTTTAGAATTTCCCGGTTTACTTTCGCAAGTCCCATTCCATTCATCTGTAAAAATGCATCAGAAACACTGTTTTTGATGGCTCCCGGTGTCAATATGTACTGAGCAGGCAAAACATCCAGTAACTCTTTGATATCACTTTTTGTAATACTCAGTTGTTCCTGCATGCTTTCCAGGTAATACTTCCATACAATACGTCGGTTTTCCACCGAAAGATTCTCTATGTTAATCCGAATTGTCTCATAATGAGACTTAGGCAGGCTTTCTCCATCTCCGGTAAGCGTAAATCCGAAAAAATCGGAATACTGTTCCATGTGCCAGACAATTTCCTCTAACTCCTGAAAACTGTTCTTTTCCGTGTCAAAATCCGTAAATGCGACAAACGCATCTCCCCGCAGCATCGATTCCAATGCAATTTCACGAATGAAATCTTCGTAGCCCCTTTCGTTCCGGCACAAAAACAATTTGGTACAATCCACCATAATAAGCGTTATCCGGTTATCGCTGCAGAACTGCTTTAATATACTTTTTCTGCCACATCCCGGTTCTCCGCAAAGATATAGGATTTTTTGCTTTTCTCCTACCTTGCAAATTCTTTTGATTCCATCCAAAATCTCTTCCTGAACCAAAAGCTTCTCACCATTTTTATATGGTAAGCATACGGTAATGATTTTTTTTAATTCATCATTTTCGCTGGCAACATCCCATAAAAAGGAATAAACCCGTTGCGATATCATCATCGGCACCTGAAATAGATGCTGCTTTTGCTTTGTATCTACATTTTGATACAAAATGGAAAAATCATCATATCGCTCCACAAAGTTTTTGCTAAGCATCATTCTCTCTACCGGATTCAGAGTAAAAATTCTGGTGCACAACTCAACCGTGGGATATTCTAAATCATAATCATCGGACAGCAGAGCAAAAATTCTCTTAAAATGAACATTGCTCGCTGCGGCAAACGAAAACAGAAACAAAAGTTTTTCAAACGGTGTAAAGCGAAACAGACGGAAAATGTAATAAACAGGAACCATCTTTCCGTTTTTTATTTCTTTTACTGCTTCTTCTTCTAACTGATCCAATTCTGCCAAAAAATCATTCATACATTCCCGGTAAGCGGAAACAGTTTCATCATCAAAATCGGTATCGCTTAACCGGTTCAGTTCTTCCCGATATAAAATGCGCTCCCGGATACCTGCTATTGTACCGTTTTCATGGACTGTAACCGCATAATCAGAATACGTCTGCAAAATATCTTTTAAAATTTGAAACAGTCTGTCATATGTAATTTCTAAAAACAAATCAGATTCAGCTGTTATCATCGTTATTGTCATCTTCCTCATTGTCAGAAACCATAGCTTCCTGACTTTCTTCTAACTGAGTGCGTTGATGTTTATAATATTCAAACATCTCATGTTTTTGTATATCAAATGCATAGTTGATTTTTCTAAGGAAAAATCTACTTCCGCTTTCTTTTCGGTATAGTAAAGCCTCGATCAGATTTTCTTTTTGTAAATTATCCCGTTGCTTTTTGTATAATCCGACATTTTCCTCATGCTCACCGGCACGCGAATATACTGCAATCTGCTGCTTTAATTCCTGTTGCTCCTGCCTAACCTTTTTTAACCGCTCCAGTTCTTCGGATTTGTCAAAAAAGGGCATTGTTTTTCGCAATGCATCCATATTGATGCGGTTATAATACGGACTGACGGAGCGTTCCGTCCACGGCTTTGCTTCGGCCTTCTCAATGAGCACGGAGGAATTACGGCTATACTTGGAAATGTAACCCCTGTTCTCATTTTGTCCCTTCAACAACGTCTTCATCTGGTATTCTGCCATCTCTTTCTGATAGCGGCTGCTGATCGTGTCATAACGGGAAGTTTTCAAATTGGCAAAAATGAAACTTCTGCCACGATTTGGATTGTATCCTATCTGCAGGCGGCCAAACATGGTGTCGATTTTCATCAGGCGGTCACAGCCAAATAAATGTCCTACCGTACGGTCTTCATAATAACCTTCTATGCGATTATGCTCGGAAAAATGCTCCACCTTGATATGGCTGACAGCCGTTAAGCGGTCATAGGTTTCGATCATTTTTTTATGTTCCGTTTTTTCAATCTGTTCCTGTGCTGATGTCATAAGCCACCTCACATATATCTTATGCGACCGTTTTTATTTTCTGACACAAACTTTTACACACAAATCTTCCGTTTTGTTACCTCATGTCTTTTTCATAGCAAATGTACGGCATAATTATACATTGTCATGTAAGATTTTATTATCTTCTCAAAATTACATCAATAGTTTTGGGACGAATCAACATATAAAAAGGACGAATCTACACCTCATTGAGACGAACCGACAAATATAAAAAAGCCACATTTTCATGCGGCTTTGCATAATCAATCTGATACAATTATTGTATCTAACAGACTATTTCGTTTCATTTTCATCTTCTTTTCCCAATATCTTATCCGGTATTTTTCCAAGATAAAACATGAATGCTTTTTGAATTTCACTATTATTCTCAGAAAATTCTATTTGCGAAATATCAAATAAAATACATCCACAGTGACCTTTGAAAGTCGGAAAACAAATCACTTTTAAATTCGTGTCAATTTCCGGGCTGTAATCCACAATTTCACGTATCTCACCATAAATGGTGGCACGTTCGTAAGTCCTAAGCCATTTGGAATCCATATTAGAAAACAGGCTGCCAAAAGAACTCCCAATTAACTTATCTAATGGTAACTTTTCCAGCCTTGCCAATGCGGGATTGCCATAACGGAAAATCCAATCCACAGCATGACGTTTCTCATCAAATACCATCTCAATATCGGTAAAAGCAAAAGGCATTAAATCAAAGCTTCTATAATGGTTGTGATACTCTTCCTCCGTCTTTGGTGCATCCTCATGTGCAAAACTGCTAATGAATTTCTTCTGAATTTTCTCAAGCTGATTGACAATTTCTTTTTTCTTTCTCAAAACATAATCTAAGGATTCACCATTACTTAAATATATTTTGTCACTGATATCATGAATTGCCATTGCAGATACAAGTACACTGCGATGTACCAGAATAAAACCATCACCAAGCTCTTCTCTTAACTCAGTAAGTGTTTTTCGAACTGTATAAATCTTACCGTAGCTGACATGAATCTCTGCATTGTTCCTTCTCATAATAATATATAAAATGGAACTGACATTCAGCACAACTTCTTTCTTATTTGATAAAATGGTTATGTATTTTACTTCCTGCAAATTGGGTCCCTCCGGTTCACTTCCCCTTGAACTTTTTGGTATATCGTTGCTATCCCTGTTGAAAAACCCACCCCTAAAATCAGGACGCCAGTATCCAATGTACCAGATCCCTGTAAAACTGTACGGCTTCAGCCAGCTCATGTGCATCCGGATGCCCCTTTTGAATACCACCCATTAAGGCAAATATTCCAAAAGTATCCCATCCTTTACATCCGTATTGATCAATGATGAGAGCGTTTTTATTCTCTGCAATCTTTTCTATGGCAGAATAACCTTCCTTACTACCATATGTACTGATAAAAAACACTTTTTTGTCTTCCGGTAAATTCTCTCTGGCGAAATCCAATACACTTCGATGAAACTTTCCAAAATAGACTCCCGATGCAAAGCCGATGACATCATACTCTGACAAATCCGCAAACTTTATTTTTGTCGCATCTATCAAATCAACCACATATTCATTTGCAATTGCATCAACCACCTTTTTGGTATTCCCATGATGAACCGATGCATACACAATCGCAGTTTTTACATACATTTTGCTATAGCTTCCTTCTCTAACACTTATATAGTTTCAGATGTCTGGATGCAACCAAACTTTCATGGATAATTTCACCATTTTTATTAGTGTACCATATTTGTGTCCATAATACGATACCCAATATTCACCTAAATGACCAAATTTTTTTATAAAAACTGTCCATTGTAACTAAACATACTTATATACTATGATTTAAAATCTTCAACTACGGAAACACAGATAACACAAATAAGCCATTGACAAATAGCATATCTAATGTATAGAATAATGAATATAGAAATATAAAAGGTGCTGACCGTATTGCAGAACGGTTACCCTGAAATCAAATTATTTTAGCAAAGCAAAAGTAATCGTTATTCCATGGCAGTGGACGATTACTTTTTTGCTTTATTAATATCTTTTCCAAGCATATATCCAGCCCCACTGCAAATTGCGATAAGAGCAAATAATGCTTCATAACTCAAAGTTATCATTAGCAAAACTTTCCTTTCTGAAACATCGGCACAATTTACCATCTATGTAAACCAGGCTTATACTCCCAGATTGGAACGCAACCGTCCTACCGTACTTTGGTAGCACCTAAATTTATTATATGTGCATTACAGAATATTGTCAATAAATGTCCAGTATTTTGATATGATCAACATCCGGCATTTTTAATGCATCCGTTATAATACATACGGCGTGATCTGATAGACGTAATAATTGAGCCAATTGCTATATAAATTGTTGCTATGGCTTCTCCACTGCAGATGAGGTTTTTGTGTCGGATCATCATTCGGAAAATAATTCTTAGGCACCTGGATGTCCAGTCCTTTCTTTTTATCACGGAAATATTCTTCCTGCAGAGTCAGACGATCGTATTCGGAATGACCCATGACAAAAAACTGCTTTCCTTCTCCTGCCATCACAAGATAAACACCGGCTTCCTCCGATTCTGCCAATACCGTCAAGGCTTCACAGGCATGGATATCTTCACTTTTGACCTCTGTATGACGGCTATGGGGTGCCATGAAATAATCATCAAAGCCTCTGACAATCGGGATTTTACGGTTCATTACTTTATGTTCATATACGCCAAAAACTTTCTTTGGCAGAATGTGCTTTTGTAATCCGTAGTGATAATATAATCCTGCCTGTGCTCCCCAACAAATATGAAAAGTCGATGTCACATTGGTCTTTGACCATTCCATAACCTCACATAGTTCTTCCCAATAGTCCACTTCTTCATATTCCATATGTTCCACGGGAGCTCCCGTAATAATCAGTCCGTCAAATTTTTTCCATTTGATGTCATCAAAGGATTCATAAAAGCGATTTAAATGATTCGCAGAAGTATTTAAGGAAATATGACTTTTCATATTTAAAAAAGTCACATCAATCTGCAGTGGTGTATTGGACAATGCTCTTAATAACTGTAATTCTGTATCCTGCTTGACCGGCATCAGATTGAGAATCACAATCTGAAGTGGTCTGATATCCTGATTAATGGCACGAAATTCGTCCATGACAAATATATTTTCATTTTCCAAAATCTCCTTTGCAGGGAGATCGCTTTGTGTTCTGATTGGCATGATAAAACCTTCTTTTCTATGAATAAATCTGTAATTAAGCTAAAAATATTGAGGCAAAGAATACTCTACCCACGATACACAACTTTTCTTATCATATCATCTTTTGCTAACTACGTAAAGTTACATAAAGATATGGAAACCTTATAAAGATATGAAAAACTCATCAGTAATTTACTCATCAACATTTTCCAAATATATAGATAAAAAATCCAGACATTCCTTATCAATATTACTTCTACAAAATTACTTTTCCAGCATGGAAATAAACTCCTCTTCCGAAATAATCGGAATTCCAAGTTCTTTGGCTTTTTTGTTTTTACCGGAAGTCGATGTCACATCATTATTGATCAGGTAATTGGTCTTGGATGAAACACTGCCTGCAACCTTACCACCTTTTTGTTCAATCACATCTTTTACCTCATTCCGGTTTGCGTAATGATAAACATTGCCGGTAATGACAAATGTCATGCCTGCAAAAATCTGTTCTTCATTATTTTGTTCCGGTTCTTCAATCTGCAGTTCTTCCAAAAGCTCCAATGCATTTTGGGATTTCTTCTCGTCTGCAAAATAAGAAATAATTCCCTCGGCAAGAACTTCTCCAATGCCATCAACTTCCGATAACTCTCCCATTGTGGCAGACTTTATCTTTTCAAAGTCATATTGAAATGCTTTACAAAGCACTTTGGCATTGGCAACTCCAATTCCTGCTATCCCGATTGCATATAAATATCGGGGGAGCGTGGTATTTCTTGCCTGCTTTAGTGCCGCCATCAAATTTTGGAACGACTTTTCACCAAAGCCATCCATTTCCGTAATTTCTTTTTCAAATCTGTTTAATCGGAAAATGTCGGCAAAACTGTGAATAAATCCTTTTGCAATAAATTTCTCCAGTGTCGCCTCACTCAGTCCGTCAATATTGAGAGCATCCCGGCTTACCATCAATGTAAAAGATTTTATCTTTTTAGCTTCACACTCAGGGTTAGGACAAACCAGTGTTTTTGTGTCATTTTCCTGACAAATCTGTGTTGCTTTCCCACATACCGGACAAGTTTTTGGAATCTGTATTTTCCTGCTTCTTGTCAGATTTTCCGCAATCTGTGGAATAATCATGTTTGCTTTATATACCGTAATCTGATCCCCAATCCCCAATTCCAGTTCTTCCATAATGCTCAGATTGTGAACACTCGCCCTGCTGACGGTCGTTCCTTCCAACTGAACCGGTTCAAAAATGGCAACCGGATTGATTAATCCCGTCCTGCTTGGACTCCATTCGATTTCAAGTAAGGTAGTCAAAGCTGTTTCATCTGCCCATTTAAATGCTATAGAATCGCGGGGAAATTTAGCAGTTCGTCCCAATGATTCCCCGTATGCAAGATCGCACAATGTTAAAACCAGTCCATCCGAAGGAACATCATAATCCACAATCTTTTTTGCAAACTGCTCAATCGTATCCATAATGGTATCGGAATTTACGCGGTAATATTCTACCACATCAAATCCCTGCTCTTTTAAAAATAAAAACTGATTTTCTCTGTCATTTTTAAAATCGACTGCCGCACCATCCGTTCCTATGGCATCAACCAGGTTAAAAGCAAACAGACGCACATTTCTTTTGGAAGTAATCTCATTATTTAATTGTCTGACCGAACCACTGCATAGATTGCGTGGATTTTTGTATTTGGCCTCTGCATCTGCAATCTGTGCATTTACTTTTTCAAAATCAGAATACGTAATGACTGCCTCTCCACGCAAAATCAATCTTCCTTCAAATGCAATTTTATGCGGAATGTTTTTGAAAACTCTGGCATTGTTGGTAATAACTTCACCTATTTCCCCATTTCCGCGTGTAACCGCTTTTTGCAGGGATCCGTTTTCATATGTAAGAACAATGGTAAGACCATCCAGCTTCCAGGAAAGCAGTGCTTCTTTCCCATTTAACCAATCGCGCAGTTCTTCTCTGCTTTTGGTCTTTGCCAGAGAAAGCATCGGCTTTTCATGGCGTTCTTTGGGCAATTCGTCCACCGCTTCGAATCCGACATGAATAGTCGGACTGTTAGACAAAACAACACCGGTTTCTTCTTCTAACAAAACCAGCTCATCATACAAAGCATCGTATTCATAATTACTCATGATTTCCATATCCTTTGCATAGTAAGCATAGGCTGCCTTATTTAAAACATCAATCAATTCCTTCATTCGTTCTGTTTTACTCTGATCCACTTTACTCATCATTCTTTCCCTCTATTTACCTAATTTAAGAATATTATCTTTTTTTCTTGCAACTGTTCAGAAATCAATTTACAGATTTGTAGCTAAGCTTGAAGCCCGGCTTCTGCATAAAGCATACTCAGTTCCTCACCGATTACCACACGATATTCTCCGGGCTTTAGTTTCCCTAATTCCACATTTGCCACTCGTACTCTCTTTAACGAAAGCACTTCCTGCCCAGTTGCCTCACACATGCGTCGAATCTGCCGATTCAATCCCTGGGTAAGAACAATCCGAAAGGTTCTCTTGCCCACAGCTTCTATTCTGCATGGTCTGGTGGTCTGTTCAAGTTCTTTTAAATAAATCCCATTCGCCATTTTACTTAGAAAATCATCCGTGATATCCTTTTTGACTTTTACGACATACTCCTTTTCATGGCGGTTTGCTCCACGCATCAGTTTATCAATCAAATTACCGTCATTTGTCATTAATAAAAGACCTTCCGAATCCTTATCCAGACGACCGGCATATGTAATCCGCACAGAAAATTGCAATTGATCAGACACCAGTTTATCCGCATGCCTGTCTTTTTGAGAACAGACAACGCCAACTGGCTTATAATATGCCAAAACGACCTTATCTTGTTTCCCACCGACAACTTTATGATTACAGATGACCTCATCATTTGGAAAAACACGGTCTCCTGCTTTTGCCACAGTGCCATTTACATAAACCACACCTTTTTCAATCAGTTGGTCCGCTTCACGTCTGGAACAAATCCCTGCCTGCGCAAGATATTTATTGAGACGGATACCCGAAAGCGAAGCATCTTTTTCTTCAAATTGTTTTTGATTTTTTATATTATTATTTATTTTATTATTTTTTCTACTCATATTATTCTGTAAAAAACACACACTATTTTAATCATTTAAAGTTATAACAACAATGTAAAGAATCATAGATGTAAAAAAGCATAAAGGAATTGGGGTAATTTCTTAGCCTATTATTACCATTATAGTTGAATCGAACAATTATTTCCAGCATAAAACACGTACACATAACAAATACTAAGTAATGTTTACAAAAGGAGTTTTCTTTTTTCTAACCTTGTGTATACAACTGTCAAGGAAAGGAGGAGGTTTCATGAGAAACAGAGCAATTGATGCGATTATTCTGACGCTCGTTATCATTGGAGCAATCAACTGGGGACTAATCGGATTTTTCGGTTTCAATCTGGTTTCCGCGGTTTTTGGCAGCATGACATGGGTTTCCCGCATTATATACGCACTTGTGGGACTGGGCGGTTTATATTTAATCAGCTTTTATGGAAATCTGGGAGAAGAAGAGGCCTAAAAAAAACGGATGACAGAACCATAAAATCTGCCATCCGTTTTTTATGATATTTATTCTACACCCTTTTCATTATTCCATATCCATAAGTTCCTGCATCAGACGGTTATAGTCCGTGCGTTTATCTTTGATAAACTTTATCGCAGTCGAAGGATGACTGTTTAAAATACCGGTCAAAAGATAAGGAATATCATACCCCCATACAGCGCCTTCTTTTTTGATTTTTAAAATATGCTTTTCCACGACTTGTATAATCGGTCTTACATTGTATTTTGGATTTTTTAGGAAAGTCAACAAAGATTCCATATAGCAGTTGCCTGCACCGCGTCCCATACCGCTCACCGTAGCATCCAACAGGCAGACACCGTTTCTGATAGCCTCAATGGTGTTAGCAAATGCTAACTGTTGGTTGTTGTGTGTATGGATACCGACAATTTTCCCATGCTCTTCTGCAATTTTTACATATTTCTGTGCAAATTTTGTAATTTGCTCAGGATAAAAATAGCCAAAGCTGTCTACCAGATAAATGATATCAACACTGCTGTTTGCAAGAAGTTCCAATCCGGCTTCTAAGTCATCACTGTTTACTTTGGAAACTGCCATGATATTGACTGTAACCTCATAACCCTTTTTCTTAAAATCCTCAATCATCTCAATCGCTGCTGGAATCTGATGAATATAGGTTGCCACGCGGATCATGTCAATCACGCTTTCACTCTTCGGAAGAATATCGTTTTTGTAATCACATCGTCCGACATCGGCCATTACAGATATTTTCAAAGGCGAATCATTTTCGCCGACAATAGCACGTATATCTTCTTCATTACAGAATTTCCATTTTCCAAACTCTTTCGGATCAAAAATTTCTTTTGATGCCTTATAGCCAAATTCCATATAGTCAACGCCGGCTTTGATATTTGCTTCGTATAAATCTTTTACAAATTCATCGGTAAATCCAAAATTATTAACCAGTCCGCCATCTCTTAAGGTACAATCCAGAACCTTCAAATCCGGGCTGTAATTCATAAGAGTTCTTTCTTTTGCTTTGCTCATGATAAATCCTCCATAATTTGTCGCTTTAAACTACTAAACTTTAAATCGCTAAAGCGTTATTATCATACAACAAAGTAAATAAAATGTCAACAAATCATTTCTCCGCTCTTTTTACGGCTTCTTTCATGGATTTGACATACTCTGCCACAAAACGAGGTGCTTCTTTTCCATGTTTTGCTACTAACTTTACAATCGCAGATCCTACTATGGCACCATCGGATACGGCAGCCATTTTTTCTGCCTGCTCGGGCGTAGCAATTCCAAAACCGATGGCTACCGGAGTGTCTGTTACTTCTTTTACAAGTTTTACAATACTGCTAATATCGGTTGTAATCTCCTGTCTGACACCGGTAACTCCCATCGAAGATACGCAATAGACAAAGCCTTTGGCATCTTTTGCAATCATCTTTATCCGGTCATTGGAGGTGGGAGCAACCATGGTAATTAAATCAATACCATAGGATTCACAAACTCCGGAAAACTCTTCTTTTTCCTCGTATGGAACATCCGGCACAATAATGCCGTCAATGCCACATTCCACACAACGTTGCATAAACTTTTCACTACCATATTTGAAAATGGCGTTGGCATAAGTCAGATATACAAGCGGAACAGTAACGCGCTCTCTTGCTTTTTTTACGGTATCAAACAATCTATCGGTCGTACATCCTGCAGCGAGAGCTCTCTCATTTGCTTCCTGAATTACCGGACCTTCTGCAATCGGATCAGAAAACGGAATCCCGATTTCAATTAAATCCGCTCCGGCATCTTCCATGGCATACAATAATTTTTCCGTCGTATCAAGGGTCGGATCTCCACCGGTTACAAACGCAATAAATGCTTTTTTGTTTTCAAAGGCTTTTGCAATTCTACTCATATAATTCAACCCCCCTATATCTGGCAATGGCTGCCACATCTTTATCTCCACGACCGGAAACCGTACATACGATAATCTGATCGCTTGTCATAGTCTTTGCAATTTTCATTACATGTGCAATTGCATGTGCACTTTCAATAGCCGGAATGATACCTTCGGTTCTGGATAAGTATTCAAATGCAGCAACCGCTTCTTCATCCGTAACCGGCACATACTCAGCCCTTTTTGTCTCATGAAGCATGGCGTGCTCCGGTCCAATACCGGGATAGTCAAGTCCTGCTGAAATTGAGTAAACCGGTGCAATCTGACCATATTCATTCTGACAGAACAGAGATTTCATTCCATGAAAAATACCAAGACTTCCGTTAGCTATAGTTGCGGCATTTTTCGGGTTATCAACGCCTAACCCTGCTGCCTCACAGCCGATTAACTGCACCTCTTTATCCGGTATAAATTCGTAAAAGGTACCCATGGCATTACTTCCGCCACCCACACAGGCAACAACCGCGTCCGGAAGTTTTCCTTCTTTTTCTAAAATCTGCTGTTTGATTTCCTTTCCGATGACACTCTGAAAATCGCGTACAATCGTCGGAAACGGATGCGGTCCCATGACCGAACCCAGTACATAAAGTGTATCATCCACACGGTTTGTCCACTCTCTCATTGCCTCATTCACGGCGTCTTTTAATGTCTGTGTTCCGCTTTCCACGGCATGCACCTTTGCTCCCAAAAGCTCCATACGGAATACATTTAATGCCTGACGTATGGTATCTTCTTTTCCCATAAAGATTTCGCATTCCATGCCCATAAGAGCTGCTGCCGTTGCTGTTGCAACACCGTGCTGACCTGCCCCTGTTTCTGCAATAACTCTGGTTTTTCCCATTTTCTTTGCAAGCAGTACCTGTCCCAAGACATTATTAATTTTGTGTGAGCCAGTGTGATTTAAATCTTCGCGCTTTAAATAAATCTTTGCGCCACCTAAATCCTTTGTCATCTTTTCCGCATAATACAGTAAAGACGGTCTTCCTGCATATTCTCTTTCCAACTGATCCAGTTCTTTGATAAACTCCGGATCATTTTTGTAGTGTTCATAAGCTTCTTCTAACTCGTGTACGGCGTTCATCAATGTTTCCGGAACATATTGTCCGCCAAATTCACCAAATCTTCCTGCGCTCATGTTTTCTCCTTTCCTGTTTCAAAACTTTATTATTATGATTTTTAAATTTGTGTCTCTGCTATTTTATTCGCCATGAATTAACAGCTTCATTTTCTGTTTTTTCGTTTTTCGATTTCTACTCTTATTTTCTGGTTCTTATTTTTCACTTTCATCGTTTTTCAGTTTTTGCTACTATATCTGACCGCTTCAATCATGGCTTTGATTTTTTCTGCGTCTTTAACCCCTTCTGTTTCTACGGCAGAACTTACATCAATGCCAAAAGGTCTTTTCAATGAAATCAAACCCGAAACATTAGATAAATCAATTCCACCGGCCAAAAAGTACGGCAATCCGATTTCTTCATCATCCGGAAGATTCGCAATATCGAATGTCTGTCCACTGCCGCCGGGAATTCCTTTTACTTTAGAATCAAAGAGCAGATATTCCGGTTCACATTTCTTTGCTTCCATAATGAGTTTTCGATTGATTTCTGTCTGTTTTTCTTTCCATGCGGCATATACATTTTCATCTACTGTTTTTTCATCCGACAACTTTTCATCTGCAAGCTTTTCATCCATAGTCACATCAATACGAACAACTTTAATCAGGGGAACTCTGGATATCTCACCCTTATCCTGCGAGCCAACTTCTTTTGTCAGCTCTTCTCTTAGTTGGTTTACATAATCCAAATCTTCCTGTCCGTGTAATTGGATGATATCAATGCTTTTTTCACGCACCAGCTTTACAATGTGCGCAATGGGCTCATTGACAAATACACCAACGGCCGGAATATCAGGATTGAGAGCTGCCTTCAGTATAGCGGCTGTCTCATCCGATACAAAACGCTTTGTGGCAGCAAAGACAAAGCCCACATAATCCGGTTTGAATTCGTTTACTGTATACACATCTTCGATGCGTTTTAATCCACATATTTTTATAAGGCTCATCCCTTCGCACACCCCTTGCGCAATTCTTCTAACATTGCTTTTTTATCCGGACTCCGCATCAAAGTCTCTCCGATGAGCACACCGTTTACACCGGCATCATATAACACCTTGATATCTTCCGCTGTCTGAATACCGCTTTCTGCAATAAACAAAACATCAGTAGGAACGAGCTTACGAAGTCTTTCACTATTATGCACGTCCACCGTAAAATCCTTTAAATTTCGGTTATTAACACCGATGATTCTGGCTCCGGCACGAACAGCCATAGCAATTTCATCTTCATCATGTGTCTCGACTAAAGCCGATAATCCAAGTGTATCACAAATGCCAATGTATTCTCTGATAGCATTCTCGTCTAACAAAGAACAAATCAGTAAAATCATGGATGCGCCCAAAACCTTTGCCTGATAAATCTGATAGGCATCCACGGTAAAATCTTTCCTTAGAACCGGTGTTGCAACATTCTGTACAATTTCCTGTAAATATCTGTCATCTCCTAAAAACCTGGTTGGTTCTGTTAAAACAGAAATGCAGGCAGCTCCGGCAGTCTCATACTCTTTTGCAATTTCCACATAGGGAAAATTGGGAGCAATCAGTCCTTTGGAAGGGGATGCTTTTTTTACTTCACAGATAAAAGATATGCCATCTTTCTTTAATGCCTGTTCAACCGGGAAGCCTGTTTTATAATCCGTATTGCATTCCATGGACAATGCTTTTTTTACCATATCTTCCATGGAAATCTTTTTCTTATCCTCTGCCACACGTTCTCGCGCCGCATCGGCTAAAATCATTAAAATATTATCTGCCATAATTTTGACCTTTTCTATTTTATATCTATTGCATTTTCATTTTTATTAGTCTTAATGCATTTTCACTTTTCTATAATTGCAAGAAATTCCGCATCAAGGTTTCGCCATCCGGTGTCAGAACACTTTCCGGATGAAACTGCATTCCGTATATCTCATAATCTTTATGACGGACTGCCATAATTTCACCATCATCCGTTGTGCCGATGACCTTTAAGCAATCCGGCATCGTTTCCGGATCTGCCGCCAAAGAATGATATCTGGCGATCGGAATACGGTCATTTATTCCTGCAAAAAGGGTTTCTTTTTTGTCAATTGTCATCATGCTCTGTTTTCCATGCATTAATTCTTTTGCATAGGTAATGGTGGCTCCATATACTTCACAGATTCCCTGATGGCCTAAACAGACCCCTAAAATCTTTGCTTTCCCCTGCATTCTTTTTACGACTTCTTCACAGATACCGGCATCAGACGGTCTTCCCGGTCCCGGCGAAAGAATAATGTAAGCCGGTGCTAACGCTTCCACTTCATCGACAGACAATTCGTCATTTCGGATAACTTTTATTTCATCCTTTGCAATGCTGCCGATTAACTGAACCAGATTATAAGAAAAACTGTCATAATTATCAATCAGTAAAATCATCAGCCATTCACCTCACTTGCTCTCTTCACAGCCTCGATGACTGCTCCTGCTTTATTTGCGCATTCCATATACTCATTTTCAGGCACACTATCCGCTACAATACCGGCACCTGCCTGAATATAAACCTTATCGCCTTTTTTCACCGCTGTACGAATGGCAATACAAACATCCAGATTTCCGGAAAAATCTAAGTATCCGATAGCGCCGCCATATACCCCACGGCTGTCTTTTTCCAGTTCATCAATAATCTCACACGCCCGGAATTTGGGTGCTCCGGATAAGGTTCCTGCCGGCAGCATGGTCGCTATCGTATCGCAGCCATCCTTGTCTTTTTTGATCTGACCACATACCACGGAAGCAATGTGCATAACCTTGGAAAAACGGTGTATCTGCATATACTCCTCAACCGTCACGCTTCCATATCTGGAAATCCTTCCAAGATCATTTCGTGCCAGATCAACCAGCATATTATGTTCTGCACGTTCTTTTTCATCTGCTAAAAGTTCAACTTCCAATGCCTCATCTTCTGCTTTGCTTGCACCTCTATGTCTGGTTCCCGCAACCGGAAATGTCGTAAGCTTTCCTTCTTCCAGTTTGACCATGGTCTCCGGAGACGTACCTGCTATCTGCAAATCATCACACTGAATAAAATACATATAGGGTGACGGATTGGTCGTTCGAAGTACGCGGTAAGTATTTAACAGACTGCTGTGATATTCTGCTTCAAACCTTCTGGAAATAACTCCCTGAAAAATATCTCCCTCTCGAATATAGTGTTTGGTTTTTTCCACCATTTCACAGTATTCTTCTTTGGAAGTGTTGCAGATAAAATCAACTTCCTTTTGTGCAATTTCGGGTGTTAAAGGTGTATTATCATAAATCAAATTGATGATCTTATCGATTTCAAGAGTTGCCGCATTATATCCCTGCTCTCCCTTGTCACTGTAATAATTGACAATCACAACAATTTTTTGTTTTAAATGATCATAAGCAATTACTTTATCAAAAAGCATCAGATTATAATCATCAAATTCGCTGTTCTTCAATCTAAGTTTTGGTTCTGCATATCCAATCATTTCATAAGAAAAATGTCCGACAAAACCACCGGTAAAAGACGGCATTCCTTCAATCTTTGGTGTTTTATATTTCTTTAATTGTTCCCTTAAAGCTTCCATGGGTTCGCGTTGCATTTTCTGCTCAATTGCTCCGCTTTTTAGTGTAACAACACCGGATTTTGCGGAAATCTGCAATAACGGATTGACGCCTAAAAAAGAAAATCTGCCCCATTTGTTTCCGCCTTCCACACTTTCAAGTAGGAAAAACTTACTGTCAATTTGAGCAAGCTTTCTCAATAGCGTAATCGGCGTTACAACATCCGCATAAATTTCACGGCAAACCGGAATGATATTATAATCTTTTTCATATTGTTTGGTCGTTTCATAATCCGGAAAATACATATTACACTCTCCTTTCAAATATTGGGATAATTGATTTACATATATGATTTAACAAAAAAAAGCTTCTGCCCCTAAACAGGGACAAAAGCTATAAAAACCTCTGCGGTACCACCCATATTGATAATACTATCCTCTCGTTCTGCATACACACTATATGCACCCTCCTGATAACGGGTAGGGAACCCGTTGACGTCTACTCTGAAAACATGATTACTTTCATTTCAAGTCACCCTCGCAAGTCCATTCAACCATTTCCTTCATGCTGCATTCCACCAGCCGCAGCTCTCTGTGATGTGTTCCATGATTTACTTCTCTCGCTCATCGGTTTATTACTTTGTCGTGTTAAATTATTGAAATAATAATACAATTCAGAGAAATTGTCAAGAATAATATCTATACTCTGGATAAACTGAAATTCATTCCTAATTCCAAATTGAAAAGGGACTATTTATAATATATTCTTCTGTCTGCCCCATCACGCGTTTCATATATTCCAAGTCAATGTCTGTTTTTCCCGTTTCCAGAGAATGATTGGCACCGTCAAAAACTTCACATCGGATATACCTCTGGCGACATAATTCCAATATGCTGTGATTCTCCTCTCCTACCCATGGATCATTGGAACCGGTAAAAACAACAGCATCGGCAAAATCAAATTGGAATGTCTGTACCAACGGCGTATAAAGCACCAATCGAATTCTATCTTTAAACACACTCTGGTCAGCCAAAGTGGCCGCCACAATCGTACCAACACTTTTTGCAACAAATAAAATTTCATCATACATATTCCAGTTTACCGTTGCTAACGCATCAATGGAATAAGATAATGCAAGCTCATATGACTGTACCATCTTATCCGGATTTCCTTTTACATTTTCCGGAAACCCCTGATACGGAAGAAGAATAATCTCATATCCATAAGTTACCGCTAACTTCCTGCTATAATACATAAGCGGCTTATCAACCGTATATCCGATCCCCGGGAAAAAAACTGCCAATTTTGCCATACTTTCATATCCTCTTTTCTTCTGATTCATAATGCTGATTGAAACAATTCCTACTCAAAAAAACGGAGACTATATATACCTGTATAAGCCTCCGTCCCGACATTGACTTTTTACCATCAATGCAGTATAATCAAGCCAGAAATCATGAGGACATTAGACCGTCTGTGGTTTCAGAGACTTTGCAACTGTATTAATAAGTAACACAGGCTGTCACCTACGCCAATAGGAGACAGCCCTTTTTCGTTTTATCTAAGTAATCGCCAAGGCGATGCCCTTATGCACCCCGAAATCATCCTGTGACCATCACTTTCCTAATGTCAAAATGACTAAAACAATAGTAAGCAATACTAAGATTGCAGTCAAAACAACCAGAGCTATGGTAAGAACTTCCATTAAACTCATTACAATCCTCTTTCTGCTCCGACAGCCACCGAACTATCCCCTTTATGACTCCGACTGATTAGTCATGTAAATATATACTATCACAAAAGTTCGCTTCGCGCAATGCGTGGTTTTTTGCGCCTCATATGTTCAATTTTTCAATCTAAACCGCACAATATCCTCATGCGGATTGACTCTTGCCAATCCGATTTCTGTAATCTCTGCGACCATCGGTACAAATCCATCCTGCAAAACACGGACGGCATCTAACATCTGCTCTTTTGTCAATGTTTTCCCCAATGTTATATGTGGTATCCATGACATCGGCTTATAATATTTGCTGATCTTTGTTTCGTCAATTTGATTGAAGGTACAATAAACCTCAGTTGCCAAATCCTGCAAATATTGATTAAATACAGGCATGGCATATATCACATACGGCATCATCATTCCTACCGATGCAATTTCAATATTTCCCCTACACAATTCATCTTGTAATTCATAAAAATGCGATATCAAAATATCTTCACTTCTGGCCTCTATTTGGGAAATGGTCATATGTGGCGGCACCTGATGACTGATCATAAACTGATTCCCGGATTTTTCCGCAATTTGTTTTATATATCGGTTTAAGATTTTGTTTGACTGATTGTCAAAATATGCTGATATTAAATACATAAGCACTTACCTTTTGTCCAAGCTTTCATTTAATAACAAATAAACTATGCTATCTCTTCACATATTTTTCAACTACTATTTTTTGCACACTTTCCGGATACAAAAGCACAAAATATTTATTCCCATTTTGACTAATTCTTTCACACTCCTGTATTCCATACTTAATTCCCAATTCAGTTGGTCGTTTTCTACTAATACCATTTAAAACTTCTTCAACCACAAGGCCTTCCTCTACCAACATTGCAAAAATTTTAGCACCGGAAATTTTCTTTACATTCCGTTCTGCAATAAGTCGATTTAATTTATCTTTAATATCTGTCAAAAAACATATATCCTGATATTCAAATTTTTCAGCTTCTTCCTTTGTTAGATTGAATTCTTCTTTTTTTCTTCTCGATACATTATTCTGTTCCTCTTTATCTTGCTCAGCATCAAGTTGCATGCTTAATACCACATTATTATTAGAATTTACATACTGTTCAATTTCGTCTAAGAACCTCTGTCCATATTTATCAAATTTATTTACTCCGACGCCATTCACATTCATCATCTCGACTCGATTTGAAGGTGTTTTAACACACATATCAATTAATGTTTTATCACTAAAAATAATATATGGCGGCATAGCTTCTTCTCTCGCAATAGTTAAACGCAGTTGCCTAAGGCGTTCGAAGAGTTCAAACCCTGCTTTTGTAAGTTTATCTGTTTTTCTTTGTTTTCTTATTTTTCTGTCAATCGGTTCTTTTTCTTGATATGTACGAAGCACGACCTTTTTTGAACCATCTTTTAATGCAGAAATATCACCTATTTTCAATACACTATACTTTTCTTGTGTTTGATACAAATAGCCATCTGAAATCATCTGATGAATCAAAGAATCTATTTCCATTTCACTCATATCTTGAAGTTTTCCATAAGATTTGTATTCCGTTGTATGTAATTCCTTCAATCTGGCTCTATTTGCTCCATGCAATGTACCTGTAACATTTTTAATTCCATATCTGCCTTTTGTCTCAACAACACAATTTATGATCCATTTTGCATGTTCGGTATGATCAATTTCCAGATATTCACGGTGACAATTTCCACAATTATCACAGGGTTTAGTGGTGGGCTCACCAAAATAATTCAATATATAATTTCGCAAACATTCTGTAGTTCTACAATAGTTCTCCATGATCTGCAGCCTTTTAAGATCTCGCTGCTTAATTAGATCTTTATCACTTGCTTCCATCTCAACCACAGTTTTACTTTCCAATAAAAGCTTATTAATCATGACATCCTGCATCGAAAATAATAAAATGCACTGTGCATTCTCTCCGTCACGACCGGCTCTTCCAGCCTCTTGGTAATAACTTTCCATACTTTGTGGCATATTATAATGAATCACATACCTAACATTTGACTTATCAATTCCCATCCCAAATGCA
Organism: uncultured Lachnospiraceae bacterium; assembly: GCA_945919795.1. GTDB lineage: Bacteria > Bacillota > Clostridia > Lachnospirales > Lachnospiraceae > UBA2882. The sequence goes on from CAMEJJ010000009.1 coordinate 25,113, forward strand.
TTTGTAGCGATAATTACAGAAACACGATCATATATAAAATTCTCTTGATTCGTGTTTCTATCTTCTGTACTCATTCCTGCGTGGTATTTTGCCACCGCATATCCTTTCTGATCAAGCAGACCATATAACTCATCAACATTTTTTCTTGTTGCACAATAAATTATTCCGCTTTCATTCCTGTGTTTTTCCAGATAATCAATTACAAATTCGGTTTTATGTCTTGTATTTTCCACTTGATAATATAAATTTTCTCGATCAAATCCTTTTACAAATACATCCGGATGCTGCAACTTTAAGACACACTGTATATCATCTTTCACTTCAGATGTAGCGGTCGCTGTAAAAGCACTGACAACAGGTCTATATGGTAATTCCTCTATAAAATCTACAATCTTTAGATAACTGGGTCTAAAATCCTGTCCCCACTGCGAAATACAATGAGCTTCATCAACTGTAACCATAGAAATTTTTGTATTTCTCGCAAAATCCAGAAAATCCCAGCTCCCAAGCCTTTCTGGTGCAACATATATAATTTTATATTGTCCCTTTACGGCCAGGGAAAGCGCTTTCTTTATCTGTCCTTCTGATAATGTTGAATTTATATAAGCAGCATGTATTCCGGCATCATTTAATGCTCTGACCTGATCTTGCATCAAAGAAATAAGAGGCGAAACAACAATTGTAATACCGGGCAACATCAATGCCGGTATCTGATAGCAAATTGACTTTCCAGCTCCGGTCGGCATAATTGCCAGTATATCTTTTTGAGTCAAAATAGAATTTATTATTTCCTCCTGACCTTTCCGAAATGAATCATATCCAAAATATTGTTTCAAAATTTCATTTTGTGTCATAATCTGCATGTCCTTTCGTTATTATAATATTCTTTAACTTCGGTCTAAATAAAATAATTCTTCAAACTTACACTCAAAAGCCACACACAACAAGGCTGCCAAATAAGCTGTCGGACTAAATTGTCCGTTTTCAATAGAACTGATGGTATTTCTGGAAGACCCGACCATATTTGCCAATTCTGTTTGTGACCAGCCTTTCTTTTGTCTAAACTCTTTTACCCTATTCTTTAACTCTAAATGCGATTTCACTCTATATCAACTCTCCTAAGTATGCCATAATTGTTATTACTGCCATAAGCAATGAAATTGTTTGCCAAGTTTTATTGTCAACATTATAACTATGCCAAGTTTTATTGTCAATATTTTTAACAGACATTTTTCCCTTTTGCTATTCTTACCTTTCTTTCAATCTTATCTTGTCATTTTTTAGCTTTTACGATATGATAAGTGCAGTCAATATACATAATGTTTTCTATATTATGCAGATTACTGTAATCATTCGGACTTCGGTCCATAATTAAAAGAAAAGAGGATAAAAAAATGGAGAAAGTTATCTTAGCCTATTCAGGCGGACTTGACACAACTGCGGTTATTCCGTGGTTAAAAGAAACTTATGGTTATGAAGTAGTATGCTGCTGTATCGACTGTGGTCAGGGCGAAGAACTTGACGGTCTTGAAGAACGTGCAAAAATTTCAGGCGCTTCTAAACTTTATATCGAAGATGTCGTTGATGATTTGTGCGAAAACTACATTATGCCCTGCGTTCAGGCCGGTGCGGTTTATGAACATAAATATCTGATGGGGACTGCTATGGCAAGACCCACTATTGCTGCAAAATTAGTTGAAATTGCCCGCAAAGAAAATGCAGTTGCAATCTGCCATGGTGCAACCGGTAAAGGAAATGACCAGATTCGTTTTGAGTTAGGTATTAAGGCATTGGCTCCTGATATCAAAGTTATCGCTCCCTGGCGTGATGATAGATGGCAGATGGATTCCCGTGAAGCAGAAATTGAATACTGCAAAGCACACGGCATAGATCTTCCCTTCGGAACTGATCAGTCATACAGCCGTGACAGAAACATCTGGCACATCAGCCATGAAGGTTTGGAATTAGAGGATCCTTCTCTTGCTCCAAACTATGATCATATGTTAGTACTTGGTGTAACACCTGAAAAAGCACCCGATGAGGATGTTGAATTAACACTTTCTTTCGAAAAAGGTGTTCCGACTGCTTTAAATGGTAAAAAAATGAAAGTTGCCGATATCATCCGTGAACTTAACATCATCGGTGGTAAACATGGTATTGGTATTGTAGATATCGTAGAGAACCGTGTTGTTGGCATGAAGAGCCGCGGTGTATACGAAACCCCCGGCGGAACTATTTTAATGGAAGCTCATCAGCAGTTAGAAGAACTGGTACTCGACCGTGATACGATTGCCCTTAAATTAGAGCTTGGCAGCAAACTTGCCAGCATTGTATATGAAGGAAAATGGTTTACACCTGTTCGTGAAGCAATCTCTGCATTTGTAGATGTAACACAGCAGTATGTAACCGGTGAAGTAAAGTTACGCCTTTACAAGGGTAATATCATTAAAAACGGTACTACTTCTCCTTATTCTCTTTACAGTGAATCCCTTGCATCCTTTACAACCGGTGATATGTATGATCACCATGATGCTGAAGGTTTCATCACATTATGGGGACTTCCGTTAAAGGTTCGTGCCATGAAAATGAATGAATTGAAGAAAGAAAATACAAAATAAATCTAGATCATAACTATATAACAACAATATCCCATCCAATTTCTATTTAGAAAAGGATGGGGTATTTTGTTATGTAAGCACAAGTGATTGATGTTGCAAAACGATATTAACCACATCTTTATATATTTTCTTTTCTTTCGATTCTGTAATAGTTGTGATCTTCTTACCTGCATCTTTGGATGATGCTCCACAGTGATAAATCTTTTCATTTTTTGTACCATAATCAAGAATGATATATCTATCGTGAAAGATATTATTATTTTGAATAAAACTGATATGGATATTAGGATATTCCATTACAAATTGATTGTATTCCGTTAATCTCAAATGATTTTGCTTGTTGTCCGAAAAAATAATAATGTCGATATTAGAACCAATATGCTTTAACATCAGTAATGTATTGAGAGAAATGTAATCGTCAATAATATAGATACTTTTCTTTGCTTTGCTATAGATTTTTTGATATGTAACATTTGTCTCGCAAATCTCTCCATTCATAAATAAGTATTCATGAGTGTTTTCATTTGAAAATGCTTTGAAAATCATAGGTAAATCAGATTTCTTTAGCATTTCAGATTCCAGTCTTGCAATGTTTGCTGTATTTGCATTTGTCTGTATGGACAATTTCAAGAAATCTTCTGTATCAATTAATACATTAGAAGATATATAATCTTTCATATTCTTGAATAATCTTATGAGAGCTTTACTTTGCTTAGTAGCAAGTTCACCTTTCAAAACCGTCATAAGCATATATATGCCTTGTTCAGTAAAAGCGTATGGCAAATATTTAATATGTTGACCTCGCATATTACCGTTTTTATTTAAGGTAACATTTTGTGACCTTAAACATATTTCACATTCTTCTTTGGTTAATTGAAACATAAAATCAACATCAAATTTCACAATATTTCTTTTAATCTGCTGATTAAATGCTTTTGTTTCATACCCATAAATCTTTGGCAAATCCACATCCAACATTACTTTCTGCCCTCTTATCTCATAGATAAGATTTTTCATCTGTTCTGCAGTAATAATTACATTTTCATCAATCATCCTTTATCCTCCTTTTTTGAATGTAGTTAGACTCATAAATTATTTATTCCTTCACATTATTTTAAATTAAACCAAAGAAAATCGTTTCAAGAATACAAAAGAACATAGAACTGATAAGAGAAATTTCAAACCTCAATCGACAATTTGGTTTGTTTATAGAGTTGTGTAAATACTGGTTTGAATAGTTATAACTAGGCTGAATGAATAAATTCAGCCTAGTTGAAATATATATGAAAAGCCAATAGTATATAAAAATTACACCAGTAATGCTTTAATCATATCTGCATCATACGTCACACAGGTCATCTTTTCTGCTTCAATCCGATACAAAGCATTGGCCGCAATATGCTCTGCCGCCTGCTCAATATCACGGATACCGGAAGTATCTTTAAATACATCCATAATCGCATCCAGTGCCTCATCGGTAATGATAATCTCTTCATCGCGTAATCCGATACGCTTTAAAACCTTGGGCATTGCAAATTTTGTAAAAATAACCCGCTTCTCATCCAACGTATAATCAGGTAATTCAATAACCGCAAAACGAGACATCAAAGGTGCGCTAATGGCATTCCGGTCATTTGCCGTTGCAATCGGATACACACCGGTGGTCGGAATATTACATTCAATATAATTGTCCGTAAAGCCCAAATTATCTAAAAGTGTCAACAGTACATCCGCCGGATTTCCATTTCCTTTTCCTGCCGATGCTTTATCCAACTCGTTGATAATAAACAAAAGATTGGAGCTTTCGGCATTGGCAAAAGCCTCCATGATCAGTCCGGGTTTTGCATTGGCATAAATTCTGGAACTTCCGGTAAGCTGCTCCGGATCATTGATGGAGCTCATCTCCAGCGTGGTCCATGACATTTTTAATATTTTTGCGACTGCATAAGCAATCTGAGACTTTCCGGTTCCTGCCGGTCCGATTAACAAAATGCCATATGCCGGCAAGGTATGGGTACGATTGATTTGAATAATGGTTTCAATAATACGCTGCTTTACCTGATCGAGTCCATAAAGCTCTTCATCTAATATCCTTCTTGCTTCTACCGGGTCGATGGGTTGAAAATCCGTATTTTTCCACTGAATATTGAGCATAATGGAAAGCGCTCTCTGTGCGTGTCTTCTCTCTTCTGGTGTGACCTCTGTCGATTTGGCAACCGCCAGATTTCTCCTTGCCCACATACGAATATTGTCCGGTAGCGTACTTCCGGCACACATTAAATAATCGGTGATACTCTGAATACTGGTTAACTTCATATCATCGGAATCTTCCATCTCATCAATATCCACAACCGTATCAGAAGGAGAATCACTCTGGAAAAGTCGCTCGATCATAAACTGTAAAAAACCATTTTCACCAGATAACTTGCTTCCACGCATCGCTACACCGGTTTCATGAATTTTATAGACGGCATATCCTGCCGGAGTATTTTTTCCTGACAAACGTACCATAATATGATTTTCGCCCAGCCATTTCATCAAATTTTCAAAACGGGCATCAATCTTTAATATATCATGGGATGATTTTTCATCATCTTTTTCGTATAAAAATGCAGTTCCTTTCATCGGAGATGTAAACATTCCGCAAGAATGATGTACAAGCTTTGTATCTTTGTCTTCCAAAATCATAATCGGATGCTCTGCATCGGAAAACCTCTCATCCGTATAAACTAATTCATACGTTTTCTCCGCTTTTACCGCATCTTTTTTTTCCTGATTAAAATCAAAAACAGGCATATTATAACCTCTCATTCGTATTTAAATTTCCAAAGTCATTTTCCTATTCATTATAATAGAAGCACCATGCATAATCAACGAGATTTTGTCACTCTTAGCAAATCTCTTTATCCAGCAAATCAACATATTCCTTAAATACCTTCAATGCACTTTCCACCGGTTCGCTGCTTGTCATATCGACGTTGCAAAGTTTCAAAAGAGAAATGGGATCCATGCTTCCGCCACCACTTAAAAACTTTTTATAATCTTCTACCGCCGGTGCCCCTTCTTTTAAAATCCGATTGCTGATTGCAATGGCTGCGGAAAAACCGGTTGCATACTGATACACATAAAAAGGGGTATAGAAATGAGGAATTTTTGCCCACTCATAAGCAATCTCCGGATCCGTAACCATATCCGGTCCAAAATATAATTCATTCAGTTTCTTATAAATATCACACAAATAGTCTGCCGTTAGCGTCTGCCTATTTTGCACTGCCTCATGCGCTTTTAACTCAAACTCTGCAAACATGGTCTGTCGATACAATGTGCCTTTAAACTGATCCAGAAAATAATTGATCAGATACGCCCTCTCATTATTATCTTCTGTTTTTTGCAACAAATAATGGATTAACAGAGCTTCATTACAGGTCGAAGCTACCTCTGCAACAAAAATCCGGTATCCGGCATACAGATAAGGCTGATTTTTGTCTGAGTAATGTGAATGCAAAGCATGCCCCATTTCATGTGCAAGGGTAAAGACATGATTTAAGGTTCCCTGGTAATTCATCAATACATACGGGTGCGTTCCATATGCGCCCCATGAATAAGCACCGGTGCGCTTTCCCGTATTTTCGTAGACATCAATCCAACGATTATCAAATCCCTCCTGCAATAAGGCAAGATATTCTTCCCCTAACGGCGCAAGACCTTCCAATACCAATTGCTTTGCTTCTTCAAAAGAATAGGTTTTATCCACATTTTTTACCATCGGCACATAAACATCGTACATATGCAGTTCTTCTACGTCCAGTACCTTTTTCCGTAAAGACACATAGTCATACATCGGCTGTAGGTTCGCATGTACAGCCTCGATTAACCTATGATAAACACTTACCGGCACCTGTGTATCATCCAAAGAAGCGGCCAATGCACTTTCATAGCCTCTCTGCTTTTCAAAAAAGGCACATCCTCTGACCTTATTATCATACATGGCCGCAATGGTATTAATATGCTGTTCGTAAGTCTTATACATGGAAAAAAAAGCAGCTTTTCTCAAATTCCGGTTTTGACTTTCCATAAAAGAAATATAGTTACCCTGTGTTAATGTTGTCTTTTCTCCATCTTCTCCTGCAATGTCATCAAAACGGATATCCGCATTGTTAAACATAGAAAAAATATTTGCGGCACCCTTTGCGACTTCGTTAGCCGCGGCTAACATCTCTTCTCCGCGTTCATCCAGCGTATGCTCCTTCTGTCTTTGGATATCTTCTATAAATTTGCGATATCCTTCCAGACCACTTTCTTTTTGATAATAGTCTGCCAGCATATCATCTGACAGTTCCAATATCTGGGGTGTCAAAAAAGAAGCCGCCTGTGACATGGCATTCATCTTTATTTCTGCCGCTCCCGCCATAGCCTGATAGGACGCATCCGCTGTATCCTGATGATAGGTCATATTGGCATATACATAATATTTTTCCAGTATCAGATTCGCTTTTTCATATAACGAAAGACAAGCTAATAAGACATCTGCTCCATTTTTCAAAGTTTTGTTATAGTGTTTTAGTTCTTCAATCAGTTCATCAATCTTTATTCCGTCTTTTTCCCACTCTGCTTTGCTTTCATATAAATCTTCCAATTTCCAGGTATTTTCTATCTTTTGTTCGCATCGTTTTAATACAGCCATAATCTACTCCGTTTCTTATTATTCTTCAATAATACTTCTCACTTTTTCTTTTACATCCGCCACTTCTAGTTCAAATTCCCTTGCAGAAACGCGCATGGCACCATGCCCTAATATGATCATCTGCTCTAATCCATCGGAGGTTGCAACTCTCACCCGGTGCTCCTGACCGATTTGTCTGGTAACTTTTTCAATATACATATCTGCCGTTTCAGCCTCTTTTGTATAAATCACATCAATATTGTGATATTTTGTTACCGCTCCCGGATTTCCTTTTACCTTATACGCATCAAACACCAGAATCAGTCGGCATTTTGTAAATCCCTGATAATCACATAGAATATCCATCAATCTGCCTCTGGCCGCATCCAAGTTATCCTTTGCTAACTCTTTTAATTCATCCCATGCAAATATAATGTTATATCCGTCTACAAGCAGATAGTTTTCTACCGCTTTCTGTGTTTTCTTTTTATATTTCTTCTGAAATACTTCACCACTTACATTTTTTCCGTCAGAAATGTATCTGGTATTACCATTCCCATATTCGCGCCTTTTTATCGGTCCGAACTCCCGTAGCATGATTTCTTCCAGTTCTTTGCCAAAGCCTTCTGAATCCGCTTTTTCCCTACGCCGTCTATCTGCATCTGCTTTTCTTAGCAGGCGCTCTTCTTCCGTTTCAAAATGGGTATCATTTTGCAAAGCTTTACTTTGTACATGCATATAATCCCGGACCTGATTCCACGGAATATAGGTTCCGGCACCATGCTCACAAAAAACGGAACCGGTCGGATTGAAGTGATCTTTTTCACTGTCATATCCTCTTTTTGCAATTACTTCCTCGGCGTTATGACAAGGACCATAACCTCCATTTGAAAGCTTTAACTGCCCGCGGCCTTTGGTATATGCATGCACCTCACTCATATAATCAAGCGCGGTCGAAACCGGCACCATGCCTTTTAGCAATGTCATACCATCTGATAATGTCTCGGGTGGCAGAAATGTTCCGCTCATCAATTGCATATCATTCATGGTACGCCCAATCTGTTCATTTGGCACCGTCAGTTCAAACGCATAATATGGTTCCAACAGAATACATTCTCCACTCTTTAATCCCTGACGCACCGCACGATACGTCGCCTGTCTGAAATCACCGCCTTCGGTGTGTTTGATATGCGCTTTTCCAGCAACCAGAGTGATTCGCATGTCCGTAATGACAGAGCCGGTCAAAACACCACGATGTTCCCGTTCTGCCAGATGTGTCAATACCAGTCTCTGCCAGTTTAAATCCAGTTCATCTTCGCTAACCTCTGTATCAAAAACCAGTCCACTTCCCTGTGACAGTGGCTCCAGCAATAAATGTACTTCGGCATAATGCCGCAAAGGCTCAAAATGTCCGACACCTTCTACGGGTGCAGCAATGGTTTCTTTATATACGATGCTTCCGGTCCCAAAAGTCACATCTACATCAAAACGCTCTTTCATCAGGGACTGTAATACCTCTAACTGAACCTTTCCCATAATCTGAATGTGGATTTCCTGATGCTCTTCATTCCACAAAACATGAAGCATCGGATCTTCTTCCTCAAGCTCTCTGACTTTCTTTAAAAGAACAAGTGAATCCATTCCTTGGGGTGGAATCATCTGGTAAGTCATAACCGGACTAAGAATTCCTTCTTTTGTCTGTGCTTCTATCCCGATTCCCTCACCCGGATAAGTCTTTAACGGACCCGTCACGGCACATATCATGCCAGCTTCCACCTTCTTTGCAAGGTCGAACTTTGCACCGGAATATAAACGGATCTGATCTACTTTTTCATCCCCTAACATTCCTTTCACTTTCAGTTCGCCTCCGGTAACTTTTAAATAAGTCAAACGGTTTCCCTGATCATCTCTTCCGATTTTATATACCTTTGCTCCAAATTCTTCCGGATAGGAAAGCTCACAAAACCATTGGTTTAAGCCTTCCATAAAGTCCTTCACACCGCTGTTTTTCAATGCCGATCCAAAATAAACCGGAAAGAGCTTTCGCTGTGCAATCATACCTCTTATGGTATCTTCGTCTACTTTCGCGCTCTCCAGATACTGCTCCATTGCCTCTTCATCATTGGTCGCAATATCTTCCATCACAGCGTCCGGATTTGAAAAATCCATCACCCGGTTGTCTAATTTTGTTCTCAACTCAGAAAGAATCATTTCGATACCGTCGGATAACTTAGCTGTTTTTGCAGTTTGCATAATCGGATTGTCTTCAGACTTCAACAAATCCGTTCCATCTTCATTTACCGTCTCCGTCATCCCGGCATCACAGAGCAAATCCAGTTTATTCACAAAAAGAAAAACTGGTACTTCATACTGCATGAGCAGTTTCCATAAAGTCTCTGTATGTGCCTGCACACCGTCTGTGGCACTGACAACCAAAATAGCATAATCCAGTACCTGTAATGCCCGTTCCGTTTCAGCCGAAAAATCCACATGTCCCGGCGTATCCAAAAGCGTCATATCCACATCCAAAAACTGCATCCTGGCAAGCTTTGAAAAAATGGTTATACCGCGCTTTTTCTCCAACTCAAAATTATCTAAAAACGCATCCTGATGGTCCACTCGTCCCATCTTTCGTATCATACCGCTGTTATATAGTAAAGCTTCCGATAAAGTTGTCTTTCCGGCATCCACATGAGCCAAAATTCCTACAACTGTTTTTTTCATTGTTATCTTCCTGTTTCTTCTTGATATATTAATCACTTTATTGCGGTGGTAGTAATTATCCTGCAAACAAAAGTAAATTCGAAATAACTCTTTCATTTGATATTGTAGCCGAATTTTCATAGCCGTGCAAATAAATCTGCCCGCTTTTCCAGCATCTTTTCTAACATCTTTTCAAATATCCATGTTTCCCCCATCTACAGATATTATATAATATACCAATTATTCATGTCGTTCTTTCATATAACTCCAAAAACTATTGGTTTTTGTTCTATATAGACTTTGCGCATTATCCTCTCTTGTGCTATAATGTGGTAAAGTGTTAAATCGTGTAGAAATGGGGAATATTATGTATCAATGCAGATTGTCAATCAACTTAATCGGCTCTCTGGACACGCTAAAGGATGTGATTGCAAAGACGGAACCTTTAAGCGGTTTTTCACATGAGATTATTTGTTAAGATATGCCGAAAAACTTTGTACTGGCAGTTTCCGATTTAATCTTTTTTCACATGAAAGAAGTTCCTACCACGGAAACCTTCGACCTTTTAAAGCAAAGCGCAAAAAAGAATTCAAAAATCATTTTGTGTACCGATCATTCCATAAAAGAGCATATAGTTCAAACAGATCTATCTTTTATTCACGATATCTGGCTGATGCCACAGTCTGATACGGAATTATTGTTCCGTTTTCAAAAGCTCCAAAATGAAATAAAAACTGAAAAAGACTACTGGCTGACCAAAAACTATTTAGATACCACCATCAACAGCGTTCCTCACTTAATCTGGTACAAGAACAAAGTCGGTGCCCACTTAAAGGTAAACGAAAGCTTTTGTCAAACAGTCAATAAAACCATGGAACAGATAGAAGGACGTGGACACTACTATATTTGGGATATCGCGCCGGACGAATATGCCAAAGGTGAATTTATCTGTATGGAATCAGAATTTGAAGTCATGCAGAAACAGGAAACCTGCATTTTTGACGAGACGGTAAAAGTCGGTAACGAATACAGAAAATTTAAAACCTATAAATCACCGCTCTTTGATATTGATGGAACTGTTATGGGGACGGTTGGTATTGCTAACGACATCACGCAGGAGTTGCGATACAAAGAAGAAATCGCCCAACGTGCCAATACCGATTTCTTAACAGGCTTATACAACAGGCGCTACGTCTACCAGTATGTAGACAATAAGCCGGAGCAAACTCCCATTACTATTTTTTATCTGGATTTGGACAATTTTAAAACCGTCAACGATACCTACGGTCACAAAGAAGGGGATCACGCACTACTTTTAACCAAAGATATTTTGTATCAGCATGCAAGCGGATCACTCATTGCCCGCATCGGCGGCGATGAATTTCTGATTATTGAAACCAAGGAGTATTCCGATGAAGATTTAGAGAATAAACGCAAATGGCTGGAAGAACAAATTACCAAAGCCTACCGTGAATTTCCGATTTTTGACAAATTGTCTGTCAGCATCGGATGCGCACATGCACCTAAAGTCACCGGCATATTAGATTCTCTGATTTTACAGGCAGATGCCATGATGTATCATGATAAAAAGAGCAAAAAAGCTGGCCAGGACAAATAGGAAAATCCATAATACAATAAATAACAAAAGAGTCGCTGCAATATGTGCCATGTCAACAAACAGATAGGCGCCTACAGAATGCGCTATTTCTCCGAATTTTTCAAAATCTATGGCTCTCCAGAGTTCCGTCCAAAACCGGTCCTTTTGCCTGAGAGTTTCTGCATCCCCTTCGGCTCTGTCTCAAAACAGTCTCTCCCGATTTCATCATACGGAGCTTTTATAAAAAGAAAAGGACGTTCTGCCATTCGCAAAACGTCCTCGTTTTTTGATATTATATCGGCAACCCAATCGATTGTCAAATGTTTTTTCCAAAAATTTACAAGACTGTGTTTACTAATTAGCACACACCCTGAGCTAACATAGCATCAACAACTTTTTCGAAACCGGCAATGTTTGCACCAGCCACATAGTCATCGTTTCCGCCAACAGTCATATTGTATCTCTTAGCTGCATCGGAAATGTTAGCATAGATTGTTTCCATGATACCTTTCAGTTTTCCGTCAACTTCTTCGAATGACCATGAAAGTCTTTCAGAGTTCTGGCTCATTTCCAGTGCGGATGTAGCAACACCACCTGCGTTAGCAGCTTTACCACCAACGAATAATACGCCATTCTCCTGTAAGTATTTTGTAGCATCCAGTGTAGTAGGCATGTTAGCACCTTCTGTTACGGAAATAACACCGTTTGCAACTAACATCTTAGCATCTTCAAGATCTAATTCATTCTGAGTAGCACAAGGAAGAGCTAAATCTACTTTGTACTGCCATACACCATGTTCGCCGTTCTGTTTTGCATGATATTCTGCAGAAGGTCTTGCAGCTGCATATTCTGTTAAACGAGCGCGTTTTACTTCTTTTACTTCTTTTAACAATGCAACATCAATTCCTTCAGGATCATAAATCCAGCCTGTTGAATCAGAACATGTTACACACTTAGCGCCTAACTGATGAGCTTTTTCAATTGCATAGATAGCAACGTTACCGGAACCGGAAACAGCACACGTTTTGCCTGCAATATCAATGTCATGATCTTTTAATAATGCGTTAGTTAAGTATAATAAACCATAACCTGTAGCCTGTGTACGAGCTAAAGAACCACCCCAGGTAAGTCCTTTACCTGTCAGCACGCCTTCGAACATTCCCTGAATTCTCTTGTATTGTCCAAACATGAAACCGATTTCACGGGCACCTGTTCCGATATCACCTGCAGGAACATCGATATCTGCACCAATGTATTTGCCAAGCTCTGTCATAAAGCTCTGGCAGAATGCCATAATTTCTCTATCTGATTTGCCCTTGGGATCGAAATCAGAACCACCTTTACCACCACCGATCGGAAGTGTTGTCAGAGAGTTTTTGAAAATCTGTTCAAATCCTAAGAACTTGATAATACCCAAATTTACGGAAGGATGAAGTCTTAATCCTCCTTTGTAAGGTCCAATTGCATTGTTAAACTGTACACGGAAACCACGGTTTACCTGTACCTGTCCGTTGTCATCTACCCACGGAACTCTAAACATAATCTGGCGATCCGGCTCAGTAATTCTTTCCAGAATAGCATTTTTTCTGTAAAGCTCTTCATTTGCATCAATTACCGGACGTAAAGAATCCAAAACTTCTGTTACTGCCTGTAAAAATTCAGGCTGATCTGCATTTTTTTTCTGGACGATCTCCAGCACTTCATCAACGTATGACATGTTTCATGTCCTCCTTTAGTTAAAAATATAATATACAGAGCTGGTACGCCTTTGCACCTTTTTTCATTATAATGGAATGCCTCTGTTTAGGCAAGAAAAATTTTAGCACACTAACGTGAAAAATTTCAGCACACTAACGCAAGAAAATAATTACACAATTTTTTATTCAAAAGGATATTTTAAATCAATCTGTTTGCGGATTTCATCCATTTGTTTCATAATCAGCATCGTGGTTTCATGCGGCATTTCCGAGCACTCTTTTTTGTGCCATTTGATTGCTTTTTTACATGCTTCGATTTCATATTCATAGCCGGTAATCTGCTTCGGTGCTTTTTTAAACAGTTTCTTTTTATAATCCTTATCAAAAACGGTAATCGATTCATAATTATTGATATTTTCAATAATCATAACGCCCTCCGTTCCCTGAATGATTCCCTTCCTGTCTCCTACCGTCTGCATGGAAGTATTTAACACCGCCATGGAACCGTCTTTATACCGGATGGTAATGCTGTCATGTGCATCCACACCTTCTTTGGTCATGACTGCCACTGCATGAATATCATCCACCTCAGAAGACTTAAACAAATCAGCAAACGTCAGGGCATAAACTCCGACATCCAACAACGCACCTCCTGCTAAATCCGCCTTAATCAGACGTTCTTTGGTAAGCATGGGATAAGATAAATTAGCCATAATCATCTTTGGTGTACCGATTACTCCATCTTTTAACAGCTTTTTGATGGTGTCAGCCATAGGCATATAACGAACCCACATGGCTTCTGTGATAAATACACCTTTTTTCTTAGCATATGAGAGCAATTCTTCCGCTTCTTTGGCATTTACACAAAACGGCTTTTCCACCAGTACCGGTTTTCCGGCATCGATACACATTTTTGCATGCTCAAAATGAAACGGATGCGGTGTTGCTATATATACCAGTTCCACGGCCGGATCCGATAGCATGTCTTCATAACTGCCATAGGGTCTTGTCACGTGGTGGATGGATGCAAATTCCATAGCCTTATCCATGTTTCTGGATGCAACAGCATACATTTCCGCCCCCCTCATACGTGAAACAGTGTCAGCCATAATAGCTGCAATTTTACCCGCACCAATGATGCCAACTTTTATTTTTGCCATATGATTTACCTCGCTTTTTCACATTATTTTTCACTTGCTTTTATTCATTTTTTATAAGTTTTCTTTATTTTAGCAAAGAAAAAAGCTATTGCAAAGTATTTTTGCAATAGCCGTTTTCACATAATTTTTATCTTATTTTACATCAACATAATCTGCTTTTACATAACCAACCTTGCCGTTGTAATCAATCTTACACCAACCGTTTGCATTTTCGTAGAGATTATAGGTTTCACCAAGATAAATGGTTCCAAGATATTCACCATCTTCACTAGCAGAAGCACGAACCCTTACACTTTCTTTGGGTGTAATTTTTCCTGATGCCGTTCCGGTTGTCTCCTGTGTTGTAGCTGTCTCTGTTGTGGTTTCTGTTGTGGTTTCAGCAGGTGTTTCTGTTGTAGCCGTATTATCTACAGGTGTCTCTGTTGTAGTTTCAGCAGGTGTATTTGACTGCAGATAATCTGACTTAATATAACCTTCCTGACCATTATAATCTACCTTACTCCAACCATTTTCTCTTACTTCATATCTGGTCAATGTAGTACCGGCTTCAACCTGTCCGAGACGATCTGCATTCTCACTGTCAGATACACGGACATTTACTTTATCGGTTGTGGTTACCGTTTCATTTACTGTTGATACGGAAGAGGTCTGTGCCACCTCTTCTTCTGCCGCACTTACAGCAGCTTCAGCCTGTCTAGCAGCAACAGCCGCATCCAATTTGGCATCAATGCCTTCCATATAGCTGTTTAATGCAGCATCTGAAGCAATTGCATCAGAGAAAGCTGCCTGTACCAGACTGTAATAATTTGCAATCTTTTCACTCGATACAACTCCCTGTACATAAGAAAGAGTTGCTTCATCTACATTACTGTCAATGCATAAACTTCCGGATTCATCCGTTCTTACATAGGTTGCCTGTAAACCGGGGGCCTTTGTATCAATTCCGACAAATTTTGTTTCACTGTAAATTAATACAATGTATTCTCCGGGATTTGCACCTGCCTCATCATAAATCAAAATATTGTCATAGGCTTCAATATCAGCTGATTTTGTTTCCAATCTGATTTTTTCTTCTTCGGAAACATCCTTTTTTACAGAAGCTACGGTTGCAGAATCACCATCTCTTAATGCATTATAATACAATGTAATCAAATTGATGATTTCCTGATTAGTCGTTGTTTCCATTCCCTCCGGTGGAGTTACAATGGCAGCTTCCACAGACATGGTTACGTCTCCATTTCCACTAGTTGTGCCGTCTGTTGTTTTTTCCTTATCTTTATCTTTATCTTTACCACAGCCTGTACATACAACTGCAAGACTCATGAAAGCAACTAACAGCATCATTTTTGAAAAAAGTTTAGCATTTTTTATTTTCCCCATTCCCAACACAGAAGCATGAGATGTTTTTGTCATAATATACGTCCTTCCTTTGTCTTTTAAATTTATAATACTAGCGTACCCGAGAGGAATCGAACCCCCATCGGCTGAACCGGAATCAGCTGTTTTATCCGTTAAACTACGGGTACCCAAATATTACAAAATTGTTACAACTCGTTTATAATATCATAAATCCCATAGTTTGACAAGTTTTGAAGTTTATAAACTTAACGACGGAATCATCAATTTTTCGGTAGAACGATTATAATAGTAAAGATGATCGGATAAAACTTCCTCATCCGCTACCTGATCTTTATTGATTTCTTTAATCATTTCATTCATTTCATCAAATTGTTCTTTTCCATTGACCGGCAATACAATGACCTCATGTATACTGCTTGGCAAAATAATCAAATCCGACTGAAAACGTTTACTGATTTCTTTTAAAACCCCGGGGTAATACAATACCGATGCCCCAAAGTAATTCTGTTCATTGCTCAACACATACATAGGAATTTCATCCTGCATCTTTGTCATTTCATTTTGAATATCATCTGTTTCAATGCCTTTCTGATTTAGCATTTCAATCAAAATCTCCTGTATACTCCGGAATTTTTCCGGCATTTTTTCCACACTGTTTTTTAAGGCTAACTGATGCAGCTGCTCTTTTTTTACTCCCCACATTTCCAAATGTTCATTTTCAATCTGCACCGATCCGTTTCCATAACCAAAATCTTCCTGTTTCATATAAACAAAATAAGTTACTGCAAAATCTAAAAACGAAAGATGCGGAATTTGCTCTAACCGCTTTTTATTCGCCTCATATGAAACTAATTTTATCATGATGTGATCTTTAGCTTTTTCAAAATCCAGAAAACACTCAAGATTAATCTGCGGATGATCATATTTTTCAAATAGAATAAATATTTGTTCTAAAACAGTCTCTAATTCCGTTCCCTCAAGATAATCGTTATAAAAATCTTCCAATCTCAGATTCGGTGACACATTACAATCTTGTCTGACGATGGAAATCGCTTTATAAGAAACATTATTATTTTTGACGGTATCATGTATGTCAATTCTGACATTTTCTCCCATCTTTTTCTCCATATCGGATTTAACTACATTTACAAACTCCATAAAATTTAATTTTTCCATGATTTTTTCCTTTCGATTTGACTTTAGATATCAGGTTTCCCTGAAAATTGATGTGATACTTTTGAACTAAAAAAGGCAATAGAATCATTCATTCTATTGCCTAAAGCTTTTGATATGAAAATACAGTAAATCCTAAATTTTAAACACGTGATAAATATTCACCTGTACGTGTATCAATTTTGATTACTTCACCCTGATTTACAAAAAGAGGAACCTTAACCTGTGCACCTGTTTCTACAATAGCGGGTTTGGTAGCTCCGGTTGCTGTATCGCCTTTGAAACCGGGCTCTGTTTCTGTAATCTCTAATTCTACAAACAACGGAGGCTCAACAGCGAATACATTACCATTGTGAGAACATACTTTAACCATCTCATTTTCTTTTACAAATTTCATTGCATCGCCAACTTCTTCTTTGCTTAATGAAATCTGATCATAAGTCTCAGTATCCATGAAGTTGTATAAATCTCCGTCTGCATATAAATACTGCATATCTTTTCTATCAATACGTGCCGCCGGGAATTTTTCAGTAGGACGGAAAGATGTTTCTACAACACCACCGTTTTTAATGTCTTTGAGCTTGGTACGTACAAAAGCTGCACCTTTACCGGGTTTTACGTGCTGGAACTCAATGACCTGGCATACCTTGTTATCATACTCAATGGTCATACCATTTCTGAAATCACCTGCTGTAATCATGATTATATCCTCCTAGATTTCCACATTATTTTTCACGTCATAATTCTCTACTAGTTTATACTAAAAAAAAACTATTTTCAACTGTTTTTTGCAATCACATAATCGATGGCTTCCAGATAGCCTTCCAGACCGTGACCGTAAATCTGATAATCACAGGCAGCCTTGGTAACGGATACCTTTCGAAAATCCTCTCTCTTTGTAATATCGGAAATATGAATTTCCACTTTTGGCATGGTTGTAACAGAAGCCAATGCATCATGAATGGCATAGCTGTAATGTGTAAAAGCTCCCGGATTAATTACGATTCCCTCGGTTCCGTCAAAATAAGCATCCTGAATCCGGTCAATGATAGCACCTTCATGATTACTCTGAAACACTTCAATTTTACAATGGCACTCTTCGCCTTTTTTCGAAATCATCTCAAGTAATCCATTGTAATCGACAGTTCCGTAAATTCCTTTTTCACGAATCCCCAAAAAATTGAGATTGGGTCCGTTAATGACTAAAATATTCATCTGTTCTCCCACCTTGCATTATATCTTATAGTTTATTTTCACACATAAAACTCTTCATTTATATTTATACAGAATTTATGTTATACAGAATTTTATACAGATTTTTATTATTTTTGTTTATACATCATAATGCACAGAATTCTGTATGTTCGAATTAAATGCATTATTTTGCATCAATTACCAAAAGCAATCTGCGCTTTCCTTCATCACCCACATTTATCCAATATTCATTCATCTTTATGTATAATTTCCTGAATCTCACTTAGAATTTCTTCAAAGCCCTTCCCATCCACGTCAATAACCGATGTAGCGGCTTTCTCATAAATAGGACCGCGAAACGCAATCATTTCTTTTATTTTTTCCTGTGGATTATCACCGCGTAATAATGGTCTGGTCGTATCATTTTTCAATCGCCCGTATATGGTGTCCGGTTTTGCCCGCAAATAAATGACTTCTCCCAAATCTCTTAACAATGCCCTATTTTCTTCCTTTATTGGTAGCCCACCACCAACGGAAATAATATACCTGCTTTGATATTCTGCAATTTCTTTTAAAATATCCGTCTCCATCTGACGGAATACCGCTTCTCCCTCACTATCAAAGATTTCGGCAACGCTTTTCTTATTCTTTTGTTCAATCATTTTATCGGTATCCAACATCCCAACTCTCTCCTTATAGGAGAGTTTTATTCCTAATGTTGTTTTTCCGCAGCCCATATATCCGATTAGTATAATATTATTCTTCAACTTTTGTTTTTTCCTTCATTAGTTTATAGATCTCGTCACAAAGTCCATCATCGATATGTACTCCGTTCCATAATTCATAGGCATCAATTCCCTGATACAGTAACATTCCCAATCCGTTACAGACCTTCACCCCGACATTTTTACATAATTTCATAAATTTCGTTTCAGCCGGTTTATATATTATGTCAACTGCCGCATCCAGTTTTTCATAAAATAACGCATCTTCAATAACCGCAGAATCACAGTCCGGATACAATCCAACACTGGTTGACTGAATACATAGATACTTTTTATCCGGCAAAGACGGATATTCATCAAGTCTGGCAGCCTTTACAACATCTGTCTGCATCGTGCGATTAACTTCATCTGCCAGTGCCTGCGCTTTATCAAGGGAACGATTTAAGATATAAACACTTTTTGCCTTTTGAAAAACCAGTAAAAAGGCGATGGCTCTGGACGCTCCACCGGCGCCGAGCAAAATAACATCACGATCCGCAATGGCAATGTTTTCCTTTTCCATGGCTCTTTTCAAACCTGTCATATCCGTATTGTAGCCCTTATAGCCACCATCCACACGAACCAATGTATTGACAGCACCGATTTTCTCTGCCAAAGGATCCAGTTCCTTCAGATATGGAATAACCGCACTCTTATGCGGAACCGTTACATTCAATCCTTTTATGTTTAAAGCATATGCACCTTTTATTGCATCTTCTACCCGGTCGCGCTCTACATGAAACGGCACATACACCAGGTTATCTCCCTGTTTATTTGCAACAGTATTGTGAATAAGCGGTGACAGGGTATGTTCAACGGGACAACCGATTAATCCGCATATTTTTGTCTTTCCATCAATTTCTATCATCTTTTTTGTCTTTCTCATTTACTTTCTCATTTATTTATCACATTGTCCTCTTTTGCCAATGTTTTCTTATAAAAATGTAAAACAATTCTTTCCAGATATCTTTTCAATACAATTTGTATTTCTTCTTTTTTATCAATGGGCTTCACCAAAATGCTGAATATCCCGCATCTTTTTGCGCCCCAAACATCCGTAAAAAGCTGATCTCCGATAAAAACGGTTGTCTTCTCATCCGTCCCCATCATTTCCATTGCGCGCCGATATCCTTTTTTAGAAGGTTTTCCGGCTTTATAAATATAGGAAGCACCTTCTACCTTATCACAAAACATTTTCACACGCGGTTCTTTGTTGTTGGATAAGAGCATCATGGAAAATCCAATGGTATGCAGTCTGTGAAATAGCTCAATCGCTCTCTCATCAGCCGGAGCTCCGTGCTCTACCAATGTATTGTCGATATCAAAAATCAAAGCACGTATTCCTCTCTCATACAACGCTTCAAAATCAATATCATAGGTTGAATCTATCCAAACATCCGGATAAAAAGTCTGAAACATAGGTACTCCTTTTTCGTCCACTCCAAATAAAAAGCCCGGAAACCAAGTGGTCGGTCCTCCGAGCTAATCATAACAAATATTTACAAAAATGGAAACTGCTTATTTCATAATCACGATACCGTCGCCTGCCAGACCTTCTTTCGCAGAATTTACATTGGAAATATCTCCTACAAAGTAACGATACTGATCAAGAATACTGTCTTTTTTCATATCAGAAAGTACCTGATCTACATCAAGTAAAGAAAGATCACTGTCTTTTCCGATATAATCGTATGTATCACCGGCATTGAAGTTTAACGATATATTTTCTAAATCAGAAACACGAGAACGAGTATCCTGGATTTGTCCGGTCTCCTGAGAAGCTTGTACTACAGGCAACTGTTCTTCCTGTTGCTTTTTTAATGCATCCTGTGCTTTTACAGTCTCCACATCTACCTGTTTAATAGGTTGAATAGGATAGCTTTGATAAAAACCTCCGATTTTTCCGATACCCATGATACTCACCACCTTTCGACTGTCCAACTGATTTACATAACATAAAATTTATTTTTATTATAAAATACTAAATTCATCTTTGCAATATATATATCGACAATTTTCGTAAAAAATAGAGTCCGCCTTGAAATATTTCTCAACCTCTTTCTTTGCCTTCTTAATTAATGATACCATGGGCAAAAGGTCATACTTTTCATACTCGCATAAAAAAGTATGTTTTGCCTTTTGACCTCAAATCAATTAAATTGACTCCTTCTTCAAATACACATATACTGATTGTGAATTCATTGAATTATACCGAGGGGATTGCTATGACAAAGAAACGAAATGATGTATTGGAATTCTGGCGCTTTATCTTCTGTATCATGGTGCTGGGCTTTCATTTTTTCAGCAAAATCGAATCCGAACTTTTTCACGCCGGCTATCTTGGGGTTGAATTTTTCTTTTTGGTTTCCGGATATTTTATTGGTAGTTTTTATACAAAACAGTTGGCTGGAAAAACTTTTCCGAATCGTTTGAAAGCAATCGGAACCTATATCTGTTCCCGACTCAAACGGCTCTATCCTCTTTATCTGGCTGCTCTTTTTCTTATGCTCTTCATTCGTAGTTTCATAAACCACTATGGTTTTCGGGATATGCTTTCTTTGGCGAAAAACTGCTTTGCCGAATTTATCATGCTGCAATGGACACCGATTGGAAACGAAGTTCTGATTTCAGCGGATTGGTATGTACCTGCTGTCTTCTGGGGTGGCATTTTCTTTGTCATCCTGCTTTCCTTAACTGGCAAAATTGGGGGATTTATCCTGGCTCCCGCCATCAGCTTTTTGATTTATCGCTACTATTTTATCCTGATTGGTAAAATCGATATTATTGTCTATTATCATTGTGTGCTTCGCGGAATTGCCGGTTTGGGTCTGGGCATTTTTATTTATTTTCTATGTCAGGCATTCAAAGACTTTCCTTCGTATCTGTCACGCATTTTGTTCCCTGTATCCAATGTCATCCTATCGGGTATTTTTGTCTACAGTCAGTTTGGACACCGCTCAAAATGGGATTTTTTCATTATTGCTCTCTACGCCATCTGCCTCTTCATCCTGATGAAGGCTGAAATACCTATACAAAATGAAAAACTCAAATCCGCTTTTGGTCTGTTAGGAAAAATTACCTATCCGGTGTATATTTTTCAGATGCCGGTTATTGAGTTGCTTCTCGCCCTCTTTCATCTTGCATAGGACATAACGACCAGATTAAAGTCTTGGGATTATAAAAAATCGAAATCACACGCTGCCTGTGAAAACATTCGATCCTGCACTCAAAAACCTTTATTTCCTGAGTCGTGGTAACTGTCGTGCCATTGGGAAGCTGATAACTATGCCGTCCGGTAATATCCCGGTATCCTTTGATCTGATATTGTTGAATCTCACCATCTTCATCCGTAATCCGCAGTTTGAGCGGAATAATGGAACCGTCTCTACAATTCTGACAGATTACATCAATACTTTTGTCTGAAATATTTAATGCACTCATACACACACATTCCTTTCGTATATTCTATATTAGAACATGTGTTCGATTTTTTCAAGTGGTAATTATAACTAAATTTTGATAGAATGATGTAAGTGTCAAAAGTATAATTTGCGAATGTGCTTGCACAAATGAGCAAATTATATTTATTGACACACCGGACACCGAATACGGAATAAAATGACGTAAATACGGCATTTTATGGTAGTATGAGGTGTTCGTGGATTGCGAGAATTGCATAGCAATGGAGCAATCCATATACATCAGTGAATGGCAAAATGTACTTTTGACACTCACATTATAGAATAAAAAAATTACGAAAGTGAGTATCCCAAACAATGGAAAATCATAATCTCATTTCCAATCAAAATATATATAAAAATAAAACGGTATCCCTACATGAATACCGTTGTTTTCAGACTGCAAAAATCGGTTGTGACGATTGCAGAGGCTGTAATCAATGTTGTGAAAATATGGGAAATTCCATAGCATTGGACCCTTATGATATGTGGATGCTGACATCTAATTTAAAGCTTGCCGGCAACACTCCTGTTACCTATGAAATTCTGATTTGCGAAGATGGTCCGCTCGAATTGAGCAATCACGATGGTCTGATACTGCCAAATATCAAAATGGTTGTGGACGAACGCCCGGGACATTCCCATTCCGATACCGGGATTTGTCCCTTTTTAAACGCAGGCGGACGTTGTTCCATCCATTCCATCCGCACCGGTCTCTGTCGCCTCTATCCCTTAGGGAGAAATTTTTATCCGGATAAAATCACGTATTTTATTTTAAATGAAGAACTCGGATGCCCGTCAAAAAAGAAATCCTATGTCAAAATCAGTGACTGGCTCGAAATTCCGGACATTGAAAAATACGAAGCTTTCCAATTAAAATGGCACAGTCTGAAAAAGGAAGTTCTTGTAAAAATGCAGGATCTCAACACTTCTATGGAAGCTCAGAAAACCTTTATGCTGCATTTCCTAAAAACCTTTTATCAAACGCCCTATTCCTCTGATTTTTATCAGGAATTTGAGCAACGACTCTCACAATTTACAAAACAGTTCTTTTCCTGATGTTTTCTACATAACCGGTTCAAAGCGCAACCGGATATCCGGCAGTTTTGTCAGCGTGTAATAATAATTTTCTGCCCAGTCTGCTCCCTGTCCGGGATCATTTTCACCGGTAACCGGAGGCGCAAAAATATGCAGTTTCATCTCACAGGCACCGGATACATTCCGTTCAAAAAATGCAGGCATGAAATCTACAAATGTTACACCGGGTGCTTTATAAAACCATCTTCCATTTATTTCCATCATAAGATTAGCATCTGCTAACTCATCAGGAAAGTTTGCTTCAGCAAACACCGGATTTCCATCCATCTGCAATGTTATGGCGATACCATCCGCATCTTCCGAGCCACCCCAACGCAATGTCACCGGCAAACTCTCATCCTGTCCTATCTCAAATCCCGGTTTAAAAAAGTCATCCTTGATAATGTCTCTGTATGCTGCCAATACCGGCTGCTCAATACCGACATCGGAATTATTCGGATCCGTAATCTCAAGTCCCAATCTTCCGTCATCACGGAACTGGTAAAAGGTCAGACCACTAAACCATCTTTCTTCATCTTCTTTTACCATCTGACAGAATTCTTTTACCATTTGTACCTGATCAAATGGACCGGTCACATCACCATCTGCGTTAAATTCCGACATTACCATCGGTTTGGCAACACCACCATTTAATTCTTTAAATCGACAAAAGCTTCTCTTTGTCATATCATAGATTGCCTCAACCGAATCCCTTTTATGCTGATGATTGTCCTTTTCAGCAACCTCATAGGGCCATCCCCAGTTTAATGCCATATATTTGTCAACTGACCAGATATCTGTCGTGCGCACGGCTTCGGCAAATTCTTTTTCATAAAGAATTTCTTTTACCTCGGGATTTGGATCTTCAATTCCTCCGATACACAAAATCGTCTGCACATTGGGCGCATATTCCTTGATAATCCTATGGAAACGAACATAAAAATCAGCAACTTCCTGATAGGATGCTCTCTTATTAAAGGAAAACCAGTTGCCGGTAGCTTCATGATTAACCCGAAGCATCATACGGCCAAATGATTTCAAATCCAAAGCAATCGCCTTGATATGCTCGTCCGAAACATGCGGATCACAGGTCAATGTCAAAATGACATCCTGCCCATGCTTTCTGACATCCCGCATGCAGGTAAACGGTTCTCCTTCGCGGTTTCCGTTTAATCCTCCGCCATAGGGAAAATAATCATCATAGGGATAATCCCATGCAAAAGTCACATCTTTATCCGCATATGCATCACGTGCACGCTTCGGCCATCCCTCATCCAACGGATAATAACAATACATCAGATTAATACCGCGGTGAGGGCGATGCATTTTCTGTAATATATAATCTTGGTTTACATAATTTCCTCTCTCGCTGCCATCTCCAAGATCCACTGCAAACTTAGCAGGTGTTAACTTTACACTTTTTATTTGACACATGTTACCTTCTCCCATTCCGGATTTTATTATTATTTATATTCTTTATTTAACTCGTTTCTATCATTGTGCAGCTGAAAAATTGCCATTCTGTTCACATACTATATACACGCATCAGTACTTAATGATAAAATTAGCCATAATATACATTCTAAATGATAGAATTAGCCATAACATACATTCTAAATGATAATCAGTCAAACACATAAAAATCACTCATGTCACGATTGCGATATTCGTGCTTTTCATAATAACCAATCAGATTTTTCTCATCATCTCGTAACGCAACCATATAGACATCCTTATTCTGCTTTTCATTAAAAAAAGTATGTACTATATTGTTACTAACATCTTTTTTAAACCAATCAACAACCTTTTCAATCATTTCACAGGAATGCGGATTGTGACAATGCAAGAGGCTTTTTCCTAAAATGCTTTCTCCACCGTATTTCTCATAATTTTTTACAGCTGCCGGATTCATATAGATAATGGTATGTTCCAAATCACAAATAACCACGGCACATTTATCCTGTTCAACCATACTTTTAAAATAATCCTTCATTTCCATGCTGCTCACTCACCTTCTGTCATATGAATTTTTTTGGATGACTAATTATTCCATAGCGCTTATGTTACAGGCACATTCGCTATCTTTCTTTTAACACTTTCATCATACAATTTATCATACAAAAATACCAGTTGAAATTTCATAGTAGACATTGACAGATATTTTATTGCAAGCAATGCTAGAATTTTCATGGCAAACAACAACTGACATATGGGAAAGATATGAAAAATCATCGAAATACTATTTACTATTTTTCCAAAATGTTTTAGTATTTTAGTTAATGAAATAAATTTACATTATTAAGGAAAAGGAGATATTGAAAATGAATCTTTCACCTCTTCAAAAGGCAAGATACGAGTACACTCCCAAACTTCCGGGAATGCTCAGAAACGGTATCGCAGAAATCTGTGTAAAGGAAGGCGCTGAAACAGCAAGTGTTGCTGATCAGGACAAGATCAAAGCTCTCTTCCCCAACACATACGGCAAAAAAGAAATCACATTTGAAAAAGGTCAGAACACAGCTCCCGCTAAAAAGCAGGTTGTAGGTGTTATTCTTTCCGGCGGACAGGCTCCCGGTGGACACAATGTTATTACCGGTCTTTATGATGCATTAAAAGCAACCAACAAAGACAATGAACTTCTTGGTTTCAAGGGCGGTCCGGACGGACTTTTGAAAAATGATTATGTTACATTTGATGATGCATTTATCGATGCATACAGAAATACCGGCGGTTTTGATATCATCGGTTCCGGTCGTACAAAGCTCGAGACTACAGAACAGTTCGCAATCGTTGCTGAAAATGCAAAGAAAAACGGTCTTACTGCTATCGTTATCATCGGTGGTGATGATTCTAACACCAATGCTGCTACTCTTGCAGAGTACATGGCAGCAAACAACACCGGCATTCAGGTTATCGGATGTCCCAAGACTATCGACGGTGACTTAAAAAATGAAGATATCGAAGCTTCCTTCGGTTTTGATACAGCTACCAAAACCTATTCTGAATTAATCGGAAACATTGAAAGAGATGCTAACTCAGCTAAGAAATATTGGCATTTCATCAAAGTTATGGGACGTAGTGCTTCTCATGTTGCTTTGGAATGTGCACTTGAGACACAGCCTAACATCTGCTTAATCGGTGAAGAAGTAAAAGCAAAGAAAATGTCACTGGCTCAGATTGCCGGACAGATTGCAGATTCTGTTGAAAAACGTGCAGCTAACGGAGACAACTTCGGTGTTGCAATTATCCCTGAAGGTATCGTAGAATTCGTTCCTGAATTCTCTGTACTGATTGCAGAAATCAACGAACTCCTTGCAGGCAGCAAAACAGAAGAATTCAATGCTCTTCCTGACTGGGCTGCAAAATATGCTTTCATCGAAAGCGGACTTACAAAAGAATCTATGGCAGTATTTGCTATGCTTCCTCAGTTCGTTCAGCAGCAGTTATTCTTAGAAAGAGATCCTCACGGTAACGTTCAGGTATCCTTAATCGAATCAGAAAAATTATTCTCTGCTTTAGTAAAAGACGAACTCGACAAGAGAAAAGCAGCTGGCACATACAAAGGAAAATTCAGTGCATTACATCACTTCTTCGGTTACGAAGGAAGATGTGCATTCCCTTCTAACTTCGATGCTGACTACTGCTACTCACTTGGTTACAATGCATTCATGTTAATCTCTTACGGTTATACCGGATATCTTTCAAAAGTATCCAACATCGCAAAACCCGCTGACGAATGGGTTGCAGGTGGTATGCCGATTACCAAGATGATGAACATGGAAAGAAGAAACGGTGAAGACAAACCCGTTATCCGCAAAGCTTTAGTAGAGCTTGACGGAGCACCTTTCAAATACTTCGAAGCACACAGAGATGCATGGGCTGTTGAAACAGCATTCACATATCCCGGTGCTATCCAGTATTACGGACCTTCCGAAGTATGTGATCTTACAACAAGAACACTTGCTTTGGAGCAGGGTGCTAACTAAGGACGGTTCTTTTGGCAAAGGATTTGTTCCACCGTGGACAGTTCTTTTGACCCGCGATTAAAACAAGTTAAAAAACTCAGGTCACAATTTTGTGATCTGAGTTTTCTTTTTATTGGGAACGGTTCTTTTGGCACGAAGAGTGTCCCTCTGTCATGCATTCGTTCATGGACGGTTCTTTTGTTACGAAATTATGAGAAAGAATTTCTCCTAATTCTGCTGACAGTAATCCTGCAGTCTCTCTTTCAACAATTCATACCGCAACCGCTTTTCCTCTTTTCCAAAATGAACATCACGGAACTGTTCCTGACAGTCTTCATAATCGAGGACTTCATCCCCAAACTGTTCACTGGTAAGGTCAAATTTGCAGTCACCAACGACATTAAAACAATGATAATTACCACCCGGTCTCAAAATACCATATACTTTTCCGC
The DNA here is from genome assembly GCA_945919795.1 of uncultured Lachnospiraceae bacterium. Taxonomy (GTDB): domain Bacteria; phylum Bacillota; class Clostridia; order Lachnospirales; family Lachnospiraceae; genus UBA2882. Next base: position 52,993 of record CAMEJJ010000009.1, read on the forward strand.
CAAAAATGTCCTGAGCCAGAAATGCTGTGATGGAACACTGTCCCAACGTCATATTATCTTTGGTCCAATTGTCCCTCATGCGGGGTGCACAAGTACTTGCACACCATATGTTTGAAAGCGCATCATATAAATCAAAAGGTGTACAAATTCCTTTGTATTCGCTATTGATTGCCGTAATCCCCACTCGTTCTTCTTCTCTGGTTGTTTCTGAAATCAAAAATCCCATTGTGTTTCTCCTCTTTTTATACATTCAAATAACTCTCACAATATGGACATTTACTGGAATAACCGGCAGCCGCCTGGAAAGATGATCCACAATTTGGACAAATCGTAGCCACCAATTGTACCTGATCCGGACTTACCGGTTTATCATCCATCAGTTCCTCTTCTCCCGGCAATATCTCTCCCCTGACAGATTTGGGATCAAAACCGAATTTTCCATGATATTCATAAATATCAATCGTCATACCAATCGGATATAGATTGGAGCCTTTTGCAAAACTTGTGGGCAGAATCGCTTCTCTTTCTATATGCATGTGGTCAAAGTAGTGAACCTTAACATTTTGCGTAAATTCACCGTTTTCCAAAAAGGAAGTATTATCAACATAACCATATATTTTGGCTACATACTTATTCCCACGTTTTACGATGATTTTTTTATTTACAATACTAATGATAACACCAATAATAAATCCAAGCCCGATAAACACAAAACCAAGCGGTATTACAACAAACACGCCCAATTCACCCGTCACACTACTTACACCGATAAACACGATGGATACCATAGCTCCTATTGCGGCAAACATACCACCTATAAATAACAATATTTTCTGTACACTATTCATAACTTCTCTCCTTCGCCATATTTTTCCCATCCGCATGCAATCTTTGCCCTCAGTTCATCCAATGGCTTTAATCCGCTTAATGCATCATATTTATCCAAGATTCCCAAAATCAGATTTCCAAATTCATCGTTACCTATTTTCCCCATCAGCGTAACGTCAGCACCCAGAATCATCATTCCAAATGAAATCCAAATCTATACTTCTATACTAACACTTCTTTTGTTAGGAAGGAAGAAAAAAGAGCCAAAAGAACCGTCCCCGAAAAAAAGTTTCCGGAGAAAGAACTCTCCTTGTTAAAAAATTATTCCTTTTATTTCCAAAATGCATTATGATAGAAAGAGATGAGATATATGGTTTCTATCATAAACATCCCGGCAAAACAAAAATCTATTTCAATTACATTATAAAGTCGCCATACCGGCACCATACATTGGAGGAAGTCAAAATGAACGAAAGCAATTCTTTGGTTTATACCAACGACAGATGTCAGGGCTGTAACAGATGTATTTCTGTTTGTCCGGTTATCACAGCCAATTATTCTGATTCTTACAGCCACGATGCGCAAAGGATCAATGTTCATCCGGAAAACTGCATCAACTGCGGTGCCTGCCTAAAAGCCTGTGAGCACGATGCCAGAGAATACAACGATGATACCGAAGCTTTCTTTGATGCCTTAAGATGTGGAGAAAGTATTTCTCTTCTGCTGGCTCCGGCATTTATGGCCAATTATCCGAATGAATATGGTGCTATTTTAGGAGGTCTGAAAAAATTAGGTGTCAGACATATCATATCCGTTTCTTTCGGTGCTGATATCACCACCTGGGCCTATATCAATTACATTACCGAAAACAATTTTCTCGGTGGCATTTCCCAGCCATGTCCTGCTGTTGTCAACTATATAGAGCGTTACAGTCCAAAACTTTTACCAAAGTTAATGCCAATCCACAGTCCTATGATGTGCGCTGCCATCTATGCCAAAAAATACGAGGGGATTACGGATAAGCTCGCCTTTATTTCTCCTTGTATTGCTAAAAAAGCTGAAATTACGGATGCAAACACCGGCGGCTATGTTTCTTACAACGTAACCTTCAACCATTTGATGGATTACGTCAGAAAACATCATATTTACGGCGAAGACGTAAAAGACGAAATCGAATATGGTCTTGGTTCGATCTACCCCATGCCGGGAGGATTAAAAGAAAATGTATACTGGTTCTGCGGAGAAGATGTTTTTATTCGTCAGGTTGAAGGCGATAAAGCTGCCTGGGAATATTTAAAGAAAAATGAAAAAGCACTGGCCTCTGATGCAAAAGGTCTCTTCATGGTTGATATTTTAAACTGTGATAAGGGCTGTCTGTACGGAACCGGTGTAGAACCTTCCAAATGGGATTCCGATGATGCCTATTATGCGATTAATGAAATTAAAAATAGCTGCAAGAAAAAAGGGTTCACAGGAGCATTTGCCAAAAATGCCACACCGGCCAAAAGATTGAAGGCTCTTAACAGGCAGTTTAAGAAATTAAAACTGGAAGATTTCATCCGAAACTATACCGATAAATCTTCCAAAGTTTCACTGAACATTCCTACTGCTCTACAGTTAGAATCCGTCTATGAAAGTATGAATAAAAATACCGCAGAAAGTCAGATGATTAATTGCGGTGCCTGCGGTTACAACAATTGTCGGGAAATGGCCATTGCCATTTATAATGGCACAAACAAGCCTGCCAACTGTGTTCATTTCATGAAAGACCAGTTAGAACAAATTACATCTAATATCGAATCACAAAATCAACAGATTTTGTTAAAAAATCAGGAAATCAGCAACTTCATTGCGGATGATTTTGAACAGTTAGAACGCTCTATCGGTGATATGATTAACAACTCCGAAATCACCAAAAACGAATGCGAAAATATCAGCATTGCCATGAACAAAATGCAGGAATTCTGCGAATTTTTGGAATCCTCTTTTGCTTCTATCGAAAAAACACTGGATAAACTGGAAAAATTGAATCAGGATATTGAAGATGTGTCAAAACAGACCAATCTGATTGCCATGAATGCAACGGTAGAAGCTGCCCGCAGCGGAGAAGCCGGAAAAGGCTTTGCCGTAATTGCCGATGAAATCAGACGCCTGTCCGACGATAACCGTGAAATGTCTAAAGTAAGCGATGTAAACCGTGATGAAATCGTAAGATCCGTCAGCTCACTTTTAGAAGAAACCAAACGCCTTGGAAATGAAGTAAATAATATGTCCGATAGAATCAGTCAGCTCTTTGACTCAACCTGCAAAGTTACTGACGAAGCTGATCATGTCCAGAATATTGCAGATGCCGTAAGAGCAAGACTAAATGAACTGAATAATTAACAAATTATATATCTTTGCCCGCTTCATACTTCGGTTTCAGACATTTCTAAGCGGCATGCTCACAAAATATATATCAAATGCCCGGTTTCAAAACTCAGACTTCGTCTTCAGACAGTTGAAACCGGGCATAATTTTGTTCGCTTATGCCGCCCCTTCTTATGCTTTTTCTCTGCACAATAGCACCAGACAGATACTGCCAATCACAATAGTAGGAATTAAAAGTATTACAAATCCCATGATTGGATTTGGCATTACCTGTGCTGCTCTTTCCGTATTTGTGTAAGCAACAAGGATGCTTGGGTTAGCATTGTTAACTGCATGCATAATCGCTGCCGGCCAGATGGAATTCGTCTTTTGCGTAATATAGGTTAACATAATTCCCATAAAGGTACAGTCCACACACATAATAAGGATACCAAGATACGGAAATCCCGGATAATCCAATCCAAAATTATGTCCGACGCAGGTTAACGGTGCATGCCATACGCCCCAAATGATACCACCGATAAAAACAGCTTTTTTGGTTCCTACCAGATCTATAAGCTTCGGCATCATATAACCTCGCCATCCACCCTCTTCACCAAAAGCTGCAAAAGAACCAATGGCTCCATTTATGATAGCGACGAGTGGCAATAGCGGAATCATATTTTTTGCGATCCCCATAACCTTATAATATTCCGGATCAAACAAATCCGGATAGATTATAAGTGACAGCCCATGTCCGATTTCAAAATAAATCCAGGGCATAAAAAGTGCAAACAGATAAAACACCCATTTCCTATTTTTCAAGGAAATCCCTAACATCATAGAGCCTTCTCCTGTTAATGAAAAACCTTCTTTTGTAATCCACCTTGTCAACACATGTGAAAGTACAGGTATCAGCATACCAAGCGCCGACAGACTTTCCATACGTGGATTAGAACCATCCCATTTATTCCCTGTAAATATATAAGTAAAAAATACTATCCATGTCAGAAAAAAGGATAAAGCCAGATAGAGAAACAGTCTTTTTGCTTCCAGTTTTTTATCCATAATCTAAACCTCCCGATTTGAAAAAAAGCACGTAATCCGATACGATAGATAATAAAGTGCCAATGTAATTACCGGTGACAGAATTGTAAAAAATGCCACTTCAAAGGTATGTGTTTCATACCATTTCATAAAAACCAGAATGCTAAAATTCTCAGAAAGCCAATTCAGATCACCGAAAAAAAGGAATCCAACAATCACAAATCCAATTCCCATCACAACAGCAATTTTTACAAGCTTTGCTTTTTGTACTCCCAATAAAATAAACAGAGGCAGTTCAATCGACGCAGATAAAAGAACGAGGCACGTGAAAGCCGGAATAAACGAACAGATTGCCGATACCAACTCGGAAAAGATTCCCTCCCTGCAAAACGCATTGCAGATCACACCCCACATCATTTCAAAAGACAAAAAGACATACGCTGAAATTGCAATAAAAAGATATTTTGATGCAATATAAGCATTCTTTTCCAGAGGTAGCGAACTAATATATCCCCTGATTTTATTCTTGGTATCACCATCTACAATTTTTGCCACCCAGCCGTTCATAAGACCTAAGATTCCAATCATACAACAGGCAAATGCACTGATAAAAAGCAAATCCAGAATATTTACTTCCTGTCCATCATCTGTCATGGTCATAAAAGATTCTTGATTCATCGTTCCCGGAAAGACAACCCGAAGTCCAAAAAAGAGGACGGTTCCGATTATCAAAATCCACACCAATCTTTTCCCGTTTATGGATACAAAATCCTTATATAACAATCCACCCATTACACGATTCCCCTCTTTCTTTCAGCAATCCGTACAGAAACAAAATAGGACACAACCATAACAAATACAGCAATCAACAACAGCACATAAGATTTATGTTTTATAAAATTCATGCAACGATTAATCAGCTCTATATCCCCAGCTGTAATCGATTTTCTGATATTTGAAAAATTCAGAGATATTGCTGTTACCAACATTAAAAATGGTGAAATTAATCGCGCATAGTCTTCTTTTCCATATCCAAAAAGAAAGCAAAAAACAATTACTAACGCACTGTAAATTGCCATCACAGAAGTTGCAGAAGTAATAATTCCAAGAAAATCCGTAAAAGAAATGATATCCGTAAGCATTGATAAAACAAATGCAATGATAATATCAATGAAAGCACCAATTCCAAACATAGCAAAAATCGTAACATATTTTGCCAACACCCTATTTTTTATAGAGACAGGAAGTATAGATGAAACATTGAAAAAACCTGCCTTTCCATCTTCCGTAAATACATTTGCAAAATCTCCCACCGTAGCAAGCGGAAGCAACATAAAAAGGATCAGTACATTCGTTGATAAATCAGCAATATCAGATGCTGACAAATCCTCGGTCGCCACCATCGCCTGATTTGCCATGGCAATATTTCCAAAACGTGCACTTAAAACAAACATGACAGACAACACCAATACACCGACTACGACATAGCCAAAGATAATAAGCTGTTTTCTCAGACACATTAAATCTTTTAATACTAGCCCTTTCATATACCTGTCTCCTTCTCCAAACTTCAATTTTATACACGATTAATCCGTCTCGGCAGTCATGTTGCCGACATTTTTACTGTCCTTATTGACATAGAAAAGCATAATATCTTCTAAAGATGCCGGTTCAATTACCATCTGGGGATACAGCTTTTCACATGCCTTCCTGTCATTCACCAACACCTCAACACCAAAGGTTCCCGGCGCTACATTGACAATCAGGGGTTCACTAATCTTTTCCAACTCACTCTTTTTGCACTTCAAAAGTCCGTGCTTTTCTAAAATGTCATCCTTATTTCCGGCAAGAACAATCTTTCCTGCGTTGATAAAAACAACTTCATCCGCCAGTTTTTCCAAATCACCTGTGATATGGGAAGAAAGTAAAATGGTATGATCTTCTTCTATTACAAATTCCCGAAAAATCTGAATCATTTCATTTCTGACAATCGGATCCAGTCCACTGGTCGGCTCATCCATAATCAGAAGCTTTGCATGATGGGAAAGCGCTACGGCAATCTGCAGTTTCATACGCATACCGCGGGAAAAATCACCGCATTTTTTTCTGGTGGGAAGTGAAAATCTCTTCAAGTAATCAAAAAACACATCTTCATCCCAGTTTTTATAGATATTCTTCATCATGATATTGATATCGCGACCTGTCATAAATTCATGAAATCCCATTTCATCAAACACGACACCAATATCTTCACGAAGACGTGCACTGTCCTTTCCTATGCTTTCACCAAACAACCGAATCTCACCTTCATCCGCTTTGATCACATCCAGCATGAGTTTAATGGTCGTTGTTTTACCTGCACCATTCTGACCGATAAAGCCACATACCGAACCTTCCGGAACCGTGAAGCTAACCTGATTTAATTTGAAATCACCATAGTCTTTCGTTACATCTTTTAATTCCACTACACTTTTTATTTCTTCCATCAAAAATCCTCCAAACGGTATCATGCGATAGCATACAAATGTCTAAATATGCTACAAAATTTCATCTGTAACGGCTGCATATTTTCCCCAGTAAATGCCATTTGTAATGGTTGTATACGATATCTCACAAAATGCTTCTGCAATGGCTGCATACGATATCTCACAAAATGCTTCTGCAATAACTGCATACTATTTCACATATCGTTCAGCAAAATAATCACATACAAAACCATCAATATAATTACATGGTCTTCTCGTCATATAGAATCTTCAGTGTCTCACTTAACTCTTCATACGTAATCTTTCCGAGGATAGCCTTATCTACAGCAGTTTCCAACAATTCCTGAATGGCGAACATCATATTCTCCTTCACCATATCGCTATTAATCCCTTTGACAAAACTGCCTTTTCCGGTAACAGATGTAATAAACCCATCTCTTTCTAAATCCTCATAGGCTCTTTTTGTTGTGATAATACTGATTTTTAAATCTTTGGCCAACACCCGCATCGACGGAAGAGCGTCCCCTTCCACCAGTTCTCCGGTCATAATCTGGCTCTTAATCTGCTCCTCTATCTGCTCATAAATCGGCACACCAGAGCTGTTGCTAATAATAATATCCATATGTATTTCCTTTGCGCGCATAGGACAAAATTCTTTTTTGAATCTTGTCACATTACATAATTAATTATTGTATATATTCAATATATACACTTGTTAATATAATGTCAAGCACTTAATTTAATTTTGGGGAACATGCTGTCAAATCTTTCATTTCAAGCAAATCAATGCATTTGATTTGCCTTGGACCTACTGCCTGCTATATCTTGTCATGCCAACGACAGAATATAACTTGCTTTGGGACTATAAATTGAAAAAATATAAAATAAAGAATGGATTTTCCAGCCAGAAAACGGCTGATTTAGAAACTTTAAATGATATATTAGAAAATTTAAATGATATTATCAGCCCCACAACAAATGTGGGGCTGATAAGTAAAACTTTAATAGAATTTTGAATTACTCATTATAACTGAAACTTGACATCCGAACTCATAGCACTCATTTGATAGCACTACTCATTCGCAATCGCAGCCTGTGCTGGTGTAGGCACATGACGTATCTTTTATATCACTTGAAGCGGTCGACAGTTGTTTTTTTTTCCAATCGGAAGTGCTCTGCTTATATGTTTCATTTCCAAAGGCAGGATTCAGATACCAAATGAATTCTCCGTGATCATACACCACTCGATCAACAAAGTTATCAATTACTGTATCAGGTATCTTAGCCCTGGAATCATAAGCAGTCATCTTAATGAACTCAGAAAGACTTTCAATGCGTCTATCCTTTGCCTCATTATCTTCCAATTCTAAAATCTGCTGTCTACACTCATTATTCATTTTTTCAAGGTTTGAAATCTGATCTTCCAGTTTCTTTTTCTTACTGCGAAAGACTTCCCTGGAAATATCTCCATCAGCACACATATCGACTAAGTTAGCCATTTGCCTACGGAGCTTTTCAAGCTGCTTGTTGTTTCTTTCGAGCTTTTCTTTATCGTTTCTTTCAGGAGCCTTAACCTCAGCCACATCTTTTAACATAGACATTGCTTCATTGAAAATAGCTTCCTTATTACTTAAAAGCTTCTTAAAGATGAAATCAGCCTGAACCTCTAATTTCCATTCCATAAATGATGAGTTATCACAGATTCCCTCAACATCAAGGCCTTTCTTTCGTCTGCTCTCCGGTGTGCCGGTTCTTAACTGTCCATAGCACTGATAGATATACGAAAGATTTCCATCATTGGCCTTATGAGCGATTCTTCTGTTCATAGCATGTCCACAAGTACAAACAAGTTTGTTGCCCCAGATATGCTTGCATGGTGACTGACCAACAGATCTACCATTCTTATCTCGTTTTCCCAGTCGATGCTTCTCTCTTATCGCCTGAGCCCTATCGAAATCTTCCGGTGAAACAAGTTTCTCATGAGTACCTTCTACATAAACCTTTTCAACGGCTCCATAATTATTAACCTTCTTTTGAACCAAATAATCAGGAACATACTGTTTACGATAAATGATTCTACCGCAATAAAAAGGATTACTTAGTACTCTGTTGATGTTACCGGACTGCCATCTGGTAAGTCCTGTTGCAGTCTTTCGGCCCTCCTGTTCCATGATGTCCTGAATTTTACGAACACCATTTCCAGCTAAGTAAAGTTCGAAGATTCTCTTCACTGTATCAGCCTGCTCTTTATTGACCACCATTTTATCCCCTACTCTATCGTAACCAAGGATATTACCATTGCCATACAGAACTCCATTCTTAAATGAAATCATCTGACCGGCTTTTACTCTCTGTGAAATCTTCTTACTTTCGTTCTGAGCCAGCGTTGCCATGATTGATAGACGAAGCTCTCCGTCCTCATCATTCATTGTCCAGATATTGTCTTCTGTAAACCACACCTCCACGCCGTAAGATTTGAGGATTCTGGTTTGCTGCAGTGTGTCAACTGTGTTTCTCGCAAACCTGGATACCTCTCTGGTAATGATAAGATCAAATTTCTTTTCTTTTGCATCCTGAAGCATTCTCATAAAAGATTCTCGCTTGTGAATAGACGTACCGGTGATACCCTCATCAATATATCTATCTACCAGCTCCCAGTCAGGATGCCTTTGTAATAATTCATCATAGTACTGCACCTGATTCTCCAGTGCAGAAATCTGCGCCTCATGCTCTGTAGAAACACGGGCGTAGATAGCAGCTTTTCGCGCCATATTGCACCTCGCATTCCCAATTAAGCTGTCAGTACTATGAGTACATCATACAGCTTAATTATATAATGGTTGATCTAATTACTCAATTGGTAAATCGCGTTTTTCCGCGATATAACGCAGTTCTTCGTCTGTTATCTTTCCTTCTTTTTTAAGCTGCTTCATAATGTCAAAAGCAGCATACTTAATAGCCATTTCCTCAGCCTCTGGAGGAAATGTAAGCTCTTTTAATTCCTTCATGACCATCCCTCCTAAAGCTTCTCAATGAAATAATTTTCCATGTAGGAAATCAATTCACAATGAATACGGCTTGCCTTTCTTCTGACAACCGGAACAGATACACCAGCTTCCTCTGCCAGCGTGTAGTAGTCCTTCTCCTGCTTCAGAAGCGGAATGATAAGTTCCTGCTCCTTCATGCTAAGTGCATGCAGGTGCCTCTTGAAGGATGCGTATTCATCAGCCATCATCACAATGACATACTCTCTTCTCTTGAATTCCTGTACCAGAGCCGGATCTGATAAAGCATCCTCTGCTGAATTCAGTCCTTTGATAGCTCCCTCAAGCATTACATCAAGAACCGCTTCATCCGCTGTAGGATTACTATAGTTACCCAAATTCTGAATACGGACTCCTAGTTCATCTTTGTGATTGCTACGCTTTCTTTCCTTCTCTGCCTTAATCTCGTAGATCAGTCTCATCTTGCAATCCTCGATGATTCCCTGGAAGGAAGAGTAATTGGAATAAATCAGTTCGGCCCTCTCCCTAGCTGATTTGTCACCGTAGCTTTCATAGATATTAACCATAGTGGCCATATACACCTCCTATATTCAGTTGTGTTTATGTCACTAGGCTGCGCGCCGCTTCGTAACTCTTTACATGTTCTAGTCTAATTGGAATGCACCTTAGAATCGTTAGCGCGGATGTGGACATAAAGTACACATAATGTGAACCTTAGCCCTCAAGAATCTGAATCTGTCTTAGCATTTCAAGTGCAGACTTCTTTGCTTTGTCAGTCTTCAGATTGTTTAGAATCTCTATTGCTTCATTAACAATAGGATCAAGATTATCCGGTGAATCACCGTTTAATATATAATCAGCAGATACATGAAACAGACGACTGAGCTGTGTAAGCATCTCCGCTGAAACACCTCTGCTGTTGTTCTCATAATTGGAAATAGCAGACTTACCCTCAAGATGAAGTCTTACTGCAAGCTCCTCCTGGGTAAGCCCTGCATCAGTACGTAACTTTTTAATTCTTCCACCAACTGTTGTTACATCAATAGTTCCATTGTTTCTGTTCACTTTTTTCATCATCTACACCCTTTCCGGTGCCTTCCAAAACAGAAGCGAACCGAAAAAAAGCGCACGAAAAAAGCCTGCAAAACAAATACTTAAACCAGCTGATACGCATATACGTATCTTCCAGTAAGCTTCTGTTTTGCAGGCCCTTTTTAATCTGAATAGATGTCTTACGCCCTTGCTGCATCTATCCGTAGTAAATACGACTCTCTTCACAAACTCTTGGATGCCAGACGTCACTCATTTGTAAGTCTTTTAACGCCTGAACCAGCGACCAATCCAGCAATCTCCCTAGCATCCTCATGAATATTAAATTGTAAATCTAATTGCTACTTGCCTAACTTGTTAAGCTTCGCAGCGTATCCGGTTAAGCGAGCATGCCTCTTCTTAGCAAGCTCCTCCTCGGATCTATTGTCATCGAATACGGATACCTTGCCTTTCTTCACGCACACAACAAGGCGAGCACCGCATTCCGGGCAGACCATATACGAAGTTGTACTAGCTGACTCCATAAGAAATCCACCACATCTGTGGCAGCAAACCACGCATTCCCCAATTTTTTCCTCCGCTGAACTCATCAACATCACGCCTCCTTTGTCTTTCAAGCTTGATATCTCTCATTCGGAAAAGGGAAAGAAACCGATATGATGAGCATACTATAATCTCCCGATAATGGCCTTTCCGTAGTGTAGTCAACACTGCCATTATCAATGCACGACTGGTCTGATCTGTAAAAACTGTTTAGCACACATTACGCGAGGTCTTTAATGACCTTAACAGCCACACCCTGAATCTCACAGTCTGAAACAATGATGTCCTTCATAGTCTTGTTCTCAGGATGAAGTCTGATTTTCTGATTCTCTTTGTCTACAAAATAGCGCTTCAGCGTGTTCTCATTCCCTACAAGTGCAACAACAATATCGCCATCCCTGGCCTCTGATTGCTTTCTGACAAGTACCAGATCTCCGGGAGAGATTCCAGCATCAATCATGGACTCGCCCTTAGCCCTAAGTAGGAAAAAAGTTCCGTTGCCAAACATAGAAACAGGCAATGACACATAACTTTCAGCGTACTCTTCCTCCAGTGTGGGAACGCCGCAGGAAACAGCACCTAACAGTGCTACGCTTGTAAACTCTGTCTGAACCTTCTCGGTCTGCGCAGTAGAAATCTGCTGGCCATCATATCTGATCATACCATTCTCATTCATGGCTACCAGGTACTTATATGCAGTTCCTCTGGCAATACCGACCGCATCTGCAATCTCTGTTGTAGACGGTGAGTGGCGATATTTTTTGTAGTATTCCTCTACAAATGCCTTAATAGTACCCATAAGCTCTGTAGATTTATGTCTCATACGCCGCTCCTTTCTAAAGGAAGCAATCTGCTTTCGTTACTTCCTATTTGAAAGTATATCACTGCGAACACTTGTTCGCAACAATAATCTACAAAATATCAAAAATATCTGACAACAGCCGTAAGCGCTAAATAAGTTGGTGCCTTTCGGCACAGTTATAATCCATGAGATAATGAACTCAATATAGTTATGCGAGTTATAGTAATGCGTAGTAACGTTAGGAGGTTAGTCATGGATCAAGTTACTAAAGTTCGTCAGCACTTTAAACGCGAGGAATGGAAATCCATTATAAGCGAGTGTCGTGCTAGTGGTATGACTGTTTCTGCATGGTGTAAAGCTAATGGTATTGTAGAACAGACATACTATAAGAATCTTAAAAAGTTGCGCGAGGAGATGATAGAAAATCTACCCGTTCCGGTTGCAACAAATATTTGCGAAAAACCAACAGTATTTAAAAAACTGGAAGTTCAGACACCTATACCAGACACTAAGGCTGCGGTTATCATTCGTCTCGGTAGTGCTACCGTAGAAGTCAATGAAGGAACTTCTCAACAGACTATACAGGCAGTGCTCTTGGCACTGCAAAGCATATGTTAGGCGATATCACTGCCTGTGAGAACATCTATATCGCATGTGGATATACCGATATGCGTAAATCTATTGATGGACTCGCAGCGGTTGTTCAGGAACAGTTTCACCTAGATCCTTTTTCGAATACTTTGTTCCTATTCTGTGGCAGGCACAGAAACAAGATGAAAGCACTTCTCTGGGAAGGCGATGGTTTCATTCTTCTCTACAAAAGATTAGAGAACGGTTCTTTCAAATGGCCCCGCAATGAAACAGAAGCAAAACCTATCACATGGCAGCAATTCCGGTGGCTGATGGAAGGATTACAGATTGAACAAAAACAGTCCATTCAGCCTGCTAAAAAGGGTGATTTCTGTTAGACGTAAAGTGCCTGAAACCCTTGATTTTACTGGCTTTTTCGACATTTTTGTGGTATAATTATCTTATCAAAAAGCAAAGGAATTATACCAGTTATGAGCGAAAAAGATGCCTATATTGAGCACCTTGAAAACACCATAAAAGACTTACAAAACCAGGTGAGTAATCTTACTGAAATGGTTCTTTTGCTTCGCAAGGAAAAGTTTGGACCATCCAGTGAAAAAACAAGCACGCAACTCGAAGGTCAATTATCCCTGTTCAATGAAGCTGAAGTCGAAGCTGATCCCAATGCTAAGGAACCCTTCTACGAACGTAAAGGTTGCATTGTCAAAAAGAATGCTAAAACCAAGCGTGAAGAACTATTAAAAGACCTTCCAGTAGAAGAAATCCCTTGTATGATTCATCCGGACGACATGTTCTGTGAACGTTGTGGTACAGGACTTAAGGAAATCGGATATATCAAAGTACGTGATGAACTTGAATATATACCTGCCAAGGTTAAAATCCTTCGATATATGCAGCAAGCATGTGAATGTCCGGCTTGTAAGCATAAAGGACTGCCTTTTATAAAGAAAGCCTTTACACCAACTTCCGTATTAAATCATTCACTTGCATCCCCTAGTTCTGTTGCTCGTGTCATGTATCAGAAATACGTAAACAGTATTCCGCTTTACAGACAGGAAAAGGACTGGGAACAGATTGGAATCGGTCTTAGTCGAGCTACCATGGCAAACTGGATCATCCGTAGTAGCGAAGATCATCTGATGCCAGTTGTTGAACATCTGCGCAAAAAGCTTTTAGAGCGTGATATCATCCATTGTGATGAGACTCCTGTTCAGGTCTTAAAGGAAGAAGGTAAAAAGCCACAGACGAAATCTTATATGTGGCTATACCGTAGCGGTAACGATGAAAAGGAACCAATCGTTCTCTACGATTACCAGCCTTCTAGAAATGGTGACCACGCAGTTACCTTTCGTAAGCGTCAAATCACTCGCCTTAACTAAAGTCTGACTCTGTGCCATACTATAAAAAATCTAAAAACTCTTTGGAGTTTTTGTAGTTTTTATAGGAGGCTAAATCAAATGGACAAGTGTACACACGAGGTTCGCAAACAGTATTGGAAAAATATCATCAATCAATGCCTGCAAAGGCCGAAAGGCATGACCGTCAAACAGTGGCTTGATGAAAACAGCATTTGCGAACAGACTTACTATCACTGGCTTAAAAGAATCCGTCAGGAAACTTATGAGCTTGCAACAACTTCATCTAATACGGCATGTGTGAAAACGATGCGCGGCGAAGTTGCATTTGCGGAAGTTCCGCTACCGGCCATGAATCCCGTTGCACCAGACGGAAATGGATTTCGTCCGGATATTACCATACAGACCGGATCCGTGCTCATTGGTGTTTCTAACACCGCATCCGATTCGTTACTTGATAAGCTGCTTGAGGTGATCGGCCATGCTCGCTGAAGCAGCCGGCATTTCGAAGATTATCATTGCCTGTGGCAGAACGGATCTTCGAAAGGGAATTGATGGCCTTGCACAACTGATCGGAACAAAGTACGACATGAATCCGTTTGAAAAAAATGTACTCTTTCTTTTCTGTGGCGGACGCGGCGACCGGATCAAAGGGCTCTTATGGGAGGGCAATGGATTTCTGCTTTTATACAAGAGACTGGAAGACGGCTCCTTCTCATGGCCCCGTACTCCGGAGGAAGCCATGCAGCTTACCCGCGAGCAGTACGAAATGCTTATGATGGGCCTGAATCCCGTCCGGCCTAAAATAAGGGATGTTCATCCGCAAAAGGTATTTTAGTTTTGTGCAAAACAGAGAATTTTTTGCCGGTATTTTTTCTGCATATATTTTCCCTGTGTGCTTTCAAAGAGTCTGTGATAAGGCATTTCAGGACGGCATACAGGTGATATCAATATATTTTTGAACCTTGAAAACTCTATATTTCCTTGTCGTATATGCGTCATATACAGCATCTTATCCATAGTCAGAATGACGAAAACAGACATCCTTCCCATTAGCTTATTTTTGCACTTTACTGTATAATGGAAATCAGTAAAGGAGCTTTGGGATGAGTCAGAAACATACACTGGATGAACTGAATAACTTAAGCCGTGAGGAACTTATTACCATGGTGCTTATGATGCAGGGACAGCTCGATACGCTGAATGACAACATCGAGAAGTTAATCGAACAGGTTCGCCTTGCAAACAGTTACCGTTTTGGCAGGAGTTCCGAAAAGCTGAGTGTTATCGAAGGACAGATGTCGTTCTTCGATGAAGCGGATGCCATGTATGATAATTCTGCAGCCGAACCGGAGGCTGACGAAGTCATCTCTGTAAGGAAGAAGAAAACCAAAGGTCAGAGGGAACTCGACCTGAAAGACTTCCCGGTTGATGTCATACCTGCCCACCGTGTTTCCGAAGAAGAGCTTGATGCATTCTTTGGAAAAGGAAACTGGAAAAAGATGCCGGATGAAACCTACAAACGCCTCCGGCACGAACCGGAATCCTGGACCGTGGAACTGCATACCGTAGAAGTTTATGTCGGCACAGACGGTGACCATCAGGATGAATTCTTAAGAGGGCAAAGACCAAAGGATCTTTTACGAAACAGTATCGTTACACCATCCTTACTGGCTTCTATTCTGAATGTCAAATATGTCAATTCTTCAGCACTCAATCGAGTAGCACAGGAGTTTGAACGAAATGGTGTAAACATTTCAAAACAGACAATGTCCAACTGGATTGTAAAATGCGCAGATAAATATTTTGCTCCTTTTGTAGAACGGATGAAACAGGAACTGCTAAAGCTGCCTGTTACCCAGTCAGATGAAACGCCGACCCAGGTTATTGAAGACAGCGACCACCCGAATACAAAGTGTTACATGTGGGTGCACCGCTCCGGCGAGCTGTACACACAGCGTCCAATCGTAATCTATGAATACCAGAAAGGACGTGACCATCACATTCCACTGGAATTCTACAGAGATTACAAGGGTGTCCTTGTTACGGACGGGCTCAGTCAGTATCATCTGGTTGATAAAAAGCTTCCGGATGTTACAAATGCGAATTGCTGGGCACATGCAAGACGCGATTATGCCGATGCAATCAAGGCAGCTGATAAAAGTAATCCGGCTGCACTGAAGAACTCGATTGCACATCAGGCTCTGGAGCGGATTGCAAAGTTCTATGAAGAAGATGGTAAATTAAAAGATTTACCATCAGAGGAACGACTTCAAAAGCGACAGTTGATTATTAAACCGCTTGTTGAGGATTACTTTGCGTGGGTAAAAGAAATACTCTCCGATACAACGCTCCTTCCCAAAGGAAAAACAGCCGATGGACTGAAATACAGTCTGAATCAGGAAAAATACCTGAAAGTATTTCTTGATCATCCGGATGTTCCGATTGATAATTCGGCTTCGGAGCGTGCCATCCGGACATTTTGCCTGGGCAAGAAGAACTGGATGTTCCATAACACTGCCAACGGTGCCAATTCCAGTGCGCTGGTATATAGTATTTCGGAAACCGCAAAGCTGAATCATCTTCGGCCGTATTATTATTTCAGATATATACTCACAGAGTTACCAAAACACTGTGACGAAAAAGGAAATATAGATCCTGCAGAGCTGGATTACTTAATGCCATGGTCAGAAAGTCTTCCGGAAGAATGCAGGAAACCACGCCGCTCATAAACCAGCGGCGTTTATTTTAACAGTAAGCGCATGGTTTGACGTTTACTACCTTTCTTAAGGACTTTAAGGGATATGTCCATTCCGATGGATACTCTGGATATAATAAACTAAAAGATATCACCAGAGTCGGATGCTGGGCACATCTGAGGCGAAAGTTTGTGGAAGCTATCCCTACAAAGAAAACGGATGGTCCACCAACCAGTGCTGAAATAGGTCGCCAGTACTGTGATAAACTCTTCGCCATTGAAGATACATTAAAAGACCTATCACCTGAAGAAAGATTTTGTAAGCGTCTTGAGTTGGAGAAACCAGTTCTTGAGGCTTTTTGGTGTTGGCTTGATTCTCTTAATACTTTGAAAGGTTCTGCTCTTGGAAAAGCAGTTACCTATGCTCAGAATCAAAGACCATATATGGAGAACTATCTTCTTGATGGAAGATGTTCACTTTCAAACAATGCAGCGGAAAATGCCATTCGTCCATTTACTGTAGGACGGAAGAACTGGCTTTTTTCCGATACTCCAAAAGGAGCAAAAGCATCTGCTGCGATTTATAGTTTAGTTGAGACCGCAAAAGCAAACGGTCTTAATGTATATGCATATCTTCAACATTTGCTTCAGTACATGCCAGGGAGCGAGTGGCAACGATATCCAGAAGAACTGGATACTTTGATGCCGTGGGATCCAGATGTACAAGAGCAATGTAAATAGTAACAGTTAACGTTGGGGATGGTATTATAAGCCATCCTCTTTTAATTTGGTAGGCACTATGTTATTAAGCGCTTACCAACAGCCGCGAAATCGTGCACTCCCCCTTTTATGATTCTATGGTAACAAAATGGCTGTCCTTATATTAGGACAGCCAACAAATCACTTACACCTTTATTTTCTTCCGCAGCAACGCTTATATTTTTTTCCGCTTCCACAAATACACGGATCATTCGGATATATTTTCTTCTTGTTATTCTGCACCAAAAACTGCTCTGTTCTACGCTCAACAATTTCTTTACCAAATGCTTTTAACTCAGCTCTTTTGCTTTCAGGAATATCCTTCTGAGCATATAACCTGTACTGAACCTCCAAAATGTTATCTTGTTCGTCCATCACAATTGTAATAGACCAGCATTCTTTTCTATCATTTTGCGCCAAATTTGCTAATATATACTCTTCTCGCTTTTCGTTCGGATAAAGTATTATATTTGGTATTTCCACGAATAAAGCATAACTACAGTCCCCAAAGCTCATTGCAGGAAGCATTCTACCGAGTTCTCTTTCTCTTCTAGCTAAATTACTTATGGATTTATCGAAGTTTTCCCTACCTTCAGTTGACAAATCCAAAAGAAAATTAGAAAACCGAGTTACATCATCTTCATTGATTATCACATTTTCCAAAATCTTAGTCATTCGGGGTGGAATTGTTTGCTTAGGCTTTTTATAATTGACTCCAACATGGATGCCAGATAAATACTTATCCAACTCTTCTCTATATCCAACAAAATTCACATGTTGACCTTGACCAATATCTTTAGCCTGCAATGAATACATGTTATGGAATATATACATCCCCAAATGATCCAACTCATCATATGTTGCAATTTCTACCGTTTCAGTAGCAATAGTTCTTTGCTTTAAAAAATGAATGAACTGTAATGGATTATCAAAATAGTACTTGTAAACCCACAAATCATTAAGAGAAATAGCTATTATGCCTTCATGTGCCTTTGCTATTTTAATTTTCTCCATTTGAGATGCAAACTCATTGAAATCAGAGACCGTCACATCAAACATATATATTTGATTATACTTGTTTGTATCTATAGTAAATGCTTCCGTTTCTAGGTTATCATCGGCATAAAAAACTTTCTCATAGTCCTCGCCAGCAGTTATATATTGTTTCACGCGAATGCACTGATTCTCAGCTTTTTCTACTAACGCTTTGAATGACTTTTTGTGGGCGTCAAAATCCATCATTGCTGGAGTATAAACAAACGTACCAGCTTTTACTTCTACAATGAGAAGCACATCTTTATACTCAATTAGAATATCGTTTTCTGCACTATCATTTTTCTTTAATGGATAGTGATTGGAATAGTGCACCTTACATCCAGGTAACAGATTTTCAAATACAATTCCAACCGTCTTTTCGCTAGAGTGTCCCTGAACCGCGTTCCATCTATCGGCATAATCTTTGCCATGAGATCTTATTGCTCGTTGAAGAGCAACATAAAAGTTATCAAACAAATTATAATAGTCAAAGCAATATGCGATACCATCTATCTCTATAAATGGTTTGTACTGTATTGGCAAATTCCAAATTGGCCATCCCGGAAATTCCTCATAAGATAGAAATGCCTTATCGCTATTAATCCCCAAGGATAAATCGCTAATCAACTCATCTGTCCATTTTGTATTTTCTTTTACCTCAAACAAAGATGTCCCTATCGCTTTTAATACGACTTCTTGGCTTTCTTTCAAGTAATCTTCATCTGGTTCAGCACCTTCAAATATCGCCAATTTATCCATTTGCTCTCCGAAAGCCAACATAGCATCAAGTCTTCCGGACGACAGATTCTTTTCCAATACTGAAAGTCCTGCTATTATATCAGCGACTGATAATCCGTATAGTTCTTTCAGAAGAGCATCATGTGGCAATAATAATTCCTTTAATATCGGAATTCTAAACGCCTGGTATTGTTCGCCACGAACTTGTGACATCATCTGCGCAAAAACTATATACTCCTCATCCTCAGGACTAAGTTCTCCCATTTTCTGTTGTTGAGCTGCCCAATACATATAGAACAACGGCATCTTACTGTATAGTTCTAAACAATGATTTGCTATTTCGTGATAAACAGCCTCTTGTTTATCCTCTTCTATTTCATTTGCCTTATCATGTTCCATCGAAACTAATAAACTTTGGACATATTCTACACTTCTTAATTGAAAGGAAATGTCGGCAGGAATTTCTGATTCTGTAGTCAGTTCTGGACTCATCAACATCATTGAGTTCATTGATGTAAGAAAATTAAACAATGTAAGAGGATCTACCTTGGCAAGCTTTTCTTTGATTATTTCTATAATCGCATCGATCTTTTCTTTTTCCTCAGTGTAATGGCCTGCTAACCCCGAAATCCACTCCTTATGCTGATCTTCGGTCATATTATTATGTGTAACAACGGTATTACCAAATCTCGCTGCCTCAATTAGCCCATTACTAAAGTATTCATCAGGCTTTATTTTTTTCAAATATTATCAGTCCTTCCTTTTTCAGGCATATCCTTTATTCATATTATTTTATTGCCTCTGCAAATCTGTTAATAAAGTACGAAGGATAAGATTCTAGAGTCTCCTTTATCACTTCAAAATGAGATTTTGTTACTGAAATAATTTTGTCATCAGAAATACCCTGTGCTCCAATAATATCAGTAACTTTATCAGCAATAAGTCTTTCGTTACATATTTTTTCACAAATCGAAATAGATGTCTCAGATGAGACTCCGTATTTAACTTTCTTTTGCAGATCCATCATCCCCTGGACATTGATTCCATCATCCTCAAGATAATCAATAATGTTTCCTATACAAAAACTCAATTGAAAAGATATACTCTGACCACATTGCTTTTCTATATCTGTAACTTTTACACCAGTCTTTTTTTCGATTGAATAAAAAGTATCTCCTTTAATCCAGCCTGCACAAATTGTCTCATCTATACAATCATCTTCATTTATAGAATTGTAGAATTCCACAATGATTGATAATAGTTTCTCCTGTGGATAAAAAACGGTATTTAATTCCTTTTCAGAAATCAATTCATTTACTGCTTCTGCAATGTTAATATCAATCATAGATTTCGATATCACCTTTGCATATATGCTTTTTTCAGAAATCTTTTTTGCCAAAGATGCAAATAGCTTTTCTAATAGACATTTTTCATCTTCCGAAGCCAAATAGTATGCCAAAGTCTGCTTAACCACCCCAACAGATTCATTTATAACTTGCTGCAAGTTTTCAATAGATATAAGTTCGTTTTTCCCTATTTCATAGCAAAGCTCATTCTCTATAGTTCCAATTATTTTTCGATAAGAATTTACCTTGGATTGTATGATTTTGATATGGTAATCTTTTTTATCATATTCTTCATTCAAAGCACTAATCAAAAGGCCCTTTAAATCCTTATCCCAGTCATTATTAATATTATCTATAATATAATTGATTATTGCTTCCCCTCTGAATACAACATCATAATCAATTTCCATATCCCTAAGCAACATTAGTATTGAGCTGCTACAAGCCTCCGCGTTATTAGGGTCAAATAGAGCAATAGCATCTTTCCAAAGATATGCCCCTCTTCCACCATTCCTATCATCATACAGTTTAGGATCCGAAATAAGAACACTGCCTTCTGTATATACTCCGGACCGAGCTGTCCTTCCAATCAAGTTTTGAAAGCTTCTGGTTGTTATCATTTTTGTAGCTGAATTCAAACTGGTCATAACCATGTATTTGATTGGAATATTGACTCCCTGAGCCAAAGTTGAAGTACATACAACAACTTTAATTTTTTCTTTTCGAAAGGCAAACTCCACTGCAAGCCTAAGCCCATTAGGTAATGTTGAATAATGCGGAAATATACCAGCCTTTGCACCCTTTGCGAAAACTGATTTATCCCCATAATACTCTGCAATAAACTTTTGGAGTCTGTCTATTTCATCTACATCAGAGCAATCCATAATATTGGCAAAACTATAATTCTTATTTGCAACTTCAACAAGTCTTTTTATTACTGTAGAAGCGAATCGCCTTTGACTGACATAAATAGCCACTCCACCTTTTTTGCACAATAGATTAGCGTAATATAACGCTATATCATTGGCCTTTTTCTCTGGAAAAATCTTTCTTTTGCTTCCACTCCTGGTTTTTAATTCGGATACCCTAATTGCTCTTGGAATATAGAAATCTTCCTCTTCAAAAGAATCTGAATAATAATGAATCTCTTTTTCAGATGTCAAAAATCCAACTACTTTAGGTGTGCTCCTAATACTTGAATCAAATGCAACAACACCTTTTTCTCCTAGAACCCATTGTTTAATAGATTCTGCATTAGATAAAACTGCCGATAAAATAACTAATTGTTGAACATCATTAAGATGACTCTTTATATCCATCATTAAAAACTCATATAAAGCCCCTCTACTCATATCATCAAACATATGTCCTTCATCAAAAATAAAAAGATCTATAAGAGGTAAAATATCCGGCTGATGATGAAGGATAAACTGTAACTTTTCAGGAGTACATATTAGAATTTTGTTATCTGCTGTGTTATTAAAAGCATCAATGTAATCCACTTCCAAAACATCCGAAAACTGATTGATTGTAGCATCTTCTCTAAAAGCTTTCCGCATATCCCCGGTTATCTCATTACAAAGAGCTCTTAACGGAGCTATTACGAGCGCAATTCTACCTCTATTAGATAAGAACATAGATTGAATTATAAGTTCAATGCTTTTAGTTTTGCCCACACCAGTTGGTAACTGCACTATCGCGTTTTTACCAACCAATAATTCTTTCTCTCCAATAAGTATTTGTGATGGCCACATCATACGAACTGAATTCTTCTTCTTAAAATAATCCGCCCATTTTGTAAAATCCAAGTTTGAATATTGAGGTAATAACTTATATGCCGATTTTTCACGTGCAATTTCAATAACAGCAAAAACACTTTCCACCCAGAATAGGTCCGTTTCTTGAGTACTATTAAAAGAACGCTCCCGAATATAACTTAACTTTTCAATAATGTTATTTTCTACATTCTCTATAAATGAGCTTTCAAACGCATCAATTACCGAATCTTGAATATCACTTATTCTATGTCCGAAAAAAATAATACTAAATACATTTACTAATACCCCTCTAAAATCTTGTGGAATATCTAAGGTCTTAGCCTCTTTTATCAAGACCAAGGAACTACCAAAATCGCCATGAAAAAAATACGCAACTGCCCCCATCAGAATAAAATCTAGATCATGTATTTCTTGCTCTCTTGATTTTAATGCAGCGTCATAAAACTCGGCACACATAGAAAGATGTTCTTTATATGATTCCATCATTTCTTTATTATTATCTATTACTGCCTGCGCATACTCTGAAATAACATAGACTGTTGGAAAAGCTAACTCCCTGTAATTTAGAGGAAACCTTGGATAATCTTTATGTTCAATTTCGTATTCTAAAAGTTTTACCTTTGCTTTTTGATACTTAAGCATATATTCTGCTTTTGAAAAACTCATTTTGTGCACCTCTCAAATACTTCGTGTGTTAGTTTCATTAGATTTTTTCCATGCACAAAAAAAATACAATTCCCATGACATAGTTTAAGATCATTACCGTCAATTTCAGGAATAATGTGTATTTTTTCCTCCCCGACAGTTACTTCGTCTAACTCTGCAAGGCTTGTGATACCAGCTGGAACATAGAATATCGAATAATCATACTTAGTTTTAAGTTGAAAACGTTCAATATCCTTGGATTCCTCCAACTTGCCATAATGCTTCAATTTTTTTCTCATATAGTTTAACGTTTGCGCTACTCTATACTCGTCCTTCACAGAATCTTCTACCGCGCTTTTTATAACCGATGTATCTGTTTTAGATAAAACCGCCTTTACCTCTGCAGCAACTAGTTTGTCTTTGGATGATGGTGTCTTGTCTTCTTTTTCAAACTGGTAACCTATAACATCAGTACCATGCTCAGATACAGTTGTTCCAGACATATTTGTTTGTCTTATTCTTGGAACATGAAATCCATAAACAAATTCTAGTAAGTCAGATATCAAGATTTCTGTTATCGTATTGGATCTTGACGTTGGCCCCAAATGAACATTTTTTTGAGGAATTACACTAGCCCTTAAATATTCTTCTGATGTTAATCCTAGTAATGTGCAATCCTCTTCTAGCTCATCGTCCGGTATATAATGTCTTCTAATATGTAAAGCCCAATCATCTAGTACATCTGGATCATTATTATATTCAATACGATAACATTTAAGTGGTATTGAATTATCCTTAATCACACCATCTTCTTTTATTATCCAACGTAGATACTCTGGTTTATTCAATCTATTCTCTCCCAACTACACAATCAATTCACTTAATCCGCCATAACATGTCACGCATGCGCTCTTTCTTGCTCTTGTAAGAGCAACATAAAGCAGACACTTCTCTCCTGTTCTGAATTCCTCAAGAGAAATATCATCTTCAAAATCTGCTCTTGTTCCAAAAGGAAGTACCTTTTTGTTTACTGCTACCGCAAAGACGTGATCGAACTCAAGGCCTTTTACTCTATGCATAGTTGCTATTCTTACACCTTCAAAGGAACGATCATCAGTCTTATTGGCTTTAATTTCAAAGGACTTTATTCCAGACCTCTGTAATCCCGCAATATAGTTATCAAGCAGTTTATGAGTCCTTGCTACGATACAGATATTTTTCTGTTCTACACCGTCAGCTTCCAATTCATTGATTCTGTTAATCAAGTAGTCGAGTTCTTCCTCTGGAGTAGCAAACTCCTTAATCTCAGGTTTATCTCCATGAGTAAGTGACTGACACCCTTTACCGTTATCATAATCCTCATCAAGATCATCAAAAGAAACTCCATTAAGCAACCCAAATGCAAACTTTCGGATTTCCTCTGTAGTTCTATAATTGATTCTCAAATAGCTACTTCTTCCACGTACATTAATTCCGCATTTTGAAAGCACTGCCTTGTTTCTATATATTCTCTGATGTGAATCACCCACAATAAAAATATCATTCTGATGCTCATCGCCCGCAAGTGCTCTAAGTAACCTATACGCACTTGGACTAAGATCCTGACCTTCATCAACGATAATGGATGTATACTGGCCTGTAAGTTTCTTGTTTTCAAGGATCTTACGACACTCATACATAGCAGTCTCTACGTCACGTTGCAGCTTTTCGTTCATGATATTTTGATATTCATCAAATACATCCCATATCTGCATACGAACTTTTCTATCGAGACGCACTCCTCTGCCGATTCTAGGAGCTTTGCAGTAAGATACTTTGTCATAAACTTCCTGCGCCTGGACTACCTTAACCCACTCATCTTTATAGAAGTTTTCTACAAAACTTAAGTCGCCGCCTGCTATAGCAATAGCATCTCTCCATGCCTTGTCCACTTCTTCATCATAAACAATCTGATATTCATATCCTTGTCTACGCAAGAAATTAGAGACCCACGCATCAAGATTGATAATATCAATTTTCTTCATTTCCTCAGCTGAACAAATTTTTCTAAGGTTCTCTTTTATATCTTCTGCCAAGTTCTTTGTGTAAGTGGTAAAAAGGATCTTTCCATCAGCTTCTAAATCAGCAGCAAGCATTTTTGCTCTGTGCATGGCAACAACTGTTTTACCTGTTCCAGCTCCGCCTAATACTCGTGCTGGGCCATTGAACTTCTTGCCAACGACTTTGCGCTGTGTTGGATGAAGAAAGATTCTCCACTTCTCAAGAGGCTCTTGCATAATAGCCTGAAGTTCTTCCTCTCCATCGACAATAACAAAGCTTTTTTTACTGGCATCAGTTTGAAGAGCTGCCGCAAAGTCATTTTCCTTAACTTCAACATGGTCTATCTCTGGATACAAAGTATCCAAAACTTCCTCCACCGTAAATCCATTTCCGAGCCATTCAAGACCTTCGAAAGCATCCTCTGGAATAGCCGCCTTCAATGAACGAAGTCCTTCTAATGTCTTGATTGCTTTAATCATAGGGAGCTGTTCTTCAGGAAGACCAATTCTTTCAAACACCTCATCTGAAATGTTTGCAAATAATGCAGGCTCATCAATTGTGTTTTGCTCTTCGATGACCTCTTGAACATCAAAAATCTGCACACTTCCTGTAAGCTTATTGATTGAGCACTTCTTCCTCTTAGCCCATGCATAAGCTTCATCATGGTGATCTACCCAAAGCAGAATATAAACATTACTTTCCGGTTCACGCACAACAATACCTCTATAAGTATCATCAATTCTCACAGAGCAAATATTCTTGTCAATTCCTTCATTTATTTTTTCAAAGTTGATTCCTGGATGCGTAGGATCGTTTCTGAACTTATTAAAAAACTCAGTTACCTTTCCTTGCTTCTGTCTTGGTAGTGCTGCATATGCAGTTAAAAAATCAGCCGAAATAGCTACTGTTGGCTTATTATTCATTTACAGTTCCTCCAAATACATTGATGTTAATTTCTTCACTGCTTAGCAGTACTGTCCAACCTTTACCCTTAAATACATCAGCGTACTCTTCTTGCTCAGGTAAAAGCCAGGCGATTTTCTTATCTTCCCAAGCCATTTCAGCTTCAGCTATAGTAGCTCCTGAAGATTCATCTGATAACTCAAAGCCAACAACACTTGGAGCAGGAATTCCATTGTTATGCATTTCAGTTGCGCATGTTATAGCAATATCATCAATGAAATCATCCATAATATCATTCCACTTCTCATCAACCACAATATCTGTGCTTGAAGTCACTTCAGGTGCATCATCTTCAGCAATAATTGTTCCAAGGTTGCTGTATATAGCCTTACTCATTCCGAGCTTAGATAAGAAGATTGCAGTGCTATTAAACTGCATCACATTTACAAAATGCCAAAAGCCATTCCAGTCCGGTTCATACTTATCGGTCCTTGAATCAGGCATATCATCGATAATCGCCACGACTTTAAGTGGTGCTCCCATTCT
This sequence comes from uncultured Lachnospiraceae bacterium, assembly GCA_945919795.1. Taxonomy (GTDB): domain Bacteria; phylum Bacillota; class Clostridia; order Lachnospirales; family Lachnospiraceae; genus UBA2882. The sequence continues at coordinate 79,537 of CAMEJJ010000009.1, forward strand.
CATGCCGGTCATTTCGGCAAGCGAAACTTCAGCCAATACATCTATATTCCCCATATCTTGACGAGGACGCCATGTTCCAAAAATAGCCTGACCGAAATCATCCACATCATCTAGCGAACCAACAGCATTAATCACAGCCTTCCATTTACTACTCCACTCTCCATATAAAACCTGATTTCTCATCTGAGTCGCATCGACTATTGACATTGCAAAGGATCTTGCGTGTGTCGCAAATAAATCTTCTGCATTTGGAATAGATAAATAATCAAGCAATAATTCAAATCCATTTTCCTTTTCAGGATTAATCGATTCAGCATTTGCACTCTTTACTGCCGGCTTATATACTTTTCCAGATGGCATTTTCACGGAGTTTAAAGTCTCCGTGCGGTAATCTCCCTGGCTTTTGAATACATTATGTACATCCTTATATGTAAGGGACCACACTCTATACTTACCAGATAGCATGATAGCCATACGCTTTAGTGTATCTTCCTCTACGATATCCTTGTGATAATAATAGCCGTCTGTAAATACAGCTATAGGCTTCTGATTTCCTGTCGTTCTCTTCGGTCTAATTACAAAATCAGGTCGAGACTTTACAGAAATACCCATAGATGCATCGAAGTCTACCTGTGGTTCGATTGTCCATAAGCTTTCACCAACCTGAAGAGAATAACCTTCTTTCTCATTAACCAAAGTTTTATGAATTCTAATCGGTCTTTCTGCGGTACTCATCTTTTCAAAGGCACCAACAAATTCTCTTTCAAGCTCACTGTCAAACAAGTGATTTGTATCTACTTGTGCAAGTTTTTTTATCTCAGTTCTATTCTCTTTTCCACTTAAAATTGTCTTTAAAAGTGTTATCGCAGAATCTCTTGAGATTTCACCAATATGCTGGCTCTGTCTGTATGCATATAAGCACTTGTAACATCCATCTTTTTGAGGATCATCATTACAGCTACAATGTTCCATTGTCTCCAAAGCGCCTTCGAAAACATCTATAATACCGTTTTCTTCATTCATAAGCTGCTTAAGATATCCTGTACCGCCTGGAACAGAATCATAAATAACCAAATACTGTTTTCTATAATCAGCCTCAGGAACCGGAACCTCGCTAACGGTTGCCCTTAAGTGATCAACATTACCAAACTTCTTTTTCATTCCAAGCATAAACGCAGCTACAAAGGATTCTACTCTCACATTTGTAGCATCCATTGTTGTCGCTGGAATTAAAAGACGCAAAGCCTCCGTTTCAAACTCTCTATACAGGAAGAGACACTCTTCAAAAGGATCTGTAACAATGGTATTATCCTTTACCATCTTACAGAAACGAGAATGCTTCGGTTTTTCACCCTGAACTTGAATCTTTCCGCAATACTTGCAGATGGTAAATCCTTTTCTAACCCCTTCATGTCCAGCAACAAGAAGTTTATCTCCTGTAATTGATTGTTCACCGAAGTTAATCTCACGCATTGTTGCCTTCTGAAGGAATTCATAGCCCCACTTAAACTCTTTGTTATCCATTTCAAAAGCCTGGATAACATCCTTGTCTTCATCTACTTCTACAAGAAGTTCCTTGTCATAGAACATAGATGCACGGTCTTCACTGTCATCACCAATTTGGCTTTCTTCCTCTTTCATGTTGGAATATACCATCTGTACCTTGAACATAGAGCGAACCTGTCCAGCATCTGCCCAACCCGGATTACCGCACTTAGGGCATACGTGTGCCGGCGTACTTGAATCCTCAATGGAAGCATGAGAACAGTTCGGGCATAATCTCCATGGCTCAACTTTAGCAGTATTAATATCCACCTGATCAATCGTTAGCTTATGTCCACCTGCGTAGAAACTATTTAAAGGTGCAAACTCGCTGATTGCAGACGAAGCAGACCTATTGTATTCATAGGTCGTACTCTCATATTTATTCTTCTCTCTATCGTTCTCGTCTTTTTCAACCCTTGTAAGGACTGCCTTTAATACTATTCCAGCTTCTGGGAATGCATAGTTTGGCAATAATCCTGCATCAGAAAGGAAATTGAAAACATTCTTCTCGTTAATCTTTGCAACAACACTAGTCCAGGCAGCACGTTCAGCTTTTAATTCTTTAATTTGCTCATCATAAGATGAATCTTGTGGCTTGTCTTCAAGAGCTTTAATCATCTTGTTAAGCTCTTTTATACTGCTCTGGATACCATCTCGCTGCTTCTTTAAATCATAAAATTCATTGTAAATCTTTATATGCATAGGGCTATTAGTTGTACCTTCGCCCATAGCAAATGCTTTAATATCTTTGATAGAGTTTTCGTCAAGACCATCCCCATTTCCTGGATTTACGGAAAATGTCTGGATAAACATTCTTACAAGCTTTGCCATGTTGTTCTGAACATAGTAAAGGAAGTTATTGGGGAATCGATCTTTCGAAGTATCATCCAATTTAGCTAAGCATTGACTCACTTTATCAGGTACCAACGCAGTTCCAGATTTAACCCAGCAGTCCATACAATAAGCAGTAAACTGTCTTGCAAGTACTGCGGATGCCTTAAGGAATACCTTTGGAGGTTCAACAGCCCCAGCAATCATTTCCATCGGATCCTGATAGAAGTAAAGATCATGAGGTCTAGCATTAGCAATTGCAACAGTTAATGCATTACCATCTTTACGTCCACCACGTCCTGCTCTTTGGGCATAGTTTGCCTGTGCTGGTGGAATAGAACTAAGGATAACCGTAGACAAGTCTCCAATATCAATACCCATTTCAAGAGTAGGTGTACAAGACAGAAGATTTGGATCCCATGGTTTTTGCTTGTCCTTGGATTTTTTGAATTCTCGCTCTAAATTTTCGCGATCATCTCGTTCAAGTAAACCTGTATGCTCCTTTGCCACAATACGAACAAGTTCACCCTGACTATATAATTTGCCGTAAAAATCCAGACCTTTATCTTCTGCGATATGCATATGACCGTTGCAATCATGCCTTGTACAACATGCACCGTCAAAGAATTCTGCATCCGACTCTGACATAGATATTTGGGTGCCACACTCATCACAAACAAGCTGCTTAACTTTGCTTGTTACCCTGCATTTTTCAGGATTAATTGACCAAACATCTACGTTATCCGGAGTTTCAACCTTATCCAAAACTCCTACTTTGGTGAGTTCCTCAAGAATAATCTTCATGATATCAGCGGCATCCGAATCCAGTGAAAACATTGGAAGATACTTATTAATCCACTTTGAATACCATGACTTGCTCCCAATACCATCAAATCCCTTCAGTTTCTTAGATCCACGATTGATGGCAACGAACTTAGGAACATTAAGACCTCTGTTTACTCCAGGAAGCCATTTTTTACGTTCATTAGAAAGATGATAATAGTTGGCTCCATTATTAATGAATTGCTCAAAAGCATAGTAAGTAAAGGCACCATTTGTTTTCATCTGATATAAAACACCTAGTACCATTCTTGTAAAAGTTTCTACATCTGCACTCTGTAATCTACCTACTTCGTTTGCAACCCTTTCCATTATTCCTGGAATTGCTCTTTCGTATTCGAAAGAGAGTACCGAACAGCCCGCCTTTTCAAGAGTTCTTCCGATTCTTGAAAGGATTCCGTACTCCATGAGAATTTCATATTTAAATCTCTGCTCTACAAAACTTAACAATGTGGCTGAGTCTTCATCTTTACGAAGTGTGCCTTCATTACACATTCTCTCGTATGCACGCATCCACGTAAGATTTGCAGGTATAAAATTGGCAACAAAATAATCGTCACCAAGATAATTCTTCCAGTAAGAAACAACTCTCTGAATAAACTCATCAAAGGAATACTCTTCAGAATCAATGTTAATAAACTGAGTTATTGCCGTTCTAAGTCCAAACTTCCAGGTCCTTGAATTGTAGAATCCTGCATGATGAGCAGCATCCTGAACATTATCAGTAAATGCTAAAAGTTTCTTATCATCATTAAACTTTGACGCATACAGCTCCGATATTCCTGCACTTATAGCAGTTGCACTTCTTAAACCTATAAGAGACATTGTTCCTTTACCATTACAAAACGGACACTTATAAGCCTTAGAATTGCTTCTACCTTCAATCTTTAAATCTGGTACCCAAATAGGAATTGTTTTATGGCCATTTGAACAAAGAGTTCTGTTTGGCTCATCAAACATAATCTCCATACATTCAGGACATAATCTCATACGATTATTAAGATTAAATGCCTCTTCGCCTTCCTTATGTGGGAACATTATTCTCACCTTGGAGTCCCCGGAGAAGAATGCGTTATAAAACGCCCTAATGTCTCTTATTTCTACGCTGCCATTATCCTCTACAGATGCCCAACCGGTCTGACCGCACTCACGGCAATTGATTACTGGCAAGTAATGTTTTGCCTGATGTTCATTAAGATCTGTTGAAAGCGCATATTTAATATCCTTCTCTGCTACTTCACCAACAAGTCTTCTTAACTCTCGCATCCATACCTGAACTTGAACATTTAAAAACGGACGAAGTTTTCCCGATGATGTTCTAGTTCTAGCATGCGAAATCAAAGCATAAAGTGCATCGATAACGATACATGCAAGTTCTTCACCCAATTCACCCAATAACGGAAATCGCTTAATCAAGTTTTCATATGCAAAAGAATTCTGCATATATGAGCCCTTAGCTTCCGCAATAATACTCTGCGTAAAGTTGTGATGCATAAGCTTCTTTCCAAGTTCGACCCTTGCATCATCACTCATGATATTGGCGATTGCTGTACCATCTTCTAGCCAGCACTCTGCCGCAGTATAAAGATACTCTTTTTCATCTTCTCCAGAAGATAATTCCTTTACTAGAAGAGCTTCATCTCTTGATGGTATTTTATAATCAGTTACATCATATCCAGCAAAGAACTCTTCCGAAGACAAACGATCCTCAGTAACTACTGCATCCTCATCAAATATTTCCCCAAATACATCTGATGCATACTCTCGAATGCTCTTTGCACTATCTTTTGCACCCATTGTTGCAGAAGTTCCGATGCAACAGATTTGTCCAGGTAGCACATTAAGTCGTGCTTTTAATCTTCTAAGAAGGCACGCCAAATCTGTTCCTTGAGCTCCATCAAAAGTATGAAGTTCATCAACAGCAATATACTTCAATGTATCCGGAAGATTATTCTTCCATAGTTCAGCATCCTTAGGTCTAACTAAAAGGTAATCCAACATCTTGTAGTTAGTCATAAGAATATCTGGCGGTGCAGCAAGAAGCGTCTCATGATCTGTGATTACTTTGTCCGGGAGCATCATCTTTGCAGATGAATGCTCCTGTCCGCCAACATACATTCCAACACGAATTCCAGCAGACTTGAGCTCTTCACTACCATCAACCAGCTCTGCAATACGCTTCGCCTGATCTGAAGCCAAAGCATTCATTGGGTAAATAATCAACGCCTTAATTCCCTTTTCCCCACGATGCTTATAGCAGTATTCAAGAATAGGATAAAGGAAACACTCTGTTTTACCTGAACCAGTTCCTGTAGCAATTAACGTAGATCTACCATCTTCTCCTGTAAGACGTTCAAAGGCTCTTTGCTGATGAACATACGGACTAAATGGCTGATGAATCGCCTCAAATATGTTTTTATTACCCTCGTAAACACGGAAAGGCAGCCGCACTGCAACATATGGTTCATGAAACACTGCATCTTTTGTATTTAACATATTCCTAATAGACCCTTTAAATATTGGGTTTGTTATAGGAAATGATGTATCAATATAGTCAATCAGGCCTTCCTGATATTGTCTTGCAAGAATTGATGGTAACATCTTGCCTTCCTCCAATCATTATACGTTTCTTTCTAATTCTTCCCAGACTTCACGATAGTCATCTTCTCTTAATGTTCGAACGTACGGAGCATAATACTTTATAACTCTATTTTCATTTTTTCCAGTAGTATCCTCCTGGTATTCCTTTTCAATAAATCCATCGATATTCTTTGATGACTTTTCCCATAATGTTCTGTCAACGCCAATACCTGTTTGTCCTTTATTTATTGTAAATACTATCTTTCCTTCTGAATCATACCAGGTATCCTCTTCATAATTTTTATGAACAGGGAACTGAACCTTATAAAGAGTTATGAGGTGTTGCAATTCTAATCCCAATGCTTTTGCCACCAAAACATCAATTTCAAGTAACAATTCTCTTCTCTCATAATCACTTAATCGCAAAGAAGTATCTAATGTGCCAGACAATGCTTCAAAGATATTACGAGACAGTAGATTACTTTTTCGAAGCCACCTGTCATTATTAAATTCCGACAAATAATTTTCTTCCCATAGCTTTTTATAAAACGTCGTTTGACAATTCAATAGCATGGTTCTACATATGATCATTGCATCATATTTACTATTTGGAACAGGAAGCATATTTGCAGTATCATTCCTGAAATTACTTTTTCCAAGAGCCCTAACAAAATAATCATATGGTAACGAATTCATCAATCCATTAACAAATATCGTATCCTTGGAGTTCTTAAAACACATACCAAAAACACCGTTAATATGAGCCGTTTGGGGAGGAATAATCGCTGACATTAACGTTCTTTCTTGATTTAAGCCAAGCATTTTTCGTGTAGCAATCCTGTACTCATCAATATACTTTGTTCCCCACTCGGTCATCTGACTTTCAACGATGTCATCCGTTCTATGTGTTACGATATAATTTGTTCTCTGAATATAATCTTCAGGTATATAATCTAAATAAATTCTATCGAAATCAGCCTTTTCTTTACACTCTCTTCTAGGAGTTTTAAATAACGGATTTCCAATAGATATATGAGGACCTGAATACACAAATTTAGATAAATCCTCCGGAAACGTCGTGCACCGCTCTATAAGTCCAGCTTTTTGAGCATTTGTCTCATCATACATTTGCGACATGCAGACATTTCTTCCATAATCACGAATGCGTTTATCTATTTTGGCATACTTTGTAAGGACCTCCATTAATTCATTTATGTATACTCGCGGCAAACGCGTTTCCATGTATTTTGACGGATCATCGTAGACTGAAGCTATAGCTAGTAATTCCTCATCACCGATTCTAACAACTCTATGAGAATGTCCTTTAATATTCCACCTATTATCATCAGTCTTAATCCCCGGTATATCTCCATCTTCGCCACAATACGAATCATCAATTGTGTATGGATCAAATAAATTACATATCTGATCAAAATAATTAGATACAGAATTTCCGTAAACATTCAAACTATAAATACCCGTATCACTTACTTCTTTAAATAAAAGTTTTTCGTTAACAAATTGAAAATGATACCGCAACTTAGGATAAATGCATTTTCTTAATTTGCCCCCATTAGGATCGTCAAAAATTCCATCTGGATGAACAAACGCAAAACTACCATTCTCATTAACACAATCAATAGCTAATGGTAAAAAGCATTTATACAAATTCGTTTGCTGCCCCTCTAGCAAAGGATAATTCGCCAAAGAATTCAAAAAGTTCTGCTGACCAGAAACCTCTTCATACTCACTTAGATATCCCCTTTTAATACTTATATTTTCAAATACTTCATCACGCTTTGCTGTCATCTGCTTTGCTGAGTATTTCTTAATTGCAAATAATGGCTCTGCATCTGATAAATAGCCAGTCTCATTCCATGCTAGCTTTATCCATGGAGGATTACCTATAGTCAAATCAAAACCTCCATTTTGTTCAAATACATCCGCAAATTCTAGTTCCCAATGGTGAAAACGTTGTTTCTCAGCTATTCTATTTGCAATTGCAAGTCTTTCGCTTCGCTCTCTCAGATTATCAAGGCATACCTCACCCAAATCTGCATACTGAGCTTTAAACTCAAGTGCAAGTTGATCACCTTCTGTAACATATCTCAGTCCAGAACCATCCTCTTCAAACTTAAAAACCATCTGACCACTTGAATTAACATTTACTGCACGTATATTACCTTCAAGAATCAATGACATATCAAAGAAAAACTCCTGTCTTGATGGCAATAAATCTGCCTTATCAATCGGCCAGAACCAAAGCGCACACCAATAATCCATAGCAGCTTTTAAACGTGCATATGGTCCAGCATTCTGTGCTTCTTCAGACTTAAATAATTTTCTATAAATCGCATCTTTTTCTCGTATAGACTTATGCGATCCCTCACCATTCTCCTCATGACCATATACGCTCAGTGGCTCATAGGTTGCTTTTTCAATCTTTTTACGTTCATCTGCAGTAAGTTTCCATAACTTATCAATGCTCTCCGACAATCTAAGAACTGTTTTTAATTCATCTTCTTCAAATTTAGATGTAAATTCTTTATTCCACGCTTTAAGCTTTTTAATATTCTCCGTTTCAATCCCCTTTATGACTTTATCGGTATAGTCAGCCATTCCCGGATCTCCCAAAAGAAAATGATATATCTCTTTAGTATGCTCATGCTGACCCTTCTTAGTACGTTCTTCTCCCGGCATGATTCTTCTAGGAGCTTTATCGTACCATTTACCAGACTCTAAAGCAGATTGTGAATATACTTGTCTTCTCGCGCCAATAAGAGAATTACCATTTACAAGTTGAGTACCAAACCATGGCACATAAGCGCCTTTATAAATGGTATTTAACCATAACGAAACCTCCGCTAACTCAACAGCTACCGGATTCAAATCGCAACCATATACATTTCTATCTGCGATAAACATTTTTACTTTCTGCAACTCTTCAAAACGTTTATCGTAACTTATTGTCTCTCCAAGCTCTTCCTGTTTCTTTTTAAGATATGCTTCTGCAAGCTGATTAATGGCTTCATTTAAGAATGCAGCACTACCCATCGCAGGCTCACACACTGTCAGATGTAGGATTTCATCAGCAGTCTTATCTTTCAAAAGTTCTTTAAGGGCATACTTAACAAGGCACTTAGTAAGCACCTCAGGAGTATAGTATGATGCAGACTTCTCACGTTCTCTTCCAGCAAGTCGATAAATAAAGGTTCCCTTCTCATACATTCGAAGCTGCCCTTTTTTCTCTCCTGATTCATAACGAACACGTTCTGTCTTTTCGTCATAATTAACTAATTCATTCTCTTTTACAAAATATCCAACATCTAGTTCGTTGAATTTATCTCCAGCTCTCTTTACTTCATAAAGATCTTCCTCTGCAATAAAGCCTCTATAGCTAAGAAGGGCCTCATAAACAGCACCCATCTGGTTAATACCAAGAGCTGAATAAGATATTCTTCCTCTTCTCTCTTTCGCATTGCTTGGTCTTGAAATACTCATCAGATCAACAATCTGAAGCATTGCACAGTTTCTAAGTCTTGCCTTTGTAATAAGCTTTGTGTATTCCGGATCAAAGATGTGTGCCTTCAAAGCTTCAATAGTAAAAGCATCATGCATTGATGTTTTTTCTATTGCTTTCTTATACTCTTCTAAGTTTTCCGGATAACCAAAGTATGTCATATGGAAGAGTTTCTTAAGCGTGTCATCAATGTAATATCCCTCTGATAAAGCTTCGCTATCTTCTTTCACTTGATCGCACACATCACGCAGTCCTTCAAGAGAATATCCCTGTACATATGTCTGAGACTTCATTGGAGCATAACCAAGTTCCGGTCTTGCCTCGATAAAAAGCATGAAGAGAAAACGATACATATATCTAAGACATTCCAAAGTAAGCTCTGAAGCATCTACAGGTTTTTCATCCAGATTAATACCCTGTCTTGTTTTCATATCATAGATAACTTCATTTCCCAGTATCTCTATACTTTCTCTTAATGCATACTTGAGTGCATCTGAAACACCCGCACTATGTTTATGCGAGTTCTCATCCAATCCATCCAATACAATTGCACCGTCTACTGGGCACAAACTCTCCTTATGAAGAAGAACTGTCATCGCCATAAAGGTAGATTCTTCATGTCGGCTATAGATATCCTCCATCATAAACTGAAGATATCTTTTCTCATTCCACTTATTTCGATCAATAAGTGCAATCTGGTTAATGCCTATGAGTAGAATAAATCTAGGTGCTTCCTCTCCTGCAAAGAAAAGCTTTGCAAGAATCTCATCATTTACAACATCTACAGAAGCACCTTCCTCTTCTTCGTCATCGCTTTTTTCAAAAATATATCCGTTAAGAATGTCATCATCTCTTTCTGCAGCAACAGACAAAAAAGCCCATAGCAAAGGAGCTCCATTTGCCTTGGTAACTTCATGAAAAATAGGCACATTAACTCCGTCTGCAACTTCTTCAGTCACACTGTTGACAGAGCCGTATCCAAGCGCATCTAAATAAAGAGTAGCCAGTTCCTGAACCAAAGGCTTACTTACTTCCTCGTTCTTTGACCTAAGGTATCTGTCACGGATGTTGTAATACTGAGTTCTTACATCACGAAGTTTCTTCCATGGCAATACTATTTCTTCAGTCTTTTCTTTTTCCTTCCACTTCTTTATCGTATCTTCAGCATTGTCCTGAAAAATAGAAGTGAAGTAATGGTTTGTGTAGTATTCATTTTTATTTTCAATTCCGGTTAGAATCATTTCCATGTTATCTCACTCCTGTTACCACTGCGATAATTCTAATGTACGGGTTTTCTTCAATTTCCAACGTATCCTTTTCCCAATCCATGAAGTTTGAAAAGATAGCTTCTATTTCACGTTCCTTTTCAGACTTCTTACGTTCCATGCCAGCAATGCCCAAATCAAACAATGATAGCTGGGCATCTTTATGTCTACGTTCAAGAGCTTCCAATCTCTCCATCTCCTCATAGATATATGGATCCGTTTTCGCCTTATACTCTGCGCACTTATCAGACATAATCTTCTTTGCACGTTCAACTACATCATTTAAGAGAGTCTGACCTTTAGCTATTTGCTCCTCAGAAATTTGCTGAGTATTTGGTGCCTTTGTATTGAGGTGAGTCTTCTGCATAACTTCACTCATTGTCATGACATTTTCAAACTGACCATTCCTATAGCTGACACCAAACCATTCATCTACAACCGTTGTTGATTTTCTATTAGGAATTAGTCCAGCAACGATGAATATCATTTCACTATCATCTATATCTTTTGAAAGACCAAGCACTGGAACCTCACTTCTCTTATAGAAGACACCAGCCTTATCCTCAATCCAATTGAAAATCGGATGCAGTTTCCACAAAAACTGAGTTGCCGGCCATGCAGTTTCGGCCAAATCATTTTGCATGCAGCGTTTCATATCTTGTAGACAATACTCTCTGTCTGGAGATAATCTAAGATAATCATCCGATGGCATCGCCTCAGGTGGCATAAGTTTTTTAATTCGTTTCTTTACGTTTTCTGTAAGCTTAATCTCTACTCCTTGGGTTCCTGTTAAGTCAGAATATTTTATTTCTTCTGTATCCGTAAAAATATCCAAGGCATTTTTTACATAATCAAGATCTGAGAACAGTGTCTCTTCATCGCTATACTCAACCTTAACTTCTTTTTCATCTCCAAGTCCCATCAGCAGTTCTAATGGATCAAACTCTTCTTCATCAGAATCAAGAAGTTTTTCAAAAGCATCTGCTCCTGCACCACTTTCTATTGCCTTAGCAGTTTCTTCTTCCTCTTCTTCCTGGTTGAACTTTCCAAAGAGCATGGCAGGATCTCCAATATTCTTAAGAGCCTGTTCCTCTTTCTTTACCAAGATTTCCATAATACGAGCATCGCCCTTGATTCTTGGATTATCACTATCAATAAGCATATACCTAATATCTGGTTGCTCATGCTGTCCATAACGATCAATACGACCATTTCTCTGTTGGAACACCATAAGTGACCAAGGAATATCAAAGTGAATCAGTCTATGTGACAGATAATGCAAATTGATACCCTCAGATGCAACATCAGATGCAACAATGACTCTGATAGGAGATTCTGCTCTACCAAATTCATCAACAATACGCTGAAGTTCTTTATCGCTCATTCCACCATGCATTACCTCAAGCTGATTGTCCTTTAATCCCAAATCCTTTTTGAGATTTTCAGCAAGGTAACGCATTGTTTCTATACGCTCTGTAAAAATAACAAGACGATCATCATTTTTACTTGGAACCCATCCATACTCTTGGCTCTTTAAAAGAGCAATCAACTTTGCGTATCTCGAAAAATCTGCTGGCGTAATCAGCTCTAATGCATTTTTTAATTCTTTTAAAGAGGCAATATCAGGCATATCTCCATCTGGATATTTCTTCTCAAGCTTTTTAATTCTTGCCTCTAAGCTCTTAATACATGCCGCTGGTGAAGAAAATAAAGATTTTTCAAGACTAGTCTTAAAGAGAATTCCTTTTCCTCTTGCTCTTGTCTCATCCATCTGCAGTTTCATATCTGCAAAAATATCATAAGCAGCTTCTTCTCGCGCAGACGCAGCACATCGCTCAATAGTAATTACACGCTCTTTAAAAGCGCCAGAAACCTGATCCTGAATATCTTTCTTGAATCGTCTGATAAGGAGCCCCTGTATATCATCTTTTGTATAGTTTTCTTCATCAGCAATTGCAGTCGGATCCAGCATATTCATCAGAGATGCAACCGACTGTCCTTTACCATCATGAGGAGTTGCTGTAAGCATAATTAAAGTATCTGAGCGATTAGCAAGTAATGACGCAAGCTTACTTCTCTGAGAACTTCTATCTCCTCTTTTCGCAACGTTATGTGCTTCATCGATAACGATAATATCCCACCATGCATTCTCAAGATGTGTGCGATACTCAAGGTCATTCTTCAGTGTATCAACTGAAATAATGATCTTATCATAATAGAAGAACGGATTATAATTGGTCGGAATCTTTGCTCTTACACTTTGAATTCTTGATGAGTCCAGACGTACAAGCGGAATTGTAAATCTGTTCCACATTTCTTTTTGGAACTGTGTCATCATACTCTTCACAGTAACTACAAGAATTCTCTTTCCCTTGCCACGAGCAATTAACTCTGACATAAGAATTCCTGCTTCAAGCGTCTTACCAAGACCAACAGTATCTGCAATCAAAATTCTCTGACGGGTATTATTAAGTGCCATCTGAGCAGGCTCAAGCTGATAAGGCATCAAGTCCATTGCAGCCTTATCTCCAATATGAATCTTATTGTCAGTTGGTATTTTTCCTCTCCACTGACTCTCAATATATACTTTAGATTTTCTAAAGAACGCAGAATCATCCGGCACAAGTGTGACCTTCGCCGGATCAACAATTTCTATATCATCTTCAACATCCACAAGGAACATTGATTCATAATCTTTTACAAGCTGAGAAAGACCTATTACATGTAAGGTCTGATTTCCTAAACTATTAGTCTCAACTTTTTTTACCATCCATTCCTCACCACGAACGATAATTCGCATTCCTGGTGCATACTTAACTTCTAACTGTTCCATGAGTAACCTCTCCTACTCCACTATTTATTTTCGCTTTTCTCAAAATGAATTAAGTCTCCGAAATCACAGTCAAGCTCCATGCAGATTTTCTCTAAGACACTCATGGACACAGTCTCACCCCTGCTCATCTTTGCAAGTGTACTGCTGCTAATTCCAATGTTTTCGTTCTCAACAAGATCCATCTTTTTCATGTTCTTGTCGATCAATAATTTCCATAATCCGTTATAAGATACAGCCATATAATTCCTCTCTTATGGGGATTACCCATCTTGGTGAAGGACCCGAAAGTCCTCATAAATAGTCCTAGTGTACATTATACGCTCTTAAGCATATATTTTCAAATACAATTTTCGACTTTTCGAAAGTCAATTTCGAATTAATGTTTAATTAGTTTTATTTTTGTAACATTATTTGTGATTATCTTGTCATGGTCTTCATCCCGCCTCGCGCGGCACCATCTTTGATGGTGTTAGGGCGCGTCTTCGCAAAGTGGCGAGCAGTGCTTTTTTGTACAAAAAGCTATTATCCGCTCGTTGGTGGCACATCCCCAATCCCCTTGAACAAGCTAATCGCTTGGCTACGCAATTCTTACGAATCGCTTTATTCTGCTGTTGGAATTTTCTTCAGAAATGAAAAAAGAGGGGAACCCATAAGTCTTAAACTTACAGATTCCCCATTAGAATTATCGAGTGATATTGTGTTTTCTGACACGTTCCTTCTTCTGCTCTTCATCACTTTTAAGAAACTGGTCGATATCGTATTTTGCTCTTTGAATCTCCTGCATATCTTTCTTAACCTGACGATATTCACCGTACAGCTTTTTCTTTTCTGCAAGGATCTCGGCATACTCTGCACTGAGATCTTTTACCTTAGGAAGCTTCTTCAGATGAAGCTCATCAAAGGCATTCTTGGCAGCCTTATGAAGCAGGATTTCCTGTCTATGCTCTTCTAGAAACTTCTTGCTATATCCGCATTTACGATAATCCGCATATACGTCTTTGGTCTTGAAGTAATCAAAGATATGTTTCTTCAAAACCTGAATCTCAGCAAGTCGCTTCTCCTTTTCTTTGATGGAAGCTGATAATTTCGTAAATCGCTCTGTTGCCGTTTTCACATTTTTCTCCAGATCATCGTAGCTTCGGATGTCATGCAGTTTCAAATATAAAACTGCCTTGGCCACCTGCTTGGTATTAAAGTTTTTGGCGAAGCGAACATAATATTTTCCTTTGCCCTGAGCCAGTTTCTTTTGAATATCAATAAGAAGGTCAAACTCATGATCTTCCTTTTTCCGTTGGTAAGTCTTTGGCTGCTTTTCGGCTTTTTCATTATCGTAGAAAGCATGCTCCATCTCACCAGCAAGAATCTTCTTAAGGTCATCTTCTGTATAACCATCACCCAGGGAACGTAGTCGAATGAACCTTTTCTGATCTTTTCCCTTTAGAGAAATATGCTTTCCACGCTTAATCTCGTATCCGGCATCTTCCAGTTTATAAAGCAGCTCATCAAAATCTTTTGCGCTGCCTTCCTTAAGAATCTGATCAATCGCATCTCTGATATCATCACGAAAGGATTTCTTCTCGGGATAAGTAGTTCGCTTAACACGCTCACTTGGCTTCTTCTTTTCTATGACAGACAGACCATGCTCAAGGCAAATGATATCCGATAATCTCTGCAAGGCAAGACCAACAAAAAAGAAATCTCTAAACTTATGGGTGCAATCAAGACTCGTAGAATTAAAGATGATGTGATTATGAATATGCGCCTTATCCGTATGAGTCGCTACGATAAAAGCATGATTGCCTTTGGTAAATCGCATGGCGGTTTCATAGCCTACCTGATTTGCTTCCTCCGGTGTGATTTCTCCCGGCTTAAAGGATTGCCTGATCTGATAAGCGATGATATTGCCCCTGGGATGTCTTCCTGTCAGACGCTCATATTCTCTTTTCGAGAGCATGAATTCTTCATCAACACTCTCAGCCTGGCAGGCGTAGGAACTGATGAATTGACCATTTTCGGTCTTTTCTCCATTCTTGGCATAATCTGTTCTGTCGCTAAGAGACTTCGCTACGCTTTTACCTTTATTCTGATGCATCGTGATAAGTCTTGTAGCCGCCATGCGCATTCACCTCCTTTCCTAAATCGTAGACAGGCGCTTTAGTATTTCCTTCATCACTTTCCAAAGTTCTTCCTGATGAAGTCTGATATCATCGATATCTTCTTTGTAGATACTGCCGGTTTCATTCGCTTTCTTTGCATACTGATTCATATTGGAAGATGTGATGCCAAGAAGCCTTACGGCCTCTTTGACATCACTTAAATCCATCTGGATTAGATAACCATCAATCGCCATTTTGCGAAGATAAGCACTCTCATTTAAGATGCCGATTTCTTTTTCCCTGTCACGAATCAGTTTGGCTTCCTCAGGAGTAGCAAAGAAATGAAACTGCTCCGTTCTGTTATTCATGACTACATCTCCCTGCAAGGACAACTCACAGGAGTCTTCTTCTCAGGTTCTGGTATTGGAGCCAGCTTCACTTTTTCCTGCTGCTCTTTTATCTTCTCCATCACAGAAGCTTTGGTATCTGCAATAATATCCTCCTGATCTGCCTTTTCATTGATTTCTGCAAAATCCGGCACAGGAGCTGCAGGCACATTATTGATGATTCCGTCAAATGAATTATCATTCTGTTCCACCATATCCTCGATACCACGCATATGATTCCTGCTGATAGATGGACCAGCTCCGACATCCTCAATCGGATCAATGGACTCAGGAATCTGTTCCTCTACTGCATTTCCTGTGACTTCATCCCATTTTCTGATTTTCTTCATCTTTGCCATCTGGATGCTCCTTTCTTCGGATACTTTTTATACTGTTTGTACTGACGAGGTGGAAAGAGTTTATCTGCACCCTTTACAGGCTCATAGGTCTCAATCAGATCAACAATCATATCCTTGATTTCAGCCATAAAGTCTTCCGATGCAATATCCTGTTTTTCCACTTCCAGAAGTTTCTGCTCCCACTCAGCTGTCATAGATGCCGACTGAATCTGTTCCGGCATGACAGTAATAAGAGAAGTCCCCTTTTCTGTTGGAACCAGATACTTTGTTTTCTTACTGCCCTGTCTTTCTACAAAACCGATACGAACCAGTTTTTCAATTACACCAGCGCGTGTTGCAGGAGTACCAAGACCTTTACGCTCTACTTCGTCAGGTGTTTCCTTTGCTCCTGCTGATTCCATAGCAGAAAGTAAAGAGTCCTCGGAAAGATTTTGTCAAGGGTAGTTAAGAAAAATCTTCACTGTTTATGTCATGTAATATCAATCTGTTAATCTTATCCGTCATGGTTTCCCTGCTCGTTTTACTGAAATGAATTGCCACGTTGTAGGTGGTTCTTCCGATTTTCTTTTTGATATGCGGACACTGTTCTTTGTCCGTTGTCTGCTTTTCTGTCTGTTCCATAATTCTCCTTTTCCCAACGTAAAAAGGTGCATGAAATCCTTTCTGTTTTCCATGCACCTTACGCTGTGGTTAAATTGTGTTTTCGTGTTTCTTATTCCGGTTCTGCTCCCTTGCCTGCTCGTCCGCTCTCTGCTGTACTACCATTTCCCTGAGATTGCCTTTGAAAACGGAAAGCTTTGCAAGGTCGGTAGCAACCCTACTGCTTTTTCTCTGTATCTGCTCTTGCTGTGCCAACACCTCCGCTAACTGCTTATCAATATATGGCTTTGATATTTTCATATTTTCCGGCATGACTGCCTTTACCCTGTCACGATATATTGCATAGTTTTCAAGCTCTGTTTCATGCTTTTTCTTAAAGGAATTTTTCCTCAATCCGCTTAGTGCCTGATACTCTTTCATTACTGGCTGATACTGCTTGTAATCGTCATAGTCAGATACCGCCTGCGTCCACTTCTCATAACGCACACTTAACTCTGAAAGTTCTGCCCTGCAATTCTCCAACACCTCCGTCTGCTTTTCCTCAAACGCCCTTATATCTTCCCATGTTTCAAGATGGTTTGTGTCAAACAGCTTTGCAAGCTGTTCCACATTGCCCAGAAGCCGCTTGTCTTTAAATCTCTGTACATATGGGAAAATCGGTCTTACAACCATCTCTGACCTTTGTTTCTGCAACATCTCCAATGCGGTCTGAACCTCTGATTTTTGTTCCGGTACGGAAGGATTGATGGATGGATTGATAGATTGAATGTCATCCCTTTCTGTCCGGCTTTTTCTCTCAAAAACAAATTTGAAAACTCCCTTTTTCAGTTCCTCTTTGAGTTCAGAGATAAATCCATAAATCTTCATTATCATGGCATTGTATTTCTCGATTGCACGATTGATATTGCCCCTTTCTGTCCGGATGCCTTTTCGTTCCAATGCACTTGCTCTTTCCCCTAAATGAATGGTCGGAATAAGAGGTATCCCTCTGTCCTTATAGGAACGTGGATCAACACGCTCGGCTATGCCTGCTTTTTCATTGGTGGCATTGATAACCTCCGCAATGGCATTTCTCCATTCCTTCGCCTTGCCTTTCTCATTCCAGTCAATCACATTTACTTTCCGGCTTTTATAGCCTTTTCCGCTGGCATTGGGTATCCGGTTACCGTCTGCGTCAAGGACATACTCTTTTCTTGATTTTGCTCCCCATGTACCATCCTCATTGAGAGGTCTGAGAGTAAGAAGGATATGGATATGCAGATTAGGCTGTCCTTTATCGTTGTACGAACGATGAATACCATAATCTGCACACATTCCCTTATTTACAAACTGCTCTTTGATAAAACGCTCCATGACCTGCCTTGCGGTGGCTTCGTCCCACTCATTGGGCAGGGAATATTTCAGGCTCCTTGCAAGCTGGGCATTCTTCGCTTTCTCGTTCTTTTCTACAGAGTTCCATAATACTGCCCTGTCTGCAAATTCCGGTGGTGCGTGTTCCGGCAGAAGCACGCCTGCACCGACTAAATCCTCTTTGGCAGTTCTGTTATAGGTCATGCCATAATAATCACTGTAAAGGGATGTCCTGCTGATATAGGCTGACTGCTCAACCGCCGACTGTCCTTTGCTCCGCTGGACTATGGATGCCCTGCTGCTAATTGTTCCGTTCTTCACTATCCTCTCCTTTCCCACAACGTAGTGGGTTGCACCGGCAGACTTTGTGGGCAGATGAAAGCACGTCTTTTTGTGATTTCATCTGAACGCAAAGTTCACTAGGGTAGGCGGTTCTTTTTACCGCCGAAGGGAGTGTAGCTCCCTTATAACAAAAGGCTTGCCTTTTGTTCAACAAGGTGCCTGCACCTTGTTAGCGGATACGAAGTAGCCGACTGCCCTCTGCAAGGTCTCCGCTCCGCTTCGGTCCGTGCAAACGGATGTCCCCCGGACATCCTGCACCCTTCGGAGAACGCACAGCACCGCCCCAAAGGGTGGTGTATCTGTGCGCCCTCAACAAAGTTGAGGGAATTGGCTACAACGCTGCACATTCCCTATTCTTCTTCGCTTTCGTCCTCGTCTGTTTCCTCATTTATCGCCGTATCCGGCATTTTTTCCTCCGCTCTTGCAAGTTCCCGCTCAATCTGCTCCATGCAGTTCTTGACCTCTCTTGTGGCAAATGCCACCTGCATAATCCGTCTGGTCTGCTCCTCGCTGTATCTCCTCGGTTCATTAAGAAATGTTTCAAAGTTTGCACCCACCACAATCTTTCTGTGGTTATCTGCTTTCCTCTGCTCCATCTTTGCCTTTTTCATCAGCATATCCAGCTTGTTCTTTTCCTGCTCCATGCGTTTCCGCTGTGCTTCGATTTTATTTTCTAAATTCATCTTTCATTACCTCTGCTTTCTTTGTATTTCTTGTCTGTAAAACAGAAAAGCGGTGCTTCCGTTTTATTGGATAACACCGCCTAAATGACTGCCCTGATTCGTTTTGATTTCTGCAATTTACTCCTGTCTCCTTTCTGCCCCTGTCGCTGTAAATAAAAAGAGCAACTAGGATTTTTATTTCTTAATTGCTCCATACTTGTATTACTTTACTAAATTTTTGTTGAAACGATAGCCTACACCCCAGACTGTTTGAATGTAAACTGGCTTGCTGGGATTGTCCTCTATCTTTTCCCTTATTTTCCGAATATGACTCATGACAATATTATAATCGCCGGAATATGGTTCTTTCCAGACAATATCATATATCTGCTCTTTGCTGAATACTGTTCCTGCATTCTGAGCAAGTAGTAACAAGATTTCAAATTCGATAAAGGTCAATTCAATTTCCGAGTCATTCTTGATTACAATATGCTTATTCTCATCAATTTCTAATTTTTCAAAACTTAATACATCTTTTGGTACATCCGTAATTGTAAATGTTCTTGCCCCCGTACTAACATATGACATTATATGACGAAACATATCTTCATCATTGTCATTGAAAGTCAAAATCATCATTTTCCCAAAAGCACCACCTCCTGTTATATAATTAGTGCTTCACTTTAATGCCTTGCACCAATTCGTTTATATCTCACAATATTAAATATGATTCCTGCTACAAAAATAATAATTGCAGATATAATTTCAATCCCTGATATATGCACGAAACCATAAAGGCGATTGTTTTCATAAAATACATTTTCTAATGATAAAATATAAGCCCCTGCTACTACTGCCAATGGTGTCACTTTCATCAGCATTGTTATCATATTATTACTACATGAAGATAAACAAAATGCCATGCTGCCTACACCAATTCCCATCAATCCCATAATCACCATAAATAAACCAAAGACTTCTGCGTATGTAATATGCAAAGTAGGTTTTATATGATACATAAAGGAAGCTAATCCAACTTTTCCAAAATCCATAGCGTTTGTAGTTTCCCATTCTGCCATTCCAAAGGCTATCACTACTACTTCTACGAGTAGCACAGAAAAAATTGTGCAAAAATATTGTATCTTATATATTTTTCTTCCAATCTTGCTACTATACTGTTCCCTGTTCATATTGCTTGCAACATCATTTACCATAACCGGTGAAGCTACCATTAATACTACTATTAGACACCAAAGAGACATGTACCTAAGAAGATCTGTCGAATAAATGATTACTTCATCCGGCAAAACATTGTAGCATCCTTCTGAAGCCATTTCATAATCCATCATCATTTTTTCATATTCTTGTAAATAAATAGAGCTGTATGGAGTATCTGCAAAAAGTGTTTCATCCATTTCTTTATATTTATGATAATCAAATCCTTCTTTGCCATTTAAAACATTTGTTTGATATTCCAAAAATTCTTTGTAGTTTTTCACATCACATTCAACAAAAGCTTTTTTCTGTACCATACTTTTCTCTATTTCTGCGATGATTTCATGATATCTATTTTCTATATCGGTAAACTCTTCCGATTCAATTGTTGCTCCATATTCCATCATCCATTCTCTGGAAATACACAGTTTTTCCTGAAAAGCATCAACCCCATCCCCTACCTCAAATCGCTTTACAATCGGACTAAGGGACGAACGATACAGCAAAATTGATATAACTATCAGCAAAACAATACGCATAGGTGTCCATATTTTCTTTAATTCCTGTAAAATCATTTAACATATATCCTTTCTTCGAAATAAAATGTATACCACATATACCCCTGTCATTCCAAAAAACAAATGTAAAACAATTGATAATGTTTCCTGCCATGGAAATAAAGTATAATATCCAAGATCGGTAAACCACATCTGATTAATATATACATTAACTGTAATACTCCAGTTATTTAGAAAATATAATTCTGGTATTTGTCTAAATAAAAACAATCCAAAATAAGGGAATATCAAGCACGCTGCTAACGCACAGATTGCTGCACTGATTTTCTTATTGGCTAATACAATTAATGTACTAAATAACCACCATGAAAGCCATATACCAATCATCAATACAATCGATGCACAAAAGTATTGCTTAACCGTAAAGCTTGTCCATGTGATAAAAGGTTTCATAAATATAGGATCATCATAATCATTGATGTAATTATAACTGCTTGCGATATTTGAATCCCATATTTTTTCAAAATCCCACATATGAAAAAATATAAAATAGCATAATAGACTTAAGACAGCTAAGCAAAACATCCCTATAATTAACACAGCATACATCTTGTCAAAAACAGTTCTTCTTCCACGAAAACTGGAATATACAATATAAGCAGTTTTATTATGGTATTCCATAAAGGAAGTCTCCAACACAAGAAATGCAAATAATAAAATTCCTTCAATAATAAGAGCTTTTGTTAAATACTCAAACAGCACCGTGTGTACATATGGAGTTAATTCTCCGGCATATGTTGACATATCTGCCTGTTGTTCTGATAACATTTCTAATGATGATTCTAATTTTTGATATTTTTCATGCATCAATGCAACCAGTGTGTTGGACTTTTTATACCGTTCATCATAATATACCAAACCCAATTCACTTCCATCAATATCCTTAAATATTTTCTGCCCTGACTGGTATTCATAATTCTCAGACATTTTTTTCAATTCACCACTTTTTGATGACGTTGCAATGATTAACCCTATATTAAAGATAGTACATATAACCAAAAAGACTATCATTGATTTATTATATAAAATCTTTCGTATTTCTTCTTTCAAACAATTCATTTTCTTTATCCCTCATCCCGATAAACAACTAAAAATACATCTTCCAAATTAGGTTTAACCAATACTGCATTATCTGGCTTTTCTTCACAGAAGAATCTTTGCATTGTTCCTTCCGGGCTTTGCCTTTCATACAAAAGAATATGTTCACAATTTATAAGACTATCTACTGGTAATTCAAATATTTTTCCTTCCAATCTATTGCAAATATTTTCCAAGCTGTCAAAACAAAACAACTTATGATTTCGTATCATAATAATTTTGTCTGCTATCGTTTCAATGTCAGACACAATATGTGTGGAAAGTATTACGATTCTTTCTCCTGAAAGATCTCGTATCATATTTCTAAAACGAACTCTCTCCTTTGGATCAAGTCCGGCAGTAGGTTCGTCCAAAATTAAAATTTTCGGATTATTCAACAAAGCTTGTGCAATACCAACTCTTTGTATCATTCCACCGGAAAATTTTTTCATCTTCTTTTCTCTGACATCTGATAATGAAACCTTTTCAAGCAAATCATCAATCAGAGAATTTATCTTATTTTTTTCTATACCCTTTAATGTAGCCATATATTTCAGAAACTGTTTCGGTGTATAATTTTTATAATATCCAAATTGTTGTGGCAAAAAACCTAATATATCCCTATATTTTTCATCTAAAGCTACAATATCAATTCCATCCCATGTGATTTCTCCATGTGTTGGAAAAGAAAGCGTTGCAATCATATTAAGTAATGTAGTTTTTCCTGCTCCATTTGGAGCTAACAATCCATAAACACCCTTTTCCAGTTCCAAATTTATTTCTTTCAAAGCAGTAAAACTGCCATATTTTTTTGTCACATTATTTATTGAAAGCATATTCCTTTTCTCCTTCTATTCTTTTCAATGTATTAAAAAGCAACATACTCAAATACACAATACTGCTGGCACACACAATGATTGCTACAATATACCTCGGCAAATCCATAAGAAATTTTTCAAAAGCCTGCCCACCAAAACAAATGAAAAGTACATTAGCAGTTACCCACACTCCCGAACATATCAATTGTGAAATCACCGTCTTCCTTCTCCATCGAAAAAAAATAATAGCAATACCATATAAAAAAGTTGCTGCAAAAGAGATGCCTAACAAATTCATAAAATCAGCACCTCTTACTCTCACAAGTTGCATAATCAATATCGCTATACTGTTCAATGCTAAACTTATCATACTGAAATACAACATTCTAACTGACGATAAAAGCTGTAGATTATACTTGCAAGCCATCTTCATCTCATAAAGATCAAATATCATTTCTTTCCAAACCACTAAGGAATATACGACAATATAGACAAGAGGTGACAATAAATAAACTCCACAACCTATCAGCTTTGTATCTACCTGAAAAAACATTAACCAAAAAATTGCACTAATGATTATTCCTAGAAAAATGCAATCATTGATTCCATAGAACGCTGTTCTAATATCACAAATTTTCATTCTGTCTATTAAATTCGCCCAACGCACTGCTGGAGTAACAACACCTTGTTGTACAATGTAATTAATTGACGTTTCCTTTTTGTCATTTGATAAATTCTCTATACTCATCTGCAAACTCCTTCCTAATATCTTTCATTAAACGGTAATATTTTGTTTTTACTGTAGCTTCTGATATTTCCACAATTTGGGAAATTTCTGCAAATGTATAATCACCATATATGTGCAGCCTAAATATTTGTTGTATTAACACTTGATATTTGCAAACAAATTTCTCTATCTTCTTTAACAGTTCTCCTTGCATCCATGTTTCTACAAAATCATAGTGTTCTATAACTTCTATTTCATCTATATCTACCGCAATAGGCACATATTTTTTTCTGTAATCAATCACTTTATTGGTTGCTATTCTATATAACCATGTCCGGAAACTTGCCATTTGCTTTTTATATGCAGAAATTGATTGCAACATGGATATAAATATATCTTGAGTTAAATCAAGAGCCTTCTCCGCATCATTAATTTGTCTGAAAACAAAAATATATATTTCATCATAATAAGAACGTACTAATTGATCTGCATCTTTCTTTGAACCAAAGAGTTTTATTCCACTAATCCACTTCTGTTCTTGCTGTTCTCTATTCTTTTGCACTGGTTTCCTCCTTCCTACACTTATATATTCGAATGCCACGGAAAAATAGTTTCACTAATTTTAACTAAAATATATTTTAATACCTATTCTCAATCAAATATAATGGTCAGTTCCATTGTACCTATACATTACACACATATTATACAATTATTTTTCTCCGCTTAGAGTAATACTTCCCGCACCACACAATCCTGCACCGGAAACTCTGCTTACACTCATGCACACACTTCTTGCACTGGTCATTATACTGTATCCTGTTCTTGTCATTCAAAAAGAACACCCACAACCGTTTTTCTTTTTTGCCCATCCTCGCCACTGCGATACCCTCCTTCAAAATGTTCAAATTATGTAGCCTTTTTTCGTTTTTTATGCCCTTTAAGCGTATCAAAAGGCTTTCAAGGCATATTTACCGTCCCTTCATCAGGAACGCCTTAAATCGTCCATTTCCTGTCAGAAAAGGCAATCAGTGTTCAAACCGATTGCCCCCTCAGATGTTGTGACACTTTCTTATTCCGTCTGTATCTGCCGGAATGCTGCTTCAAAATGTGCTAAAGCCTTATCCCTTTCTGTCCGCTGTTCCTTTGTCAATGACGGTTCATAATCTTCAAATTCTTCTGTCCCGTTGACCTTTGCCTTATCCACAATCCAGCAGAATTTCCATTTACCCAACAGGTGATGATACAAGTCCTCTGCATTGTCGTAGTTGGAATTATTCTCAAAATATCCGTCCATGTAATACTCCAGTACAATAAAGCCGAACCTGACATCATATACCACACACATATCTCCCAATTCATCCATCATGCTGCGGAACAGTTCCACAACCTTTGTACACTTTCTGATTTCTTTCTGTTTCATAAGCTCTCTATCCTCCATACCCTTAACCGTTTACTGTTACTTTCTTTGATTTCTGTTCTTCCTCTGCGATACGCTTTCTTCGCTTTTCCATGTATCTGCGGTTATATTCTGCTTTTTTTGCCCTGCGTGCTTTCAGCTTTTCGTGCTCTGCAATTTCTTCCGCAGTCGGCTCTTTTACAGGCAGTTCAAACTTTCCGATAAAATTCAGGTAAATCTCCACTTCCTGTACCCTCTCGCCACTTGAATAATCCGCTTCATGGACAAGTATCTTTTCCACAAATTCATTCAGCATGGGGGTAGTTAATTCACTGAAATCCGTATAGCGTTTCACAAGTTCTATGAATTTGTCTGCCCGGACTGTATCACTCTCATATTTTTCAATCTCAGCTTTGGCATTTTCCATTGATATTTCAAGGGTGTCCTGTTCATTTTCAAACTCGCTGAGCATAAATTCAAAACGCTTGTCAGACAGCTTTCCGCTTATATTATCCTCATACAGTTTCTTCATCAGCATATTCAGCTCGTTTACACGCTTGGTATCCTGTGCAATTTTTCGTTTCAAAGACTTTATGCTCTCTTTCTGCTTGTCTCTCGAAGAGGAATATATCCTGTTGATAAATTCCTCCTCATTGGTAATCACATAATCACTGACCGCTTTGATGGTTTCCAGCACCAGCTTTCTTACAACCTCTGTCCGGATATAATGCTGGCTGCACTGTTTATCATAACTCTGTCTGCTTAAGTTATAGGTGGAACAGTTATACTCATCACGATCCGGTCTGCGTTTTCCATTTAATTCCCCTTTCCAATTTCTTGCCCTTCCTGCTCCGCCACGATGGTTATACATTTTCGCACCGCAATCAGCACAATACAAAAGTCCCGTAAACGGATTGGCTTCGCCGACTGTATCCGTCCTGCGGACAGTCTTTCTCAGTTCCTGCACCTTATTCCACATTTCTTCAGAAACGATTGCTTCCTGTGTATTCTTAAAAATAACCCAGTCCTCTTTTGGTGTCTTTTTTGCCCTCTTATCCTTGTAGGACTCTTTATAAGAGCGGAAATTTACGGTATGTCCCATATACTCCGGCTTGGAAAGAATATCACTCACCGTTGCCCCACGCCACACATAAGGGGTTGCAGTATTATTGTTGGAACGACAGGTTCCAAGTCCCCGCTTGGCAAGATAATAGGATGGACGCTCGATTTGTTCCTCTGACAGTATTCTTGCAATCTCATAGGGTCCTTTTCCCTCCAAAGACATCCGGTATATCCTGCGTACCACCTCGGCAGCTTCTTCGTCAATTACCCACTGGTTTTTATCTTCCTCACTTTTCCGGTAACCGTAAATAGCATTATTGGTGGTGTGTTTTCCCTCCATTCCCCTTGCACGAAGCACCGTAGTCACTTTCCGGCTGGAGTCACGAATATACCACTCATTCATGATGTTTAGAAACGGGGCGAACTCACTGCTCTCTCTTTTCTGATTATCAACTCCGTTTGCAATCGCAATAAAGTGGACTTCCTTTTCCTTGAACATGACCTCCGTATAAAAGCCCACCTGCAGATAGTCACGCCCTATCCGGCTCATATCCTTTACAATAACTGTGCCAATGCTTCCGTCCTCAATTCCTGCTACCATTCTTTTCCAGTCCGGTCTGTCAAATGAACCGCCGGAATAACCGTCATCTGTAAAATGCTCTATGTTGGTATAGCCATTCTGTTTTGCATAGTCCTCAAGCATCTTCTTCTGGTTGACGATACTGTTACTGTCCCCTACCATTTCATCATCACGAGAAAGTCTTTCGTAGAGGGCAGTAATCTTTTCATTTTCTGCTTTTTTTGTTCTCATTTTTTGTCCTTTCTTGTGCTTTTTTCTTAACTACCCTTTACAATATAAGTCCTCTGTAAAACGTTTCTTTGGAGTTGTCTTTCCTTCCTTTACCTTAGGATCTCTGGCCGGAAGCTCACGCCCTTCAGATAAAAGGGAAGTATCCGCTTCCAGAATTTCCAGAATGCCATGTGAACCACCATCATCTTTTTTGCCGGAGTCATCTTCCCCATCATCCTGCTTTTTCCCAAGAATCCAGTCTTCCAATAAATGCCATCCAGGACTTGTGATGCACTTACTCTTTGCCTTGAAAACTTCACCGGCACATTCCACTTCCAATGCATACTCTGTAATCTCAGCCGGATCTCCAACAGAAGAAAGAAGCCTTGCGGTTACAAGACCAAGAATCTTTTGTTCACCGGATGGGATTTCTGAGTAATCAGCATCTGAAACATTTTCTGTAGGAATAATCGCGTGGTGATCTGATACTTTGCTGCTGTTTAGAACCTGCTTTGTAGAAATAGGAACCATCTTCGTATATCCGTATTTATCTTTCATCAGGCAGCAAAGACGAACTGTACTGTCATCCATATCATCTGTAAGATATCTGCTGTCTGTTCTTGGATAAGTAACAAGCTTTTTCTCATAAAGACTCTGGGTATAGTCAAGAGTCTGCTGAGCAGTAAAGCCATAATACTTATTAGCATCCCTCTGAAGACTTGTCAGATCATAAAGAAGTGGTGGCTTCTCAGTTTTCGTAGTGGTCTCCATTTTAGAAATTTTCGCCTTATCAGCTGCATTGACTTTCTGGGCAAGTTCCTCTGCCTCCTGCTTACGTTTAAAGCGTTTTGAGGTTACTGCAACACCGGATACCAGCATCTGAACGGTATAGAAGTTTTCAGGCTTAAAGCCTTTAATCTCAGCTTCACGCTCTACAATCATGGCAAGGGTTGGAGTCATAACACGTCCAACATTTAAGGTCTGACCATAAACTGTAGAAAAGAATCTTGTAGCATTGATACCAACAAGCCAGTCGGCACGTTCACGGCAAAGTGCAGCTTCATAAAGATCATCATAGTCAGCACTTGGACTCAAATTCTCAAAGCCATCCTTGATAGCTTTATCCTCCATGGATGAAATCCAAAGTCTCTCAAAAGGCTTTTTACATCCTGCCTGCTTATAAACAAGACGAAAGATAAGCTCTCCTTCACGCCCTGCATCAGTTGCCTCTACAAGGCTGTCTACATCGGAACGCTTCATGAGATCCTTTAAAACCTGATACTGCTTTTTTGTAGAAGCTGTCACCTGATATGAAAATGGCGCAGGGAAAATCGGTAAATCTTCCTTGCGCCACTTCTTATATTTCTCATCATAATGTTCCGGGTTCGCCAGCTCGATCAGATGCCCTACACACCAGCTGACGATATAACCATTACCTTCAAGATATCCATCCTTTTTCTGATTTGCTCCAATGACTTTCGCCAGGGACTGGGCTACCGAAGGCTTTTCTGCAATCACTAATTTCATATAGCAACTTCCTCCTTCTTCTTTGATGTTTTGGCTTTCTTAGGCCTTGCAGCCTTCGCCTTTTCCTTAATCTTTTTGGATACGGATTCTTCTTTTTCTGCATCCTTTACTGCACCTTTCTCAGTTCCTTCAAGTTCAGGCAAAAGCGTTGTGATTTCATCAGCTGCTTTCACAACAAGAGGATGTTTGGCCAGATCAGGAAGGATATCTTTCATCTCCTGAATATTCAATCTGTTGCCAACAACCAGGTCATATTCATTAGCAAGAAGCTGATCATCATTAATGACAAAACCGATGGTCTTTACACCATTCATCCTGTCAGACGGAATCGACTTATAGATGTCTACTGCCTGCTGCAAGGTTAGGTTCTCATGGAATTCACCCATGGAATGAAACTCACCACACTCAGCTACATAGAAACTGATAGGTTCCTTCTCAGCTGTAAGCTCCTGTACTTTCGCATCAATCTTTGTAATAAGATCAGCTGCTGCCTCACGAATCGTATTAAGTGATTCTTTTAACTCAGGCATCTCTTTACCCTGAGACCAGGTTGCAACATAAGCAAAACTGTAATCAGAAGTATCAATGCCATAGTGCTGACACACGGTATAGGCAACGCTCTCAGCTTCAACCTCTTTACTGTTTTTGGATTGCTTATTATCTTTTTGGGCTTCCAGGTTATGAAGCTTGGCATGAGCCATTTCATGAATTGCAGTCTTTACTGTCTGGATCTCACTCATACCGTTATTGATAGCAATGCGATTATCTTCAACATGAAAATAGCCCTTGGCACCGGACTTGATATTCTCAAATCCGATAGGTACAGGACTTGCTGCCTTGATTGCTTCAAAGAATGTCTGATATCCTTCCACACTTCCGGTAAGCTCATCTACACCGATGGATGGAAGTGGTTCACCTTCTGTCTGAGAGATATCAAAAGTACTCACAGGCTTAAATGCCGTAAGATTGATTTCCACCTTTTCCTTTACAGCTTCGCCATCTTTATCAAGAATGACTTTGCCGGCCTCATCCAGTTTTTCCTGTTCTTTTTCCAACTTAAAAGGAGCCGGAGCAAGGATACGGATTCCCTTTTCACCCTTCTTTACAAAGCGCCCCATCTTCTTCCATCCGGTATAGGATTGAACAAGCGTTGCATCCGGCTTTTGCATCATGATAAGGATGTTGTTATTCACCGAGTAATGCGGAAACTTCGCCATGGTATCTAGTAGATTTTGAAACTGCTCTGAACTAAAGACATCCTGCACACCCTTTTCCAGCTTCTCTGTAATATCCTTCATTTCAGCTTTTCGCTGCTCAGCTGCCTTCTCAGGATCAAAATTTGTGGTTTTACCCATTCTCCCTCACCTCCTTCTTGTACTGATTCAGTTTTCTGGTAAGAGACTTTTCCTTTTCAATTTTTCTGCGTTTCTCATGCTTGGCTTTCAGTTGTTCCAAGCCTTCCACGTAACCCATATATCTTGATTTTCTTGCCATAATCTGCCCTCCAAAACAAATCAGGGCAGCCCTTATGGACTGCCCTTTAGAATCAAATATTTAATTACTCATCCTCTTCAGATTCCGGTTCTTCCGATGTATCATCATCTGTTTCAGGAGTATCCTCTTCAGATTCCTCTTCTGCATCCTCAAGATAATCGTCCTCTTCATCCTCTAAGTAATCTTCATCAGGATCAGGTGATGCCTGTACCTTCTTAGGCTTCTTTTCCTTCAAATACTTAAAGCCCATATATCCACCTGCGCCGAGGAAAATAATAAGTGCAACAATAGCTGCCGGACCAACTGACGGTTTCTTCTTTTCTTCCTTAACCTCAGGTTCTGGTGTGGTCTCAGTCTCTTCAACTGTTTCCTTTGTAGCTTCCTCTTTTTCCGCGCTCTCTAAAGATTCCTGAAGAGCTTTCTGCTCATCCTCATCCATTAACGCCAAGAGATCTGCTTCATCAACCATATTCAAGAAATGAACGGTTTCAGTGCCGTTATCATCACGGTCAATGATGATATAGAAGTAATTCCCCTTCTTGGTAACAACAGTAATAAACTGCTTGCCACCAGCTTCCACCGAACCATAATCATCTACCAAAGTCAGATTTCCATCCGGTGTAAGAGGCCCCATTTTCTCTTCTTTCTTTTCCTCAGGCTCCGCAGGCTTCTCTTCGCCCTGGCAGATAGAAATATCCTCTTTGCATACAGGACACTCTTCATTTACAGAGTCTTCACCGCATTTCGTCTCACAGGTACATTCTGCTTCAGGACCTGTATGCGCAAAAGCTGTCATGGGAGTCATCCCAATAAAAAGAGCCATGGCACATGCCACAGCTCCGGTAAGTTGCTTATTTAATTTAGTAATCTTCATCCTCTGATTCCTCCTTATTATCACTGTCATCATCTCCATAGATGGATGACGTTGCTTCAGTAGTTGTGGGTTCCGTCTTATTCTCTGCTGTTGGAACAGAAAGCTGACCGGATGCAGCAAGCTGTAAAAGCTTTGCCACCTCTTCCGGAGAAAGTTTAAGTGCACCAACATCAGATAAAATCTGACTGGCTTCTGCTTCCTTAAGCTTAGCCTGAGCAGCTTTTAAGCGCTCATTGGCCTCATCTCTACGCTTTTCACAGCGCCTGACTTCTTCACGAAGCTTATCTAATTTCTCAAACATGCCATTTCCTCCTAGTTCTTGATTCTTCCAAATGTATAAAAGTGATTTTGCCAATAGTTTGTATTGATGGATGTGTACTGAATCGGATTGCCGCAATGAATCATCATGCCATTACCAACATAGATTCCTACATGGCTGGCTCCTGCCGTATCATAGGTTCCCTGGAAGAAAATAAGATCTCCAGGTTTCGCATCCTGTTTTGAAACCCTAGTACAGCAATTATTCAGAAGTCCATCCGCAGTCTGTCTTCCATAGCTCCATCCATTACCACAGTGATTGATGACGTAGCTTACAAAACCTGAACAGTCGAAGCTGGTACTTGGGCTGCTTCCTCCCCACACATATGGATAGCCAAGATACTTTTCTGCCTCTCGAATCATATTGGCGAATCTGGTATCTGTAAGAGCTTCCGGTGGAATATCATAATCCTGATACTCACCTGGATCAGGATTGGAATAAGGATCACCCTCAAAGAGATAAGCCTTGTTGCCTCTTGTTTCTAACAGAAGCTCATAACGGCTCATCTGATCCTCAGTCAGCCCCATATTTCTTACAACAGAATCCATAGTGCTGTTGGTAAGGGTTGTCACAAGTACATGCCAGTCATACTCAACTTCCACCGTATAAGTGTAGGAATGAACATTCCCATTCTCATCTGTATAATGACCGGTTCTTCTTTCTGTTCTGGTTTTCTTTTCAATGACTTCCCTAGTCGTAAGCTTATACTGTGCATTGAAGATTTCTGTAAGCTTAGCTTCCACTTCTGCCTGCGTATAATCCTCATACAATACTGTCAAAAGAGCTGCCAGCTGATAAGGATTATGATTGATTTCAGCCAAGTTATAACGATACTCATCATAGCCGGGATACGTTGTAGGGATATTATTTACCTGCGTCTGTAAGTCAGACTCCTTACTCTTATAATCCTGCTCTACAGCCTTAATATCATCGTCATCCGCTGTATAGGAAGTAGCTACTGTAGTATCACTAAAGGAACTAAGCATTCCTCCTGCAAGACCGGCACTGCCGGAAAGCATCAAAATCAGAATAAGAATCACAAGTGCCATGATAATTACTAATGGATTATCCATGATCTTCTCACGAATCCATTCTGCAAATCTGCCAACCAGGTCTTCTGCCTTATCGACAAATTTCTTTGAAATGCTTCCAACCTGATTAGCAGCTTCTTTCTGTGATTTCTTATAGGCAGCTCTCTGGAATTCCTTTTTCATATAATTCTTTTGAACTGCCTTTGTGGATGTGGTCTCCTCAGCGCCCTTTTTGACATCCTTCTGAAGTTTCTTAGAATACCGGCTCTGATGAAGTGACCTTGCTGTATTTCCAGCAGTCTCTGTCGACTTATTCAAAGCCTCTGTACCCACATTCTGATCTTCATTCGTTCTGTCAATCTGACGGTGAACGGATACGTTTTCAGCTACCTCACGGCGAATTTTATGTCGTCCCTGTACCTGAAGCTTTTTAATCTTTTTCTTTTCCTCTGCAGTAAGCTCCAGGTCCTTTTTTCCATGACGGAACTTCTTTCCATAAGCTTTTTTAGCAGAGGTTTCACTTTTCAGCTTCTCTCCCTGGCTTTTTTGTCTGTACCTGCCGGAGGCTCTCTTCCGTGACTTTTCCTTCGAAAACTTCTTATCTTCATTCATTTACATCTCCTCCTGAGTCTGTGCCACCTCATCAAGCTTAGTGGTCATGATACGATAGAGTTCGAGATCCTTAGGGAAGCGATCCACAAATGGAAGGATGACATTGCCATAAAACAAAAGCCCTTCACCTTCTCCCGAATGTGTTACATACGAGAGCTGATGAGGGCTGATATTCAGCTGCTTGGCAAGGATAGCTCGATCTCCTACCGCCTGATTCAACATATAGATAAAATCTGAGTTTTCAAAGATATTCTCAACTTCCTTGGAAGCAAGTAAGTCCTTTACGTTCTGAGTGATACCGGTAGGAATACCGCCCCACTTTCTAAAACGCTTCCAGATTTCTACGGTATAAGCTGCTGTCTGCTCCTCACGAAGAAGAAGGTGCATCTCATCCATGTAGTATCTGGTGGATTTTCCCTGGCTTCTATTCTCTGTAACTCTGCCCCAGACCTGATCTTGAACAACAAGCATTCCAATTTTCTTAAGCTGCTTTCCAAGATCTTTGATGTCATAGCAGACAAGTCTGTTGGTGATATCTACGTTGGTTCTGTGATTAAACACATTCAGGGAACCTGTAACATAGATTTCAAGGGCTGTTGCTACATTCTTAGCTTCCGGCTCATCCTGCTTCAAGAGTGCATTGTAAAGGTCCTCAAGAAGAGGCATATTTTCAGGCACAGGATTCAGGAAGTACTGCTGATAAATCTGATGAATACAACGGTCAATGACAGTCTTCTCAACAGGCTTAAGTCCTTCCTTTCCACCGACAATAAGCTCACACAAAGACAGGATAAAATCTGCCTTTAAGGCAATCGGATTATCATCATCGGAATAGTTCATATTGATGTCCATTGGGTTGATGTACTGACTACTGGTAGGACTGATTTTAATGACCTGACCACCAAATCTTTTTACCAGCGCACTATACTCTGACTCAGGATCTGAGATGATAACATCATCATCTGTAACAAGAAACGCATTTGCAATTTCTCTTTTTGCAGAGAACGATTTACCTGCACCAGGAGTACCAAGG
Organism: uncultured Lachnospiraceae bacterium; assembly: GCA_945919795.1. Taxonomy (GTDB): domain Bacteria; phylum Bacillota; class Clostridia; order Lachnospirales; family Lachnospiraceae; genus UBA2882. The sequence goes on from CAMEJJ010000009.1 coordinate 113,299, forward strand.
ATAAGGCCGTTAGGATTCTTAAGCTTCTTTCTGTCAACCATAATCAGGTTGTTGGAAAGGGCATTCAGTCCATAATACAAAGCCTCATCTCCTGCCTGAAATAATTCCTGCGTTGTAAATGGAACAAAAATAGCTGTGGAACTTGTAGTCATTCCACGCTGAATCTCAATCTCGTTGTAAGCAAGAGGTAATGAACTCATAAGTCCCTGCTCCTGCTGGAAATTAAGTCTTACCAGATTGCAGTTATGCTTCTGAGCAATGGAATTTGCCTGGAACACATTGTTCTCAAGCTCCTGCTCTGTCTTACCGGTATTGAGCACCAGGAAAGTCAGAAGAAACATACGCTCATTCTGGCTCTGTAACTCCTTTAAGAGAGCCTTCGCATCCTTTCCATAGGTGGCGAGGTCTGAAGGAATAATATCCATATCATAACCAGCTCTTACAGCCTTCTTCTGCTCCTCAATCTTGCTTCGATCAAGTTCTGTAATGGTATGCTTTACCGTCTTAATAGCCTCTGTCTGATCTACTGACTGCACATGCATGGTTACAATCTGACTAGACTCCATACCAAGGAAATCTGCAAGCATCCTGTCCGAGATATCAGAAGCTGTGATACTAAGGAAGCTCATGGCTCCATAGAGATTACCCATTTGGAATAATCTGCCGTTTTTGAAATTAAGTCCTGCAGGTGCAACAAAGTCTTTTACAGAAAGGCCGCTTCCCACAAGCCATTTCCAGTCGAAGAAGAACTTCTCATCATCTCCCATATGAAACTGCTGGTGAATCAACTCTAAACGTTCTGCGCCGTTTAGTGTGTTTGCCTGAACACCAAGTCTCTTGAAGTTGTTAAGAAGATCCATCTCAATATGAATAAGTCTCGGTTTTGCTGCTTTCATGGACTCTGCATGAATACCAAAGGATAAATACTTGGTCTTGGTAAGACCGTTATTACCAGCTTCCATCTGACGCTTTAACATGCCGGTATACTCATCCCTAACTTCATTGAAACCATCATTCTGATGTGGTATGGCAATGGACTTTTCAAACTTCTCAGCATCCGTAGCCATGTTCATGAAGCTGAGTTCAAAGTGAACCGAACTATCAAAGAAATTCAGGAAGCTACACCATTCCTCGAAAATCTCTGTCTGATCTTCCTGCTGTGCCAGCTGATAATTGATATCCTGAAACTGAATCGTCTTTGTATAATAATCGCTGCCTATTCTGCAAATGCCATCCTTAAACATCCTGTCAAAAGGAATGCTCTGCTGAGCTGTTCTGGGAACACCATCATTTTTCTGAGCTTCTTTGATGACGGCTCTTACTCTTTTCTGGTCTGCTCTCGATAACCCTGCCGGCATTGCGATGTCTCTTTTTTTCGCTTTCAGAAACAATTTTTTCTACCTCCTTCTCTGCTTTCTCCTGCCTCATCAGGGCAGCGTAATAATTATCTGTTTGATAAGGCCGGATCTTCGGCCTGATAAATGTTGCCTGAATAAAGTGATGCAAGAATACCTCAAGCGGCTGTCCGTTCTTTTCATACATTGCAAAGAAAAACAGCGGCATCATTACAATCATCATGCCCATAGCTGCAAAGGTTGAGTCTCCGATCTTTTTCAAAAGGAAAAAGGTAGGAACACCAATAGCTGCAGCTATACAGAAGCAGATGAGCTGACGCTTGGTGAGGTTGAATGCCACTTTACTCTTTACCTTCGTGAGATCACGAGGCACCGGAATATAAGATGCCATTTCTTTCCCTCCTTAATGTGCGTGGAATACAGATCTTGCAATAGAACCTGTCTTAAACAAGGTGAATGCAAGAAGTAATGTGATACCAAGGACATTCCACAAAGAGCCCATGATATCTGATGAAAATGAAACTGTCTGTACCAGGGCTGCATAGATTGCTACGCATACCATGATTAAGAATCCCTGGAAGCCAAGTGCAAAAAGGGATCTAAGGTAGTTCTGTCCAATCATGCTCTGCTCTCTATTGCCAAAAGTCGCAAAAGGAATCGGAGCAAGGCTGATAGTCAAATAGATTTCTATCATTCGACCATAAACAATAGCCCAGATCAGAATCGATAAAATCTCAAATAAGAACTTCACTGCAAAGGACTGTAGGAATATGCCAAATAGCGGCCCCACATCCATTGCTTCCAATGTGGTTTGCATGGTTGCCAGAGTTGAACCGTCCACTGCGGTACTTCCGGCGATAAGTGATCCTGATTGACTGACCACATGTTGTGCTACGTCAAAGACTGCCATGGTGATATTAAAGGTATTTGTAATCAGCGTTACTGCTACAAAGGTCTTGAATACCCACTTGAAAAAAATCCAGGTTTCAAAGTTTGCCAGGTTATTGTGAGCTATGACCAGCTGTATCAGTTCATAGCAGGCAATAAACGTAAGGATGATTCCTGCTATGGGTAGAATCACATTCTCCGACAGGTTCCTGATGAGGTTATAAACCGTGGGCTGGAACTGTTCCGGAGTCTGTGCCACCTGTGCTGTTACTTCTCCAATCTTCTGATTCAAGGTTGAAAATGTAGATGTGAGGTTATCCATAATCCCACCTACCAGCATGTCTTTGAGCCAATCAGTCAGTTTTTCTAACAAACTTTCCAACGATTGCCTCCTTTCTCAGGGAAGGGCAGCTTGTTACACTGCCCTTCCTGATTTTTGTTGGTGATAGGCCGGATTAGAAAAGTCCGGAAAGAAGTGGAACGAGTGTAGTACCGATGAGTGCAACACCACCACCGGCCATGAGCTGCTTCATGCCCTGTGACTTAGCTCCAGGGTTGTCATTGCCGTAACCTTCCATGAGGTTTACAACACCCCAAATTCCAAGACCTGCACCAAGTGCGATAACGAGTGTCTGAAGTACGCCTACTGCTGAGTTGAAAAATGCCATAATAAAATCCTCCTTGTGATTAAAAAAATTGATTGTTTGTAGTTGCGGGAATTAAAAAAGAGCCATGGCTGATCAGGCCGTGACTCTCGTTAATTACCCTTGTAAAAAGTTCCATATTCAGTTGTAAGCCGGATGTCTTCTGCAGTGACTTTTCCGGCACAGCGCTGCATTAATTAACGCGGAATCTTCCGCTATACTCCTCTTCAGGAGTAAATACGGCGGCAGGTTATGACTCCTGCTTTTCAATCGCCCTTAGGCTACGCCGCATGATGACTACTTGCTTTCGTCATCGACAAATACTTCGTATTCATCGTTTGGATGAAGGACAAGCTTTCTGTTCAAATACTTCTCAATATCAAACCAGTTCTTCTTGTCATAATCTGCTGTCAGCGGATAGTTTGGATGCTTCGTCAGGTCATACTTATCTGAAAGAAACGGTCTTACGCCTCTCACCTGCACGATACATTTACTGCCATCCATAACAGCAAGCTCATCCATACTCATCAGCTCTTTGCCAAGCTTCTGATAATTCATGTTGTAGGACTCCTGAGAACCCTTAGTATTTCCTGTGGTGTACATATCAATAGTTTCCTTGCCAAGAATCTCTGTAAGATCCTTAAGCGTTGTCTTCTCAGTTCCACCAAGGAAGATCTGTGAATCCATGTTACCGATAATGGTATCAGCATTATCTTTGTAGATTGCCTTAAGCTGTGACTTTGCCTGAAGCACCAGACAGGCACTAATCTCACGGGATCGGATGGTTGCAACCAGCTTCTCCAGATTAGGGATCTGTCCGATATTAGCACACTCATCTACAAGGCACCTTACATGGACCGGAAGCCTTCCACCGTAAACATCATCAGCCTTCTCACAAAGGAGATTAAACAGCTGTGTATAAACCATGGATATCAGGAAATTAAAAGTGGCGTCCGTATCTGACATAATCAGAAACAACGCCGTCTTCTTATCACCGATGGTATCCAGTTGTAATTCATCATAGGCTGTAATCTCTCGAAGTTCCTTGATATCAAATGGAGCCATTCTGGCACCACAGCTTACAAGGATTGATTTTGCTGTCTTTCCAGCCGCCAGTTTATATTTCTTATATTGGCGGACTGCAAAATGATTTGGATCTT
>CAMEJJ010000010.1 GCA_945919795.1 uncultured Lachnospiraceae bacterium
CGATGGAAGTGATTTTGGCAGAAACAGCCGGTTTTTGTTTTGGCGTGAAACGTGCGGTAGATCAGGTTTATGAGCAAATCAAGACAGGAAAGAAAATATATACATTCGGGCCGATTATTCACAATGAAAATGTTGTGGAGGATTTAGAAAAAAAAGGTGTTCGGGTAATTGATAATGTTGATGAGTTAGCAACGCTAACTGAAGGAAGTGTTGTGATCCGTTCCCATGGAGTATCAAAGGATGTTTATGAATTGATTCAAAAACAGGGATTGGAAATCGTGGATGCCACCTGTCCTTTTGTAAAAAAGATACACAGAATTGTGGAAAAAGAAAGTAAGCAAGGCAGTCAGATTATCATCATCGGAAATGATTCTCATCCCGAAGTAGAGGGAATTAAAGGCTGGTGTGAGAAACCGGCCATTGTGGTGGAATCCAAAGAACAGGCCGGACAGGTAACTCTTCCCCAAAATCAAAAAATATGTATTGTATCGCAAACGACATTTAATTACAATAAATTTCAAGAATTGGTTGAAATTATTTGTAAAAAAGGTTATGATATAAATGTTGTAAAAACGATATGTAACGCAACGGAAGAGAGACAAACCGAGGCAGCAGAGGTTGCCCGCAAAGTCAACACTATGATAGTGATAGGCGGTACTCATAGTTCCAATTCACGTAAATTATATGAGATTTGCAAGGCGGAATGTGAGAACACTTTTTTTATACAGACTCTGAAGGACTTACAATCAGAGTTGACCGTACCGGTTGGTCCGGTGGGAATTACCGCAGGGGCGTCCACCCCAAACAATATAATTGAGGAGGTTCAAAATTATGTCAGAATTAACTTTTGAACAAATGCTGGAACAATCATTAAAAACGATCAGAAACGGAGAGGTTATAGAGGGTACTGTCATCGATGTTAAACCGGATGTTGCCGTATTGAATATCGGCTACAAATCAGACGGTGTTCTTACCAGAAACGAATATACAAATGAAGCCAATTTTGATCTGACAACAGCTTTAAAGGTCGATGACAAAATTGACGTTAAAGTTATCAAAGTAAACGATGGAGAGGGACAGGTTCTTTTATCATATAAGAGACTTGCGCTCGAAAAAGGCTACAAGAGAATTCAGGATGCTTTTGAAAACAAAGAAGTATTAAAAGCAAAAGTTGCACAGGTACTTGACGGTGGATTAAGTGTTGTTGTAGATGAAGCAAGAATTTTTATCCCTGCAAGCCTGGTTTCCAATGTGTATGAAAAAGACCTGAGCAAATATGCTGATCAGGAAATCGAATTTGTAATTACAGAGTACAATCCGAAGAGAAGAAGATTTATCGGTGACCGCAAACAGCTTTTAGTTGCTAAAAAAGCAGAAGAGCAGAAAGCATTATTTGAAAAAATTCATATCGGGGACATTGTTGACGGTGTTGTTAAAAATGTTACCGATTTCGGTGCCTTCATCGATTTAGGCGGTGCAGATGGATTACTTCATATTTCAGAGATGTCATGGGGACGTGTTGAAAATCCCAAAAAGGTTTTCAAAGTTGGTGACGCTGTGAAAGTTTTAATCAAAGATATTGACGGAACCAAGATTGCACTGAGCATGAAATTTGATGATACCAATCCTTGGAAGGATGCTACAAGCAAATATGCTGTTGGCAATGTGGTATCAGGTAAAGTTGCCAGAATGACAGATTTTGGTGCATTTATTGAATTAGAAGCCGGTGTTGATGCATTATTGCATGTATCACAGATTTCTAAAGAACACATTGAGAAACCTTCCGATGTATTATCAGTCGGACAGGAAGTGGAAGCTAAAATTGTAGATTTCAATGAAAATGATCACAAGATTAGTTTAAGCATGAAAGCTTTATTGGAAACAGATGCTGATGATGATGCAGATGTAGTTTCCGTAGATGTTGAGCAGGTTATCTCAGAGGAAGGCGAAGCGTAATTCATAATGGCTGTATATGATTATGAACAGTTTAAAAAAGCTGTATATGATTTAACACATATCGATTTAAACTGCTATAAAGAAAAGCAGATGAAAAGACGTATCGATACGCTTATAGCCAAAAACAGTGTTGACGGATATGCTAAATATGTGGAATTGCTGAAGACAAATCATGAGAAATTCGATGAATTTGTCAATTACCTTACAATTAATGTATCTGAGTTTTATCGGAATCCGGATCAGTGGGAATATATGGACAAAACGATTATTCCCCAGTTGATACGTGATTTTGGACCTAATTTAAAGATTTGGAGTGCAGCATGTTCTACAGGTGATGAACCTTATTCGCTTGTTATGGCATTATCCAGACATCTTCCGCTTAGTCAGATTACGATATTTGCTACGGATATTGATAATCAGGTGCTTGAAAAAGCACAGGCCGGGTTATACAATGAAAAAAGTATTGCGGCAGTTCCTGAAGATTTAAAAAAGAAGTATTTTACAAAAGTAGGACCTTCTTACCGGATCAGCGATGAGATTAAAGCGCGTGTAAAGTTTAGCAAGCATAATCTGTTGTTAGATCCATATCCTACGGATTACCACTATATCATATGCCGTAATGTTCTGATTTATTTTACCGAGGAAGCCAAGGATGAGATTTTTCAAAAGTTCTATAATTCTTTGGTTCAAAAAGGTATTTTATTTATCGGAAGTACAGAGCAGATTATTTCATACAAGCAGATGGGATTTATCAGAAAAGATTCTTTCTATTATGAAAAATTGTGATATTTGATATTTGTATATGAAAGTGAAAAGACAACCTAAATGGTTGTCTTTTTCTATGTACCGTTATGTTTTTTATTTCATCAACTGAGATTGCGTGCATGTGCAATCATGTCCAAAATGTGAAGAGCATACTGACGAAAAATCTCCGGCTGCTTTTTCATTTCTTCCGTTAATTCAAAATAACAGAGAGTATCTTCATAGGACTGTTTGAAGATAGGTGTAAAAAGGATGTCCCATTGAGGAAGATAAGCTGATTCTTTACGTGTGTAGCAATTGGACGCCTTAGCCTGTTTGCGATGGTTTTTATCGACAAAACCGGCAACTGCTTTATGAAGCGCAATATCTTCTTCGGGAAGGTAGTAATAGTCTTTATAGTTGGCATAAAAATACTTCAATTCGCCTTTATATAGAGGAACCTTTAAAAATCCTTCCTTATCCTGGGCACTGAAATGGCATCCTGCCTTGTGCATGGAAATCGGTTTTGGAAAAGCCGCCTGAAAACGAAGCTTCATTAATAATTCATCACCATCCGTCTGATCTTCATTGGTAAAGTGATTTGCCTGCACCTTTACAACACGGAAAGGTGCCATAAACAGATCAGAATAAGTTAAGATTGGAAGAAGTTGTAGCATGCCTTTCATATCATCCTCGTTATGCAGGATTAATAATTCTTCCAGTTCTGCAGAGGGATTTTTGCAATATTCCTTGTAGATTTCAATCAGTTGGCCACCGTGGTACAGATCTTTTCGTTCAATTCCGAGAAATGCTTCGACCGTTTTCTGCTTACAGTTTTCAAGTCCTAAAATGTCTTTATATGGCATGATGCGCTTATAAATATCAACACCTTCCATCTGGTCAAACGGAGCATCCAGATGGTATTGCTTGGCTTTTGTTTTCATATAAGGAATATCAAAGGTATTTCCATTAAAATGAATTAATGTCTTCCTGTCTGAACATAGTGCAAAGAAAGATGAAAGGATTTCTTCTTCCTCAGAACTGTTTTCTGCAAAATACTGAATGAGCTGTGGTTTGTCATCATCAAAATAAATGCATCCGATTTCATATAGTGAAGACGATTTGGCTGAAAAACCGGTGGTTTCAATATCAACAAAGAGAATGTCAGTAAGCGGTGCAATCCGGTCTAAGGGATATATTTCCAAATCGATGGAAAGTTTTTTGGTAAATGTTTTCATAGTATCTATCCTTTTAGTGAATTTTCTTGATATTTGAAATCTTTTTATATATTTTATAACTTTATACGATGTTATTTTACCATATTTTATCTTCTAAGTCTTATTAAAATTTTACTTTTGGTTTTGTTTCTCACATAGTTCACAATCTTTGAGGAACACGCATGGCGAACAAATAGAATGCCCGGTTTCAACTGTCTGAGGATGAAGTCTGAGTTTTGAAACCGGGCATTAAAAACCATCAATAAATCTGTGCATTTAAGAAAAGTATGTATTTTTTACACGAATTTATAGAAAAAATATCAAAAAAATAGTATAGTAGAAAAGAAAGCGGAATTGATTACGCGAATATGAATTGAGAAGAATAACAGTGCACTGACACTGCAAAAAGAAAGAGGTAAGAAGATGGGAGCAAGAGGAACTTTTACCGGTGGCATTCATCCTTATGATGGTAAAGATTTAAGTAAGGATAAACCGATTAAAGATGTACTGCCCAAAGGGGATCTCGTATATCCGTTATCCCAGCATATCGGAGCACCGGCGGTGCCAATCGTTCAAAAGGGCGATCATGTGTTAACCGGACAGAAGATTGCTGAAGCAGGTGGATTTGTATCAGCACCGATTTATGCAACAGTTTCCGGTACTGTGAAAGGAATTGAAAAACGACGGATTACATTAGGCGACAGTGTAGATTCCATTATTATTGAAAATGACGGCCTTTATGAGGAAGTTGATTATGGCGTGTGCAAGCCTTTGGAGGAACAAAGCAAAGAGGAAATCATTAAAAAGGTGCAGACGGCAGGTGTTGTCGGCATGGGTGGAGCCGGTTTCCCGACGCACGTGAAGCTTTCTCCCAAGGAGCCTGACAAAATCGAGTATGTAATCGGCAACTGTGCGGAATGTGAGCCGTATTTGACTTCAGATTACCGAAGAATGATTGAGGAACCGCAGAAGGTGATTGACGGTTTAAAATGTGTTCTTGCTTTGTTTGACAATGCGCAGGGAATTCTGGCGGTAGAAGATAATAAGCCGGATTGTATTAAAATTTTAAAAGAGCTTACCAAGGACGAGCCACGTATTACGGTTAAGGGATTAAAGACTAAATATCCGCAGGGAGCAGAGAGACAGCTGATATACGCTGCGACCGGAAGAATGATCAATTCCGATAAATTGCCTGCAGATGCAGGATGTATTGTGGACAATGTAGATACACTGGTGGCAATCAACAGTGCAGTAAGGGAAAATAAACCTCTGATGTACCGGATTGTTACGGTAACCGGAGATGCAATAGCCGATCCCTGCAACTTCCGTGTGCGTATTGGCACCAATTATCATGAACTGATTGAAGAAGCCGGTGGATTTACACAAGAGCCTGCAAAGATCATAAATGGTGGTCCGATGATGGGATTTGCCCTGTTCCACCTGGATGTTCCAACAACCAAGACAGCATCGGCACTTCTTTGCTTAACAAAGGATGATGTTTCGGCTTCCGAAGAAGGTCCGTGCATCAATTGTGGCAGATGCGTTGAAGTATGTCCGGGTCGGGTGGTGCCCGCCAGACTTGCAGATTATGCAGCAAGAGGCAATAAAGAAGCATTCCAGAAACATAATGGAATGGAATGCTGCGAATGCGGATGCTGTAGTTTTATTTGTCCTGCCAAAAGACCGCTTACTCAGCAGATTAAATCCATGCGCAAGATGGTTTTGGCAGACCGAAGAAAGAAATCGTAGGAGGTAAAAAAAATGAGTGATTTCATGAAAGTGTCATCGAATCCGCATATTCGTTCGAAGATGTCGACTCAGATCATTATGCTTTGTGTAGTAATTGCACTTTTACCCACTACCGTCTTCGGCATATATAATTTCGGACTGAATGCGCTCATATTAGTCATTGTGACTGTTTTAAGCTGTGTACTTTTTGAATATTTATTTGATTTACTGGTACATAAAAACATTACGATCAAAGATGGTTCGGCAGTTGTGACAGGCTTGTTGTTAGCCCTTAACCTGCCTCCGAATGCGCCCTGGTGGATTGGTGTAATTGGTGGTTTCTTTGCTATTGTTGTTGTAAAAATGCTCTTTGGAGGTCTGGGCCAGAACTTTATGAATCCGGCGCTTGGCGGAAGATGTTTCTTACTTCTGGCATTCACATCCATTATGACGGATTTTGCAACGGATGCTTATTCGGGGGCAACTCCGCTTGCGGCATTAAAGGCAGGAGAGCATGTCAATGTATTTAAGATGGTAACCGGTTTTACTTCAGGAACTATTGGGGAAACATCCATGATTGCCATTGTACTGGGAGCAATTTTCTTAATGCTCATGGGAATCATCGATTTAAGAATTCCCGGAACCTATATCCTGACTTTTGTTGTATTTATTGTTCTCTTCGGTGGCAGAGGTTTTGATTTTGATTTTATCGCTGCACATCTTGCCGGAGGTGGTCTGATGCTTGGTGCATTCTTTATGGCAACCGATTATGTGACGCGGCCGATTACCATCAAAGGACAATATGTTTTTGGAATTCTTTTGGGAGTTTTAACCGGTATTTTCCGAATTTTCGGCGCGAGTGCAGAGGGCGTTTCCTATGCAATTATTCTTGGAAATCTGCTGACTCCTTTAATTGAGAAATATACCATGCCGCATGCATTTGGCAGAAAAGGAGGTATGCAGAGATGAAAAATATGTTGAAAGAAGCAGCTATTTTGTTTGCGATTACCTTGATTGCCGGATGTTTATTGGGACTCGTTTATCAGGTTACCAAAGATCCGATTGCACAGGCCCAGGAAAAAGCAAAAGAAGAAGCCAGCAAAGAAGTGTTTGCGGATGCTGACAGTTTCCGCTTACGCGAAGATATCACATCAGAGGATGCTGATAAAGTGGTAGCAGATGCCGGATACAACGTATCTGTTGATGAAGTATCTGAGGCAGTTGATGCTTCCGGAAATGTCATCGGATATGTTATTACCGTAACCGACCATGAAGGCTATGGCGGCGATATTCAGTTTTCCATGGGTATCCGCAATGACGGTACATTAAACGGAATTTCGATTTTGAGCATTTCAGAAACAGCAGGACTTGGCATGAATGCCGATTCGGTTTTGAAACCACAATTTGAAAATAAAAAGGCAGAATTATTCAGCTATACCAAAACAGGTGCCCAAAGCGCTGATCAGATTGATGCCATCTCGGGAGCGACCATTACAACCAATGCCATTGTAAATGGCGTGAATGCAGGACTTACCTGTTTCCGGACGATGTTAATGGAAGGAGGCACTGCAAATGAATAAATCATTGGAGAGATTATATAACGGTATTATCAAAGAAAACCCGACTTTGGTTTTGATGCTTGGTATGTGTCCGACGTTGGCAGTTACCACATCTGCAATCAATGGATTTGGTATGGGTATGACGACGACGGTTGTACTGGCATTATCCAACATGATTATATCCATGTTGCGTAAAATCATCCCCGACCGTGTCCGTATCCCCGCATTTATCGTAATCATTGCATCTTTTGTTACGATGGTGGAATTGCTGTTAGAAGGTTTTATTCCTTCCCTGTACAGCGCGCTTGGTCTATATATTCCGCTTATTGTTGTAAACTGTATTATTTTAGGAAGAGCAGAAAGCTATGCCTATAAAAATCCCGTCATTCCTTCTTTCTTTGACGGACTTGGAATGGGATTTGGTTTTACGATTGCGTTAACCATTATTGGTCTCGTCAGAGAGCTGATTGGTGCAGGAGAAGCATTTGGAATTCGCATTATGCCGGCAGGATATGAACCTGTACGTATCTTTGTCATGGCACCCGGTGCATTCTTTGTACTTGCCTGCCTCGTTGCCATCCAAAACAAAGTCAAAATAGAAGGCGAGAAAAAGGGAAAGGATATGAGCAAAGTCGGATCCGGTTGTACCCACGATTGTATGAGCTGTGGGGAAGAAGGTTGCTCATCCCGTAAGTTCTATGATGATACGAAGAAGGTAGGGAAGGAAACAAAAGCACTGCCAAAGACAGAAGCTGGTAAAAAAAGCGAGCCGATTGATAAAGCGATTGAATCAGCAGGGGAAATAACAAAAACAGTTTCTGAAACCGTTCAGAATGAGATAAAAGCAGAAGTGACTGAAGCAGCTCAGGAAGAGATAAAAGAAGCAGAAGCGGAAATAGTTCAGGAAGAGATAAAAGCAGCACCCGAATTAATTCAGGCAGGAATAAAAGAAAATCTACCGGAAAATAATCAGGAAGAAACAAAAGAGGAGGTAAATGCAGATGAGTAATTTAATTATAATAGCATTGGGCTCCGCGCTTGTAAGTAACGTTGTATTAAGTCAGTTTTTGGGCTTATGTCCTTTCCTTGGAGTTTCCAAAAAGACGGAAACGGCTGCCGGAATGGGAGCGGCAATTGTATTTGTTATCACTTTGGCGTCTTTTGTTGCGTCCGTTCTCTACAAATTTGTATTGGACCCTTTAGGGCTTGATTATTTAAAGACCATTGTATTTATTTTAGTCATCGCAGCATTGGTTCAGTTTGTTGAGATGTTCTTAAAAAAGATGATTCCTTCTCTTTATGAGGCATTAGGTGTATATCTTCCTTTAATTACAACAAACTGTGCGGTTTTAGGTGTGGCATTAAACAATGTGCAGGCATCTTACAGTATTTTAGAGAGTGTTGTCAATGGTTTTGCAACAGCCGTTGGTTTTACCATTGCCATTGTAATCCTTGCCGGAATTCGTGAAAAAATTGAATATAACGATATTCCGGAGGCGTTTCAGGGCATGCCGATTGTATTAGTTACTGCCGGATTGATGGCCATTGCATTCTGTGGCTTTTCCGGTTTGTTATAGGAGGTGTGGCAGATGAGTATTAGTGGAATTATCATTGCCGCCGTCTTAGTTGGTGGTGTTGGATTATTTATCGGTCTGTTTTTAGGAATAGCCGGTATGAAATTTCAGGTAGAGGTTGATGAAAAGGAAGAAGCCGTACTGGCTGCTTTACCCGGAAATAACTGTGGTGGATGTGGCTTCGCCGGTTGCTCCGGTCTGGCAAAAGCAATTGCAAAAGGTGAGGCAGAAGTCGGAACCTGTCCGGTAGGCGGTGAGCCTGTGGCAACCAAAATCGCAGAAATCATGGGCGTAGAAGCAACAGCAGGCGTTCGCATGGTGGCTTTTGTAAAATGTCAGGGTGACTGTGATAAAACAAAGACGGATTACGAATATACCGGTGTTAAGGATTGTGCCATGCTTTCCTTTGTACCAAACGGTGGTCCAAAGTCATGTAATCAAGGCTGTCTAGGATATGGTAATTGTGTAAAGGCATGTCCGTTTGATGCCATTCATGTAGTAAACGGAGTGGCAAAGGTTGATAAAGAAGCCTGTAAAGCATGTGGAAAATGTGTGGCAGCCTGTCCCAAGGGATTGATTGAATTAATTCCCTATGATGCGAAGTATGCAGTTGCATGTAGCAATACCGAAAAAGGCGCAGTTGCCATGAAAGCCTGTGAAACGGCTTGTATCGGTTGTTCGCTTTGCGCAAAGAACTGCCCGAAAGAAGCTGTCAGCGTAGAAAACTTCAAAGCTCATATTGACCAGGAGCAATGTGTCGGCTGCGGAATTTGTGCTACAAAATGTCCGAAAAAAGCAATTGTTAAGGTTTGATTTGAAAGTATAAAAATTGCCGATGGCATTCAGGTTATTATGGATAACTGATTGTTAATCGGCTTTTTTTCTGAAAAGTGCGGATCGTTATGGAAAATATGATATTTTCGATTAGCGGAATCTTTTTTTGGAAAGAATAATAATAGTTAATGTGCAAAGAAAGGCAGGATATTTTTATGAAAACAGAAAGTGTATGGACAAAATATTCCGAGAAGCAATTAAAAGAGTTGGAAAAGCTGAGTGCGGATTATCGCACATTTTTGGATGAAGGAAAGACGGAGCGCGAATGCGTCAGCTATATTGTCAATCGGATTGAGAATGAAGGCTATGTAGAACTGGCTAAATTACTGAAATCCGGCAAAAAGATTAAAGCCGGTGCAAAGGTATATGCAGTTAATATGGATAAATCGGTAGTCATGTATCATATCGGTAAAAAACCTTTGGAAGAAGGCATGAATATCCTTGGCGCGCATATTGATTCACCCCGTATGGATGTAAAACAAAATCCCTTGTATGAAGACGGCGATTTTGCTTATTTGGATACACACTATTACGGTGGAATTAAAAAGTATCAGTGGGTAGCAATTCCGTTAGCACTCCATGGAGTGATTGTAAAAAAAGACGGTACTACGGTTATCGTCAATGTCGGAGAAGAAGAGGATGATCCGGTATTCTTTATTTCCGATCTGTTGATTCATCTGGCATCAGAGCAGATGGAAAAGAAGGCCAATAAAGTCATTGAAGGTGAGGCCTTGGATGTCATAGTTGGAAATAAGCCATTAAAAGGTGCTGAAAAAGATAAGTTTACTGCCGGTATTCTGGAAATTTTAAAAGAGCAATACGGGGTAGAGGAAGCTGATTTTATTTCTGCAGAGATTGAAGTCGTTCCTGCCGGAAAAGCAAGAGAAGCCGGATTTGACCGCAGTATGACATTAGCGTATGGACAGGATGACAGAGTATGTGCATTTACTTCATTAGATGCCATGTTAAGTATCAAGGCACCGGAACGTACCGCATGTTGTCTGCTCGTGGATAAGGAGGAAATCGGAAGTGTGGGGGCTACCGGAATGCAGTCCAAATTCTTTGAGAATATGACGGCAGAAGTTATGAATCTGATGGGTGATTTTAATGAACTCTCACTTCGCAGATGTCTGGCAAATTGCCGTATGCTTTCATCAGATGTAAGCTCAGCATTTGATCCGACATATGCATCAAGTTTTGATAAAAAGAACGTGGCATATTTAGGACACGGTATGGTATTCAATAAATTTACCGGTTCGAGAGGAAAATCAGGTTCCAATGATGCCAATGCTGAATATCTGGCATTTATTCGTCAGGTTATGGATGATGCGGATGTATCTTATCAGACTGCAGAACTTGGTAAAGTTGATTTGGGCGGTGGCGGAACAATTGCCTATATCCTGTCATTATACGGTATGGATGTCATTGATTGCGGTGTTGCGGTATTAAATATGCATGCACCATTTGAAGCAACTTCCAAAGCCGATTTATATGAAACCAAGAGAGGATATGTGGCATTTTTGGAAGCAAAATAGTGAAACGTAATAATGAAGTGCAATAATAAAGAGAAATAATAAAGAAAAATAAAGAATAATAAATAGCAGTAATGAGTAAAGGATAAAGCATATGTCAATTGTGACACTAAAAAAAGGTGAAGGCCGTCTGTTAAAAAAGGGCGGATGCTGGGTTTTTGATAATGAGATAGATTCGATTGTGGGAACGTTTCACAATGGAGATATAGTAGAAGTTCATGATTTTGATGGATATCCCATGGGAAGAGGCTTCATTAATCAAAATTCCAAAATCCGTGTACGCATGATGTCTCGTAATAAAGATCAGGAAATTAACCATGATTTTATATCTATGCGAGTAAAGAATGCATGGGAATATCGTAAAACGGTTATGCCGGATGATTTGGGATGCTGTCGCGTGATATTCGGTGAAGCAGACTGGTTACCCGGATTGATTGTTGATAAATATGAAGATGTGTTGGTCGTGCAATGTCTGGCACTTGGTATGGAGCAGTTTAAAGAAGAAATTGTTTCTATTTTGAAGGAGTTATTAATAGCAGACGGATTTAAAGTTCGTGGTGTATTTGAACGAAGCGATGCCAAGGAAAGAAAAAAAGAGGGATTGCCACTTCATAAAGGCTTTATCGGAGATGAGTTTGAACCACGTGTTGAAATCGTGGAAAATGGTGTTCGCTATCTGGTTGATGTAGAAAACGGTCAAAAGACAGGTTTTTTCCTGGACCAGAAATATAACAGAAAAGCAATGCATCATATCTGCAAAGATAAGGATGTATTGGATTGCTTTACCCATATGGGAACTTTTGCACTAAATGCCGGAATTGCCGGTGCAAAGTCCGTGGAAGGATTGGATATTTCGGATTTTGCCATCGAGCAGGCAAGGGAAAATGCAAAACGTAATGGACTTGATGAAGTTGTTAAATTTAGAACAGCCGATGTGTTAGATGAACTTCCGAAGCTTGTAAAAGCAGGAAAGAAGTATGATGTTGTAATCTTAGATCCTCCGGCATTTACAAAAGCAAAAGAAGCGACAAAGAATGCCATCAAAGGCTATCGGGAAATCAATATGCAGGGCTTAAAGCTTGTAAAAGATGGAGGATATTTGGCAAGCTGTTCCTGCTCGCATTTCATGACACAGGAATTGTTGGAAAAGACCATTAAAGAGGCTGCAAAAGCTACGCATAAGCGCCTGAGACAGGTCGAGTTTCGGACCCAGGCACCGGACCATCCGATACTGTGGGCTGCTGATGAGAGTTATTATTTGAAGTTTTTTATCTTTCAGGTAAGTGAAGAGAAATAATTGATTTGAAGCGAACATCTTGTTGGCACAGGCATACTTAAATAGTGAAAAGCAGAAAAAGGTATGCCCTGAAAGAGATTTTAGCAAGATATTTTGATTAAAAAGGCATACTTAAATAGTGAAAAGCAGGAAAAGGTATGCCCTGAAAGAGATTTTAGCAAGATATTTTGATTAAAAAGGCATACTTAAATAGTGAAAAGCAGGAAAAGGTATGCCTTGAAAGAGATTTTAGCAAGATATTTTGATTAAAAAGGCATACTCAAATGGCGAAAAGCAGAAAATAGTATGCCCTGAAAGAGATTTTAGCGAGATATTTTGATTAAAAAGGCATACTCAAATGATGAAAAGCAGAAAAAGGTATGCCAGATAGGGAGAAACAAATGCAAACAAGAGAGGAAGCCTTAACATACGGATTATCATTTCAAGATACATATAAAGAAGCACCTTTTCATGATCCAAACTGGCAACTTGTGCGTGTAAAAGGAAGTAAGAAAGCCTTTCTTTGGACTTATGAAAGAGATGGTTATATCAATCTGAACGTGAAGGTAAATCCGGAGTGGAGAGATTTTTACAGGCAGATCTACGATGCAGTTATCCCGGGCTGGCATCAAAATAAGGAGCATTGGAATACCATTATTCTGGATGGAAGTATTCCGGATGATGATATTAAGCGCATGATTGCAGAAAGCTATGATATCGTAACAGATAGTCCTACTAAGAGAATTTACGAAGCGGTTAAGAAAATACCCAGAGGAAAGGTTGCTACATATGCACAGGTTGCCGAATTAGCAGGAAACGCAAAGATGTGCCGGGCGGTTGGAAATGCGCTGCATAAAAATCCGGATCCGGATGGGATTCCATGTTATCGTGTGGTAAATGCAAAAGGAGAACTTGCAGGAAAATTCGCTTTTGGTGGAGAAGACGTTCAAAAAAAGCTTTTGGAAAACGATGGAATAGAGGTATGCGATTACTGTGTTGATCTAGAAAAATATACCATAAAAATTGTTGATGGAAGAATTGCAGAGTAGGAAATAAAATATTTGTCAAAGAATACAAATTTATTCATTATTTGATATTTTGATGCGTATTAAGAATTGAAATAGGGAACTTTTTGTGGAATAAATTCTAAAAAAGTTCCCTATAAATTATTGACAATTAGGGAACTTTTAGATTAAAATGCGGTTATAAAGTTCCCTAAAAGGAGTTAATATATAATTATGAATGATTTTTTGAAAATTCAAAGGTTATTGCAAGAAAAAGCGGATTGCCAGGCAAGAATTAATTTGATTCCGTATGATGGTAATCCGGAGATAAAAGAAAATGCAAGTGGAAAATATTTATATATAAGAAAACGTGTTGGTGGCCGATTAACTTCAAAATATGTAGATGTTTATTCTGAAGATCTTTATCAACTTTTGTTGCGTAATGCCAAAGAATTAAAGGAATTAAGAAAAAACATACGAATAATTGAAAAGGAATTGGCAGAACTTGGATATGAAGCTGACCATTTGAGTAAAAGAGTTATTCAAAACCTGGATTTTGCCAGAGCAAATATGAAAGCTAATATCTATGATCAGGCAGTCTTAGAAGGTGTTGCGACTTCATTTCCACAGACGGAAGACATTATTGATAATGGAACTGTAAATGGCATGACTGCTAATGATATTCAAAAGATATTAAACTTAAAGCATGCGTGGGAATTTATCCTGGATTCTGATGTTATTCAGGCAGAGTCAGATTATTATTTATTGTGCCATATTGCAAAATTGATTAACGAAGGATTTTTTATAGATGGGGGTAGAATTAGAGGAGTACCGGTTACAATCGGAGGAAGTTCGTATAAACCGCCCATACCGATTGAATCGATAGTAAAAGAGAAAATCAATGAGATTCTTTCATCCGGGAAAGAAGTAATTGATACTGCTATAGAACTTTGTATGTATAGCATGAAAACGCAAATTTTTATTGATGGTAATAAAAGGGCATCAGTAATATTTGCAAATCATTATCTTATTGCACATGGACAAGGTTTTCTGGTTATTCCAGAAGAGTATGTTTCAGAATTTAAGAAGAGATTAGTAGCTTTCTATGAAGGTGAAAATATTGAGGTAATAAGTGGATTCTTAAAAGAAAAATGTTGGAAAAACTTCTGATAAAGAACACCCAATGATATAGATACTAAAATGAAAAAAGAAGCAAGAAATAAAATTAAGAAGAATAATAGGATGAATAGAATTACGCAAATAGTCTGCGCATGGATTCCAAATCAGATTGATAATCATGTTGTTGTATCAGTATTGGAACTAATGCGTAAAGCACAAAGAGTCTTAAATAAAGATTTTTCTGTGAACTTAAAATACAACGAAGAAAATTTCAAACGGCATATAGAAACCATTCAAAAGAATCATGGCTATATCGAAGATCAAAATCACTATGAGGATATGAAATATGGAAAGGTGACCATGAAGTATGCCGGATGTGAGATATTTGCTACCTATAATGCTGTTTTCAGTCTGACTAGAAAGCATGAGATGAGCCTTGCCCAGATGATTTTTGATTACGAAAAAGATGGTGTGGTTTTGTCCGGCAAATTTGGAACTGCACCAAAAGCTATTTCAGATTATCTGACAAGGCTAGGTTTTATCACATATTTTTCTACCGATGAAGAAGAATTTGATAAAATCGGCAGAGAATATGATTCGTTGATTTTGACAATGTATAATGACAGAAACGATATCCGCAAGGAAGTGCACACAATCAATATCAGTAAAGATTGTGAGATGTATATTGCGCATAATGTGTATTGTAACGGAAAAGTCGTTGGCCCCTGTGCCTGCGTCAGTGAGGTTATAAAAAATATCAATGGCGAAAAGGCAAAGGGAATTTCATTAATTGGTATCAAAAAAAGGTGATATCAAAATGGAAGTGCATCAAAAACGAAGCGTAATCAGGAAAGACTGATAAGCTTAAATTGATGCTTACCGTTTTGTTTTACTTCATACAATATTTTATCAGCAGCATTGTAAATAGTGGCAAAATCGGTTTGCGAAGGATCGGAATGATCACATATTACGGCACCGATGGAAAGGCTGGTATAGTTTTCGTATCCGAGTTCTGCCAATTTGTTTTGATATTGCTTCATAATGCTCTGAATGATTGCACTTACCTTTTCTGTATCAGTCTCATCTTTGATGAAAACGGAAAATTCGTCTCCGCCAAGTCTTGAACCAATCAAAATATCTTCAGAATATTCAAAAAAGACATCGGCTAAAGCGCAGAGTACTTCATCGCCTACCTGATGACCATATTGGTCATTGACTTTTTTGAAATCATCCATATCCATCATCAGAAAAGTACCTTTTTTTCCATTTGAGAAATGAGAATTAATCAAATCCTGATAATGTACACGGTTAAAAAGCTTTGTAAGGGCATCACGTGTGGCTATTTCACGAATTTGACGGATTGCCTCATGATGAAGTGTGCTGTCATGAATCCAGAGCATGTGTCCCTGTTCGTAGCCATTATCCTTTAGGGTTTCCATACGAAATTCATAAATGCGGTTGTTGATGGTCAGAGTATCAGTTTTTCCGGATAATACATCGCCGAGTAGCGGGTGTTTCCGCAAATCAGTATTATGGGGGATATCACCGAAAATATCATCTAATTGCTTGTTATGATATTGAATGGCATACGCCGGAGATAATACGACGATGCCTTCGGTTCCATGATCTAATGCACTTTCACTGGCAAGTGTAACGGAATCCAAAAATCCATAGCGAATCAAAATCTGATAGAAACAGATGCTGACAAGTAATATTCCCAGTCCGGGAATTTCATAGCCGCCGGTCAGACCTAAAAGCTTTAGTAAATAAGGAAACCATATGCAACAGATACCAATGAGGGTCAATTTGATTCTCTTTTTGTCCAGTTCCGTTCCGGTTTTCCAGGTACGGATGCATACATATGCAGCCCAGAGGGATAATATGCCGATATAAGTAATTGTTAAATAAAAGCCAAGACCATATTCCAGTACCAGACGTGGGAACGGACCGGTTTCATCAATTCCAATGGATTTATAAAAGAAACCATTGATTCTGGTCGTCAGAATAGAGAACATAATTAATAGGCTTATTACAATTTGTAACATGTATATCGGCAAAGGTACATTTATTTTACAGAGATTTTTTATAAAGATAATCATGCCGATGAACGTCATGACTTCGCCGAAATATTCCACCAGAATGGCAAGGTAAAACATATCCGGTGAAGTGGAAATAATTTCTAAGATAAATCCGAAAATATAAACTTCTGCAGAGGTTAAAAAGAATATAACGGCACTTTGTTCTTTGGAAGACCTGCACCGAAATGTCAGTACCAATAGGATAAAAATAGAAATCAGTACAAGAATATGTGCAGTCAGATCGATATGAAATGCCCCCACAGGATATACAAAAATAGCTTTGATTGCAGCGAGAACCAGAAAATGTACGCAATAGAAAATATAGAAAAAATACCTTCCAATAATCGGCTTTCCTTTTTCGCCGTTGTAGCAGTACAAAAGCGGTAATGCCAGAATAAATCCGAGCTGATAAAACTTGTCCCACCAAACCCAATTATAGTGGGAAAAATGATAGACGTTGTTCAAAAGAATGGCGACTACTAAAAAAAGAACCGTGGCAACATCTGCTAAAACAAACCATTTGACTTTTTCTTTAAAGGTGCGTCCATAGTAAAAAATGATGATGAACAAAGTGGGCGTAATAGGCCAGCCGCCAATCAGCAAGGATGTAGCAAAAATAAGAATCATCAGCAATACTTTTGCTCGCTTTTTAAGAGAAGATTCTAATACGGTCAGAGCCAGCAGACCAAATAACAAATCGAAGATGAAGTTGGTCCGATACTCATATTCCTCATGGAAAAAGATGTAAAAGGGAATCATAGCAATGATTCCGAAAGTGATCATTCTTTCGATATAGGCTTTTAAATTGGATGTTTTTCGAAAGCCTTCTGCAATAAAAAAACACATAATGGGAATGGTAAGTCTTCCGAGTACGTGTAAAAACTGTCCGAGAGGGGAATAGAATTCCACAAATCCCCATGCCACATGATCAATAACCATGGAGCAGATAGCAATAAATTTTAATTGTTCGCGATTTAAACTAAGTTTCATATTGTATTTTCTCTCTGAAATTAATTTTTCTGAATTTATGTGTTACGATTAACTCTTTTTAATCATAACACAGCTTGAAATTTTGCTCAATAAAACATATATTATGATGGAAGTGCAACAATCCAAATACATCATATAACATCGATATAAAATGATAAAAAGTTCGTGGAGAATTAGCATATGCTTACTGTTAACGAATACTGTAAACAACAATTTGGTCAAAAACTATATAAGCTAAGTTTAGATGGTGGAATGACTTGTCCAAACCGGGACGGAACACTTGATACGAGAGGGTGTATTTTCTGTTCAGCAGGAGGTTCGGGAGATTTTACTCCAAACCGGAATAAACCGATAGAAGACCAGATTAACGAGGCAAAGGAAAAAGTGTCTGTCAAATATAAAGGAGATAAATATATTGCCTATTTTCAGGCATATACAAATACCTATGCGCCCGTTGAAACGCTCCGTCAAATCTTTATGCCGGTTATCAACAGAGACGATATTGCAGTTTTGTCAATTGCTACCAGACCGGACTGTTTATCAGATGAAATCCTTGCGTTGTTAGATGAATTAAATCAAATCAAACCGATATGGGTAGAACTTGGTTTACAGACTATCCATGAAAAAACAGCGGCTTATATCCGGCGTGGTTATCATCTTGAGATTTATGACAAGGCAATGCAGGATTTAAATGCAATCGGAATTCATACGATTACGCATATCATCCTAGGTCTTCCGGGAGAGACGAAAGAAGATATGCTTGCCAGTGTCCGTCATGTTGTTTTACAAAAGAGCAAAGGAATAAAACTGCAACTTTTACATGTGTTAAAAAATACGGATTTGGCAACGGATTATCAAAAAGGCTTATTTAAAACCATGGAGTTTGGGGAATATGTGGATTTGGTGGCTGAATGTGTGAAACTGTTGCCATCGGATATGGTGGTACACCGCTTAACCGGTGACGGTCCCAAATCGTTATTGATTGCACCGCTTTGGAGTGCTGATAAAAAGCGAGTACTGAATGCTCTTCATAAAAAAATGGATAGTGCTCTTGGTTCAAAAGGTTAAAAAGGTAAATAATGTAAATAAGATAAATAAAATGAATAAGGTATATAAGATTAGTAAAAAGGCAGAATGGTACTTTCCGATTATGGAGAGTACCATTTTTTATCCCAAACAATGGTTTTTGATGAAATGAAAGTTTTAAATATAAAAGAATAAAAGTTTCTAACAAAAACAAGAATAAAAGTTTCTAACAAAAACATGTTGACAATATAATAATGCAATGTTATATTTACTACGACAGACATAGTACGACAGACATAGCAACGACTATCGTACCAACGACAAACGTAGTACGGCAGACAGAATAGAATTAGTCATACTTCGATGTGCATAATATAAAAAGAGAGGAGAAGCCTATGGCGGGAATCAGCAGTGATGTTATTCGCGGATACAACGACATCATGATTTTATATATCCTGAAAAAAGAGCCGTCTTATGGATATGAGATTTCCAAGACAATCAGACAGATGACACAGGATAAATATATGATCAAAGAGACCACGTTGTATTCTGCATTTACCAGAATGGAGAAAAACGGATATATCGAATCCTATGTATGTGAGCCGGATGAAAGTGGTTCCGGCAAAAAGAGAACATACTACCGTATAACGGAATACGGCAGAGCTTATTATGAAGAAAAATGTGAGGAATGGATTTTAACAAAAGAGGTTGTTGAACATTTCATTCAGAAAGGGGAAGAATAGATGAATACTTTAAAAAGCTATTTGGAAAGCATGTTTGCGAAAATGCCCAATACACCTGAGGTGCGCAGGGCGAAAGATGAACTCTGGCAGATGATGGAGGATAAATACAACGAACTGTTAGATGAGGGTAAAAATGAAAATGAAGCAGTCGGAACCGTGATTTCGGAATTTGGAAATCTGGAAGAGTTGTCAAAAGAGCTGGGACTGGAAAAAGAGTTTTCCTATCAGCAGGAAAGTACAAAGGCAGAGTATGCGGATGAACCGTATTTTTCAACACAGGAAACGCTTTCTTTTGAAGAGGCCAAGCAGTTTGTGGATGCAAAAATCCAGCATGGATTTTTTATTGCAATCGGTGTAATGTTTTGTATTTTTTCACCGGTTATGCCTATTATATCAACATCTTTTCACTGGCCGGATGCGATTGGTGTGACCGGCATGATGATTTTGATTTGTGTAGCTGTATTTTTATTTGTATATTCCGGCATTATGATGGGAAAATGGGATTATATCAAGAATGCTTCCTGGATGATTGATTATAATACCGCGCAGGTTTTGGAAGGTGAGAAATCTAGATTTCGTAGCACCTATGCCATCCGTCAGACTATCGGTATCATCCTCTGTGTATTATGCTGGATTCCGTCCATGATCATTGATGAATCGCCTTTGGGAAATGTGGCGGAAATTGAAAATATCGGAGCTGTATTATTGTTTGTGTTTGTCGGTATCGGCGTCATGATGATTGTTCATAATAATATGATTATGGGCGCTTATGATGATTTGTTAAAACTGAATGATAAAAAGTATGTGAGCGGAAACTATGTGAAACATCAGAAAAATGAGCGTTATATTAATGATACGGTTGCAACCATTATGGAAGTTTACTGGCCGACTGTTACATGTGTATACCTGATTTGGAGCTTTTTAAGTGTCGATTGGCATATCACATGGATTATCTGGCCGGTTGCAGCGATAATCAATGCTGTGATTAAGACAAATCTTACAATCAAAGAATAAGGAGGAGAGAGATGGAACGCAATAATCTGAAAATGTGGAAAAACATTTATTTAATTATTCTGACATTGGTAACGATTGGCTGCATTATCTATGGGATTGTAAAACATACTTCCAGGGCAAGACATTGGTTTTCTTCTGACGAAGATTATAAAAAGACAGATGAAATGACTGTCCTTAATTTTGAAACATTTGATGATATCATGTTAAATGTTGCCATCGGAGATTTGAGAATTGTATATGGAGATGCTTATCAGGTGGAATACAACTATCCTGAAAAATTAAAACCGGAAGTAAAAGTACGAGATGGTGTTTTAACGATTGACCAGAAACAAGGAAATGGCGTTGTGAACTTCGGTTTTGGAAATTTGGGTACGCTCGGTGACATGGATTATGATCTGGTGATTACTATACCGAAGGATACAAAAATCGGAGATGTAAATCTGAGTATGGACATGGGAAATATTCAAATGGATGACATCTGTATGGAAGATTTAACAATTGATGCCGATATGGGGAACATCGAAGCAAATCAGATATCTTTTGCTAAAATGGATATTGATGCTGATATGGGAAATATCGAAATGAATGAAGTTGCCTTTGACAGAGGCGAATGCGATGCCGACATGGGCAGTATAGAATTAAGAAATGCTGTATTTGACCGTTTAGAATGTGATGCTGATATGGGAAGCATTGAAATTGAGGGTGATTTTCAGAAGCTGACGGCTAATTGCTCCATGGGTTCCGTTACAGTGACAACGAAAGAGGATTTGGATAACCTCACACTGGATTTATCAGCAGATATGGGTGTTGTAACAGTAAACGGCAAAGACAGAGGCAGGGAATATTACAGAAAATAAAGAAAAAAACTTCTAAACATTGAGAAGAAAATCATATTATGGTATACTCATTAATTGGTAGAAACATACAGGCAAAGGAGAAAACCAATGAAAAAAGCCATTATTACCGTTGTGGGAAAAGATACTGTAGGTATCATAGCAAAGGTTTGTACGTATCTTGCAGAGCATAAAATCAATATTCTGGATATTTCACAGACCATTGTTCAGGATTATTTTAATATGATGATGATTGTGGATACTAATCAGTCGGATGTTGATTTTGATACCGTTGTGGATGCGCTTGCGGCACTCGGAGAAGAAATCGGAGTCGTGATAAAATGTCAAAGAGAAGATATTTTTGATATGATGCATCGAATCTAAGGTTAAAATGGGTAGAAATATGATTAATATACATGAAGTTAATGAAACCAATAAAATGATTGAAAAGGAGAATCTGGATGTCAGGACAATTACATTAGGTATCAGTTTGTTGGACTGCATTGATTCGGATCTTTCAAAATTAAAAGAAAAGATTTACAAAAAAATAACGGAAACGGCAAAAGATTTGGTCGCAACCGGACAGGAGATAGAAAAAGAATTCGGAATTCCGATTGTGAATAAGAGAATTTCAGTCACTCCGATTGCTTTAGTAGGCGGTTCTGCTTGCAAGACGCCGGAGGATTTTGCAGAAATTGCCGTTACATTGGATGAAGCAGCTAAAAAAGTCGGTGTAAACTTTTTAGGTGGATATTCCGCTTTGGTTGCAAAGGGAATGACCCATGCGGATGAATTATTAATTCGTTCCATTCCGCTTGCACTGAGTAAAACGGACTTTGTATGCAGCAGCGTCAATCTGGGATCGACTAAGACCGGTATCAATATGGATGCGGTTAAGCTGATGGGAGAAATTGTAAAAGAAACAGCAGAGTATACCAAAGACAATGATTCTTTGGGTTGTGCGAAACTGGTTGTATTTTGCAATGCACCGGACGACAATCCTTTCATGGCAGGTGCTTTTCATGGCGTAACAGAGGCCGACAAGATTATCAATGTCGGTGTTTCCGGTCCGGGGGTTGTTAAGACCGCATTGGAACAGGTTCGCGGTGAGAATTTTGAAGTGCTTTGTGAAACAATTAAAAAGACCGCATTTAAGGTAACCCGTGTCGGTCAGCTTGTGGCAAAAGAAGCATCCCGTATGCTTGATATTCCGTTTGGTATCATCGATTTATCTTTAGCTCCAACACCCGCAGTGGGTGATAGTGTTGCGGATATTTTGACGGAAATCGGTGTGGAACATCCCGGTGCTCCCGGTACGACCGCAGCATTGGCGCTATTAAACGATCAGGTTAAAAAGGGTGGTGTCATGGCATCTTCCTATGTCGGAGGCTTAAGTGGTGCTTTTATTCCCGTCAGTGAAGATCAGGGTATGATAGATGCTGTGGAATGCGGATGTCTTACCTTGGAAAAATTAGAAGCAATGACCTGTGTCTGCTCGGTTGGTCTTGACATGATTGCAATCCCTGGTGATACAAAAGCAACAACGATTTCGGGAATTATTGCGGATGAAATGGCTATCGGTATGGTTAATCAGAAAACGACGGCTGTTCGTATTATTCCGGTTATCGGAAAGGGAGTAGGAGAGACGGTTGAATTTGGTGGTCTTTTAGGTTATGCACCGATTATGCCGGTTAATTCTTTCTCTTGTGACAACTTTGTAAATCGTGGTGGACGTATTCCGGCTCCAATTCATAGTTTTAAAAACTAAGGGATATTATAAATAATAAAGACAATGGTTTTATGCGGAATTCATAGAACCATTGTCTTTTTATTATGATTTCATAAAAAATTGTCTTTTATCTATAATTTTTAATGAAAAATAAAACATGTTAATCAAATTTTTGTGGTTTTAAATTGATAGCATGTGATTATAATTTCACAACCTGTCTACGGTATTCATCACGCATTCCTGCATGATATTTGGTGCCGGCAATACATTCGTAGATATGAGATGCTTGAATGTCCTGCTCAAACTGTTTCTGACCAATCGGATATAACTGGGACGAAGCAGTCGTTGTTTTGGTAATCAAAGGAATGGAAGAGTTGGATTTTAATGTCTTGGTTAATGCATCAGCTTTGGAATTAAAACCTAAGACTCTTGCATAGAACGTGATACCATTTTCTTTAAATAATTGGACATCTTCGGCTTTGATGTCTAATAGAATATGAGATAAGCAACGGCTAATCCGCGCATAAGTAATATCTTTGCTCTTTAAAATATCACAGAACTCATCAAAACTCTGCATGGAGAACATTTCTTTTTCCAACTTATCTGAAATCGCCTGTGTCACATCAAAATACTGCGTAAAGCCCTGACCACGCTCCTTTAACAATTTGAATTTTATCATGGAAGAAAAATCACTGGCATAGACGGGGAATGTCTTGTGAAAATCTTCTTTCATAATATCAAAAGCTGAAGCCGGTATCTGGGATTGAATCATGTCCAGATTATCCTGTAAAGAAAGCGATTGGCGAATGGAAATCGCTGAACTGAAGTTTTCGGCAAGCTTATACGAATGATAGTCAGAACCAATACGGGTGTTGGTATAAGGTTTTATGTTGCTGTTTTGACGGATAATTGCCTTGATATATTCGATACCCAAAATATTGTTGGGGAATCCGAGAATTGTATCAAATGTAGTGAAACCATTTATGGTTTCGGCAAGTGCAGCATTTCTGGCTACCGGATAGGTATCGCCGTTTTTTAATTTTGTCTTAAGACTTTGCACAAAATCCTCGGATTCATCCACCAGGGCATGTGCTATTTTGGAAAGCATAGTAATGTCTCCACTTTCACTTCCAAAGCAAACAGAATCCACACAGCCTAACTGGTTTAAGATGGAGATTGCGCCCATGGCAAAATATTCTGCGCTGGCTGTCGCATAGCAGGTCGGTAATTCAATGACCATGTCGGCACCGCCGGATAATGCCATCTTAGCGCGGCTGTATTTGTCAATCAATGCAGGCGTACCTCTCTGCATGTGATTGCCGCTCATAACAACAATGATGTAGTCGGCTCCGGTGATCTCCCTTGCTTTTCTGATTTGATATAAATGTCCGTTGTGGAACGGATTGTATTCTGCAATGATTCCGGTTATTTTCATATGAGTACCCCTTCATGTCTGATATAATGAAAACAATTCTTTAATAGTAATAAATTTTCTTTAATTAATTAGTAATTTGATAAGTAAAATTTATGTAATATGTTGTATTACTAAGAGTATCATTTTTTCGGAAAACAGACAATCTTTTTATTTTCAAATCAATGTACGTTTTATGTATGCGAAATAATACATATTTTCTGATTTTGAAAACTTGTTTTGAAAAAATGAATGCATTATAATAAAAACAAGGTGTAGCGAAAGGAGACTGTGTCATGTCCTACATAGATACAATTAAAGAAAAAGCAAAATCTGACAAAAAAACGATTGTTTTGCCGGAGACCAATGACAAACGTACGCTGATTGCAGCAGCACATATTTTGGAAGAAGAAATCGCCAATCTGATTATGATCGGCAATGAAGAAAAGATTATGGATGGTGCGAGATGGTTAGAGGTCGAGCTTAACGGAATTACGATTATTGATCCGGAAAACTGTCCGAAGTTTCAGGAATACGCAGATTTACTTTTTGAATTACGTAAGTCAAAGGGTATGACCCTTGAAAAAGCAGTAGAGATTTTGAAAAAAGATTATTTGACATTCGGTGTTATCATGGTAAAAGCCAATGATGCAGACGGAATGGTTGCAGGTGCCTGTCATGCAACTGCCGATACCTTAAGACCGGCATTGCAGATATTAAAAACGGCTCCCGGTGTGAAGCTGGTATCCGGATTTTTCATTCTGGATGTACCGGATTGTCAATATGGTGAAAATGGTACCTTCTTATTTGCAGATTGTGGATTAAATCAGGATCCGACGGCAGAAGACTTAGCTGCTATTGCAGAGAGCTCAGCACGCAGCTTTATGAGCCTTGTGGGTGCCAAACCGATTATTGCCATGCTTTCCCATTCTACAAAGGGAAGTGCCAAACATGTTTTGGTTGATAAAGTGGTGGAAGCAACACGGATTGCAAAAGAACAATACCCCAATCTTTGTGTGGATGGTGAACTTCAGGCAGATGCTGCTTTGGTTCCCCATGTTGCAAAATCAAAAGCACCGGGCAGTGAAGTAGCAGGTAAAGCCAATGTTTTGGTATTTCCGAATCTGGACTGTGGTAATATCTCTTATAAACTGGTTCAGCGTCTTGGAAAAGCAGAAGCTTACGGTCCCATGCTTCAGGGAATATCCAAACCCGTCAATGATTTATCCCGTGGTTGTTCATGGGAAGATATTGTTGGTGTTGTTGCCCTGACAGCAGTACAGGCACAGTTGGTTTAGAAAAAATATTAAATGCCCGGTTTCAAAACTCAGACTTCGTCTTCAGACAATTGAAACCGGGCATTATTTTTGTTCGCTTATGCCGCTAAGAAATGCCAAGAAACCTTGCCAAATTCCGCGGGCAAAGATATATAATTTCTGTTAGGGTAACTGGTTATTTAATCTCAATTCATAAACGCTTAGCGCTGACAGAAAATATCCGGTCAGATAAAAACAGAAATAGTACATAAAAAACATGGCAGGAGCCGTCAGGAAAATAAAGACAAGCTGGAAGCCGGAAAAGAATAAAAGTGCCGCCATCGCATATTTTTTTGCAACGATGCAGACAATCATACAAAACAGAGCAATAATAAATGTCGGCAGACAATTATACATGATAGGATACAGCATGTTTGTTTTAATGTGATCGGTTTCATAATGCCTGCATGCCAGAATATCAATGGTCTTGTTTCTGATTGTTTCACCCAGCGGAGCATTCGAGAAATAATAACGGTCCCGGAAATTTTCACCATAGTAATTTAAGGTATAAATCGTTTCAACAGTCGGAGCGGTTGGGTGATTGATATCATCGGGAACCATTCCGTTCGTATATTTGAAAGTTTGCCAGCGGTAATACAAAAAATGGTCAAAGTTATTTAGAATCAGATCAAAAGAAGCCTTCATAAAAGCGTTTAACTGTTCTTTGGGAAGGATATCCGGAATATTCCAGTATTGACTGATGTTGCGGACAGAAGGATGATTGCGTAATGCCTGTACATCGATCAGTTCATTGATGGTCATAATATCATCATAGGCATGTTCGCCACGTATTTCTTCCTGGGCAAAAATATTGCCAAGCGGATTGATAACAAGAGAAATGGGATATTTATTACTGCCATTTAATGCTAATTTATTTGGAAGATTAAAGCATAAAAACGCGCACAAAATAATAAGAAAACAGGAGGCTGAATGTTTTATACATGGTCGAAATCCGTTTTCCTTATAAAAGAGGAAGAAAAAATAGCAAGGAAGGAATAACAGCATATAAATAAATTCGGTTCGCCATGCAATGACTAATCCGGTCAAAGTGGATAAAATCATCATTTGTTTAAGGTAAAGCGTTTTTCTCTTCCATATAAATAAGCAGGATGCTAAAATAAGTAGAAAGAGAAAACCTACAAGGGTGGCTCTTAATGTAAACAGACAGCCGTCTAAAACAGGCAGAAGAAAGAATACGGCGCGCGCAATGAAAAACCGGCATCCGGGATAAATCTCTTTTAAATTTTTAAAAATATAAGCATAAATGCAACTGATGATAATAATCTGGAAAAAGGCAATACTTCCCATGGAAGGAAAGAAACGGATACAGCAAATATAAAACAAACTGGTAAGTCCGGTCTGTGCGGGAGATAAGGTATAATTGCGGATGGCATTTAAAACATAAAAGTCATCTCCCTTGAATATGCCGGGCCAGGTCAGGATTAATAATATAAATAATGGTATAAAATATAGAAGAAACTGTTTAAAATAAGAAAGAAAACATTTATTTTTTTGGATAAATAAATGCAAAGCTGTAAAAATAAGAAAGAAAACACAATATCCAAAAATACAGGAGATAAAAACAGACAGAATTCGGATATTTTGGTTAGAAGTATTCGGAGAAAAAACGTTTGAAACCTGATGGCGTAATAAAAATGAATATGCAATATAGAATACTGCCGATAAAGCAGATGTCATTAAATTTTGTTTGGATGATTTCATAGTAGGGGTCCGCCTGTTTATGATTATAGTTTATCAATTATAGTATATCGGTTTTGGTATATTGATTTTGGTATATTGAATTTACTTTATTGTTTTAGTCTATCATTTTCATGCAAAAGTATAACATAAAATCGTTTCCTGGTAAATCTGAACAGACGGACAAAAATTCGAATTCAGATGGTTAAAAAATTTTGAATTCAGATGGACAAAAAAATGTGAATGCTTGTTGACAAACAGAATGAAGTTATGTATAATCGTTTGAGTGTGGATAGGAGTATGATATGTTACTTAATCTGACAGATATCTTATCAAATGAAGGAAAAGTGGAAGATTTCACTATCACGTATTCACCGGCTTTTTATAAAAAAGCAGGTGGTCAGTTTAAGGTTTTAGAAAACGGACCGATTTCCTTAAAACTGTCCAATACAGGAAAAGGAAAGCTGGAGCTGACCGGTGAAGGGAAGTTACTTTTGCAGGCACGATGTGATCGTTGTCTTACGAGAGTTGATATTCCGATTTCGATTTCGTTTGATGAGCAGATCAGTGAGGAATGTATTCAAAATCCCACAGAGGATGCCGATGAGTTTTCATATCTGGACGGTTATTCGTTGGATACTGATATATTAATCGGGAATGAAATATTGATAAACTGGCCGGTAAAAATCTTGTGCAAAGAGGATTGCAAAGGTATATGTCCAAAATGCGGTAGAGATTTAAACCAAGGGGATTGCGGTTGCGATACTTTTGAACCGGATCCACGCATGGCTGTGTTAAAAGATATCTTTATCGCGAATAAGGAGGTGTAAAGATGGGTGCTATTTGTCCTAAAAACAAATCTTCAAAAGGTAGAAGAGATCAGAGAAGAGCAAACTGGAAAATGTCTGCTCCTACTTTAGTAAAGTGCAGCAAATGTGGTGAATTAATGAAACCTCACAGAGTATGCAAAGCATGCGGCGCTTACAATAAACGCGAAATCATCGCAGTTGACTAATCATTTAGTTGGTTTTAAAAGCCTTCGACGCTTGTTCGAAGGCTTTTTTTCTTGCTTTTTCATCTTTATTCTAGTATATTTATAAGAAGTATGGAGGAGTATATACATGAGTGAAATGGTAAAAGTTGCCGTTGATGCCATGGGCGGTGATTATGCACCGGTTGAAATCGTAAAAGGTGCTGTTATGGCAGTCAACGAGAAAGAAAATGTTCAAGTTGTATTATTGGGAAAGGAAGCTGATATTGAGCGGGAACTGTCTCAATATACATATGATAAAGCGCGAGTTGAAGTTGTTAACTGTGAAGACGTGATTGAAATGGCGGAGGCACCGGTCAATGCCATTCGTACAAAAAAGGATTCTTCGATTGTAAAGGGAATGCAGATGACCAAGACGGGTGAAACGGATGCCTTTATTTCTGCAGGAAGTACCGGAGCTGTTTTGGTTGGAGCAACTCTTTTGGTGGGACGTATCAAAGGAATCGAAAGAGCACCTTTGGCACCGCTTATTCCGACTGCAAACGGAGTAGCGTTGTTGATTGACTGTGGTGCGAATGTCGACTCGCGTCCTTCCCATCTGGTTCAGTTTGCAAAGATGGGTTCTATTTATATGGAAAGTGTCATGGGAATCAAAAATCCAAGGGTGGCACTTGCAAGTAACGGAACAGAAGAAGAAAAGGGTAATGCTTTGGTAAAAGAGACCCATCCTTTATTGAAAGAATGTAAGGATATTAATTTCATCGGCAATATTGAAGCAAGGGATATTCCCATGGGTGCTGCTGATGTTGTGGTATGCGAAGCTTTTACCGGCAATGCTATTTTAAAGACCTATGAAGGTGTGGGTGCTGTACTGATCAATAAGATCAAAGCATCTTTGATGACAAATTTAAAAACGAAAATCGGAGCCTTACTGATTAAAGACGCATTAAAAGAAACATTAAAGGATTTTGATGTGGATAAATACGGCGGAGCTCCCATGCTTGGATTAAAAGGACTGGTTGTAAAGAGCCACGGTAATTCAAAAGCCGGCGTAATACGCAACAGTATTTTCCAATGTGTCACATTTAAAGAGCAGCAGATTAACGAAAAAATCAAAGCCGGTATTGTGGAACAAACAAAAGAAACTCTTTCTGACAAGGAAGATTAAGGAAGGAAGTCTTAGTTGTGGAATTTGAAGTGTTGCGGGATTCTCTCGTGAAAATTCTGGGTGTTGCACCGGATGAGGTAACGATGCAGTCCACGTTTGCCAAAGATTTAGGGGCGGATTCGC
This sequence comes from uncultured Lachnospiraceae bacterium, assembly GCA_945919795.1. Lineage (GTDB taxonomy): Bacteria > Bacillota > Clostridia > Lachnospirales > Lachnospiraceae > UBA2882. Next base: position 29,661 of record CAMEJJ010000010.1, read on the forward strand.
TGGACCTTTATCAGGTGTTGTTAAATGCCAAAGAAGTATTTGATTTAGAAATTGATACAGAAAAATTACGATCTCTTCAGACGGTTTCCGAAGCAGTAACCTATATGAAAGAAATGAAAAGGAAATAATCAAAAAGCCCGATAGGGCTTTTTGAATGTAGACAAGAGATTTTGTCGGATTATGGTGACAGAATGATGGAATTAGAAACACTGGAAAAAGAAATATCTTATTCGTTTAAAGATAAAAGTTTGTTGAAGCAGGCATTAACGCACAGTTCCTTTAGTAATGAACAGCGCATTCGCAAATGGAAAAATTATGAGCGGATTGAGTTTTTGGGTGATGCCGTTTTGGAGTTGGTTAGCAGTGATTACTTTTATCATACCTTTCCTGAAGAAACGGAAGGAAATCTCACGAAAATGCGTGCGGCCGCTGTATGTGAACAGGCTCTTGCTATTACAGCAAGACAACTTAAGCTCGGCTCCTATATGATATTTGGAAAAGGGGAAGAGGCTAATGGCGGACGGGAAAGAGAATCCATCATTGCAGATGCGGTCGAAGCAGTAATCGGTGCGATTTATCTGGATTCCGGTATCGAAAAAGCAAGAGAATTTATTCATCGTTTTGTTTTGAATGATTTGGAGCACAAGCGGCTTTTTTATGATGCAAAATCCATTTTACAGGAATATGTGCAGGAAACAAAAGCCGGAGAGCTTATCTATGAACTGATAAAAGAAGAAGGTCCTGAACATGATAAGCTTTTTGCCATGGAGGCAAGATTGAATGGAAAAACAATCGGCTATGGTGAAGGAAAGAGCAAAAAAACAGCACAACAGCATGCGGCATATGATGCCTTGCTGAAAAAAGACGGAAATAAAAAAGATTTGCGCATCTGATCTGATGTGTGAAAGGGAAGCAATATGTATTTAAAAAGTATCGAAGTTCATGGCTTTAAAGCCTTTGCAAATAAAATAGTTTTTCAGTTTCATCCGGGAATTACGGGAATCGTAGGCCCGAACGGAAGTGGAAAGAGTAATGTTGCCGATGCGGTTCGCTGGGTTTTGGGTGAACAGCGTATCAAGCAATTGCGTGGTGCAAGTATGCAGGACGTTATTTTTGCAGGTACGGAAAACAGAAAACCCTTAGGATTTGCATATGTTGCCATTACGTTGGATAACAGTGATCATTCACTCCCGATTGATTTTGAAGAGGTGAAAGTGGCACGTCGCATTTATCGTTCGGGTGAGAGTGAATATATGATAAATGATGCGCCCTGCAGACTGAAAGATGTGAATGAACTCTTTTACGATACCGGTATCGGTAAAGAAGGTTATTCCATTATCGGACAAGGTCAGATTGATAAGATTTTAAGCGGCAAGCCGGAAGAGCGACGGGAACTGTTTGACGAAGCGGCCGGTATTGTAAAGTTTAAAAGAAGAAAACTGGCAGCTCAGAAGAAATTGGACGATGAAAAGGGCAATATGCTCCGCATCAGTGATATTCTTTCTGAAAAAGAGCGTCAGATTGGCCCTTTGGAAAAGCAGTCTGAAAAGGCTAAGATATATTTAAAGCATAAAGAAGAATTAAAGACTCTCGATGTCAATGTTTTTTTGGTTGAAAATGCACAGTTAAAAGAGAAACTGGTTGCATTGGATGAAAAATTAAAAATTGCATCAGATGATTATGAACAGACATCCAAGCAGTATGAGAACATCAAATCCGAATATGACCAGATTGCAGCAAAATTAGAGGAACTGGAAAAATCCATCGAGGAAGAACGTTCCTATTTATCCAATACCGGTCTGATGAGGGAAAAATTAGAAAGTCAGATTAAGGTATTACAGGAACAGATTCTGTCCGGTGAAAGCAATAAAGAACATTTTTTATCCAGACAGGCATCCATCAATGAACAGATTTTGGCAAAAGATCAGGAAAAGGCCGATATTCAGTCCGGCAAAAAAACATATGACGATGCACTGGCCGAAATGGAAGAGGCAAAAGCTTTGGCGAATGCAAAGCTTGAGGCTTTACAGGCACGGATGGATGAACTGAATGAGAAAATCGAGAATGGCAAAAATACCATTATTCAGGCATTAAATGACAGAGCCGGAATTAAATCCAAACTCGGAAGTCTGGATACCAGACAGGAACAGCTTCAGATTCGGAAAGCTGAGCTGAATTCCAAATTGCTGCGTGCAAAATCTGATGAGGCTAAGCATGATGAACTCATTGAGCAAATGGAAAAAGAATTTGAAGCTGTCAGTGCGCAGATTCAGGAAATTCAGGCTCAAAAAGCCACGTTGGAAAAGCGCAATACGGATATTTCCGGTGAACTTTCGCAGTTAGACCAGAAACAGCGGGATGCTCAGGTTCAATACCATCAGGCAAAGTCCAAGCTCGATGCAATCAGTAATTTATCTGAACGTTATGAGGGCTATGGTGCCAGCATCCAAAAGGTAATGGAACAAAAAGACCGTAATAAAGGAATTATCGGTGTTGTTGCGGATATTATCAAGGTGGATAAAAAATATGAGACCGCTATTGAGACGGCTTTAGGCGGTAATATCCAGAATATCGTAACGGATGATGAAGAAACTGCAAAAAAAATGATTGGTTTCTTAAAATCCAACCGTTATGGTAGAGCGACCTTTTTGCCTTTGACTTCCATTACCAATCCACAGAAGTTTAAAACACCGGATGTACTGGAGGAAAAAGGTGTTATTGGTCTGGCTAATGAACTGGTTCATACGAAAAAAGAGTATGAAAATGTGGCAAAAGCCATGTTGGGAAGGATTGTTGTCGTTGACAATGTAGATAATGCTGTAAAGATTGCGCGCAAGTTTGATTATGGCGTGCGAATGGTAACATTAGAAGGCGAATTACTGGTTCCGGGTGGAGCCATCAGCGGTGGTGCATTTAAAAATGCAAGTAATCTGCTGGGACGAGCCCGTGAAATGGATGAATTAGAGAAAAAAGTAAAAGAATATCAGGATGTTATCAAGAAATGTCTTGCGACTATTGAAGAACTGAAAGCAGAACGTATGAAGGTTCGCAAAGATCTTGAAGATGTCCGCGCAAAGAGTCAGGAATGCTTAATCCGTCAGAATACGGCGCGAATCAATGTGGCAGCGGCAAAAGAGAAGAAAAACGAAAATGGTCTTGGCTATACCGAATTGAAGGAAGAACAGCAGGATATTGAACAGCAGTTTCAGGAGCTTTTGCAGGAAAGAGAAACGGCATCCGAAGAACTGGTAAAATCGGAAACCGTTCAAAAAGAACTCGAAAAAGAGATTGAAGAATTCCAGAAAGAGTTAGAAACTGTCCGAGTTGAAGAAAGTACACAGGCTTCTCATAATGCAGAGATGGATGTCGAGATGGAAAAGGTCATCCAGAGACAGTCTTTCGAGCAACAGAATTTGGAGCGTATTCTGGGCGAGAGACATCGGTTTGAAATGGAACTGGCTGAAATAGAGGTGGAAATCAAACAGTCAAGTAGTGAAATCGAAGAAAAGAAACATGATATCGAAGAAATAAAAAAGACCATTTCTGCTTCGTTTGATAAAGAAAATGAAAATGAAATCAAGCTTTCGGAAGATATTCGTCAAAGAGAAGAACTTTCGGCAAAGCAAAAAGGATTTTTCGGCGAAAGTGAGGCTCTTGCACAAAAACGAAATGATCTGGATAAAGAGGTTTATCGTCTGACTACGCAGAAAGAGCGTATGGAAGAAAGCATGGAATCCCAGATTAATTATATGTGGAATGAATATGAGATTACGCTTTCGGATGCAGCAGCTTTACGCAACGAAGAAATGACAGATTTAACCGTCATGAAGCGGGATGCAGCGGCAGTTAAAGATTCCATCCGCCGTCTTGGTGATGTCAATGTTAATGCGATTGAAGATTATAAAACGGTCATGGAAGAATATACTTTCTTAAAAGATCAGTATGATGATCTGAAAAAAGCGGAAGAACAGCTCTTAGGCTTTATTGATGAGTTGGATGTTGCCATGAGAAAGCAGTTCGAAGAGAAATTCGCCGAGATCAAGGTGGAATTTGATAAAGTATTTAAGGAATTGTTTGGTGGCGGAAAAGGCACGATAGAGCTGATGGAAGATGAAGATGTCTTAGAGGCAGGCATTCGCATCATTGCACAGCCACCAGGAAAGAAGCTGCAGAATATGATGCAGTTATCAGGTGGAGAAAAGGCGTTGACAGCCATTGCTTTGTTGTTTGCCATTCAGAATTTAAAACCTTCCCCGTTCTGTCTTTTGGATGAGATTGAAGCGGCTCTTGATGAATCAAATGTTGGCCGTTTTGCCGGATATTTACATAAGCTTACAAAACATACGCAGTTTATCGTTATTACACACAGACGAGGAACTATGGAAAAAGCCGATAGGCTGTATGGCATTACCATGCAGGAGAAAGGTGTATCTACTTTAGTCAGTGTAGATCTGATTGATAAGGATTTGAGTTAGACGATTTGATGGGGAGGTTTTTGTATGGAATTATATGAAAACGACAATTTGACAGATGATGTCATGAATGATGTTTCTTCCAACGAAGATTTGGCAGAAGAAGGAAAAGAGAAAAAAGTTGGTTTCTTTGGACGTCTAAAAGCAGGCCTTACGAAAACAAGAAACAATATTGTTCATGGAATTGATAATGTATTCAATGGTTTTTCCAATATTGATGAGGATTTTTATGAAGAACTCGAAGAAATCTTAATCATGGGCGACATCGGAATTAATGCCACGAGTGATATTATTGAAAGACTGAAGGTTCAGGTTAAAGAGCAACACATTAAGCAGCCGTCTGAGTGCAAACAACTGTTGATTAACAGTATAAAAGAACAGATGCGTGTGGAGAATACGGCATATGATTTTGAAACAGAGCAGTCAGTTATTTTTGTAATTGGTGTAAACGGAGTTGGTAAGACGACTTCTGTTGGAAAGCTTGCCGGAAAATTAAAGGATCAGAATCGTAAAGTTTTACTTGCAGCGGCAGATACTTTCCGGGCTGCGGCAATTGAACAGTTAGAGGAATGGGCACACAGAGCAGGTGTTGATATCATCAGTGGCAGTGAGGGTGCTGATCCTTCCAGTGTGGTTTTTGATGCGGTTCATGCTGCCAAGGCTCGTCATGCAGATGTATTGTTGTGCGATACGGCAGGACGTCTTCATAATAAAAAGAATTTGATGGAAGAATTAAAAAAGATGAACCGGATTATCGATAAAGAATTTCCGAATGCTCACCGGGAGAATCTGATTGTAGTAGATGGCACAACGGGACAGAATGCACTGAATCAGGCAAGGGAATTTGCCCAGGTTACGGATTTGACCGGTATCATTATTACCAAGCTTGACGGAACTGCGAAAGGCGGAATTGCCGTTGCCATTCAGTCGGAATTAAATGTTCCGGTAAAATATATTGGTGTCGGTGAAAGTATTGATGATTTGCAGAAGTTTGATGCGGATCAGTTTGTTGATGCTTTGTTTGATGTAAAACTTCCCACAGAGGATTGAAAAGGTGATAAAAATGAGTGATAAAATGTTGACTTTGGAAAAATTTGAAGAAGCATCCGAAAAGGTAAAGGAAGCAACTCTGCCTACCGATCTGGTTTACAGTGAATATTTCAGCAATCAGACTGGTAATAAGGTATATTTGAAACCGGAAAACATGCAGTTTACAGGTGCCTACAAGGTAAGAGGTGCTTACTACAAAATGAGTACTTTGACAGAGGAAGAACGTCAAAAAGGCATTATTACGGCATCAGCCGGAAATCATGCACAGGGAGTTGCTTATGCCGCCAAAAAATATGGGGCAAAAGCAGTTATTGTAATGCCTACAACAACACCTTTAATTAAAGTAAACCGGACAAAAAGCTATGGTGCAGAAGTCGTACTTTATGGAAATGTTTATGATGAAGCCTGTGAAAAAGCACTGCAGTTAGCAAAGGATAACGGATATACTTTTATCCATCCGTTTGATGATCCGGCAGTTGCAACCGGACAGGGAAGTATTGCCATGGAAATCGTAAAAGAACTTCCTTTAGTTGATTATATTCTGGTTCCCGTAGGCGGAGGTGGACTTGCGACCGGCGTTTCCACTCTGGCAAAATTATTGAATCCCAAGATTCAGGTTATCGGTGTGGAACCGGCAGGTGCAAATTGCTTACAGGAGTCAATCAAGGCCGGAAAAGTTACCACACTTCCGACCGTTAGTACCATTGCAGACGGTACGGCGGTAAAAACGCCAGGCACCAATATTTTTCCGTATTTACAAAAAAATCTGGATGATATCATAACCGTGGAAGATGAAGAACTGGTTGTAACATTTTTAGATATGGTTGAAAACCATAAAATGATTGTTGAAAATTCCGGTCTTTTAACGGTTGCTGCCTTAAAGCATCTGGATGTGAAAGGCAAAAAAATTGTCTGCATTTTAAGCGGAGGAAATATGGATGTCATTACTATGTCTTCCGTTGTACAACAGGGATTAATTATGCGCGATCGTATTTTTACGGTTTCTGTACTTCTTCCCGACAGACCGGGCGAATTAACACGTGTATCCGGTATTATTGCACAGGAAAACGGTAACGTTATTAAGTTGGAGCACAACCAGTTTGTTTCCATTAATAGGAATGCTGCCGTTGAGCTGCGGATTACCCTGGAGGCATTTGGAACTGAACATAAAGAACAAATCATGAAAGCTTTGGAGAAAAACGGTTTTTCACCCAAAGTTGTCAGAACCAATATTTAGCAAAAAAGGCGTGGAACTTTCTGCGCCTTGTTTTCATTTTAATTTTTTAATATGTTTTGAGAAATTTACTATTCTACTCACATACTGTATGACAACGTCAGCACTTAATGAGCAATTTATTGCGAATTTAGTACTGCTACGTTGTCATACAAGTGAGAACGCGTCTGTGATAGAATGGTAAATTTCTCAAAACATATAATTGAAAAATGTAAGAAAAAGCAGGTGGAACATTTGAAAAAGATTGAAGAAATTTTAAAAGAACTGGATCAGTTATTTGCTGACAACAAGGCAAAAGAGGCAGAAAAATTTTTGCTGGAATGTCTTACTGAGGCAGAAGAAGTTTCAGATTTATCCATGCAGTTGCAATTATATAATGAATTGATCGGATATTACCGGGTGACATCGGAAAAAGAAAAACTGCTTCATGTGATTGATCAGGCAATGGAAATTGCAAAGAAACTGCAGCTTAATGGAACACTTCCTTATGCAACGACAGCATTGAATGCAGCGAACGGTTACCGCTCGATTGGGGATTATGAATCATCCAAGAAATTTTATAGTATCGTGGAAGAGATTTATTTAAAGCTTCTTTCTCCGGACGATATGTTGCTTGCCGGTTTATACAATAATATAAGTCTCTTGTATCAGGAGTTTTCGGATTATCAGAAAGCCATGGATTATCTGTTAAAAGCACTGGAAATTGTCACAGCACAAAAAGCGGATTTTGAAATCGCCGTCACATATGCAAATCTTGCAAATACAGCCGTTTTGGCAAAAGAGTATGAAAAGGCAAAAGATTATGCCGCTCAAGCCATTGCGTGTTTTGACAAGATGAAGCTTTATGATGCACATTATTGTGCAGCACTTTCGGCATTGGGAATGTGTTTTTATGCGGATCATGTATATGAGGAAGCAGCGGCTTATTTTGAAAAAGCCATGAAAATTGTACATGATATGTTTGGTGAAAATTCGCAGTATCAGCGCTTGAAGAATAATTATGATTTGTGCAGAGAGATGATTGCAAAAAACAAGACCAAAGCTGAAGCTGGTCATGGAAAAGATGAGGAAACAAAAAAGCATTCCGGTAATGATTGTGCGGATAATAAAAAAGGTATGGAGTTGTGTAAGGCTTATTATGATACCTATGGCGCGCCTATGATTCATGAAAAGTTTTCTGATTATGAAACAAAGATTGCGGTCGGATTGGCAGGAGAAGGTTCTGATTGTTTCGGTTATGATGATGCGATTTCAAGAGACCATGACTGGGGACCGGATTTTTGTCTCTGGCTCGATGATGAAACATATGATGAAATCGGAATGAAACTGCAGGAAGAATATGAGAAACTGCCGGATGAGTTTCAGGGATATCACAGGACTATCAGCAAAAATGGAATGGGACGTAGAGGCGTATGCAGGATTTCCGATTTTTATAAGCGGATATTAGGAGAAGAAAACTATCCTCAGATTCAGTGGGACAAGGTAGAAGATTATGCTTTGGCAACAGCTTCTAATGGTATGGTTTTTCGAGATGATGAAGGAACATTCCTCGCATTTCGAAATGAAATAAAAAAAGGTTATCCACAGAATATCCGCTTTTTAAAACTCGCAGACGGTGTAGCAAAAGTGTGCCAGACCGGACAGTATAATTATTTCAGACTGATGGAGAGAGGAGATTCTTTTTCGGCAGACAGAATGCTTTCAGACTGTATTGGACATGCCATGAAATTGCAGCATTATATCTGTAATGTTTATCCTGTGCATGACAAGTGGTTAAAAGTTAGCACGCAGAAACTGGAAAACGGACAGCAGCTTCTGGATATTTTAAAAGATCTTTATGCATGCCTAAATAGAAATGATACGAAGGTCGTGCAGACAGTCAGAGAACTGACAAACCGGTTGGGTGATTTTTTTGCAAGAGAGCTTTATGAACATGATGATATTTCGGATATTGAGAACTATCTGGATGTGCATACTGATGAATTGGTTGTAAAAGCAGGTTACTCTGTTCTTCCGCAAGAAAAGCTTGTAACGGAAATCGCAAAAACCGAGTTTCAAGCATTCGATAAAGTAAAAAATAAAGGCGGAAGAGCTTCGTGCCAGAATGACTGGCCGACATTTTCTGTGATGAGAAGAAGTCAGTATCTGACATGGAATCAGACAATGCTGTTACAATATATTTATGATTTTAAGCGGGAATTATCGTTGGGACATAACCTGATTACGGAAAAATACGGCAGAATGATGGAAAGTACAGCTCCGGATGAATATGAAAACATTAAAAATGAATTTCCACCTTTATCCGATGAAAAGAAAGCTGTGATTGAACAGATTGTCGCAATCCAGATGACGATGGCAGAAGAGTTTGCCAAGGATCACCCCAAGGTGTTTATGAATGCCAGAAGTCTTCATACGTATGAGGATAATCTAATCAACACCTCTTATGAAACATATCTTAGAGGAGAAATTAGTACGTATTCGGACAAAATGCTTCAGTTGTATGCCCGCTATGTAGTGGACTGTTTTCAAACGCATAAAAATATCGCGCGTATGACGATGGAAAATACGGCTAAGTTGTATGGCTATAAAGATATTGACGAATTTGAAATGTCCATAAAATAAGTGCTCGTATTCATGGGCTGAGACAATTTCTATGTTGGCTCTGTTTATATCATTCTTTGAAAGAATAAGTTGCCTATTGCTAATTATTAATGATACCAACGGATTGCTACGCACCATGTGCTCTCGCAATCCGTTGGTATCATTATAATTAGATAAATATGTATAATTTGCATTGATTTATCTATGAAATACCGCTATTTTTAGTCAAATGATACATTGTCGATTTTAGTTGACAAAGATATAATTATGTTTGTAAAGGATAAAAGGAGGAACACACCATGACCTATGAAGAAATTGTAGCATATACAAAAAAGAAAGTAGCAGCAGCTAACTTTAAATCATATAAAGGACATCTGGCTGCACAGGTAAATATTACCGGTGAAGGTGAAGGCGCTTTTTATATCGAATTAAATGATGCTACTGCAGCAGTTGAACCTTATGAATACTATGACAGAGATGTAATCTTAGTATCTAATGCAGATGTATTTATTGCTATTCTCGATGGTAAGAAAGCAGCTCAGGATGCCGTAGCCGCTGGAGAATTAAAGCTTGTAGGAAATGTTGAAAAAGCTTTGGAACTTGCAGAAGCATTTAAGAAAAAAGCACCTGCAAAGAAAGCAGAAGCAAAACCCGCAGCAAAGAAAGCAGCACCTGCAAAGAAAGCAGAAGCAAAACCCGCAGCAAAGAAAGCAGCACCTGCAAAGAAAGCTGAAGAAAAACCGGTTGTTGCTAAAACAGCTGAAAAAGCTACAGCAGATACAAAGAAAAGTGCAGTTGCAACAGCAAAGAAAAATGTTGCTAAAAAAGTAACAAAATAGTATTGAAATAGATTTTATTTGATGGAAAGTCGGTCGAAACAATTCGACCGATTTTTTTGTTTTTAGAATCTTTCTGACGGCATTTGAAGTACATTTTTGCGATGGATGTTTAAGAATAGCGAAAGGGAAAATAAAATGCGATAAGTGTGTCTTGAATCGTAAAATGACAGTTTGCTATAATTCATGTCATAAGAATGGAGGGATTGAAAATGGAACAACGAAATGTTGTTACAACGAAAGATGATGCGGGTGTTTATCAGATGCTCCAGAATTTACTTAAACAGGATAAAGAATTCCAAATCATGATTACAGTTCCGGCCACAGGAAAAGAGGAAGATGTTCAGGTTGTCTCAACGAGCAATGTCGTACCCGTAAAAAGGGATCTTGAAAAAGATGTGACAGAGATGATTCATGAACTCGGAGTACCTGCACATATCAAAGGTTATCAATATTTGCGGGAGGCAATTATGATGTCTGTAGAAGATATGGATATGTTAAATTCCATTACAAAAATATTATATCCTTCAATTGCGAAGAAATTCGATACGACACCAAGCCGTGTGGAAAGAGCAATCAGACATGCAATCGAGGTTGCGTGGAGCAGAGGAAAAATGGAAACGTTGGATGCACTTTTCGGTTATACAATCAACACCGGAAAAGGAAAACCGACCAATTCCGAATTTATTGCATTGATTGCCGATAAAATCAGATTATTGTACCGTGATTAAGTAAAGAAAGTGATGTTTTCTTTTACTTATATCTTTTGATGATATCTTAAAATTGCTACTTTAAAATTAGCCGTTTGCGTGTTATACTTACATTGTGTGTTTTGACATATTTTGAGGTATTTTAGCAGACTAACGGAGGTATACAATGAAAAATATACTGTTTGTAGCATCAGAAGGGGTTCCCTTTATTAAAACCGGCGGTTTGGCCGATGTTGTCGGTTCACTGCCTAAATGTATTGATAAACGATACTTTGATATCAGGGTTGTGCTTCCCAAATATTCTTGTATCAGACAGGATTTAAAGGATAAAATGAAATATAGAACACATTTCTATATGGATTATAATTGGAGGAGTGAATACGTCGGTGTTCTGGAAGCTAAGGTAGATGGTATTACATATTATTTTATTGACAACGAGTCCATGTTTTCCGGCTACAAGATTTACAGCGACAATGTTCTGGATGAAATTACGAAATTTGCGTTCTTTGATAAAGCAGCATTATCTGCTTTGCCATTGATTGGTTTCAGACCGGATATCATTCACTGTCACGACTGGCAGACCGGCCTGGTTCCTGTATATCTGAAAGAACGTTTTCAGGGAAATGAATTTTTCCGCGGGATTAAGACGATTATGACGATTCACAACTTGAAATTTCAGGGAAAATGGAATGTAAAAGATGTGAAGAATATTACCGGTCTCCCGGATTATTTCTTTACCCCCGATAAATTGGAAGCATATAAAGATGCGAATCTGTTAAAAGGTGGTCTTGTGTATGCGGATGCAATCACAACGGTTTCACCGACATATGCGGAAGAAATTAAAACACCGTTTTATGGAGAAGGGCTTGACGGACTGTTAAATGCCAGAGCTAATTCTCTTCGTGGAATTCTGAATGGTATTGACTATGAGGACTTCAACCCGACAACGGATAAAAATATCGTAGCTCCTTATGATATTAAGAATTTCCGCAAAGAAAAAGTGAAAAATAAGAGAGCACTTCAGGAAGAGCTTGGTCTTGATGTGGATGACAAGAAGTTTATGATTGGTATTGTTTCCCGTTTGACAGATCAAAAGGGCTTTGACCTGATTGCATATATTATGGATGAGCTTTGCCAGGAGGATGTGCAGATTGTTGTTCTGGGTACGGGGGAAGAGCGCTATGAAAATATGTTCCGTCATTTTGACTGGAAGTATAACAAAAAGGTATCGGCAAATATTTATTATTCAGATGCTTTGTCGCACAAGATTTATGCTGCATCCGATGCATTTTTAATGCCGTCTTTATTTGAGCCATGCGGATTAAGTCAGTTAATGTCATTGCGTTACGGTACGGTACCGATTGTTAGAGAAACCGGTGGATTAAAAGATACCGTGCAGGCTTACAATGAATATGAAAGCACCGGAACAGGCTTTAGCTTTAAAAATTATAATGCACATGAGATGCTTGCAACCATTCGTTATGCGAAGTATATTTTCTATCAGAAAAAGCGTGAGTGGAATAAGATGGTTGACAGAGCCATGGCTGCTGATTTTTCATGGAATGTATCAGCAAGAAGTTATCAGGAAATGTATGACTGGTTGATTGGCTGAGCAAATAAATAAAAACAATAAAAGCTCGTCTTTGTGATTGCACAGTAAGACGAGCTTTTTATATGTTTTGTGTTATTTTTCCTGACAAGGAGTGGAATTAGGGGTATATGTATCAATGAAACATATATCTCGGATAATGTAATGTGAGGATTATATATGGCTTTTGATGGAATTACAATATCGGCACTGGTGTCGGAACTTCGGGAAAAACTGACAGGCGGACGTATCTATAAAATTGCCCAGCCGGAAAAAGATGAGCTGTTGCTAACGATTAAGAATCAGGCGAATCAGTATCGTCTTATTATTTCTTCGGACGCATCCCTGCCGCTTTTATATCTTACCAATGAAAATAAAAAAAGTCCCATGACGGCACCGAATTTTTGTATGCTTCTAAGAAAGCATATTCAGAATGGCAGAATTCTTTCCATCAATCAGCCGGGACTGGAAAGGGTTGTTGATATTCGAATTGAGCATCTCAATGAGATGGGAGATTTGTGTCAAAAAATTCTGACGGTCGAACTGATGGGAAAATACAGTAATATCATTTTTCGAGATGATGAAAAAATTATTGACAGTATGAAACATGTTTCGCAGGCGGTCAGTAGTGTCAGGGAAGTTCTGCCGGGGCGAAGTTATTTTATTCCGGGTTCTGATAAAGCAGATTTACTTCAATTTGATAAAATAGAAGAACAAGACGCTTTTCTTGCGGCAATGGCACAGAGAAGCGAACCGGTTATAAAAATGATTTATCAGTATTTTACCGGAGTGGCACCGGTTGTGGCATCGGATATCTGTTTCAGAGCAGGGGTGGATCAGGATAAACCGGCATCTTCTTTGGAACTTCATGAAAGGCAGAGCCTGCAGGAAGAGTTAATAAAGTTCAGTAACCGAATCAATCAAAAAGACTTTTGCCCGAATGTTGTTTATGAGAAAGATGCACCGGTTGAATATGGTGTTTTTCCTTTTTCATGTTATCCCGGCTTTTTCGTAAGAGAATATTCTTCCGTATCGGATTTGCTCTTTTCTTTTTATCAGGAGAAAAGTACTGTTACGAGAATTCGGCAAAAATCCGTTGATTTACGCCGGATTATCCAGACGGCAATCGAACGAAATTCTAAAAAACTGGATCTTCAGCTTTCTCAGTTAAAAGATACGGAAAAAAGGGATAAATATCGTATTTACGGGGAACTTCTCCATACCTATGGATATGAGGCAAAGGACGGAGACAAATCTATTACGGTTGTCAATTATTATGATAATAAAGAATTGACCATTCCGTTAAATCCTGAGCTTTCGGTAATGGAAAATGCAAAAAAATATTTTGACCGGTATGGTAAATTAAAACGGACATTTGAAGCGCTTTCCACACTAAGTCAGGAAACGAAGGCAGAACTGGATTATTTGGAAAGTGTTATGGTTGCGCTCAAACTGGCAAAGACGGAAGATGATTTAAACCAGATACGAGAAGAGCTGTCAGAAAGCGGATATATCCGCAAAAAGAGCAGTGGAAAAAAAGTCAGACTGACAAGTAAACCTTTACATTACATCAGCAGTGACGGATATCATATGTATGTTGGTAAAAATAATTTTCAAAATGATGAGTTGACTTTTCAAATGGCAGAAGGCGGAGACTGGTGGTTTCACGCGAAAGGTATGCCGGGCTCGCATGTGATTGTCAAATGCAAGGGAGCAGAACTGCCGGATCGGACGTTTGAAGAAGCGGCAAGATTGGCTGCATTTTATTCAAAAGGATCTGAGCAAAATAAGGTTGAGATTGACTATATTCAGAAAAAACATGTGAAGAAACCAAATGGCGCAAAGCCGGGATTTGTCGTATACTACACCAATTATTCCATGGCGATAGCTCCTGATATTTCCGACATTATTGAAGTGACAGAAAAATGATGTGAAACCGGATCGGATTTGGCATGAAATGAACCCGAGTTGGCATATGAGCTGAACCGGAATTGGCATAAAACTTGACTAGTTTTTTTCCGTGTTTTATAATATATTGGAGTGCGCGACATGGTAGAAAAATAGTCGCGACTTCAGAAAGCGAAAACAATATGATAAAAAGTATGACAGGGTTCGGAAGAGGTGAAGTTTCAAAAGGTCAGCGCAAGATTACCGTTGAAATGAAAGCCGTAAACCACCGGTATCTGGACGTCAATATCAAGATGCCGAAAAAACTGAATTTTTTCGATGCATCCATTCGTAATTTACTAAAAGAGTATATTCAGAGGGGCAAGGTTGATATTTATATCACATATGAAGATTTGTCTGAGCAGACGGTTAGTGTAAAATATCATCCCGATGTTGCGGCATCTTATCTTGCCTACTTAAATGAAATGGCAGAGAGCTTTTCTTTAGAAAACGATATCCGGGTTTCTACATTATCCAGATATCCTGAAGTATTCACTATGGAAGAACAGGAAATTGATGAAGAAAGCATTTGGAAAGTGTTAGAAGCTGCCATTCGCGAGGCTTGTGAGTCTTTTGTGGAATCGCGCTTAAAAGAGGGAGAAAATTTAAAAAATGATCTTGTAGGCAAGCTTGACGGTATGCTTGGCTTGGTTGATTATATCGAAGAAAATTCGCCCAAGATTATTGAAGAGTATAAGCAGAAATTGCAGGCAAAAATCCATGATTTGCTTGAGGATAACCGGGTAGATGAGAATCGCCTGTTAATGGAAGTGACGATTTTTGCGGATAAAATCTGTGTGGATGAAGAGATTGTGCGGTTAAGAAGCCATATCATGATGGTAAAGAATACTTTGATTGAAGGTGGAAGTATTGGTAGAAAGTTAGATTTCATTGTTCAGGAAATGAACAGAGAAGCCAATACCATTCTTTCCAAATCTACCGATTTAGAAATCTCAAACCGCGGTATTGAGTTAAAGACTGAAATTGAAAAAGTCAGAGAACAGATTCAGAATATTGAGTAGGTGACAGTAGTGAAAAAAGGTTCATTGATTGTTATTTCCGGTTTTTCGGGTGCAGGAAAGGGTACATTGGTTAAACGTCTTTTAGAACTGCATGATGAGTATGCGCTGAGTATCTCCATGACAACCAGATCGCCCCGTCCCGGAGAAGAAAACGGAAAATCATATTTTTTTGTTTCAGAGGATGAATTTGAACAGACCATTGCGGATGAGGGATTTTTAGAATATGCCCGTTACTGTAATCATTATTACGGAACACCGCTTGCGTATGTTAATCAATGTCTGGAAGAAGGAAAAAATGTGATCTTGGAAATCGAAATCCAGGGTGCATTAAAAGTTAAGGAGAAGTTACCTGAGACCATTTTGATTTTTGTTACCCCTCCTTCGGCAGAGATATTAAAGGAGCGCCTTGTGGGGCGGGGAACCGAGACAGCTGATGTCATCAGGCAGCGTCTTTTTAGAGCGGTTGAAGAATCAAAGGGTGTGGAACAATATGATTATGTCGTTGTAAATGATGATCTGGATGAATGTGTCGGTGACATCCATTCCATTGTTGAAGCATCACATTGTAAAGCACAGGATTATTTGCAACTGATTGATGAAATTGGAAATGCATTAAGTAAAAATTCATAATATGAGGAGTATTTGAAAGGAGAATTATTATGTTACATCCGTCTTATTCAGACTTAATGAAAGTAGTAAACAGCGAGGTTGAACCCGGCGAGGCAAAAGTGGTAAACAGCCGTTATTCTATCGTTATGGCAACCAGTAAAAGAGCCAGACAGATTATTGATGGGGAAGAACCTTTAGTTGATGCAACAGAAGGTACAAAGCCTTTATCCATTGCTGTTGATGAATTGAATCAGGGCAAGATTAAAATTCTGGGAGATGACGAAGAGGAAGAATAAAGCATATAAGGGGTTGGTGGTCGATAAAATCTATTTTGATTCATCAATCCTTTTCTTTTTTGGTGGATAATGATATGAAAATAATGTTTGTTTCACTTGGTTGTGACAAAAATCTGGTGGATACTGAGATGATGCTTGGTATGTTATCAGAAAAAGGTTACAGCTTTACCGATGATGAAAATGAAGCGGATATTGCAGTTGTCAATACCTGTTGTTTTATCGGTGATGCCAAAGAAGAGAGCATTAATCAACTGCTTGCTCTCGGTGAAAAAAAGACAACGGGAAACTTAAAGGGATTAATTGCGACCGGTTGTCTGGCACAAAGATATGCAAAGGAAATAAGAGAGGATATTCCGGAAGTGGATGTAATTGTCGGTACCAATGCCATTGATCAGATTGTACAGGCAATTGAAGATGTAAATCTGCATAAAAAAACAGATTTGCTGCGGGATATCAATGAGGTTCCGATTTTTGGAAAAAAACGAATCGTGACAGCAGGCGGATATTACGCATATTTAAAAATAGCCGAAGGTTGTGATAAGCATTGTACGTACTGTATTATTCCTAAAGTACGTGGGAATTACAGGAGTGTCCCCATGGATACGTTAGTAGAAGAGGCAAAGGCACTGGCAGAACAGGGAATTAAGGAATTAATTCTGGTTGCCCAGGAAACGACGTTGTACGGTGTTGATTTATATGGAGAAAAGAAACTGCCGGAATTACTAAAAAAATTATGTGCAATTCCCAAGTTGTATTGGATTCGGATTCTGTACTGTTATCCGGAAGAAATTACGGATGAACTGATTCAAGTCATAAAAGATGAAAAGAAAATATGTCACTATTTAGACATACCCATTCAGCATGCTTCGGATACGATTCTTCGCAAAATGGGAAGAAAGACGTCAAATTCGGATTTGCGCAATATCATTGGTACTTTACGGAAGGAAATCCCGGATATTTGTCTGCGTACCACTTTGATTGCCGGTTTCCCCGGAGAAACACAAGAAGACCATGAGCAGGTTATGGAGTTTATTGATGAAATGCGGTTTGACCGTCTCGGTGTTTTTACCTATTCACCGGAAGAAAATACGCCCGCGGCAGAATTCCCCAATCAGATAGAGGAAGACCAAAAAGAGGAGTGGCAGGGAGAACTGATGGAGCTTCAGCAGGAGATTGCTTTTGATAAAGCTGCAGATATGATCGGCTGGGAAGGTTATGTTATGATTGAAGGAAAGGTTGCCGATGAAAATGTTTTTGTCGGACGGACCTATAAGGATGCTCCCAATGTAGACGGTCTTGTCTTTGTTTCTTCGGATGAAGAATTTTTGAGCGGTGATTTTGTGAAGATTAAAGTTACCGGTTCTTACGAGTATGATTTGATAGGAGAGGTTTTAACATGAATTTACCAAATAAACTGACATTATCACGTGTGATTATGGTTCCGTTTTTCGTCGTTTTTATTTTACTGGTGCCACAGTTTTTGTATTTTAAATGGATTGCACTGGCTATATTTGTCATTGCCAGTCTGACCGATCTTTTAGATGGAAAAATCGCCAGAAAGTATAATTTAGTAACCAATTTTGGGAAATTTATGGACCCACTGGCAGATAAGCTTTTGGTATGTTCTGCATTGATTGCCATGAGTTCATTGGGCGTTATTCCGGCATGGATTACCATTGTCATTATTGCAAGAGAATTTATTATTAGTGGTTTTCGGCTGATTGCTGCGGAAAAAGGCGTTGTCATTGCAGCCAGCATGTGGGGCAAATGGAAAACGACCTTTCAGATGGTAATGCTTTGTGTGCAGATGGTGGTTATGGATCAGTACGCCAGTGTTAACTGCAATATAGCGGCTAATGCATTGTATGTAGTAACTCCGTTCTATCAGGTGCTTATGATGATTGGAAGTATTACCATGTATATTGCTTTAATTCTCACCGTTGTTTCTTTGATTGATTATTTGTTAAAAAATAAAGATGTACTTAAGGATGTGGACTAAATGGTTGTAGAAATTATTAGTGTTGGCAATGAACTTTTAACAGGAACGGTTGTAAATTCCAATGCCGCGTTTTTAGCTGAACAATGTGTTTCTTTGGGCTTTGAATGTTTTTATCAGACGATTGTTGGAGATGATAAATCCAGATTACAGGAAGTAATTAGAACAGCGGAAAAACGTGCTGATATTATTTTGATAAATGGTGGCCTCGGACAGGCTGATGATGATATTACAAAAGATTCTGTCAAAGAAGTTTATGATCAAGCAACCGTTTTGGAGCTGGAAAACCAAAACGGACCGACGAATGGATTTATTCTGGAAGAACAAAAGAAACGGATTATATTGCTTCCGGGTTCACCGAAAGAGTTGGAACCCATGTTTACCGAGCAGGTTTTTCCTTATCTTCAGGAAAAAACAGATATGGTTATTCGTACCAGGACGATTAAACTCTGTGGAATTTCCGAAGCCAAGGTCAATGACGAGATTGCTGATCTGATGAATGAAGAGCAAAATCCGGTCATTGCAACCTATGCTAAGTGTGGGGAGGTTCATGTTCGTGTTACGGCCAAGGCAGACAGGGAAAAAGATGCTGTCAAGATGATCAAACCGGTTGTCAAGGAGTTAAAGCATCGTTTTAATATGAATATTTATACGACACATGAAGAAACCAGCTTGGAACAGTCCTGTGTTGACCTATTGTTAGCCAATAATCTTCGGATTTCAACAATGGAATCCTGTACCGGTGGAATGCTTGCTGCAAGGCTGATTAATGTCCCCGGTGTATCTGAAGTATTTAAGGTCGGATATGTGACTTATTCCAATAAGGCTAAACGGAAAGTACTGGGTGTGAAACAATCTACATTAAAGAAATACACCGCAGTCAGTGCGGAAGTAGCAAAAGAAATGGTTCAGGGAATTTCCCTGTTGACAAAGGCCGATGTTACTGTTTCTGTCACTGGTCTTGCAGGTCCTGATGGTGGTACCAAAGAAAAACCGGTTGGTCTGGTTTATATTGGCTGCAATGTAAAAGGCAAGGCAGTTGTAGAAGAATATCATTTTACCGGAGATCGGACCCATATTCGTGAAGAAGCAGTTGTTGCTGCACTTGCACTTCTTAGAAAATGTGTATTGGAATATTTTAGTGAAGTTACTTTTGGTAATAAATAAAGTCCGACGAATAGTCAAAAGATGAAAGGAAGAAGAGATGAGTACACAATACAATAATGGTTTTTGTCCGCAATGTGGTGCATTATTAAGAGATGGCGTATGTCCCTGTTGCCACTTTGGCGAAAATAATACGCAGAATGCCTATGACAGCTTTTCACAAAGTGGTTTCGATAGTCAGCAGGGGGGCTATGATGGTGGTTATGGAAATGTGACACAAAACAGTTTCGATGGTCAGCAGAATAGCTATGGAAATGCGACGCAAAACAGCTATGATGGTGGCTATGGAAATGCGACACAAAGCAACTATGGAAATGGCGGACAGAGCGGATATGGATATCAGGGAACGGATCCTTATGCTAATCCCTACCATGATTCTTTTTATCAGACACAGGTACCACAGACAAAAAGTAAAAGTAGTACTGTGCAAGCCGTAATTGTCGGAGTTATTATGGCGGTCGTTACGGTTGTGGCTGTTGCTGCAACTGCAGTTTATTCTTCCAGTCTGCGCAAATCATATGAAAGAGTATATGGTGATTCTGATTCTTATTCTGATGACTGGGATTATGATTGGGATGATGACTCTTATGATGATGACTGGAGTGATTCGGACAACTTTGATCCTCGTCCGTTAGAAGATGATATAGATTGGGCCGATAAGTCATGGAAAGAGGAACCACAGAATTATTCAAAAGAGGATGTCTGGGATGCAAAACAGCGATATTATGAAGATCTGCGTTCCTGTATTGATGAAAATGTTTCCTATCAGTTGAGTTATAAAACAGAAGAACAGCTCGATAAAGATCAGGATGTCTGTATGAGAGTTACCTACTATCAATTGGAAGGTGATATTCCGAATTTGGATGAGATTAACGAACAGTTAAAAGCCACGGCACTCACAGATTTGGAAGCATATAATCTGGAAAAAGAGTTCTATGATGAAGTTTTTGAAGCATATGGTGCCGGTTATATCGTTGAAGCAACAACCTATGTTACCTATAATGATGATTCTATCATCAGTTTTGTTACGTACAGTAATAATAAAAATACTTATATGAGTGGAATGCACCTGTATTGCGTTACGGTGGATCTGGAAACCGGAATGGTTCTTGACAATATGAATATGTTGGATGTTGATCATGATTTTGTAGAACATGTTGTGGAAAGCTCGAATAAACAAAATGGTTCTATTTCATATCTTGATGACACGGATATTGATGAATTAGTGTATGAGTTTGAAAATCCTGAAAATCTGATTGTATTTTATACACCTTGTGGTTTGGAAGTCGGATTAAGTTATTATTCATATTACGAATATGGATGGTTTACTACAACTTTGAGGGATTATGAAACATATTTGAAATCCTATTAAGGAAATAATGTATGTGGTAAACGGAATGGAATTTCGGTAAGGACATATATTTTGAATGTAAGTTGAACAATGTTATATTGGAATTGTAATACCGCACGAAAGTGCGGTATTGCTTTATTGAAAAAAATATGATAAAGTTATGGCATCAAAAAAGCATTTCTGCTTTTGGGCAGTTTCGCCCATATTTCCAAATTTTTATACAAAATATTGAAAGAAGTGATGCCTTTGAGGGTGATTTAACGGACATTTGTTTTGGTAAAATCAGAACATAGTTTGAAACCTTTAAAAATAAAAACAAGTATTGACAAAATCGAACATTTGTTTTATTCTAAAACAAGAGACGAACAAATGTTCCTAAAGGAGAGGAAAAATGGAAAGAGAAGAAAAATTAAAAGCATTAGATGCGGCAATTTCACAGATTGAAAGATCTTATGGAAAAGGATCAATTATGAAGCTTGGTGATCCCACCAGACAAATGAATGTGGAAACAATTCCTACCGGTTCGCTAAGCCTGGATATTGCATTGGGGCTTGGCGGTATTCCTAAGGGACGTATTATTGAGATATATGGTCCTGAATCATCAGGTAAAACGACTGTAACTCTGCATATGATTGCAGAAGTACAAAAAAGAGGCGGTATAGCCGGTTTTATTGATGCTGAGCATGCCTTAGACCCCGCTTATGCAAAAAATATCGGTGTTGATATTGATAATCTTTATATATCCCAGCCGGATTGTGGCGAACAGGCTTTGGAAATCTGTGAAACAATGGTGCGTTCGGGTGCCATCGATATCGTAGTGGTCGACTCGGTAGCAGCTTTAGTTCCCAAGGCAGAGATTGATGGTGATATGGGTGATTCCCACGTTGGTCTTCAGGCAAGACTGATGTCACAGGCATTGAGAAAGCTGACGGCTGTGATCAGTAAGTCCAATTGTACCGTTATTTTTATTAATCAGTTACGTGAAAAAGTGGGTATTATGTTTGGTAATCCGGAAACAACTACCGGCGGAAATGCCTTAAAGTTCTATTCATCCGTTCGTCTTGATGTGCGTAGGAAAGAGCAGTTGCTGGTCAATGGTGAAGCTGTCGGTAACCGTACCAAAGTTAAAGTGGTAAAAAATAAAATTGCACCTCCGTTTAAAATTGCGGAATTTGATATTATGTTTGGCAAAGGTATTTCTGCAGTTGGAGATATTCTTGATCTTGCAGCAGAATGCGGAGTTGTGAATAAAAGCGGTGCATGGTATGCATATGAAGGTGAAAAGCTGGGACAGGGACGTGAAAATTCCAAAATCTTTTTACAGCAGCATCCGGATATGCTTGCTGAGATTGAACACAAGGTTCGTATGCAGTATGGATTGTTAAAAGAAAATGAAGAAGTTTCTGATGAAAAACAGAAGACTTCCGAAAAATAAAAAAACCTGAAAAGAGGTTTTACAGACATGATTGTTACTGATTTGATAGATGTTTCAAAAAAACAATGTAAAGTCATGATTGATGATGAGTTTGCCTTTGTCTTGTACAAAGGCGAACTTCATTTATACGGTATTTCCATCGGAAAAGAAATGACAGATGCTTGTTATCATAAAATTGTAGATGAGGTTCTTTGCAGACGATGTAAATTGCGGGCTATGAATTTGCTTAAGGAACGTAATTATTCTGAAAAAAACTTACATGAAAAGCTGATGAATGGGAATTATCCGCCAGAATGTGTGGATGCTGCTATGGAATATGTAAAATCGTTTGGATATGTCGATGATGCCCGTTATGCGCAGGATTTTCTATTTTACCATGGGAAAAAACTCAATCGACAGCAAATTATTCTAAAATTAAGACAGCGAGGAATTCCGGATGATATTATAAGAGATGCGTATCAAAGTTTTTGCGAAAGTGGAGAAAAGACACCGGATGAGGAGCTTATTCACAGACAGCTGGAAAAAAAGCATTTTCCAGGTTTGGAATCCTGCACGCTCGAGGAAAAAAATAAATTTCTTCGTTCACTTATACAAAAGGGCTTTTCTATGGATGCCGTTTTGTGTGCAATGCAGTCATTTGCGGCGGGTATAGGTAGTAATTAGTGCGGTTAGTTGTATGCACGTTGCGGGTACTCTGAATATGGACATGCATGTACGCCTGTATGCTGGATGTGGACATATGTACTTGACATAACAACAGATATGGTTTAGAATTGAAGTGTTGTAAAATCGCGACTTAGAACGAAACATTTCGTTCTATTATGAGATATTTGTACAATGAAAATTTAATAAGGAGGTGCTCCTGTACAATGGCTGTTTATATAATTATTGCCGTTGTAGTGACACTTGTGATTGCTGTTCCGGTTACTTCCGCAGTGGTTACTTCTACGTTAAAGAAGCAAGCTGCATCAAAAATCGGAAATGCGGACGAAAAGGCACGTGAAATTATTGACGAAGCTTTAAAGACTGCAGAAGCAAAGAAGCGTGAGGGCTTGCTTGAGGTCAAAGAGGAATCGATTCGTACCAAAAACGAATTGGATAAAGAAATCAAAGAGCGTAGAGCAGAAGCGCAGCGTTACGAGAGACGTGTTCAGCAAAAGGAAGAGAATATCGACAAAAAAGCTGAAGCAATCGAGAAAAAAGAAGCAAGTCTTACTGCAAGGGAAGAAGAGTTATCAAAGCAGAAAGCAGAGATAGCCAAATTAAACGAACAAAGAGTACAGGAACTAGAACGAATCTCAGGATTAACCTCCGAACAGGCAAAAGAATATTTGTTGAAAATTGTTGAAGAAGATGTTAAACATGAAACTGCTGTCATGATTAAAGAAATGGAGAGCAGGGCCAAGGAAGAAGCGGACAAGAAAGCGAAAGAATACGTTGTTACAGCAATTCAGCGATGTGCTGCAGATCACGTTTCCGAGACAACGCTTTCGGTTGTGCAGCTTCCTAACGACGAAATGAAAGGTCGTATCATTGGTAGAGAGGGAAGAAATATTCGTACCCTTGAAACAATGACAGGTGTTGATTTAATTATTGATGATACACCCGAAGCAGTTATCTTATCAGGATTTGATCCAATCCGTAGAGAAGTTGCTCGTATTGCCTTGGAAAAATTGATTGTGGACGGACGTATTCATCCGGCCAGAATTGAAGAAATGGTAGAAAAGGCACAAAAAGAGGTTGAAAACATTATCCGTGAAGAAGGTGAAGCAGCCATCCTTGAGGTGGGAGTGCATGGTATTCATTCCGAACTTGTCCGTTTATTAGGAAAGATGAAGTATCGTACAAGTTATGGACAAAATGCTTTGAAGCATTCCATCGAAGTTGCTCATCTGACCGGACTTTTAGCATCCGAGATGGGCTTGGATGTCAGAATGGCTAAGCGTGCCGGTTTATTACATGATATCGGTAAAGCTGTTGACCATGAAATGGAAGGATCACATATTCAGCTCGGTGCTGAGTTGTGTAGAAAATATAAGGAATCACCCATTGTTATTAATGCGGTTGAATCGCATCATGGAGATGTGGAGGCAACCAGCTTAATTGCATGTTTAGTACAGGCCGCAGATACTATTTCTGCTGCAAGACCAGGTGCAAGACGTGAGACTTTACAGACATATACAACCAGACTGACACAATTAGAAAATATCGCAAACAATTTCAAAGGTGTAGAAAAATCTTTTGCTATTCAGGCAGGTAGAGAGATTCGTGTAATGGTAGTTCCAGACCAGATTACAGATACAGATATGGTCTTATTGGCACGTGATATTGCAAAACAGATTGAGTCTGAACTTGAATATCCCGGCAACATTAAGGTTAGTCTGATTAGAGAATCAAGAGTCATTGATTATGCCAAATAAATCGTATAATTAATAAAATTAACCCCCAGATATTTTAATCTGGGGGTTTTTGTGTTCCCGAAAGAGGTTAAAAATTAAAGTGGTTTACCGGTCAATAATTCATATGCCTGTAAGTATTTATCAATTGTTTTCTGAACAATATCATCCGGAAGTTCCCAGTCATGTTCATTTGCTTTTAACCAGTCGCGGGCAAATTGTTTGTCAAAAGATGGTTGTCCGTGTCCGGGTTCATATCCATCTGCAGGCCAGAAACGAGAACTGTCGGGAGTAAGCATCTCATCGCCTATTACAATATTGCCTTCTTCATCCAAACCGAATTCAAATTTGGTATCTGCAATGATGATGCCTTTTGATAAAGCATAATCAGCACATTTTTTGTACAATGCGATGGTATAATCGCGAAGTTTTGTAGCATATTCCAGACCTTTGCCGGGAAATCTTTCTTCCAGATATGAAACACTCTGTTCAAAAGAGATGTTTTCATCATGATCTCCGATTTCTGCTTTGGTAGAAGGGGTGTAAATGGGCTCAGGCAGTTTATCGGATTCTTTTAATCCTTCAGGGAGTTTTATGCCACATACGGTTCCGTTTTCTTTATAGCTGGCCCAACCACTTCCGGTAATATAGCCACGAACAATACATTCAATGGGAAGCATATTAAGTTTACGACACATCATACTGTTGCCATCAAATTTTTCTTGTTGGAAAAATTCGGGCATATCTTTAACATCTACGGAAATCATATGATTTGGAAGAATGTCCTTTGTCATGTCAAACCAGAATTTAGACATCTGAGTTAAAACGGTGCCTTTCTTAGTGACAATATTTTTTAAAATAACATCAAAACAACTGATGCGGTCTGTTGCTACCATGATTAAGCTGTCACCGTTATCATAGATTTCACGAACTTTGCCTTCTTTAATGGGTTTGATTTCTGTTACGCTCATTTGAATTTACCTCTTTATTTTGTAATCTAGTATATAAACCTTTTTTATTATATAACGATTACGCAAAATATGAAAGAGAAAGTAGTTCGATTATGGAATTTTATAGAATTGAAACCGGCCATTTATTTTTGTTCGCTAATGCCGCTAAGAAAGACACGAAACCTCGTAAAAGTCGGCGACAAAGATATATATTGGGAACATAAATCCGAAAGAATTATAAAAAAGAAAGAAAATATATCTATTTGCTTGTTTTTATGTGATTCATAGTGTAAAATAAACGAGGTGTATGATTGTATACAATGAAACAATTTCAAGGCGGTGTTAATATGAAAGCGTACAGTGAATTAACAAAAGAAGAATTATTGCAGCTGAAAAAGGAGTTGGCTTCTGCATATGAAGAGGCAAAGGGAAAAGGTTTGCAGTTAGATATGTCCAGAGGTAAGCCATCTGCAAGCCAGCTTAATCTGAGTATGGACTTGCTGGATGCAGTTAACAGTCAATCAGATTGCAAGTCTGAAAATGGAACAGATTGTCGTAATTATGGAGTTTTGGATGGCCTGTGGGAAGCAAGAGTCCTGATGGCTGAAATGATGGATACAAAGCCTGAAAATGTGATTGTATTTGGCAATGCCAGTTTAAATATTATGTTTGATACGATTTCAAGATCAATGATAAAAGGGGTATGTGGTTCAACACCCTGGTGTAAATTGGATGAGGTAAAATTTCTTTGTCCGGTTCCGGGGTATGACAGACATTTTGCGATTACGGAATACTTTTGCATTGAAATGATTAATATTCCTATGACGGAAGATGGACCGGATATGGATTTGGTTGAACAATATGTGAATAATGATCCGGCCGTTAAGGGAATTTGGTGTGTGCCGAAATATTCTAATCCCCAAGGATACAGCTATTCAGATGAAACCGTTAGACGGATGGCTGCTTTGAAACCTGCTGCAGAGGATTTCCGTATTTTCTGGGATAATGCCTATGTCATTCATCATTTATATGAAGATAAGCAGACCAAAATTCTGGATATCATTTCGGAATGTGAAAAGGCCGGTAATCCGGATATGGTATATGAATTTGCTTCCACATCGAAAGTTTCTTTTCCGGGAAGTGGTATATCTGCCATGGCTTCTTCTGCCAAGAATCTTGATTTTGTCAAAAAGGCAATGACTATTCAGACGATTGGTCATGATAAAATCAATCAGTTAAGACATGTGAAATATTTTAAAGATATCAATGGATTACAAGCGCATATGATGAAACACGCAGAGTCTATTCGCCCCAAGTTTGAAGCTGTGTTAAATACATTGGAAAACGAACTTGGTGGTTTGGGCATTGCGTCATGGACCAAACCGTTAGGAGGCTATTTTATTTCTTTTGATGCTCTAGAAGGCTGTGCAAAAGCAATCGTAGCAAAGTGCAAAGAAGCCGGTGTGGTAATGACCGGAGCAGGGGCAACTTTTCCTTATAAAAAGGATCCAAAAGACAGCAATATTCGAATTGCACCGACACTGCCCACTCCTGAAGAACTGGCTTTGGCGACTGAAATTTTTGTGCTTTGTGTAAAACTCGTTTCTATTGAAAAACTGTTGGAGAATAAATAATGGCTGAACAATTTAAACGTCTGGATCGTAAACTTGTTTATCATGGACATATCGTTGATTTTTATGAAGATACGATGCAGGTTCCCAACGGGAATATTGTAAAGTGGGATTTTATTAAGCATAATGGGGCGGCAGCTGTAGTTCCTGTGCTTGATGATGGCAGAATCCTGATGGTAAAACAATACCGGAATGCTTTGGATAAAGAGATTTGGGAAATACCGGCAGGTGGATTAAACGGGCAGGAACCATTTATTGAATGCAGTCATAGAGAACTGGAAGAAGAGACAGGATATCACTGCGAATTAGAAGATATGGAGTTCTTGATTTCCATTGCTTCAACGGTTGCTTTTTGTAATGAACGTATTGATGTATATGTTGCTAAAAATCTGGTTAAAACCTCTCAACATCTGGATGAAGATGAGTTTATCAATGTAAAGCCGTATACAACCGATGAATTAAAGAAAATGATATTTTCAGGTGAAATACAGGATGCAAAAACGATTGCCTCCATCATGTCCTATATTAATAAGTATGAATGCGATAAACATAATTGATTTTATTCATTCGGCTGTCCGGAACGACAAAGAAAAGGTGCAGGAATATGCCTTCCTGCATCTTTTTTTCATAGAATAGAAGAACAGACCATATATTATAAAAATCTCTTTGTTTTGGTACAACGGGCTGGTTTGAATCGTTGTGAAAAATATGATATGAAAAAGATCATAAAGTGTTTTTGGCCGATGTTTTTAGGAATCGGTGTTTGTATTCTATATCAAAAAGTATTAAAATCATCGGAACTTTTGTTGGATCAGTCGATTATTTCGAATATGATCTCTCAAATTATTTCAGAAGAAAAACAGCAGTTGGAATATTTTTTTTATATTTTAAAGTTAAGAGGAACGCAGATTGCAATTTTGGTAATATTCCGATTGTTGAAAAAAGAAAAAATCGGAAATATTCTTTGGTTATGGATGGTGGGAGTAGGAATGGGAATAGGGGCTTATTATTTTGTTTCAACTTACCAGATTTTTGGGTTACTTCTTTTTTTAGCATTCTTACTTCCGCATTATATTTTTTATCTTCTTGCATATTATAAAAGCGTTATGAATGACCAAGTTAGTCAATATAGTGCGATAAGAAAAGCGTCTAAAAAGGGTTACATAGTTCAAAAATTGGGAATTATTATAGTTGTCATAATAGGTATCTTGAGTGAATTTTATGTAAATCCATATATCTTAAATTTTTTTGGGAAAATTATTTACATAAAAAATTACAAGATATAGTGACAAGACAAACAGAAAAAACATAGATATTGGGATTTGTGCAAAAATCCTTGAAAATAAAGGAAAAATCAGTAAATTTTTTGTTTGATTTTCTTGAAAAATCTGATTATAATAGGGATTGTACTGATTGAGATTTACATAAGTGATGCTTATGAGGAAAGGGCAACATATATATGGAACAGGCAATCGAACAATTCATTGCATATTTACATAATGTAAAAGAAACATCCAATAATACAGAATTGTCGTATCGCCGCGATTTAAAGAAGGTTATTGCTTTTTTGCGTGCCCGCGAATTGACTGACTGGGTCAGTGTGACAGAAGATGATTTGAAAGCATATATTGCTTCTATGGATGAGCAGAATTTTGCAGCCGCTACAATTTCAAGAAATATTGCTTCTATCAAGGCTCTTTTTCATTTTATGACACAGGAAGGTATTATAAAAAAAGATATTTCGGATGGATTAAAAGCACCAAAGATAGAAAAGAAAATGCCGGAAGTTTTGACGATGGAAGAGGTGATTCGTCTTTTGGATCAGCCATCAGGAGATAGCCATAAAGAAATTCGTGACAAAGCTATGTTGGAATTGTTGTATGCGACCGGTATTCGTGTTACAGAGCTGATTACTTTAAAAGTGAGTGACGTAAATTTACCTATGAGTTTTATCATCTGTAAGGATGCTCACAAGGAAAGAGTGATACCATTTGGAAAGGCTGCAAAAAATGCGCTGGTTCGTTATCTTGGGGAAGCCAGGGAGCAGATGATTGAGGACAAGTCCTCGGATGTACTGTTTTGCAATTTCTCCGGGGCGCCGATGAGCCGTCAGGGATTTTGGAAGCTGATTAAGTATTATGCAAAGAAAGCCGGAATTACGGCAGATATCACTCCACATACATTGCGTCATTCTTTTGCGGCGCATCTGGTGGAAAATGGCGCAGACCTTAGAAGTGTACAGGAAATGCTGGGGCATTCCGATATATCTACAACCCAGATTTATGCGAATATGAATCATAACAGGATTCGAGAAGTTTATGCGAAAGCTCATCCGAGAGGGTAGTTTAAAACCGTATGTTTTCCGGCCACCCGGAAGAACATACGGTTTTTAATTAGCAATTCTCCGCTATATCATAAATCAGACGTTCGCTGTCTGCCCAGCCTAAGCAGGGATCGGTTATGGATTTTCCATATACACCATCGCCGATTTTCTGG
Organism: uncultured Lachnospiraceae bacterium; assembly: GCA_945919795.1. Classification (GTDB taxonomy): domain Bacteria; phylum Bacillota; class Clostridia; order Lachnospirales; family Lachnospiraceae; genus UBA2882. Next base: position 59,445 of record CAMEJJ010000010.1, read on the forward strand.
CATCCTTCTTCAATATAACTTTCAATCATAACCCCTTTTACCAATCTGTGTATATCAGAGTTTAATTTACGCGAATGAAGAACTTCTTTTACAATTCTGATTTGTTGTTCGAATTTTTTACCGGAGTTATTATGATTGGCATCAATAACAGTGGCAGGGAACATCAAGTCTCTTTCATTGTACATTTCTAAAAGACGATTCAAATCTTCGTAATGATAGTTGGGAAGATTACGGCCGTATTGATTGACAGAACCTCTTAAAATCGTATGTGCTAAAGGGTTTCCTGTTGTCTTTACTTCCCAGTTACGATAGATGAATTCATGTGGATGCTGCGCGGCATAGACGGAATTCATCATAACAGATAAATCGCCGGAAGTCGGATTTTTCATACCTGCGGGAACATCAAAACCGCTGACGGTCAGACGATGTTGTTGGTCTTCCACGCTACGGGCTCCGATTGCAACATAGGAAAGAAGATCATGTACATAACGCCAGTTTTCGGGATAGAGCATTTCATCAGCTGCGGTCAGCCCGGATTCTTCAATGGCACGAATGTGCAGTTTTCTTACGGCAATGAGACCAGCCAGTAAATTGGGCTTTTTCTCAGGATCGGGCTGATGTACAAATCCTTTATAACCTTCACCGGTTGTACGGGGTTTATTCGTATAAATTCTGGGAATTAAGATACATTTGTCCGAAACCTTATCATTGATAGCGGCCAGTCTGTTGACGTAGTCGCAGACAGAATCTTCATTATCTGCGCTACAGGGACCAATGATAACCAAAAACTTATTGCTTTCCCCGGTTATGACTTTTTTGATTTCCTCATCTCTTTTTTCCTTTAATAAAGCAAGTTTTTCCGGCATAGGGTACTGCTCACGAATTTCCGCAGGTGTCGGAAGCTTTTGTAAAAATTCAAAACTCATTTTTTTATCCTTCTACTTAATTTTATACTTTGTTCCTTTTTATTTACGCCATTTTGAAAGAGTAATTTTTCACAAATTCCTTGGACATACAAAAAAGGGATATTCATTATGAAATTGTATTCAGATTCCTATTATTACGAATCAGAAAACGCCATGAATTATTATAGTATAGATATTTTTTTAGTGCAACAAAATTCAAAATGCAGTGGACTAACTGACTTAACATTAAAAAATACAGATAGGCTTTGATGCCGTATAGGGGAACCAAAAGAAATACCCCAAGCAGGCGGATGGCTATGGATGCCACATTGATAAGGAAAGATAGAGTTGCTTTTCCTAAGCCGTTTAAAATACTTGTTAATAATGTTCCTAAATATAGAAAAGGACACATGAAACTCAGGGTTCTGATAAACAGACCGGCATCGGGACTTTTAAAAATAAGTTCTCCGATCAATGGACCGGTCAGATAGAAAAAGAACATACACAGAAAACCGAGAGCCAGACAGAATGCTGTAGATAAATAGATAGATCCGGCTATTTTTTTTCGATCCTGTTGTGCATCTGCCTCAGAAACATAGGGAAGAAGTAAAACACTGACTGAACTCGTAATAGCCTGAGGGAATAAGATCATAGGGAGGGCCATTCCTGTAAAAACTCCATATATGCATAACGCTTCTGAAGATGTCAGACCAAAAGTTGTCAGTTTCCTTGGAAGGTATGCGGCTTCGATACTTTGTAACAGATTCAGAACAATACGGTTAATGCTGAGCGGAGCAGCAAGAAAAATTAATTTCTTCAGGATGTGTTTCTTAGGTCCGGAAATGGTTATATGATGTTGAAAAACTGTTTTTTTCGATATGGTACGTGGATTTGTTTTTCTGTCCTTGCTTTTGAACAATATCACTACACTGATGAAAGAGGAAACGATTTCGCCGATGACAAGTCCTAAAACGGCAAACAGAATCCGACTTTCCGTAATGGTGTCCGGAAAGATGGAAAATAATATGACAACACTGAATACTCGTGCAAGTTGCTCAAGTAGTTGAGTGGCAGATGGGACGGTTGTCTGTTTGAGACCGAAATAGTAACCGTTAATACAACTGTGGATGGCACAGAAAGGGAGCGAGAGTGCATATACACAAATGAGATTTTGACATCTCTTTTCGGCAAGAAACAGAATAGAAATCGAATGGCTGAATTTACAAAGTATAATCCCAAGGAAGATGGAAAGTGATATGGAAATAAGAAAACCATATAACAGGGTCAGAATGCTGCTTTTTCTTTTTCCCTCTGCCTCATAGGCTGCTACATGTTTGGAAATGGAAGTCTGAATGCCGGCGCAGGTTAACGAAAAGGACAGTGCCATAATCGGAGCAAGTAACTGATAAACGCCCATTCCTTCTTCTCCGATTTGACGGGATAAAAAAATACGGTAAAAAAACCCGATAATCCGTGTCAGGATACCGGCAGCTGTTAACATCAATGTCCCAAGAACCAATTTACTTTTTCTGATATAATTGCGCAAAAAAACACTTCCTGAGATGTTTTTTTTATATATATGAAACTGGGACATTGATAAGAACGAAATAAAAACAAAAACGTTTTATAGTTTGTGAAAAGAAGGCTGCCTGCCCATAAAAGTACAGTAATATTTAAAACCGCATGATTGTAATATTTCGGAAGCCTTATCAAAATCTGCAGCAACATGTTCGGGAAAGTGAGCGTCGGAGCCGACAGTTATGATTTCTCCGCCTAATTCTTTGTATCTTTTTAAGATATCAACAGATGGATTTGGGGCATTTAATGCTTTACGAAGTCCGGAGGTGTTGCATTCGATTCCTTTTTCATTTTCAATGATATGGGTAAGGATATCATCAATCAGATCGGAGTAGTCAAAGTAAGAAAATCGGCTGTCTGATTTAGCGGGGGCATATCTTGCAATATAATCCAGATGTCCATATACGTCATAACCGATATAGGATTTCACATATTCGGACATTTCTTCAAAGTATGCCCAGTAACATGCAGAAACCTCTTTTCCTTCAAAAAAAGAAGGATAGTATGGATCGGTTCCCATACATAAATGGGAAGATGCAATAATAAAATCGAAATCATAGGATTTGGAAAGAATAATATTCTTTTTCATGCAACTTTTCTGCATGCCGATTTCAATACCAAATAATACTTTGATCTGCTCTGCATATTTGTCCCGTAAACGCAGCAATTCATAAAGATAGGAATCCACATTTAAAAGAAACGTGTCTTCATTGATGTTTTCATCGGGAACATCCGGAAAATCAAAGTCGTTATGCTCGGTAAAACACATGGATTTCAGCCCTTTTTCAATACCGGATAAAATCATTTGTTCCATGGGAATATGACAATCACCGGAAAAAGAGGAATGAAGATGAAAATCGGATTGAATACTCATAACTTAGTCCTGCCTTTCAAATTTTAAATCAAAACCATAATAACATATTGCGATACCAGGGTCAAAAGGTCAAATTCTTTGATTTTCTTTGAATTATGTCTTGATATTTTGGGACAAATTATGTACAATAAGTGTGCTGACAAAATTCTGACAATGTGCGTTCATGTATATTTTCAGAATAATATATTAAAATTCATTTTAGGAGGAATTACAAAAATGGCAGTAAAAGTAGCAATTAATGGTTTTGGCCGTATCGGTCGTCTTGCATTCAGACAGATGTTTGGTGCTGAAGGTTATGAAGTAGTAGCAATCAACGATTTAACATCACCTAAGATGTTAGCTCACCTTCTTAAATATGACTCTTCACAGGGTAAATATGCAAAAGCTGATACAGTAGTAGCTGGTGAAGATTCTATCACAGTTGATGGAAAAACATTAAAAATCTACAAAGAGCCCGATGCAAACAACTGTCCTTGGGGAGAACTTGGAGTAGACGTTGTTCTTGAATGTTCAGGTTTCTATACATCAAAAGAAAAAGCACAGGCTCATATCAACGCTGGTGCAAAGAAAGTTGTTATTTCTGCTCCTGCAGGAAATGACCTTCCTACAATCGTTTACAATGTAAACCATACAACATTAACAGCAGATGACAAAATCATCTCAGCTGCTTCTTGTACAACAAACTGCTTAGCTCCTATGGCAAAAGCATTAAATGACTTAGCTGGTATCAAATCTGGTATCATGAGCACAATTCATGCATATACAGGTGATCAGATGATCCTTGACGGACCTCAGAGAAAAGGTGACTTAAGAAGATCTCGTGCAGGTGCTGTAAATATCGTTCCTAACTCAACAGGTGCTGCAAAAGCTATCGGTTTAGTTATCCCTGAATTAAACGGTAAATTAATCGGATCTGCTCAGCGTGTTCCTACTCCTACAGGTTCTACAACAATCTTAGTAGCTACAGTAGAAAAATCTGTAACAAAAGAAGAAATCAATGCAGCTATGAAAGCAGCAGCTACAGAATCATTCGGTTACAATGAAGAAGAAATCGTTTCTTCAGATATCGTTGGATCAACATATGGTTCAATCTTCGATGCAACACAGACAATGGTTGGCGAAGACAATTTAGTACAGGTTGTTTCTTGGTATGACAATGAAAACAGCTACACATCTCAGATGGTTCGTACAATCAAATACTTTGCTGAATTAGCATAATTTGAGTTGAACGAATTTATTTAAGACCTTAAAGGGTCCGGTCTTTTGGACCGGGCCCTTTTTTATTCACGTTATGACTATTATGGTTATGGGGTGAGTGATTTAACAAAATAATATAAGGAGGCATTTCAAATGTCATTAAACAAAAAATCAGTTGATGATATCAACGTAAAAGGCAAACGCGTATTGGTTAGATGCGACTTTAATGTACCGTTAAAAGACGGCGTGATTACAGATGAAACACGTATTAAAGCAGCTCTTCCCACAATCGAAAAATTAATCAAAGATGGTGGTAAAGTTATTCTTTGCTCACATCTTGGAAAAGTTAAAAACGGCCCCAACGAAGGCGAATCTTTAGCACCTGTTGCTGTTAGATTATCTGAAAAATTAGGCAAAGAAGTAAAATTCGTTGCTGATTACAATGTAACAGGCGAAGCAGCTACAGCAGCTGTTGCAGCTATGAATGAAGGAGATGTTGTATTACTTCAGAATACCCGTTTCCGTGGAAAAGAAGAAACAAAACCTACAGAGGCAGGCGAAGCTTTTGCAAAAGAATTAGCAGATCTTGCTGATGTATATGTATGTGATGCATTCGGTTCTGCTCACAGAGCTCATGCTTCCGTAGCTGTTGTTACCAAATACATCTCTGAAAAAGGCGGCGAGAATGCAGTAGGCTACTTAATGCAGAAAGAAATCGACTTCCTTGGAAATGCAGTAGAGAATCCGGTACGTCCTTTCGTTGCTATCCTTGGTGGTGCTAAAGTTGCTGATAAATTAAATGTTATCAATAACTTACTTGAAAAATGCGATACTTTAATCATTGGTGGTGGTATGGCATTCACATTCTTAAAAGCACAGGGTTATGAAATCGGTAACTCATTAGTTGATGATGAAAAGCTTGATTACTGTAAAGAAATGATGGCAAAAGCTGAAAAATTAGGAAAGAAATTATTACTTCCTATCGACACAGCAGTTGCTGATGGTTTCCCGAATCCAATCGATGCTGAAATCGCAGTTGAATATGTTGATTCTACAAAGATCCCTGCTGACAAAGAAGGTCTTGATATCGGACCTAAGACACAGGAATTATTTGCACAGGCTGCAAAAGAAGCTAAGACAGTTGTATGGAACGGACCGATGGGTGTATTCGAAAATCCTACACTTGCAAAAGGTACTATCGCTGTAGCAAAAGCTTTGGCAGAAACAGATGCTACAACAATTATCGGTGGTGGCGACTCAGCCGCAGCATGCAACCAGTTAGGTTTTGCTGACAAGATGAGCCATATTTCTACCGGTGGTGGAGCTTCCCTTGAATTCTTAGAGGGTAAAGAACTTCCCGGTGTTGTAGCAGCTGACGATAAGTAATTATTATATTTTTAAAAGGAGAACCATTACAATGGCTAGAAGAAGAATTATTGCCGGAAACTGGAAAATGAACATGACTCCCAGTCAGGCAGTTGAATTAGTAGCAACATTAAAAGATTTAGTAGTTAATCCTGATGTTGATGTCGTATATTGCGTACCTGCAATCGATATCGTTCCCGTAGCAGAAGCTATCAAAGGAACAAATGTAGAACTTGGTGCTGAAAACTTCTATATTGAAGATAAAGGTGCTTTTACAGGTGAAATTTCTGCTCCGATGTTAAAAGAAGCAGGAGTAAAATACATCATTATCGGACATTCTGAGAGAAGAGATATCTTTGGTGAAAATGATATCTTAATCAACCAGAAAGTGAAAAAAGCATTCGCTTCCGGTCTTTCACCTATCCTTTGCTGTGGTGAGTCACTTGCTCTTCGTAAAGCAGGTACTTATACAGAATGGATTAAGAGACAGATTACATGGGATCTTGATGGTGTAACAGCTGACCAGGTAAAAGAATTGGTTATTGCTTATGAACCTATCTGGGCTATCGGTACAGGTGAAACTGCTACAGCAGACCAGGCTGAAGAAGTATGTAAGATGATCCGTGAAACAATCGCTGAGCTTTATGATGATGCTACAGCAGAAGCTGTACGTATTCAGTATGGCGGATCTATGAATGCAGGAAATGCAGCTGAATTACTGGCTAAACCCAATATCGATGGTGGATTAATCGGTGGTGCTGCATTAAAGCCTGATTTTGGTCAGATCGTTAATGCATAATAGTGGTCGAGTGATTTTTGTGATTTAGTCATTCGATGATATGATATAAAAACGTTTTCCGGACATCAATGCATTTTTGCATAGATAATAGTTTGTTCATATTTATTCAAATTATAATAGAAAATGATTATATTTTATAAAAGAAGATGAAAATAAAAGACGTTTCAGGTTGTGCGTTTCCTGAAACGTCTTTTTTTAGTAATGTTTGCATGAAAATACATTCGGGGTTAATTCATTTTATAAATCACCTTTGTCAATATTAATCACACCATTAAAATTTCCTTCAAGAGCGGAGAGTTTGTTACGTATAAAATCGAGTACATATTCATCCTTATATTGGTAGTCAAAGGGGAGCACAATATCAAAAATAATATTGGTATGTGTGGGGCCTTTTACCACTCTGAAATCATGAAAATGAATATTGGAATCCAGTTCATCAATCATTTTTCTGACTTTTTCTTTTAATTCATCTGTATAAGGGTCATTTACCAGAATGGGGTCCATATGGATAACTGCCTGGCAATTGCACTGTTCCTGAATTTCATTCTCTATCCGATCAATTAAATCATGGATTTCCATGATATCACCCTTGGAATCGACTTCGGCATGAAGAGATGCCATGATACGTCCCGGACCATAGTCATGTACAATCATATCGTGAATACCAAGTATTTCTTCATGGGACATAACCAGATCTTTGATTTGATCCACAAATTCCGGTTTTGGAGGCTGCCCCAAAAGAGGAGAAATGGTTTCTTTTGCAGCATTGCATCCGGAATATAAAATAAAGAAACCGACTAAGACACCACAATAGGCATCGATATTTAAGTTGGTAAATTGATAAATTAAAGTGGAGAGTAATACAACAAATGTTGCAATCGTATCACTTAATGAATCGGTGGCAGTTGCAGACATCACAACCGATTCGATTTTTTTGCCTATGGAACGGTTATAAGAAAACATGTATATTTTTACTAAAATGGATGCAACAAGAATTGCGACAGTAATCATATCACAAGCCATTTCCTGTGGATGAATAATTTTTTCAAAAGAACTTTTGATTAATTCAAATCCCATAAATACAATGGCAATGGATATCAGTAAACCGGCTATGTATTCGACACGTCCATGTCCGTATGGATGATCTTTGTCAGGCTTTTGTTCGGATATTTTAAATCCAATCAAAGTTATTGCGGAAGATGCTGCATCAGATAAGTTATTGACTGCATCGGCAATAATAGCAATGGAATTGCTGAGAAGTCCGGCAATCAATTTGCCGATGAACAGGCAGATGTTTAAAAAAATACCAAATCCTCCACAAAGTTTTCCGTAAGCGGAACGGGTATTGGGATTTTGATATTGATCTTTGTTTCTAATAAAGATATTACTCAATATTGTAATCATAGGTTTCCTTCCTTAGCTATGTATTTTGTATATTTTCGGTTTTAAAATGCCAGACATGAATCCTGTTTAGAAGATAAACAATCGGATTTTCTAATCTGCATAAACATCATTTTATCCTTTCAAAACCTACTTGTAAATATAAAATTTTGGTGCTACTATTTCTCTGAGGGTGGACAAATGAGAAAGAATAATCATGTTAAGAAAGTTTTGAATATCTGGACGATTATTTCCGTTGTGACAATACTGATTAGCATATTAGCGTATTTTGGTTATCGGTATGTTACAAATTCTGATAATACATATACGGATTTTCTCGTAGGTGAGGCTGCTTACTTGGGAACAAATAAAGTCGGAGAGTGGCATTTGTTCTGGATTTTGTTGTTTTTTGGCATTGCGATAACCATAGTCTTGTCTTTTATGGAAGAACAAAAGAAAGCGCTTCCGTTGTCCGGATATAGAAAATGGATTCTTTATACGGTTCTTATTTATCTGCCGTTTTGTACACATCTGTTGATTTATAATACACTGAATCTATATTTTCTGATGATTACAGTTTTTGTCAGCGTTCTTATTCTAATCTTTCAAGAGAGAAGCCTTGAACAGATTGCTTTTTTTGCCTGCATTTATTTTGGAATGGAAGTTTTTGCAGTTGTATTGTCTGTTTTTTCCGGAAATTATTTTTTGAGTGACAAAAAAGTACTGTTATTAGCTTTTGTAATCTATTTTAGTCTCGTGCTAACAAATAGATGTATAAAAATCTTTTCACTGAAAAAAGTCGGAAATATGATTCAGTTATTTATCCCTTTTTTGTTTCTATTATATCTGAAAAACACCTATCAAAACGGAAGCATGATTGAAAAAGTACCTTTTCCAAAATCATTTGTTATGTTTATCATTTTAATGATTGTGTTATTGGTAGGTATTACGGTTTATCAAATGCTATATGGAGCAAAAAAACATAATGAAGAAAACACGGAAACTAATTCTTCGATTAAGATTTATTTTTCGACAGTTTTTTCGATTTTTTCATTTGTTTCTTATATGTCTCCCGCAATGATTTTACCTTTTGATCTGCACCATCACGGAGAGCAGATTTTACCATGGCAACAGATTGTGGAATTGGGACAGAAGGCTTATGAAGATTATGCTCCGGCTTCCGGATTGTTTCCGATGATTTTAGGATTTATCAATCGCGTGATATTTGATGGTCAGGCAAATGCATATAATATGAGCTTTGTGATCTTTGCACTGTTATTTGAAGCAATTACCATGTTCCTATTATATAAAAAAATAGGAGGAAGCTGGGCATTGATGATTGCTGTTTTGTTTCATATGCCTGTTTATTGTCGCGGTTGGATTATATTACCGACCGTGTTGCTCCTATCAGATAAAAAACTGATTGAAAATAAAGCTTTGTGGCTGATGAGCTATGTGTTTGTCAGCTTTTTGGATGGCCTGTATTATCCGCTTTATGGAGCGGCGTTGTTATTGGGGGCATTTCCTTTTGCTGTGTTGCAGGTTATAGCATTTGTAAAAAAGCCGGATTTTAAGAAAAAGTATGTTATTCCGTTATTATTTCTTTTGATTATCATTGCTTTTTCTGTTCCGCTTTTATACCGGATGCTTAAGCATGTTTTATCTATGAGTGGGCAGACCATAGCGGTTGACGGCATGAATATTTTTCAGTCTGAGGTTCCGGAGTGGTTTATGCCGTTTTTGTCCGGATTTGGCGGATATTCCATGATTTACTATCTGTTTCGCTTTGTTTTTGGTATATTGGCAGTCGTTGTGGCTGTTTATCTGCTTTGTTGTTTTATAAAGCGGAGCGATAAAGATTTTTATGCTTTTTTAAATGATAAATATTTTATGCTAAGCTGCGTGCCACCGCTTATCTGCATTTGCTATACATACACCATGGTATGTATGGATGAAGACTGGGTAGCCAATTTGCTTTCGCGTTCTGTTTTTGTTTTGCTTTCCATCAGCGGTGTTTTTCTTTTGGTTTTTCTAATCTGCTATGGGAAACAGTTACTTGGTGAGAAAAATTGTGCATTTTTGATGGCTTTTGCTTTTTGTATCCCCTTCATATTTTTCGAGGAATGCCAGGATTATGAATTTCCAAAGCTGGAAGGAACCACGGATCAAAATTCTTATGTGATTGCGGAATATCAGAGCAAAATGATGCCATATACTCTGCGTGACGATTATATTTTGCTTGATGATTCTGTCAAAGAAGCAAATCCGTATATTCAGTATGAGCGTATCGGAAACGGATATGTTTCTCAGAGTGTGATAGGAAAATTAAACAAGGTACAGTTTACCATGGACTATTTGCGGTTGTTTGATCCTGATGTAAAAATACTGGGATTCGAACAAAGTCAGTTTTTTTACTTCCTTCTTAATGAAAAAGCAGTGTATTCCGGTCGCACATCGATTGCGCGCAGTCGCGAAGCGGTAGAAGAAGAACTTGCATTAATCGATCCTGAACATACCGTTGTGCGTACCGGAGTTATCCCTTTGGAAGAGTATTATTTATATCGTTATCTGGTGGAGCAGGGATATAGCTATTCGTCCGCACTGGAGTTGTTTTTACCAAATAAATTGTATGCTTCCATCTATGGAAGTACGGGGGATTATGATTCTTCTGTCTGGGTGCAGGATTATAACTGTTTCGGAGTAGCATCGTCTTTTGCAAAATCATTAAATCATATAGAGTATCTGCATAAATCATATGAGGATATAAAGATAAACTGTGAAACGGTAAAAAATAGTGAGGATATCAACTTCCATCTTCAATTGGATCGTCCGGTAGAAGGTGAAAATGCGGATTTCTTGTATGTAAAAATAGACGATGTTATGGGCGGAAATCTTTCTGTGCGCTTTGATTGTGTTGGAAAAGAAAAAGAGGAATGTAGTCTGGAAGCATGGTTAGAAGACGGAGAATTATTACTTCCAATCGGAACCAATGCAAATTGGCTGACGGAAGCTCATGATACGATTACCTTATCCATTTCTGATGCAAAAACAGGTGAGGATATCAAAATATCTAAGGTTGCCTTTTATAAACTCGATGAGTTAGAAAAAGAATAACGCTTATGCCGCTAAGAAAGGCACGAAACCTTGTAAAAGTCGGCGAACAAGGATATATATGGGAAAAACAAATCCGAAAAGAGAGAAAGAATGAGCCTAAAATGATTGCATGAATTGGGGGTAAAGTAGTATAATAATCCGTGGTTATTTAAAAGCATTTGAAAACCGCCCCAATAGGGCTAAATCAATTTAAAATAATAAAGGAGAAAAACAGAATGAGTAAAGCACCTACCGTATTATTAATTTTAGACGGCTACGGATTAAATGAAAAGACCGAAGGAAATGCCGTTGCAATGGCAAAAACTCCGGTTATGGACCGTATGATGAAAGAATATCCCTTTGTAAAAGGAAATGCATCCGGCATGGCAGTCGGTCTTCCGGACGGACAGATGGGAAACTCTGAGGTCGGTCATCTGAATATGGGCGCAGGACGTATCGTATATCAGGAATTAACCCGTATTACCAAAGAAATACAGGATGGTACTTTTTTTACAAATCCGGCACTTGTTGCAGCTGTTGAAAACTGCAAGAAAAACAATTCTGCACTTCATGCTTTCGGTTTAATTTCCGATGGTGGTGTACACAGTCATTTAACACATTTATATGGCTTGCTGGAAATGGCCAAAAAGAACGATTTGGATAAGGTTTATGTTCATTGTTTCTTAGACGGTCGTGATACACCTCCGGCTTCCGGAAAGGATTTTGTGGCAGAACTGGAAGCTGAAATGGCAAAAATCGGTGTTGGTGAAGTGGCTTCCGTATCCGGCCGTTATTATGCAATGGATCGTGATAACAACTATGACCGTGTGCAGTTAGCATATGATGCGCTGGTTAAGGGAGAAGGCTTACAGGCTACCAGTGCAACCGGAGCAATTCAGGAATCTTATGACAGAGACGAAACAGATGAGTTTGTAAAACCTACCGTTATTATGAAAGACGGTGCACCTGTTGCAACAATTCAGGATAAGGACAGTGTGGTATTTATCAACTTCCGTCCTGATCGTGCAAGAGAGATTACAAGATGCTTCTGTTGTGAAGATGATTTCTTCGCAGATAAAGCTTTTAGCCGTGATAAAAAACTGGATTTATATTATGTATGTTTCACAGAATATGATCCTACCATTCCCAATAAGGATGTTGCATTCCATAAAGTTTCCGTAACCAATACCTTTGGTGAGTGGCTCTCTGCAAATAAAATGAGACAGGCCCGTATCGCAGAAACCGAAAAATATGCGCATGTTACTTTCTTCTTCAATGGTGGTGTGGAAGAACCGAATGAAGGAGAAGAAAGAATTTTGGTTAATTCTCCCAAATATGTAGCAACTTACGATGAAAAGCCCCGTATGAGTGCTTATACCGTATGTGATAAGTTAAGTGAAGCCATTACTGCAAAAGATGAAAATGGAGATGCATATTATGATGTTATCATCTGTAACTTTGCAAATCCGGATATGGTAGGTCATACCGGTGTATTGGATGCAGCCGTAAAAGCTGTTGAGGTTATTGATGAATGTCTGGGTGAGTTGGAAAAATTCATCAAAGAAGTTGGCGGTGTGATGTTTATCTGTGCTGACCACGGTAATGCAGAGCAGCTTGTTGATTACGAGACAGGAGCTCCGTTTACAGCACACACAACCAATCCGGTTCCTTTTATCCTTGTTAATGCAGATCCTTCCTATAAGCTTCGTGAAGGCGGATGCTTAGCTGACATCATTCCTACATTAATTGAATTGATGGGAAAAGAACAGCCTGCTGAAATGACAGGAAAATCTTTGTTAATCAAATAAAGTATGAAATTTGAATAATTCATGAAAAAGTCTCCATGCTATAAGTATAGGAGGCTTTTTTGATGAAAAAAATTCTGATTATTTCTGTCTTTTCATTCATATATGCGGTTGCGGTTGCTTTGTTACTTGATCCAAATGAACTGGCACCGGGAGGTGTTACCGGTATTTCGATTTTGTTGAATTATGTTACGCCAATCCCAACCGGAACCTGGGTGTTTCTGTTAAATATACCGTTACTCTTAATTGCATGGAAAAAATTTGGTTTATCCTTTCTGTTGTGGACGATGTATTCTCTTTCGATAATTTCGGTTTCAACAAATGTCTTGGGGATTTTGCCGGCACTGACGACGGATCCTTTAGCTGCAACGTTATCCGGAGCTGTGCTAAGCGGAGTTTCCCTTGGATTTATCATCAGGATGCGTGCAACAACCGGTGGAATGGATATTGTAATCCGTCTTTTGCGTAGAAAATATCCACATATGAAAACGGGAAGTCTTTATTTGATTTTGGACAGTATCATTATTTTTGCTGCTATGTTTATATTTAAAAGTATAGAAAAGGGTATCTATGCCGGAATTGCGGTTTTTGTGACCTCTTATATTATGGATCTCGTATTATACGGTAAAGATGAGGCTTCTTTATTTTTTATCGTGTCCAATTATGCCAACGAGGTTTCCAATTGCTTAATGAAAAAACTACATGTCGGTGTGACAATTCTCCACGGTGAAGGTGCCTATGAAAAAAAAGAAAAGAAAATTCTGCTATGTGCAACAAGAAGATCCCAGGCTCCCAAACTGGAACAAATTGTTAAAGAAATAGATCCGTCAGCATTTTTAATTAAAACAAGTGCGAATGAGATTTATGGAGAGGGATATAAAAAATATGAAGAATTAGAGTAGGTGTCAAGCAAAAAGACTTGACACCTTTCTTTTTTTCGTGTATGATGCAATAGGTGTTTAAGAAAACAGGTGAATGATATGGAAAAAATCGTAGCACAAAATCTGCTTTATGATTTTTACGGTGATCTGTTAACGGATCATCAGCAAAAGGTATATCAGGATGCAGTCTTTAACGATATGTCGCTTTCTGAAGTGGCAGACTGTTATGGAATTACCAGACAGGGCGCTTTTGATTTATTAAAGCGATGTGATAAAATCATGCAGGGATATGAAGAAAAATTGCATTTGATTGCGCGTTTTTCCAAAGCAAAAGATACTTTACATCAGATACAGCAGTTGTTGGATGACGATTCGTTTACAGACAACAGAGAAAAAATATCCGAACTGGTCACAGAAATAATAGAGGAGCTATAGTGCATGGCATTTGAAAGCTTAACTGATAAATTACAAAATGTCTTTAAGAATTTAAGAAGTAAAGGACGTCTTACAGAAGAAGATGTAAAGAGCGCCTGTAAAGAAGTTAAGATGGCTCTGTTAGAAGCGGATGTTAACTTCAAGGTAGTTAAACAGTTTGTTAAGACAATTGAAGAACGGGCGGTCGGTACCGAAGTGTTAAACGGATTAAATCCGGGACAGATGGTTATCAAAATTGTAAATGAGGAATTGATTAACCTGATGGGTTGTGAAGGAGCCGAGATACAGTTTCAGCCCGGAAAATCCATTACCGTCATAATGATGTGTGGTCTTCAGGGTGCCGGTAAAACTACGACAACGGCAAAGCTTGCCGGAAAGTTTAAATTAAAAGGAAAAAAATCACTTCTTGTAGCATGTGATGTTTATCGACCTGCTGCCATTAAGCAGTTGGAAGTAAATGGTGAAAAAATGGGTGTTGATGTATTTTCCATGGGAGAAAATCACAAACCTGTTGATATTGCAAAAGCAGCAATGGAACATGCCAAAAAGAATGGCTATAATGTTGTGATTTTAGATACAGCCGGACGTCTTCATATTGATGAAGATATGATGGCGGAGCTTTCACAGATCAAAGAAGTCATCGATGTACATCAGACGATTTTGGTTGTGGATGTGATGACCGGTCAGGATGCGGTCAATGTTGCCAAAGAATTCGATGATAAGATCGGTATCGACGGCGTTATTCTTACCAAAGTTGATGGCGATTCAAGAGGCGGTGCCGCACTTTCCGTAAAAGCGGTTACCGGTAAGCCGATTCTTTATGCAGGTATGGGAGAAAAACTGGAAGATTTGGAACAGTTCTATCCGGACCGTATGGCAAATCGCATTCTGGGCATGGGCGATGTGCTTACCTTGATTGAAAAAGCGCAGCAAAATATCGATATTGATGAAGATAAAGAAAAAGAAATGGCATCCCGCTTAAAGAAAGGTAAGATGGATTTTAATGATTACCTTGAAAGCATGAAACAGATGCGCAATATGGGTGGTATGGGAGCAATTCTTTCCATGATGGGAATGGGTTCCCAGCTTGAAGATGCAATTGATGATAAAGAACTTGCCAGAACAGAGGCAATTGTTCTTTCCATGACACCGGCAGAAAGGGCAAACCCCAAGCTCTTAAATCCGAGCAGAAAGCACAGGATTGCAAAAGGTGCCGGAGTGGATATTTCAGTAGTAAATCGTTTTATCAAGCAATTTGAACAGTCCCAGAAAATGATGAAACAAATTCCCGGTATGATGGGTGGAAAACGTGGCATGATGGGCGGTCTTGGTAATATGTTAGGCGGTAAAAAAGGTGGAATGAGATTTCCTTTTTAGAGAAATCTCTTCATAAATAAATGTTTTTAATAATTTCGGAGGTAAAAGAAATGGCAGTAAAAATCAGATTAAGAAGAATGGGCGAAAAGAGAAACGCAATCTACAGAGTTATCGTAGCAGATTCACGTTCTCCCAGAGATGGTAGATTTATCGAAGAAATCGGTACTTACAATCCCAATGTAGAGCCTTATGCTTTCACAGTTAATGAAGAATTAGCAAAAAAATGGTTAGCAGCAGGTGCTCAGCCTACAGATGTTGTTAGCAGACTTTTCAAGAATGCCGGTATCGAAAAATAATTTTTGATACAAGTAGTCTGGAAACCTTGTCATAACACTTTGGAGGTGGATTATGAAAGAATTAGTAGAAGTCATTGCAAAAGCACTGGTAGATAATCCGGATGAAGTTGTTGTAACAGAAAAAGAAGAAGGAAAACATGTTACAATTGAATTGCGTGTTGCTTCTTCAGATATGGGAAAAGTAATCGGAAAACAGGGACGTATTGCAAAAGCAATCCGCTCTGTCGTAAAAGCAGCTTCATTAAACGAAAATAAGAAAGTCGACGTAGAAATCGTCGAATAATATGGATGCTATGAATTTGGAGCTGAGATAACTTAGGTTGTCTCAGCCTTTTATACAATTATATGATATGATACCAGAGTCAAAAAATCATACTTTTCATGCTCGCATGCGTAGCAATCCGTTGGTATCATGGAATCAAAAGAGAGGAAATATTTTGGAAGATTTATTACAGGTTGGAATATTATCATCGACACACGGCGTTAGAGGAGAAATAAAAGTATTTCCGACAACGGATGATGTGAAGCGATTTAAAAAGAATAAAGAGTACATCCTTGGGACGAAAAACGGAAATATAGATGTCATGGTAGAAAGTGTTAAATTTTTTAAACAGTTTGTCATATTAAAGTTTGAAGGAATTGATACATTGGATGATATTTTGGCATACAAGGGCTGTAGTCTGTATGTCAATCGTGCCCATGCGGTAAAACTTCAAAAAGACGAGTATTTTATTGCGGATTTAATTGGCATGGAAGTTTTTGATGAAGAAGATAATTATATCGGAAAGCTGACCGATGTATTGGAAACCGGAGCAAATGATGTTTATGAGATTACGACAGAAGATGAAAAAACTTATTTGTTTCCGGCTATTAAGGAATGTATCAAAAAGGTTGATATGGATAATAGAAAGATTACGGCTTATGTTATGCCGGGCTTAATGGAAGATATTACTGCAGAGGATTAATATATGTTTTTTCATGTTTTAACGTTATTTCCTGATATGATTATGGATGGCTTAAATACCAGCATTCTCGGAAAGGCCATGGAACGCGGCTGCATCCGGGCAGAGGCGGTGAATATCAGGGATTATACATTAGATAAGCATCTGAAGGTAGATGATTATACGTATGGCGGCGGTGCCGGAATGCTGATGCAGGCACAGCCTGTTTATGATTGCACCATGGCAGTTCTGGATTCGATTGCAAAAAGAGGTGCAGAGTGTGGGAATGCGACGGATGCAAAAAAAACGAGGGTGATTTATGTGACACCCCAAGGTCGGATTTTTGATCAGAAAACAGCACAGGAACTGGCAAAAGAAGAAGATTTGATTTTCTTGTGCGGACATTATGAAGGTATCGATGAACGTGTATTGGAAGAAGTGGTTACCGATTATATATCCATCGGTGATTATGTTCTGACCGGAGGAGAGCTTCCTGCGATGGTAATGATTGATGCCATAGCCCGCTTAGTTCCCGGTGTGTTAAACAATGACGAATCTGCGCAGACCGAATCATTTGGAAATGGACTTTTGGAATACCCACAGTATTCCAGACCGCGAATCTGGCATGATAAAGAGGTGCCGCCTGTTTTGTTATCGGGTGACCATAAAAAAGTGGAAGAATGGAGACTGGAGCAGTCTTTGATCCGGACAAAAGAGAGAAGACCGGATTTATATGAAAAGTGGAGGGAATCACATCTATGATTATTGTGGATGATTTGTGTAAAGAATTCGAACGGACTGTGATGTCAAAAGAAGACGAGGCACAGACAAAACGTTTGGCAAAAAGCCATAAAAAAGGAACACTAAAACAGAAAAAAGAAAGCTTTTATGCTGTTAATCATGTATCGTTTCAGGTACCTCAGGGAGAGATCCTTGGTATTTTAGGACCAAACGGAGCCGGTAAAACGACTCTTTTACGTATGTTGGGTGCATTGATGCAGCCGACATGCGGAAGTGTGGCTATTGAGGATGAAAATGGCAACCGGATTACCGATCCGGTACAGTATAAAAAATCAATTGGCTATTTGTCAGGAAATACCAAACTCTATCATCGGATGAGTACCCGTGAGATGCTATATATGCTTGCGGAAATATATGAAATTGATAAACAGACGGCAGACGAACGGATTGAAAATATAGCAAAGGTTTTGGATATGCATTCTTTTATGGATAACCGCATTGAAAAGCTCTCAACCGGTCAGACCCAAAGGGCATCCATTGCCAGATGCCTGATTCATGAACCGGATATTTACATTTTTGATGAACCGACACTGGGACTGGATATTTTAAGTGCCGATGCCATTGTTAATTTTATGAAGTCTCAAAAAGAAGCCGGTAAAACGGTTCTGTACTCCACACATTATCTGGAAGAAGCACAGTTTTTGTGTGACAGAGTGCTTATGATTTATCAGGGTAAAATTGTAAAAGAGGGCAGTCCCGAAGCTATTATGGAAGAATGTGGTGTAGGAAATTTGCGAGATGCCTTCCATCATGTTATGGAGGAGGTTGATACATTATGAATCTAAAAAGAATGACTGCCTTATTTAAAAGAGAATTAACAGATATTTTAAGAGATAAAAAGACCTTGATTATGATGTTGGTTGTTCCGATTATCATTTATCCGCTTTTAATTGTCGGAATGACCCTTTTGATGAGTTCCATTATGAGCAGCCAGGCAGAAAAAACGTATCTGATTGCTTTTGAAAATGATACGGATTTAGAAAAGCAGATTGGTGATATTATTGAAGATAATGAGGAAAAAATCGGATATAAGCTGGAAATTGTAAAAGAAAACGATTGTCAGGGATCATTGGAAAATGGTACGATTGATGCATTCGTCCGGGTAGAAGAGAATGATAAGGTATTACTCTGTTATTTATCAGCAAAAGACCGTTCTTCTACAGCGGTTTCTGCATTAAACGATGCTTTTGAACTATATCGGGAAGAACTGACAAAAGAAAAAATCGAAGATGCCGGACTGGATGCGGAAGTGATGTTAAATCCCATCCGCTATGAACAGGAGGATTATTCGACTACGGAAGAATCCATTGGTAATCTGATTGGTTCCATGATGCCGTTTTTAATTGTGACGGTAATATTGTTAGGCGCGATCTATCCGGCAATTGATGTAACAGCAGGTGAAAAAGAAAGAGGAACACTGGAAACACTTTTAACATTACCCATCACGAATTTTGAAATGATTATGAGTAAGTTCCTGGCGGTTTCCTGTATTGCATGTGTATCTGCGGTTTTAAATGTCTTTTCCATGGGCGGAGCGATGGCATTTCTGGTGTCGAGTTCACTTTCTTCGGCCGCAAATATGAATATTGAGATTCATTATGAGACTTTTATACCGGGAATTTTATTTACGATCGTTGTTATGATGTTTTTCGCACTTTTAGTTACTGCAGTCTGCATGTGTACCTGTGTATTTGCAAAAAACTTTAAAGAAGCCAATAATTATGTGACACCGGTTATGCTGATCTTTATGTTTGGAAGCTATGCGGCAATGATACCGGATTTGGAATTGACGGCTCAGACTGCGGCAATTCCGATTGTCAACGTGGCATTGTTAGTGGAAGGATTATTTCAGTTTCATTATAACTACGGTTTATTTGCAATTGTACTGTTTTCCAATGTCGCCTATAGCTTACTGGCTATCATGATTTTGGGTAAAATCTATAACAGTGAGGCAGTTCTGTTCTCTGAAGGATTAAGTAGTGTGAAGCTCTTTACCAGACGAAGCGATATGAAAGAAAAACAGATGCCGGGATTCGGGGACGTGGTTTTATTACTGTGCATTGTGTTATTATTAATTTTTTATGTCGGAACCTTTGCCCAGTTGAAATTCGGATTTTTCGGAGTGGCAGTCCAACAATTGATTATTCTGCTTTGCCCTCTTGTGTACGCATGGTATATGAAAGCGGATAAGACACAGTTATTTTCTATTCAGATCATAAAACCGTTGCAGTTGGCAGGTTCGGTTATGATCGGAATTGCGACCTTTGTGGGAGCTTTGATAATTGGGGCTCTTTTGATGCCTGTTTTTCCGGAGAGTGCCGAAGGACTGACACAGTTAGATGACATGGTGGTAAATCAGCCGATATATTTACTGATACTTGTGGTAGCGATTATGCCTGCTATCGGAGAAGAACTTCTGTTTCGAGGTTTTGTCATGGGGACGTTGAAAAAACGTTGCAGACCTATTGTTACGATTGTGGTAACGACCCTCATCTTCGCTGCTTATCATATGAGTCTGATTAAAATGTTTACCATCGGTATTGTAGGATTGGGATTAACACTTGTGACATATAAGACCGGTAGTATTGCAGCGTCTATGTGTGTGCATTTTTTGAATAATCTGCTTTCGGTTCTGATCACGAAATATCCTACTCAGATTCAGAGAGTGCTTCCGATTTTATTTAAGGATAGACTGTCTGTATCGGATATGCTTTTACTTGCCGCAGTTGTCCTGATTTGTGCGGCTGTAGGCTGGATGTTGATCGGTGGGAAGAAAAAGGAAAAACAAAAACGATAATAAATTGTAAAAAAGCTTGCATTTATTTACATGCTATGCTAAACTATTCACGTTGTGAAAAGAGATGGTCCTCTGTTACAGATCGTATTAAGAACATCCAATACGGAAGGAGATAAACACAATGAGCGATATTATTAAAGAAATCGAAGCTGCTCAGTTAAAAGCAGAAGTTCCTCAGTTTTCTGTCGGCGATACTGTTAAAGTATACGGCAAGATCAAAGAGGGAAACCGTGAAAGAATTCAGATTTTTGAAGGAACTGTTATTAAAAGACAGAACGGTGGAAACCGTGAGACTTTCACAGTAAGAAAAACTTCTAACGGTGTAGGAGTTGAAAAAACATGGCCCTTACATTCACCCAATGTTGAAAAAGTTGAAGTTGTAAGACAGGGTAAAGTAAGACGTGCAAAACTTTACTACTTAAGAGACAGAGTAGGAAAGAAAGCAAAAGTGAAAGAATTAGTTAAATAGTTCAGAATTCGGGGACAAATACGAAAGTACTTGTCCCTTTGCTTTTTTATGAAGTATAATGTGATACAAGGGTTAAGCATGAGTGGTGAATTTTATTTATGTCAAGAAGAAAAAAAGGGTTAAGTTTTCATCAGAAAAAGAAAAAAATCAGTGCAGGCATAGTCAGGGAAATCTGGAGTTATGTTTTTTTAATTGCAGCATCGGTTTTGGTTGCTTTTGTTCTCGTATATTCTGTCGGCATGAAAACCAGTATGCTGGGTGTTTCTATGGAACCGGCATTATACAACGGACAGGAAGTGTTGGTAAATCGCTTTATTTATAAATTACTGTCTCCCAAAGTAGGGGATACGGTTGTTTTCTGGCCAAACGGCAATCAGAATACACATTACTATATTAAACGTGTTGCCGCAACGCCAGGTGATTCACTTATGATTCGTGGTGGAATCTTATATGTGAACGGAGAACCGTATGATGGAGTTGTTTTAGATAAAATTGCAGATGCCGGTATTTTGGAAAATGAGCTGACGTTAGAGGATGATGAATATTTTGTAATTGGAGATAATATTAACAACAGTGAGGATAGTCGCTCCGGTAATATCGGACCGGTAAAAAAAGATGCGATTGTCGGAAAAGTATGGTTCCATATGGCATCCGATCATCTCGGCATGGGCCTGATGGAAAAATAAAAGTGAGGAAAGAATATGAATTATCAATGGTATCCCGGGCATATGACAAAAGCCAAAAGGATGATGGAGGAAAATATCAAATTAATTGATCTGGTTATTGAACTGGTTGATGCCAGAATTCCATTATCCAGTAAAAATCCGGATATTGATACGCTCAGTAAGAATAAAGCCAGAATCATTCTGTTAAACAAAGCGGATTTAGCAGATCCCGCATGTACGGAATTATGGAAACAATACTTTGAGGAAAAGAATTACCATGTGCTTTCTTTAAATTCCAAAACAAGTGATGGCATGAAGGCGATAAATGGAATTGTCCAGGATGCCTGTAAAGAAAAAATTGAACGAGACAGAAGACGTGGCATACAAAACCGACCGGTGAGAGCCATGGTTGTAGGAATACCAAATGTCGGAAAGTCCACATTTATTAATTCGTTTGCAAAAAAAGCATGTGCAAAGACCGGAAATAAACCCGGCGTAACAAAGGGAAAACAATGGATCAGATTGAGTAAAACACTGGAATTGTTGGATACTCCCGGAATTTTATGGCCCAAATTTGAAGAACAGGAGGTTGGTAAAAAGCTTGCGTTTATCGGTTCAATTAATGATGAAATATTAAATATTCAGGATTTGGCTTTGGAATTACTGGATTATTTGAAAGCAAATTATCCGAATGCCTTGCAGGCAAGATATGAAATTGCAGAAATGACAGATGGGGTAACGGTATTATCACAGATTGCGGAGTTTCGCAAATGTTATAAAAAAGGTGATGAACTCGATTTAGACAAAGCGGCTTCTTTTTTATTGGATGATTTTAGAAGCGGTCGTATTATGAGAATAAGTTTGGAGAGGCCTGAATAAATTGAAAAAAATACTTAGAAATATACTGGATTTTAGTCTCTATATTCTGATTATTCTGGTTTTGTCCCTTCTGGTAGTTAAATATGTGGGGCAAAGAACCGTTGTATTGGGACATTCCATGGAACCGACACTGTCGGATAACGATAATTTGTTCGTCGACAAGATTTCTTATCGTTTCCACGATCCTAAGCGGTTTGATGTGATTGTTTTTCCATATCAGTATGCAGATAAAACATATTATATTAAAAGGGTAATCGGTTTGCCGGGAGAGACTGTACGAATTGATGAGAAAGGTGCGGTCTATATCAATGATGTTCTGTTAGAAGAGGGGTACGGTAAAGAAACCATAAAAGACCCGGGAATGGCAATTGATGGAATAACCTTGCAGGATGATGAGTACTTTGTCATGGGTGATAATCGCAATGACAGTTCTGACAGCCGTTTTGTCAGTGTCGGAAACATAAAAAGAAGTCAGATTTTAGGAAAAGCTTTTCTTCGGATATATCCTTTTACTAAAATCGGTTTGGTTAAATAAAAAGTTTGATGAGGTACATATGAGCGAAAAAATCGGGGATATCAAAGAAAAATTAAAAAATTGCAAAGATGAAGAACTGGCAGATTTTGTAGAAACATACAGTTCGGATTTAAGAAGTGGTGTAATTTCTTTGTGCAGTCAGGCTTGTAAAAGGATGGCTGATATAGAAAAGGAATATGCCCGTTTAGAAGAAATATCAAAGTATGAACGGGAATATGGACAATATGGTCTGATCTGTGGAATTGATGAAGTCGGACGTGGTCCGTTAGCAGGTCCGGTTGTTGCGGGAGCGGTTATTCTTCCAAAAGACTGCAAAATCAAGTATATCAATGATTCGAAAAAACTTTCGGCGAAAATGCGGGATATGCTCTATGACGAGATTATGGAAAAAGCCGTGGCAGTCGGAATTGGTTTTGTATCGGAGAAGAGAATCGATGAAATCAATATTTTGAATGCAACTTATGAAGCTATGCGCCAGGCTATTGATAAATTGGGTGTAAAACCCGATATATTATTAAATGATGCAGTTACGATACCAAAAGTGGATATTAGACAGGTTCCGATTATTAAAGGCGATGCAAAGAGTATATCCATTGGTGCGGCAAGCATTGTTGCTAAGGTAACAAGGGATCGTTTCATGGAGGAAATGGCTCAAAAATACCCACAATATGATTTTGCTTCTAATAAAGGTTATGGAAGTGCAAAGCATATTGCGGCGCTAAAAGAGCATGGTCCTTGTGAGATACATAGAAAAACGTTTATAGGCAATTTTTTATAAGGATAGCGTTATGAATCTTAATTTCTCCGGTTTGTTTCAAAATCAAAATCTGGCAAATCAGAACATAACAAATCAGAATATTTCGAACTCCGGTCATTCAGGGGCTGTATCGAATGACTTGGATTCTGGTGCGCTCGTATCTTCTAATTCATCCCGTGCTATTATGAATATGATGCCCGGCAGCAACATTTCCGGACAGGTCATTTCTGTGGAAAATGGCAATGTTACGATTCAGTTAGCCGATGAATCTGTGATAACGGCAGCACTTAAAGGAAACATTGCATTAGATCCCGGCAGTCAGGTATCATTTATGGTTGCTTCCAATTACAACCATAAAATTACGCTAAGCCCGTTGTTTACAAATTTCATGGTTTCCAGTCCCAGTGTGGAGAAAGCGCTGCAGGCAGCTTCTTTACCGATAAATGAAAGTTCGGTTTCCATGGTAACTCATATGATGGAACAGGGCATGGGGATTGACAAAGGTTCGTTGCAGGCAATGTATCGGTCGGTGGTATCCAATCCCAATCTGGATAGCGGGACGATTGTAAGACTTTCCCAGATGGATTTGGCCATTAATGAAATGAATGCAGATTCACTGCGTGCTTATGAATCGATGAATCATCAGTTGCTTGGAAGCATTCAGGACATTATGAAGGAATTCTCGGATATTTTTTCCGGTATTTCAAAGGAAAATATGTCCTCATCCGTTTCTCTATTTTCTCAAATGGTATCCTTGTTGTCTGACATGGAAGATGAGGCAGCCAATTCTATGACAGATGCCAATCAATCCCTGCTTCGGGATGTTTTTAAACAGATTTTAGAGCATTTAAAAGAACCGTCTATTTTGAATCATCAACAAGAAGATAGAACAATTAATTCAGAAGATGGAAAAATGTCGGATAACAAATTGATTGATGCTAATCCGGCAGCTGACAAAGGGATAGAGAATCTATTATCTGATGGTAAAACGATGAATGAAAATCTGTCAGACGGCAAACCGGTGAATGGCAGTTTGGATGAACAGATAAACCGCTTGTTGCAGACATTGGGAAAATCAGAAAATCAGAGTGCAAAGGATGTTTTAAAACTGGTAGCGGACTTACTACAGAATAAACAACTGGATGCAAAAATTCTTTCTGAACCGTCAATCGTAAAGCTGTTGCAAAATAAACTGGAAGAGCAATGGCTGTTAAAACCGGAAGAAGTTGCAAACAAAGACAGAATGGAATCGTTTTATGAACAGTTGCGTCTTCAGACTTCCAAGTTGGCACAATTGACAGAGACGGTATTGGGAAAAGACGCTTCCTTAACACAAAAAACAAATCAATTATCTCAAAATATTGATTTTATGAATCAATTAAACCAGACCTTTGCCTATGTACAGATACCCCTGAAAATGAGTGGCAGCAATGCAAACGGTGATTTATACGTTTATACCAATAAAAAGAATTTGGCATCAGAGGACGGCTCGGTGAGTGCATATCTGCATCTTGATATGGAGCATTTAGGAAGCGTGGACTGTTATGTGACCATGCAAAATGAAAAAGTATCTACGAATTTTAAAGTTCAGGATGATTCGATTTTGGATTTTCTTGAGCAGAATATCGCTTTATTAAATGAACGATTAGAAAAACGTGGTTATACGTTGCAGGCGACGGTATCTGTAAAAGAAGAAGAGACTTCCGTGATACAGGAAATGGAAAAACAGCTTGGACAGGGAAGTGTCCCGATCTCGAAAGTATCATTTGACGCAAGAGTATAAAAGAGGTGACTGCATGGACGAAAGAAAGAAAAAAACAAAACAGGCCATAGCCTTATCCTATGATCCAAATGAAGATGCACCCAAGGTAATTGCTTCCGGAACGGGAGCATTGGCAGAACGAATTATAGAAAAAGCAAAAGAGGCTGATGTACCAATTCATCGGGATGATGATCTTGCCCAAACGTTGTCAAAGCTGGAAATCGGTGATTTAATTCCGGTTGAGTTATATGAAGTTGTTGCAGAAATCCTGGTATTTGTAGACCGGATGGACAAAATTAAGGCAAAAATGGATGCAAAGAATACATAGGGCATGAACTAAAATAAATTTGAATTGAAATATAAGAATAAAAAGGAAAAGAAAAATGAGCTTAGAACAGAATGTTAGTACGGAACAGAAAATAAGAAAGGGGATACCGGGAAGTACCTTAAAGATCATTGCGATTGTTACGATGTTTATTGATCACATTGCTGCAGTCGTTCTGGATGGATATTTAGTGAATATTGGCTTTTATAATCGTATGACCAATATGTTTGTCCTGGCACCTACAGAAACCACAATGACAAAAGTGATTTATGTTATAGATATGGTCATGCGATTGATTGGTCGATTGGGATTTCCGTTGTTTTGCTTTTTGCTGGTGGAAGGTTTCTTTTACACAAAAAGTAGAACGCGTTATGCCTTTCGGTTATTTCTATTTGCACTGATTTCTGAAATACCGTTTGATTTGGCTTTGGGATTAACAGACAATTATCTGCCGGAGTTTTCTTATCAGAATGTTTATTTTACTTTGTTTTTGGGATTGTTGACAATCTGGGGACTGAATCAGACAAAGAAATGGTATACGAGACTTCCTATCCTTTTGTTGGGCCTTGTTGTGGCTTCATTATTGCGTACCGACTACGGAGCACTTGGTGTCGCAACTATTGTTTTGATGTTTGTTTTTCGGAAAAAATCAAATGTTGCATCCATGCTTGCGGGCTGTATTACACTGACTCTTGGACAGTTGTTGGAGATTACCAGTTTTGCAGATGTATATTTAGTCAGCAAATATAATGGTGAAAGAGGACTGAAATTAAAATACGTATTTTATTTCTTTTATCCTGTGCATTTATTTATCCTATATCTGATTAAATTGTTAGTGCTTAATGGAATGGGATGAGAAAAATATTAATTGTCATTCGGGGAACGGAGAGATTTTGTATAGAGAAAAAATATGCAGAATGACAGAAAAATCGGAAATATCTATGAAGATATGGCTTGTAATTATTTGAAACATCAGGGAGTTTTGATTTTACAGCGTAATTTTCGTATCAGACAGGGCGAAATTGATATTGTAGGAAGTAAGGATGGTGTTTTACTTTTTTTTGAAGTGAAATATCGTAAAAATTATTCCAAAGGATTTCCTCAGGAAGCGGTGGGGCAAAATAAACAAAAGCAGATATGCAGAGTTGCCATGTTTTATTACTCGTTTCATAATATTTCACTGAATCACCCTTGCAGATTTGATGTTATAGCCATATGTGGAGACGAAATTACCTGGATTAAAGATGCGTTTCCGTTTTGTATGGCATAAGCTTGTGATGATGTTGGTATACAGTCTGTGAGTGGAATAGCAAACTTTTTGAGCTGTACTTGTAAAAAGCGAGATAGAACAAATGGCCTAAATGACTTGAATGAAGATGGAGCATATGATGAATTGGAATACTGAAAATGATTTTTTTCCGGTCATCCGGAAAGATAGAAAAGTGCAAACGATGATACAACATAAAGAAGACGGTGTGGAATATCTGACATTTCATAATCTGGAACAATTATCGGGTTTCTCCCATTTGTTTTCAACCCGCATCGGCGGGATTAGCAACGGCATATTTTCATCTATGAATCTGAGTTTTACAAGAGGAGATGAAAAAAGTGCTGTTTTAGAAAATTTTTCAAGAATTGCAAAGATATTGGGAATTTCACCGGAGCAGTTTGTGTTATCCGATCAGACGCATACAGACCATATTTATGTTGTTACAAAAGAGGATGCGGGAAACGGTTTAACCAAACCCTTGCCGTATCATGATATAGATGGGCTCATTACCAATGTCCCGGGGCTGGCTTTGTCTACCTTTTATGCAGATTGTGTGCCTGTTTTTTTGATAGATCCGGTGCATAAAGCCATCGGTTTGTGTCATTCCGGCTGGAAAGGCACAGTGTTGGAAATCGGGCTAAAAACCGTTCGTAAAATGGAGCAGACCTTTGGATCTGATCCCAAAGATATCTATGCGGCGATTGCACCATCCATTTGTCAGGATTGTTATGAAGTCAGCGAAGATGTGATTTTAGAATTTCAAAAAGTGTTTATACCGGATGCGGCATCAGGGACAGATTGTGGATATCCGGACGGAATGGAAAAGAAATTATATACAAAAAAAGAGAACGGAAAATATCAGTTAAATCTTTGGAATGCATGCTATTATACGTTGCTAAAAGCCGGAGTTTCGGCAGAGAATATTGAAGTGACAGATATTTGTACCTGCTGTAATCCGCAATACCTGTTTTCACACCGGGCGTCACAGGGAAAAAGAGGAAATTTGGGAGCATTCTTAATGATAAAATGATGTTTGTGATTTTTTTCGAGCACAATATAGTGATTTGTTAATTGACTATAATAAAAATAAAAACCACCATTTTGGTGGTTTTTATTTATTCAATAATTCCTTTTTCGTTATAGGTTTTTAACACTTCCTGAATTTTCTGTGTAGGAGTCAGTACATTTCCCATGGAAAGATCATGATTCATGAAATCGATGATGCTGGCGGTAAATTTACTCATATCAGCTTCTACAAAATAAGGCTTTTCATATACTTCAGGTGGAAGATAGGTGAGGTTGGTACAAACAACCCGATCAAAATAACCTTTTTCATAGGCATTATCAAAGGCTTTAAAGCCTTCTGTGAATAATCCGAAGGTACAGCAGATAAATACCCGTTTGGCTCCCATTTGTTTAATCTGTTTAGCGGTATCAATCATGCTGCCGCCGGAAGCAATCATATCATCGATAACAACAACATCTCTGCCTTTCAGATTATCACCCAAAAATTCATGAGCAACAATGGGGTTTTTTCCGTTTACTACTTTGGAATAGTCACGACGTTTATAAAACATACCGGTATCAACACCAAGAACGGAAGAGAAGTATACGGCACGATCCAGAGCTCCTTCATCCGGACTGATGACAGTCATATGTTCTTTATCAATGATTAAGTCTTTTTCATGTCTAAGCAAAGAACGGATGAACTGATACGGTGGTGTGAAATTATCAAATCCGTTTAAGGGTGCTGCATTGGCAACACGCGGATCATGTGCATCAAAGGTAATAAAATTGCGGACACCCATGTCACTTAATTCTTTTAATGCATAAGCACAGTCTAAAGATTCGCGACCGCTACGTCTGTGCTGACGACCTTCATATAAAAACGGCATTACAACATTGATACGATGTGCTTTTCCGTTGCATGCGGCAATCAGTCTTTTTAAATCCTGATAATGATCATCCGGAGATTTATGATTGACTAATCCGTTTACTGTATAGGTAAGACTGTGGTTGCATACATCGACCATAATAAACAAATCTTTTCCGCGAACCGATTCGTTTAAAACAGCTTTGCCTTCGCCGGAACCAAAACGCGGACATTTTGCATCCAGAATATAGTTATCTTCGGCATATTCCTGAAACGCAGGATTATTTTTTAAATCACAATTGGTATTTGCACGAAATTCTACCAGATAATCATTTACTTTTTTTGCAAAATCCATGCAGCTGTCTGTAGCGATAATTTTAAGAGGGGCTACCGGCATGGCATTTTCGAGTGCGGCTAAATTAGGCATTGCTATCCTCCGTAAAGATGTCATTCATTTTCTTTCGTACTTAATTTATCATTCTGATAGTGACACGTCAAGGAAATTCTAGTAAAATAAATGCTGGAAAATGACAAAAACGGGTATACTGTTGTTATAAAATAAAGGTCTTATTATAATTATGAAAAAAATGGAACATATCGTAAAAAAAGTTGAAAAAGATAGTATTGCCTGGGAGATGGAAATTGAACCGGGTGATATTTTATTAAAAATAAATAATGAAGAAATTGAAGATATTTTTGATTATCAGTATCTGATACAGGATGAGTATATTGAAGTTTTGATTAAAAAGCCGGATGGCGAAGAATGGCTTTTAGAGATTGATAAAGATGAACAGGAAGATTTGGGGATTGAATTCGAAAATGGCCTGATGGATGAGTATCGTTCCTGTCATAATAAATGTATTTTCTGTTTCATTGATCAGATGCCTAAAGGAATGCGGGATACTTTGTATTTCAAAGATGATGATTCGCGACTTTCTTTTTTACAGGGAAACTATGTGACATTGACGAATATGAGCGATAAAGATGTTGAACGTATCATCAAATATCATCTGGCTCCGATTAATATCTCTTTCCAGACCATGAATCCCGAATTGCGTTGTAAGATGCTTCACAATCGGTTTGCCGGAGAGGCATTAAAAAAGGTGCAGTTATTTTATGATGCCGGAATTGAAATGAACGGTCAGATTGTTCTTTGTAAAGGAGTCAATGATAAAAAAGAACTCGAATACAGTATCGAACAGTTGATTCAGTATCATCCTTATCTGCAAAGTGTCTCTGTTGTACCGGTCGGATTGTCCAAATACCGGGATGGGCTTTATCCGTTGGAACCTTTTACAAAAGAAGATGCAAAAGAAGTTTTAGAGACCATTCACAAATGGCAGAATACGATGTACGAACAGTATGGAACGCATTTTATACATGCTTCGGATGAGTGGTATCTTTTGGCAGAGGAAGAGTTGCCAAAGGAAGAACGATATGATGGGTATCTTCAATTGGAAAACGGTGTCGGCATGCTGACATTGTTAAAAAATGAATTTGCACAGGCGCTTTGTGAGGCAAAAAAGAATTCTGCTTATCAGAAAAAAACAGAAACTTTATCAAAACGGAGAATAACCCTTGCAACAGGAAAGCTTGCATATCAGACGATTTTAGATATGGCAGAGCAAATGATGAAAGCATTTGATGATCTGGATTTGCAGGTGGTTGCAATCCGCAATGATTTTTTCGGAGAACGAATTACAGTATCCGGATTGTTAACAGGACAGGATCTGATTGCACAGCTTAAAGATCTTTCATTAGGTGAAAAACTATTGCTTCCGCAAAACATTTTAAGAAGCGGAGAAAATTATTTTCTGGATGATATTACGGTGCCGGAGCTTGAAGAAACTTTACAAGTTAAGGTGGATATTGTAAAATCAAGCGGACAGGATTTTGTAGATTCAATTTTAAACATTTGATTGTGAGATCATGCAACATTGCAATGTGGCAATGTTGCAATCCATATTCATCGTTGAGTGGTAAAATTTGATTTCAACACTCATATGATTGGATAGATATGTTAGTGAAATCAGTAAGAAAGGAAAATCCAATTATTATTTCAGATAATTGGATGATATGTAAATATGAGTAAAAATGTGAAACCAATTGTGGCTGTTGTCGGTCGTCCCAATGTCGGAAAGTCCACATTGTTTAATGCGCTGGCAGGATCAAAGATTTCCATTGTAAAAGATACACCCGGAATTACAAGAGACCGTATCTATGCGGATGTTTCGTGGTTAAACTATAATTTTACACTGATTGATACCGGTGGTATTGAGCCTGACAGCAAAGATATTATTCTTTCGCAAATGCGTGAACAGGCGCAAATTGCCATTGATACGGCAGATGTCATTTTATTTATGGTAGATGTTAAGCAGGGACTTCAGGATTCCGATGCAAAGGTTGCGGATATGTTAAGACGCAGTCATAAGCCGGTTCTGCTTGTGGTAAATAAAGTAGACAATTTTGAAAAAATGATGCCGGATGTTTATGAATTCTATAATCTTGGAATTGGAGATCCACATGCTATTTCTGCTGCAAACCAGATGGGATTTGGTGATCTTTTGGATGAAGTAGTTGCTTTGTTTCCCAAAGAAAATGCGCAGGAAGAAGAGGATGACAGACCTAAAATTGCCATTGTCGGAAAACCGAACGTCGGTAAAAGTTCTATTATCAATAAATTGATTGGTGAAAACCGTCTGATTGTTTCCGATATTGCCGGTACCACCAGAGATGCGGTGGATACTGTAGTAAAATACAATGGAAAAGAATATATCTTCATCGATACGGCCGGACTCCGACGCAAAAATAAGATAAAAGAAGAACTTGAAAAATATATGATTATCCGTACGGTGAGTGCAGTTGAAAGAGCGGATTTAGTTGTTTTGGTCATTGACGGCGAAGAAGGTGTTACGGAACAGGATGCCAAAATTGCGGGAATTGCACATGATCGTGGAAAGGGTATTATCGTAGCAGTCAATAAATGGGATGCGGTTGAAAAAAATGATAAAACCATATACCGCTTTACGGAAAACGTCAGAAATACACTTTCTTTTATGCCGTATGCGGAAATTATCTTTATTTCTGCAAAAACCGGACAACGTTTGAATAAACTATATGAGACCATTGAAATGGTAATCGAAAACCAGACACTTCGTGTGGGAACGGGTGTATTAAATGAGATTATGATGGAAGCGGTTGCCTTACAGCAGCCACCGACGGATAAAGGGAAAAGACTTCGTTTGTATTACATTACACAGGTTTCCGTTAAACCGCCGACTTTTGTGATTTTTGTCAATGAAAAATATCTGATGCATTTTTCTTATCAAAGATATATTGAAAATCAAATTCGTCAGGCATTTGGTTTTAGAGGAACCCCTTTGCATTTCATTATCCGGGAGCGAAAAGAGAAGGATACGCAGTAGTTTTACAGTATCCGTTATATTTATCGTATCAGATATAGTGTATCGTATTAGATATAGTGTACATTATCAGATATTGATTACAGCACTAGTTAAATTTTAGAGTATTGGTTAAAGTTTAATAAGAACAGGAAAGTAGGACTAATAAAATGATTCGAGTATTATGTGTGATTGTCGGCTATTGTTTCGGCATGATTCAGACAGCATTTATTTTAGGAAAACTGAAGGGAATTGATATTCGTGAGCATGGAAGCGGAAATTCCGGTACGACCAATGCCTTACGTGTTATGGGAAAAAAGGCAGGCGCAATTTGTTTTGTGATGGATGCCGTTAAGGCCATTGTTCCGATGGTTGCAGCATATTTTATATTCCGAAACGGTACTTATGCACAAATAGAGCCGCTTTTACGTATGTATGTCGGAGTTGGTGTTGTACTTGGACACAACTTCCCGTTTTATATGGGCTTTAAAGGCGGAAAAGGTATTATGGCCACCGGTGGTATTTCGGTAGGAATGGGTTTGTGGTCCTTCTTATGTGTTGCAGGTACATTTTTTCTTACGTTTTTTATTACCCACTATGTTTCACTCGGTTCTTTGTTAATGTACATAGCTTTTGTTGTTGTCATGATTGTGGAAGGTCAGATGGGCATGCTTCATATGTCATCTGCCCATTGTATGGAATTATATATCATTGCAATTTTGATGATGGTTATGGCATTCTACCGTCACAGAGGAAACATTGGACGTCTGATACATGGAAACGAAAGAAAGACATATCTGACAAAGAAAAATAAGTTGGATTAGTAAAAGGGTATGATTTTGATTTAACGGAGGTTTATGATGGGAAATTACAGTGTGATTGGTGCCGGAAGCTGGGGCACAGCTTTGGCAAGAGCTTTGGCAAAAAATGGACATGATGTTACGGTATGGTCGATTATGGAAGATGAGATTCAGATGCTCAATGAAAAAAGAGAACATGAATTAAAACTGCCGGGAGTAAAGTTACCTGATTCCATTATTTTTACAACAGATCTTGAGAAGGCAATCAAAGGAAAAGAAATGATGATTTTAGCAGTACCTTCTCCGTTTACACGCAGCACGTCTAAATCTATGGCTCCTTTTGTGGAAGATGGACAGTTGATTGTCAATGTAGCAAAAGGAATTGAAGATGTAACCTATATGACATTGACTGATATTATAGAACAGGAAATTCCCCAGGCAACCGTTGCCGTTCTATCCGGTCCGTCCCATGCGGAAGAAGTTGGCAAAGATATGCCGACGACTTTGGTTGCCGGCGCAAAGACAAAAGAAACAGCAGAGTATATTCAAAATGCTTTTATGTCAGATGTTTTGAGAGTATACACAAGCCCTGATATTTTGGGAATAGAATTGGGCGGAGCTTTAAAAAATGTAGTTGCATTGGCTGCCGGAATGGCAGATGGATTAGGTTGCGGTGATAATACAAAAGCAGCCTTGATTACACGTGGAATTGCAGAGATTGCAAGGCTCGGCGTAGCTATGGGCGGAAAACTCGAATCCTTTACCGGTTTGACCGGAATTGGAGATCTGATTGTAACATGTTCTTCTAAGCATTCGCGTAATCGAAAGGCTGGTCAGCTCATTGGTCAGGGTTATACCTATGAAGAGGCGATGGCTGAAGTAAAAATGGTGGTAGAAGGTGTCTATTCTGCAAAAGCCGCCTATGGTCTTGGACAGAAATATCATATATCCATGCCGATTGTAGAAGAGGTAAATGATATTTTATTCAACGGAAAAGCTGCTTCCGAAGCTGTCAAAGATTTGATGTTCCGTGATAAAAGAAGTGAAGCAAGTACATTGACATGGGACTAATAATGGGGATGTAGGTCGTCCTTACAGAAAATGATATATCTTTGCTCGCCGACTTTTACGAGGTTTTGTGTCGTTCTTAGCGGCATGGCGAACAAAATTTATGCCCGGTTTCAACTGTTCGAAGACGAAGTCTGAGTTTTGAAACCGGGCATTTAATATAAATTTTGTGAGCATGCCGCTTAGAACGACTAAAAACCGAAGTATGAGGCGACAAAGATATATCATTTTCTGTAAGGACAATATTCTATACTTTAAAAATTGCTAATAATATGCTATTTTATAGCATCAACAATTTCGGCAGTTGTTTTAGGTTTATTCATGGAATAAATATGGATGCCGTCTGCACCATACTCCTGTAAGTCCATAATTTGTCTGATGGCATAATCAATACCGGCTTTTCGCATATCCTCGGGATTTTCTCCATATCTGGCTACAAGATCTGAAAATGCCTTTGGAATGGAGGTGCCGGATAAGGAAATACTGGTTGCAACCTGTTTTACGGATGTGATCGGCATAATACCGGCATGAATGGGTACAGTTATGCCGTTTGCCAGACAATTTTCCTGAAATTCATAAAAAACATCATTGTTCATAAAAAGCTGTGTGATGAGATGTTCACATCCACATTCCACTTTTTCTTTTAATCTTGCCAAATCGGCACGTTTACTCATAGCTTCAAAATGTTTTTCCGGATAGCAGGCACCTGCAATATGAAATTCGGTTTCCTTAGATTTGATATAACGGATTAACTCACTTGCATAGGCAAAGTCACGGCTTTCGTATTGCTCGTCACTCATATAAGCGGGACGATCTCCGCGGAGTGCGAGGATATGATTGATATTGGCTTCGGTTAACTGGTTTAATACAGCGTCAATATCTTCTTTTTTATTGCCGACACAAGTCAGATGGGCCAGTGAAAGGATTCCCAGTTTGTTCTGAATATAATCGCAAATCTCTACCGTCTTTTTGGAACGGCTTCCGCCGGCACCGTAAGTTACGGAGATAAATTCGGGATGTAATTCACTCAATTTATCCAATATGGCATAAACACCTTCAAATTCATCATCTTTTTTGGGAGGAAAAACCTCAAAGGAAATGACTGCCTTTTTTTTCTCAGAATAAGTACTCATAATCTAACTCCAAATATCCTTTTTTCTTGTCTTTCAAACGGTCTTATTGTATCATGTAATTAAATGCATTGCAAACGGATGTGACCTGTTTGGTGTATGCAAAATGAGAGAAAAATACCATGGAGATAGAGAGGAAACAGATATGGAAAACAATTTTCAGTCAACGACCGATTATGTAGCAAGTGATGAATTGCTTGCCAGTGTGAATGTAGCGATTGCGTTACAAAAGCCGTTGTTAATCAAAGGAGAGCCCGGTACCGGTAAAACCATGTTGGCAAGAGCGGTAGCCAATTCCTTAGGGAAAAAATTGATTATCTGGAATATTAAGTCAACGACAAAAGCGCAGGATGGTCTTTACATGTATGATACCATTCAGCGTCTTTATGACGGTCAGTTCGGTGAAGAGGGCGTTGATGATATTGCCCGCTACATCAAGCTTGGAAAACTTGGAGAGGCTTTCGAAGAAGATGATCAGGTCGTATTACTGATTGATGAAATTGATAAAGCGGATTTGGAATTCCCAAATGACTTATTATGGGAGCTTGACCAGATGGAATTTTATATTCATGAGACCAAGCGTACCGTAAAAGCCAAACACAGACCGATTGTGATTATTACATCCAATGCGGAAAAAGAATTGCCGGATGCTTTCTTAAGACGTTGTATTTTCCATTATATTGAATTTCCGGACAAGGATTTGATGGAAGAGATCGTAAAAACGCATTATCCGGATGTGGAAGAAAACTTATTAAAAAATGTTATGGAAGTTTTTTATGAAATCCGTTCTATTCGTGATATCCGTAAAAAACCAAGTACATCCGAGTTGATTGACTGGATTAATGCACTTCAGCTTAACGGTATTGATCCGGATACCATTAAAAAAGCATTACCTTTTGTTGGTGTAGTTGTGAAAAAAGATGAAGATTTGGAGACAGTAAAACATTATGTTCATTGAGTTCTTTTACGAGTTAAAAGCAAAAGGATTAGATGTATCCCTGACCGAATGGCTGACCTTACAACAGGCATTAAATATGGGGATGGCGCATAGTTCCCTTACGGATTTCTATTATCTGTCGCGCAGTATTTTGGTCAAGTCCGAAACCGATTTTGATAAATTTGACATGGCATTTGAAGAGCACTTTAAAGGTGTGCAAAAAGATACGGAAGTCGGAGCCGAAATGATGCGGTGGCTGGATAAATCCGAAGATATGAAGGCGCTTCTTGAAAAAGAGGAGAAAAAATGGCTGGATACCGAACAGGATACCGTACAGGTCGATAAAGAAGAGGTAGAAACCAAATTCCGTGAACGTTTACGCGATCAGGACAGTGAGCATAACGGCGGTAATTTCTGGATCGGTACCATGGGTAAAACGGCATTTGGTAATTCCGGTAATTTTATCGGCGGTATTCGTGTAGGAGGTGCTCCCGGCGGGCAGAGTGCTTTTGAAGTCATCGGTGCCAGAAAGTATCGTGACTTCAGACATGATAAGGTCATTGATAACAGGCAGTTTATGGCGGCTTTCAGAAAGTTGCGTCAGTATTCCACACGTTTAGATGTCCCCAAGACAGAGTTAGATATTGATGCTACCATTGACAAGACCTGCAACAATGGCGGCATGCTTCAGATTGTCATGGAAAAACCCCGTAAGAATGCTGTAAAACTGTTGCTTCTGATGGATTCGGGCGGTACCATGATACCTTATACGGATTTGATGGCAAAATTATTCAAGGCTGTCAATAAATCCAATCATTTTAAGGATGTCAAATGCTATTATTTTCATAATTGTATTTATTCCAAAGTATATAAGACGCCGGAATGTGAAAATGGTGAATGGGTGGATACGGAATGGATGTTCCGAAATCTCGACAGTGATTATAAGGTGTTAATCATCGGAGATGCGGCTATGGCACCGGAAGAACTGTATTCAGAAACCGGAAATTACCGGGGACCCAATGGTGGCTTGTCCGGATGGGAATGGCTTTTGCAGATGAAAAAGCATTATAAAAAAATAGTCTGGATGAATCCGAAAATGGCGCCGGCGCCGGCACCGTGGCGTGAAGCAGAAACAGCCATTCAGACGATTATTCCCATGTATTTTTTATCCATAGATGGTTTAAACCGTGCCATGGTTGAATTGATGAGGAAGAAGTAGAGGACTATTGTACGAAATGGAAATCCTTGTTCTGGTAACAAAAGCACCAATCATGAAAGAAAGAAACATGAATCATGAAAGAAACATGAAGACATGAATCATGAAAATAAGAATTATAATTTAAGAATATTAAAAAAACCCCCTGCATATATTTTACAAGTATATACAAGGGGGTTTTTTTATGGACAATGATCAGTTATACAATGATATAAAAGTACGTACGGGCGGAGAGTTGTATCTGGGCGTTGGCGGACCGGTTCGAACCGGAAAATCGACGTTTATTAAAAGATTTATCGATACATGTGTGCTTCCCAATATGGAAGACGATTATTTAAAGCAACTTTTGGTTGATGAACTGCCGCAATCTGCTACAGGTAAGACCATCACGACGACTGAGCCGAAATTTGTTCCGAAAGAAGCAGCAACCATCAAATTAGACGATCAGGTTGATGTGAAAGTACGTTTGATTGACTGTGTCGGTTATATGGTAGAGGGCGCAAGCGGTCATATGGAAAATGATAAAGAGAGAATGGTCAAAACACCATGGTTTGATGAGGAGATTCCATTTACCAAAGCAGCCGAAATCGGAACACAGAAAGTCATTTATGACCATTCTACTATAGGTGTTGTTGTGACTACCGATGGCAGTTTTACGGATATTCCGGCGGAAAACTATATTCCTGCAACGGAAAGAACCATACAGGAATATAAAGAGCTTGGAAAACCATTTATTGTATTGGTTAATTCACAAAGACCGCAGTCTGAAGAGGCAGTTTTACTTGCAAAAAAACTATCTGATAAGTATCAGGTTACGGCACTTCCCATGAATTTGGCACAGTTGAAAAAAGAAGACATGGAAACGCTGTTATATCAGATTTTATTGGAATTCCCAATCTCTAGAATTGAATTTTATATGCAGGGATTTGTGGAAATGCTTCCTTCCACCCATCCGCTGAAAATGGATTTAACATCACAGCTTAAGGAAAAGATGAATGAATACCATTGCATGAAAGATATTGTGAATAAACCGCTTGTACTTTCCGGAGATTACATAAAGAAGTGTAAAACGGATTCCATTAATATGGCAGACGGAAGTGTCAAAATTGATGTGACCATTACGGATGACTGCTATTATGAACTGATTAGTGATATTCTCGGAGAAGAAATACACTCAGAATACCAGTTGTTTGAAAAAATGAAAGAACTGAGTGAAACAGCAAAGGCTTATGAAGGAATTGTTCCGGCTATTACCATGGTTAAACAAAAAGGGTATGGCGTTATGAAACCGACACGTGATGAAATTACGCTCGGAAAACCGGAGGTTATTAAGCATGGTAATAAATATGGCGTAAAAATGAAAGCAGAAAGCCCTTCGATTCATTTGATCAAAGCAAATATAGAAACAGAAATTGCTCCGATTGTGGGCACCAAACAACAGGCTGAAGATTTGATTTCCTATATTGAAGCCGCTGATAATGAAAATGGAAGCATCTGGGAGACCAATATTTTTGGTAAAAGCATTGAACAGTTGGTGGAAGATGGAATACAGAACAAATTAACTATGATTGGAGATGAAAGCCAACTGAAATTACAGGATTCCATGCAGAAAATCGTAAATGATACCAACGGTGGAATCGTCTGCATTATCATATAGAAACATTTATTTAATGAACATTTTATAGAACTGGATACCTCTTCTGTGCTATAATGTTTTTATCGTATGACAGAGATTTCATTAATCAAGATGTCTTTATGAATAAAACTTTTATAGCATGGAAGGGGTGTTTTTTTTGAGCAAAAATTATGACAAAATAGAGGATTGTTTAAAGAGTATCAGAAAGGTAACGGATTTTGTGCCAAAGGTTGCCATTGTGCTTGGTTCCGGACTGGGGGATTATGCGGACGGCATCGAAGTTGTTGCTGAGATTGATTACAGTGATATAAAAGGTTTTCCGGTTTCTACCGTACCGGGACATGCGGGAAAATTTATTTTTGGTTATGTGGATTCCGTACCGGTTGTATGTATGAAAGGCAGAGTTCATTATTACGAAGGATATGACATTTCCGATGTCGTTTTACCGACAAGGCTGATGCATCTTCTGGGCGCTGAGATTCTGTTTTTAACCAATGCATCAGGCGGAATTAACAAGAGTTTTTCTGCCGGAACACTGATGATGATAACCGATCACATTTCCACATTTGTACCAAATCCTTTGATTGGACCGAATTTGGACAAGCTTGGAACCCGTTTTCCGGATATGAGTCATGTATATGATGAAGAGCTGCAGGATAAAATCAGAATAGCAGCAAAAGAAAATGATATTGATTTGCGAGAAGGTGTCTATATTCAGTTTACCGGACCTTCTTTTGAATCGCCTGCAGAAATTCGTATGGCTTCCGTATTAGGAGCAGATGCAGTCGGTATGTCAACAGTGGTTGAAGCGATTGCCGCTAATCATTGCGGGATGCGTATCTGTGGCGTTTCCTGTGTTTGCAACCTTGCAGCCGGTATCAGTCCGACACCTCTTACACATGATGAGGTACAACAGGCTGCCAATGATGCAGCACCCAAGTTTAAGAAGTTGTTAACCGAAGCGGTCAAAAAGTTTGTATAGTATCCCTATTGATCATATGTAAATGATATCCGGAGTGATGTTAAGATGGATGATAAACTGAGAAAACAATTAATTCATTTGGCTTTTGAAGCCAGGATGCAGTCCTATTCCCCGTATTCGGAATATGCGGTCGGTGCCGCTTTGTTATGTGCAGATCAGGCTATATATACCGGATGTAATATTGAAAATGCTTCCTATGGAGCTACGATGTGTGCGGAGAGAACGGCTGTATTCAAAGCAGTCAGTGAGGGACATACATCATTTTTGGCAATTGCCATTGTCGGCGGTAAGAAAAATCAGGCTGTAACAGACTATGCTTTTCCGTGTGGAATTTGCAGACAGGTTTTGCGCGAATTTTCCAATCCCGATGAAATGACAGTTGTGGTTGCTACAGGTGTGAATGATTATAAAGAATGGACATTAGCGCAGCTTTTGCCTGAATCATTTGGGCCGGAAAGTCTGAATGGAGTATAAATCCCATTTTATTTTGTCGCCAAGATACCAACAGATTGTTATGCACTTTGTGCTTCGGCAATCATAATCATTCGAAATCCGTCCTAATCGGGCTATTTTCTTTTGACTTTGGTATCATATCATTGAGAAAATAGAAAAAGATAAGTAATTTGAGAGGAATCATATGAATATACGTTTTTATAATGCAAGAATTATAACCATGGAAGAACCGATAAAAGTTATAGAAGGGCAACTTTGGGTTCAGGGAAATACCATTATTTATGTCGGTGATGGTCTTGATCAGGATAAGGTATTTAAAGAAAACAATTTTGAACCGATTATCTGGGATCGCGAAATAGACTGTAAAGGCAATGTTTTGATGCCGGGATTTAAAGATGCACATACGCATTCTGCCATGACATTGATGCGTTCTTATGCCGATGATATGCCTTTGCAGGATTGGTTAAATAAGCAGATTTTTCCGATTGAGGCAAAAATGGGTTATGATGATGTCTACCATTTAACCAAACTTGCTGTTTTGGAGTATTTGACCAGTGGTATTACCGGCGTTATGGAAATGTATCTGGATCCATATGCAATTCAGGATGCATTTAATGATTGTGGAATGCGTAATGTTCAGGTGAGTGGAATTAATAAGTTCGGACCATCTTTAGAAGAATTGGAAAAGCGCATTCAGGTTTTGAATGGTAAAAATGAATTATCATCTTTTATGATGGGATTTCATGCAGAGTATACCTGTTCCAAAGAATTGTTACAGGATATCAGTGCATTAGCACATAAATATCAGGTACCTGTTTTCATGCATAATTCCGAAACAGCATTAGAAGTAAAAGAGTGCGTGGAGCGTTATGGGGTAACACCAACCGTTTTATTTGATCAATTGGGAATATTTGACTATGGTGGCGGTGGTTATCATTGTGTTCATATGTCCGAAGAAGATTATCAGATTATGAAAAAACGCAATTTAATTGCAGTTACCAATCCGGCATCCAACTTAAAATTGGCAAGTGGAATTTGTCCGATTTCTGAATTCCTGAAAAAAGAGATTCCGGTTGCTATCGGAACAGATGGACCTGCAAGCAATAATTGCCTGGACATGTTTAGAGAGATGTTTTTGGTTACCGGACTTGCCAAGTACAGAGACAATG
This sequence comes from uncultured Lachnospiraceae bacterium, assembly GCA_945919795.1. Classification (GTDB taxonomy): domain Bacteria; phylum Bacillota; class Clostridia; order Lachnospirales; family Lachnospiraceae; genus UBA2882. The sequence goes on from CAMEJJ010000010.1 coordinate 101,296, forward strand.
ATGCATCGAGTGTAGATGCACTGGATGTATTAAAGATGGCTACCGTAAATGGAGCTAAGGCTATGGGATGGAGTGACTGTGAAACGTTATCTGTCGGTTCCAAAGCGGATATTATTATGATTGATCTCAATCAGCCGAACATGCAACCGATTCACAATATACCCAAAAACATTGTCTATGCCGGTAGCAAGCAGAATGTGAAAATGACTATGATTGACGGAAAAATTCTCTATGAAGATGGTCAATTCCATATTGGTGTTTCTCCTGAAGATGTATATAAAGAATGTGAAAAAATTTCAAAGCGACTGTATGCGGAGAGCTAAAATCAATAAGGAAGTATAGAGAGAATTAATGGAATATATTGCATTTTTTGCCGTAGCTTTTATAATTGTGCTTTTTATTTTTATATATGGAAAAGTGGAAGAGCATAAGAGTAAAATATGGCTATACAATAAAAGAAAAGAACTTTTTGGAAATTTTCCTAATAAGAATTATCCGGATAATCGATTTTCGACTCTAATGCAAAGTGTTGAATATCGTAAACAACACAGCAGTCAATCAGATGATTTGTTTGTGATTGATGATATTACCTGGAATGATTTGGATATGGATCGTGTTTTTCAGTCAATGGATTATGCGGTTTCATCGGTTGGAGAAGATGCATTGTATCGTTGGCTTCGCATTCCGGAACTCTCTGATTCGCAATTAGTAAAAAGAGAGAAACATTATGATTATTTACAGAATCATAAAGATGAATGTGTGAAGTATCAGCTGATTATGTCAAAAGTTGGTAAAACAGGGAAATATACGATTTATCAGTATTTTGATTTTCTGGATGTGTTGGAAAACAGTCGGTGCATTTCGGATTGGGTGATTGATTTTGTTATCGTTGCAACACTATTATTGGGTATTTTCGTAAATACGATGTGTATTTACGTTTCCATTGCATTTATGATTTATCATGGATTTCAGTATTTTACGAAAAAAGCCAAGATTGAGCCTTATTTTGAAAGCGTGGCTTACTTTGTGCGGATATTGAAGGCAACCGATTCACTTCATAATTTGCCGGCTTCTTTTCATGAAGAGTTTCAGGATGAACTGAATCTGATTAAGGAATGCAAAAAGATATTTCAATCATTTATGCGAGGTTCGGCATTGGCATTAGATCAGGGTGCGACAACCGGTGCAGGAGATATCGGTCAACTCATTATGACCTATTTTAAAATGATTTTTCATTTTGATATGATGAAATTTTATTCCATGATTCACATCGTGAAAGATAAGAGAGAGCATATTATTGAACTGATGGAAATCATGGGTGAAATAGAGGCATGTATCAGCGTTGTATATTACCGTAATGCGATATCAACATATTGTATTCCTACGTTTGAGAATAAAGATGCCAGACCACAGTATTATGCAAAACAAATCTTTCATCCATTGATTCAGGATGCCGTAAAAAATGATGTTCATCAAAATAACTGCATGCTGTTAACCGGATCGAATGCATCCGGTAAATCAACTTTTTTAAAAACGGTTGCCTGCAATGCGCTTTTGGCACAATCGATTCATACCGTCTGTGCAGATGAATATAATGGCTCGTTCTTCCGGATTTATTCATCTATGGCATTACGGGATAGTATAAAAGAAGGCGACAGTTATTTTATTGTTGAAATTAAATCCATGAAACGTATTTTTGATGCAGCTAAGACTTCAACGATTCCGATTTTATGTACCATTGATGAGGTTTTAAGAGGAACGAATACGGCGGAAAGAATCGGTGCCAGTACAGAATTATTAAAGGCTCTTTGTAAAGAACGAGTATTATGTTTTGCGGCGACTCATGATCGGGAACTGACGGTTTATTTACAGGAAATATATGATAACTATCATTTTGAGGAAACAATAGTTGACAAGACGATAACCTTTCCATATATACTTACGAAAGGTCCTTCAAAAGGTAGAAATGCAATTAAATTATTGGAGGCATTTGGTTTTGATGAGGAAATTACGAAAAAAGCGAATGCTTTAGCGGGAGAATTAGCATGCGAGTAACAATTTACACGGATGGAGCAGCAAGAGGCAATCCGGATGGTCCGGGTGGATATGGAACCATTTTACAATACGTAGATCCGACAGGTAAGCTACATGAAAGAGAGTTTTCGGCCGGATACAAGAAAACAACCAATAACCGGATGGAATTAATGGCTGTAATCATCGGGCTGGAAGCATTAAATCGTCCTTGTGAGGTTGATTTATATTCTGATTCCAAATATGTCATCGACGCATTTAATCAGCATTGGATTGATTCGTGGTTGAAGAACAACTGGAAAAATAGCCAGAAAAAGGCGGTTAAAAATATTGATTTATGGAAACGGCTTTTGAAAGCAAAAGAGCAGCACAAAGTAACATTTCATTGGGTAAAAGGGCATGATGGCCACCCGGAAAATGAAAGATGTGATACACTTGCTACTACGGCTGCGGATGGGGGCAATTTGCTTGACGATTGCGTAGAGTCGTTGTAAAATATTGGTTAGTCGTTAAAAGATGATGAATTGGACAAACTTAAGGAGTTTTTTATGAACAATCTGATTTTATTTGTAAATTCTTTTTTATCATATTTATTGGTTTTTGCTATTGTTGTTGTTCTTTGTGCAATAGCCATTGCAATCGGTATCACAATGCGGAAAAAGAAAGATGCAAAATTGGCATTGCAAAGTGAAGTGGCAAAAGAGCAAACTGATATTGCAGAATCATAATACTTAAGGACGCAGACACAGCGTCCTTTATTATTGTAATGCTTATTGTATATTGAAAAACGTATACCGTGTTGAAATGAAAAACGATAATATGCAGAAATGAAAACCAGATAACATGTTGAAATAATAACCAGATAAATGCTGGAATAATAACAGAATATTTGGGATAATTTATCCAAATGAAAAGAGGTACGATATTAATGAAATTTTCGGATCGAATGAATGATTATGAAGAAGGTATTTTTCAAGTATTAGATGAAATGAAAGCGAATAAGGAAGCAGAAGGAGAAACAGTTTATAATTTTTCTGTTGGTACTCCTGATTTTAAACCGGCCGATTATATCATGGAAGCCGTTTCAAAAGCTGCAATGGAGCCTGAAAATTATAAGTATTCCTTAAAAGATATCCCGGAACTGATTGATGCGGTAAAAGCCCGTTTTAAGACAAGATATCATGTCGATGTGAATGCAGATGAAATTACATCTTTATATGGCTCACAGGAAGGATTTGCACATATTGCTCTTGCATTATGCAATCCCGGTGATATTGTTTTAGTTCCAAATCCGGGATATCCGGTATTTACATTTGGTCCGTCTTTGGCAGGTGCAAAAATTGTTACGTATGATTTGATTGAAGAAAAAGGATATTTGCCGAATTTGTCAGATATTGATGAAGAAATCGCGAAAAAGGCAAAGTGTATTGTTGTTTCGTATCCGTTAAATCCGGTTTGCAAATGCGCACCGGCATCGTTTTATGATGAATTGATTGCATGGGCAAAAAAATATGATGTGATTGTTTTACATGATAACGCATATTCCGATATTGTATATGATGGCAAAGAAGGACGGTCTTTCTTATCCTATGAAGGAGCAAAAGAAGTAGGTGCAGAATTTTATTCACTTTCTAAATCATATAATTATACTGGTGCCAGAGTATCCTTTTTGGTAGGTAATAGGGAATTGGTTCAGACATTTAAAAGATTGCGGAGCCAAATTGACTATGGTACATTTTTACCGGTACAAATCGGTGCTGTGGCTGCCTTGACGGGACCGGATGATTTTGTAAAAGAGCAGTGTAAAGCTTATGAAGAGCGACGCAATGCATTGTGTGACGGATTTACCAAGATTGGCTGGCCTTTTGAAAGAAGTGAAGGAACCATGTTTGCATGGACAAAAATTCCGCCAAATTATCAGGATGATGTGGCATTTGTAAAAGATTTGTTTGAAAAGACCGGTGTCCTGTGTACGCCGGGAAGCAGTTTCGGCTCGCTGGGAAAAGGGCATGTCCGTTTTGCACTTGTGTTACCCGTTGAAATCATAAATGAGGCTGTTTCAAAAGTAAAAGAAAGCGGAATTCTGGTTTAATCGTTTCGGTCAATGAAAAAGTAGTGATTTTTAACAAAATCATTACTTTTTTTTGTGTACTTTTTTGAGGATAGAAATGCCTGCTTTTGGTTGACACTTATATTTTCTTTCGATATACTTTTATTTGCACGCACCACAAGATATTGTGTGTGTCTGGCGAGATAAAACAAGATTGTGGTGTGAATACTTGCACGACAGGCACCGAATATGGAACAAAATGATGAAATACGGCATTTGAGGTGCTCGTGGATTGCGCGTGTTGCGTAGCAATGTAGTAATCCATACACATCACATTATGTTGATGAATTGTTATAAGAAATGGCTGAGTATCATAAAAAGCTGTGAAAAGGGAGTTATGAGGTTATGAGTGAAGACTTATTAAAACAGACAAATGATATTGATTACGGTTCTATTTATAAAACCAAATTACCTGTTAAGATGATAAAAAAAGATGGCAGTAAAGAAGATTTTAATGTTCAGAAGGTAATCAATGCTGTTGGAAAGAGTGCATATCGCGCATTAACTAAATTTAATGATGAAGAAAAGGACAGAATTTGCCGTTATGTAGTGGAAAAGGTTGATGAACTGGAACAGGATGAAATTCCGATCCCGATTATGCACAATATTGTCGAGAGTGCTTTGGAACAGGTAAAACCGATTGTTGCAAAGAGTTATCGCGATTACCGTAATTATAAGCAGGATTTTGTGCGCATGATGGATGATGTTTATAAAAAGAGTCAGTCCATTATGTATATCGGTGATAAGGAAAACGCGAATACAGACAGTGCACTGGTATCCACAAAGCGCAGTTTGATATTTAACCAGTTTAATAAGGAATTATATCAGAAATTCTTTATGACTACCGAAGAAATCCAGGCATGCCGTGACGGATATATTTATGTACATGATATGTCTGCACGTCGTGATACCATGAACTGTTGTCTGTTTGATGTTGCCAATGTATTAACCGGTGGATTTGAAATGGGTAATATCTGGTACAACGAACCCAAAACGTTAGATGTTGCGTTTGATGTTATCGGTGATATTGTTCTTTCGGCTGCAAGTCAGCAGTACGGTGGTTTTACCGTGCCGGAAGTTGATAAAATTTTGGAGCCATATGCTGAAAAATCCTATAAAAAAGCAATTGATAAATATATGCGTCTTGGTATCGACCGCGAAAAAGCCGAAGCAGAGGCTTTAGCTGATGTGGAAAAAGAATTTGAGCAGGGATTCCAGGGATGGGAATATAAATTCAATACGGTAGCAAGCAGCCGTGGTGATTATCCGTTTATTACCGTAACAGCAGGTATCGGAACCGGACGATTTGCAAAGATGGGAACGATTATCATGTTGAATGTCCGTAAAAACGGGCAAGGAAAAAAGGAATGTAAAAAGCCTGTTTTATTCCCTAAAATTGTCTTTTTATATGATGAGAATCTTCATGGACCCGGAAAAGAACTCGAAGATGTTTTCGAAGCTGGTGTGGAATGTTCCGCAAAGACCATGTATCCCGACTGGCTGAGCCTGACCGGAAAGGGCTATATTGCCAGCATGTATAAACAGTATGGAAAGGTTATCTCACCCATGGGATGCCGTGCATTTTTATCACCGTGGTATGAAAGAGGTGGTATGCATCCGGCGGATGATGACGATAAACCGATTTTCGTCGGTCGCTTTAATATCGGTGCGGTTTCTTTGCATCTGCCCATGATTTTGGCAAAATCACGTCAGGAGAGCAAAGATTTTTATGAAGTACTTGACTATTATCTGAATTTGATTCGTCAACTTCATATCCGTACCTATGCTTATTTGGGTGAGATGCGTGCGTCAACCAATCCGTTAGCTTATTGCGAAGGCGGTTTTTTAGGTGGTAATCTGCAGCTACATGATAAAATCAAACCGATTTTAAAATCAGCAACCGCATCTTTTGGTATTACGGCATTTAATGAATTACAGGAATTATACAACGGAAAATCGCTGGTAGAAGACGGTGCTTTTGCACTGGAAGTATTGGATCATATCAATAAAAAGGTTCAGGAATTCAAAGAAGAAGACGGTAATTTATATGCTATCTACGGTACTCCTGCCGAAAATCTGTGTGGTCTTCAGGTAAAACAGTTCCGGGCAAAATACGGAATTGTAGAAGGTGTATCTGATAAAGAATATGTAAGTAACAGTTTCCATTGTCATGTCAGCGAAGATATTACGCCTATTGAGAAACAGGATTTGGAATACCGGTTCTGGGAAATGGCAAACGGCGGAAAGATCCAGTATGTGAAATATCCGATTGATTACAACAAGGAAGCGATTAAGACTTTAATCAGAAGAGCCATGGATATGGGATTTTATGAGGGAGTCAATTTGTCTTTGGCATATTGTGATGACTGCGGACACCAGGAGCTTGAGATGGATGTCTGCCCGAAATGCGGAAGTCGCAATTTGACAAAAATCGACCGGATGAACGGTTATCTTGCTTATTCACGAGTACATGGAGATACGAGACTAAGTGATGCCAAAATGGCTGAAATTGCAGAAAGAAAATCCATGTAGGAGAGGGGAAAAAGATTCATGCGTTATCATAACATTACAAAAGATGATATGCTAAACGGTGACGGACTTCGTGTCGTTTTGTGGGTCGCCGGTTGCGATCATTGCTGTAAAGAATGTCAAAACCCAATCACATGGGATTTGAACGGAGGACTATTATTTGATGATGCCGCAAAGAAAGAAATCTTTGCACAGCTTGATAAATCATATATTTCCGGAATTACGTTTTCCGGTGGAGATCCTTTACATCCGGCAAACAGACTGGATGTGAAAAATCTAATGGAGGAAATTCATGAAAAATATCCTGATAAAACCATCTGGCTTTATACCGGAGATGTCTGGGAAAATGTCATGAATTATCCGCTTATACAATATGTGGATGTCTTAGTGGATGGCGAATTCATGATTGATTTACGTGATCCGAAGCTACAGTGGAAAGGAAGTAGCAACCAGCGTGTCATCGATGTGAAAAAGACACTAAAGCAGGATGATATATCCGTTCCGGTTTTACATTGCGGCGATTATGCATAATATATATAATGCTGGAAAAAGTAGATGATACGTCAACGAATGCTCAATTCATTGTGATAAAATGAGTAGATGATACGTCAACGAATGCACCATACGTTGTAACAAAAGATAGAAAAAGTATACAACTATAAAATTGAATCAAGTTAGACAAAGAAGGTAAACTATGAGTGAAAAAATACAAATTCAATATCTGAATGATGAGATTAAAAGATTGGAATATATCGATGGAAAATCGGATTGGATTGATCTTCGAAGCAGTGAGCATGTAGAAATGAAAGCAGGAGAATTTCGTCTGATTCATCTTGGTGTTGCCATGAAATTACCGGAAGGATATGAGGCACATATTGTTCCGAGAAGCTCCACCTTTAAAAATTTCGGGATTATCCAGACCAATCATTGCGGAATCGTGGATGAAACCTATTGCGGTCCCAATGACTGGTTTTATATGCCTGTTTATGCTTTGAGAGATACTGTCATTGAGGTAAATGACAGAATTTGTCAATTCCGGATTGAAAAACACCAGCCGACAATTCAATTTGAGGAAGTAGATCGGTTAGAAGGAAAAGACCGCGGTGGAATCGGAAGTACCGGAACAAATTAATTGTGAAATAACTGCATAAGAAAGACTCCTTTTTGGAAAACTATTGAAAATGGTTTTGAAAAAGGAGTTTTTTAATTGAAAAAAAGAATGTTTCCGGTTGAAGAAGAATTTTCAATCCCCAAAACGCAATATCATGTATCCAGAGATCTGAATGAAAATATGTTGTATCTGAATAAAAGACTGAGTGTCGATGATAATTTTGACATTATTTACAGAGTGATTGATGTCGGAGGAAAAAAGGCATGCATGTATTTTATCAACGGACTTTGTAAAGATGAATTAATGCAGAAAATGTTAGAAGGTTTTATGGGTATTTCAGCAAAAGATATGCCTGATAATGCGCATGAATTCTCTAAAAAATTTATGCCGTATGTCGAAGTGGATTTGAGTAACAGCTGGAAAGATATTGTTTATTTCTTGCTTTCGGGAGTATTTGTACTCATCGTTGATGGTTATGATAAGGTATTTTTGATTGATGCAAGAACCTATCCATCCAGATCGGTTGCGGAACCGGAAAAGGATAAAGTATTGCGCGGTTCAAAGGATGGATTTGTGGAAACCGTTGTTCTTAACAGCGCTTTAATTCGAAGAAGAATCCGTTCCGAGGATTTACGTGTAGAAATGACGAATGCCGGTCAAACGTCAAAAACTGATATTATCATTTGTTATATGGAATCCAGAGTAGACCATAATCTGTTAGACATGGTAAAGACAAGGATACAAAACATCCAGGTGGATGCACTCACCATGAATCAGGAAAGTCTGGCAGAGTGTTTATATAAAAAGGTATGGTGGAATCCGTTTCCTAAGTTTAAATATACGGAAAGGCCGGATACAGCGGCAGCACAGGTGCTAGAGGGAAATATTATTATTCTTGTGGATAATTCTCCTTCGGCCATGATTATGCCAACCAGTATTTTTGATGTGATTGAGGAAGCAGACGACTATTATTTTCCGCCCATTACGGGAACGTATCTAAGGCTGACCAGATTTATCATTGCAATTTTAACTTATATTATGACTCCTACGTTTTTACTGTTTATGCAGGAACCCAAATTTATACCGCATGGTTTTGAATTTATTATGGTTGCGGATACAATCAATATTCCTTTAATCTGGCAGTTTTTGATCTTGGAACTCGCGATTGACGGCTTGAAGCTTGCTGCCGTTAATACGCCCAGCATGTTAAGTACACCACTTAGTGTCATGGCTGCATTGGTATTAGGGGAATTTTCGGTTAAAAGCGGATGGTTTAATTCGGAAGTTATGCTTTACATGGCTTTTGTAGCCATAGCAAATTATACACAGGCTAGTTATGAATTGTCATATGCTTTAAAGTTCATGCGTATCATAAGCCTGATCTTAACTGCGATGTTTGGTTTATATGGTTATATTGCCGGAATAATTGTTCTTATTGTGGCATTAATATTTAATAAAACCATTTCAGGTGACAGTTATGTTTTCCCGCTGTTGCCGTTAAGATTACGACAACTTGGTCATCGTTTTATCCGAAGGAGGTTAAAAGATTCAAAAAAATAACACAGATTGCCATTTTATAGCAAATTATGATAAAATAACTCTGACTTTGATGTGGTTATCAAATGGATATAAATTTCTCAAACACATAATTGTGAAATGAGAGATTAATTTAGATAAAGAGGAATACTGAATGAAAGATTTTATTATTGTAACAGATACAGCTTCGGATCTTCCTGCCGATTATATCGAAAAAAACAAGATTGAGTTGTTATCGCTTGGTTATATTGTAGATGGGAGAATGTATAACTGGTATTCGCCCATGGATGAGCATGAATTTTATGATACCATGCGCAATGGTAGCATGCCGACAACCTCGCAGGTAAATGTCAACGATGCGTTGCAGATGTTTGAAAAACTATTAAAAAGAAGTAACGACATTTTATGCATTTCCTTTTCATCCGAATTGAGCGGGACATACAGCAGTACGGCACTTGCCGCATGGCAGATCAGAGAGGAGAATCCGGATGCTCATATTCGAGTGATTGATTCCAAATCCGCATCTCTTGGGCAGGGGCTGATGGTGGATTATGCCGTCAGAATGAAAAATGAGGGTAAGAGTATGGATGAAATTGCAGATGATTTGGAACAAAACTACCTGCATTTTTCACATATCTTTACGGTAGATGATTTGTTTCATCTGCACAGAGGCGGAAGAGTTAGTAAGGCGACAGCCATATTGGGTTCACTTGCAAAGGTAAAACCAATCTTACATGTGGATGATGAAGGTCGCTTAATTAATATTGGCAAAGTCCGTGGCCGTAAAAAATCTTTACAAGAGCTGGTTCAGGTGATGGAACAAAAAATAGGTTCTTATAAAGAGGAAAACCAGACTATTTTTATCAGTCATGGAGACTGTCTCGAAGACGCGCAGTATGTAGCAGATTTGGTAAAAGAAAAATTTGGATTTGATTCCTTTTTAATCAATTATGTCGGACCGACAATCGGCGCACATACCGGTCCCGGAGTTGTCGCTTTATTTTTCCGGGGTGAAAGTCGTTAATTGCGGATTGTGGCAGGATTCCTGCAGAGAGAGAAGTTATGGAACAAAAAGTTGTGATTGACGGATATGAATTTCAAAATCCCGAAGATGCAAAAATTGCAAATGAGGAGCTGGCAAAGGTAAATGCCCTGCATTCCAAAATAGATGAAAATAATCTGGCGGCTGTAAAAGCTGTATACATAAAGGCTGTGGAACAAAATATTTTTGAGACACAGATAGGATTAACCTATTTAAAAAACATTCGGAATTATTTGATTTCAAAGGGTGTGTTAAAGGAAAATGAAGCACCGATTCCGGTTTTGTATACAAAGTCCATACTAAAAGACAAAAGCAGTCAAAATGCAGCTGAATTTGAGGCTTTAAAAGAAAAGCTGAAAAAAGATGCAGAGCAAAAGATTCAGACAGAGAAAATAAAAACAGAAAAAGCTCAAAAAGCCTGCAGACAACGAACGATTCTTAGTGCAGTGCTTTTTTGCATGGTGCTTTTGATGTTTGCAATTTCCATGACAGGCAACAATCCTACCATATTGAATTATAAATCGGCTATACTGAATCAATATGCAGAATGGGAACAGCAATTGACCGAACGTGAAAATAAAATCCGGGAAAAGGAAGCTGAACTTGGAATTTCGGATGAGAATTCACAAAATTAACATATTTATGCCCTATACTCAAAGAAGTTAATGTAAAAAGTTCAAATAAATGCATGATTTATGAGGTGAAGTTTCATTATGAATAAAACAAAAATCTTAGTTGTTGATGATGAAAGCAGAATGCGTAAATTAGTCGGAGATTTTTTGAGCAGGGCAGACTTTGAAGTGATGGAAGCCGAAAATGGGGAAAAGGCGCTGGATATTTTTTTTGAAAATAAAGATATAGCCTTAATCTTACTGGATGTCATGATGCCCCAAATGGATGGATGGGCTGTTTGTAAAGAAATCAGAAACTTTTCCAAGGTTCCGATTATTATGCTGACGGCTAAAGCAGATGAAAAAGATGAATTAAAAGGATTTGAACTTGGAGTAGATGAGTATATTGTAAAACCGTTCAGCCCCAAGATTTTGGTTGCCAGGGTAGAAGCTGTACTTCGCAGAAGCAACCCGGGTGCTGTGGAAGAGAATATTTTAGAGTATTCCGGTATCCGATTGGATAAGGTTGCACATATTGTTACCGTTGACGGACAACCTATCGATTTAAGTTTCAAAGAGTTTGAATTGTTGACTTATTTTATGGAAAATAAGGGAATAGCTTTATCCAGAGAAGTGATATTAAATCATGTCTGGAATTATGATTACTTTGGGGATGCCCGTACCATTGACACACATGTCAAAAAATTGCGCAGCAAAATGGGAAAAAGCGGAGAGCATATTCAGACGATATGGGGATTAGGATATAAATTCGAATGAAGATCTTATTTTTTAATCCTTTTCATATTTTAAACAATTCCTTGATATGATGCACGAAAAATGATATAGTTATCTTCGTCAAGAGGGAGTAATCGGTACATTTTACATGTATAGTACTATCGACATACTGGTTGAAAGCCCGGTAGTATTTTAAATGATGAGACTTAAGACAGTGCTTTTTGTGCTGTCTTGAGTCTTTTTTTATCGGTTCTTTTTCTTTGAACGAAATAGGAAACGAGGAATAGATAATGGAATGGGACTTTTTATTTTATTTTAACAGTGTGTTATTGGGAGTTGGACTTGCCATGGATGCATTTTCGGTGTCTTTAGCAAACGGCTTACATGAAAACCGGATGAAGGCCAAACGAATGTGTTTAATTGCCGGTGTTTATGCATTTTTTCAGTTTCTTATGCCTATGATTGGATGGGTTTGTGTGCATTCCTTTGTTCAGATTTTCCAATCGTTCGAGAAACTGATACCCTGGATAGCCCTGATTTTGCTCCTTTATATCGGAGGCAAAATGTTGTGGGAATCAATCAAAGGAAATGAGGATGAGGAAAATGGTGAAAAACTTTCTTTTTCTGTTTTGATTATGCAGGGAATTGCTACTTCGATTGATGCCTTGTCCGTCGGATTTACGATTACCGGATATGGTCCTCTTATGGCATTTGTATGTTCTTTGATTATTGCCATTGTGACTTTCATCATATGTATGGCAGGTTTACAGATAGGGAAAAAGTTTGGAACCAGATTTGCAGATCGCGCCGGAATTCTGGGTGGCGTAATCTTGATTTTAATTGGATTGGAAATTTTTATCAAAGGAATCTTTTTTTAATTCATTCATGGAGTATGATTATGAAACATTCGATTCGAAAACAGATTTTGTCGGCTTTTTTGATTATTATGGCAGGCACCTTACTTCTTTGCTTGTTTTTAAACAGTACGTTTTTGGAACGTTATTACATTTATAATAAACAGCAGGTTTTGTTGAAGTCTTACCAGATCATCAATACGGCATCTTCAGATGGCAGTATTCAAAGTGAAGATTTTGAGGAAGAACTGCTGCAGCTGAGCGGAATATATAATATTAATGTGATTGTAATTGATGCGGATTCCAAATTGATTCAATCAGCCGGTTCTGAACCGGATGTACTTTTAAAAGCCTTATTAGACCGCGTTTTTTCAAACAAGTATCAGGATCATAAGATTTTAAAAGAGAATGAACACTATGTTTTAGAAATTGCACGTGCGCCCCAAAGCAATTTGACCTTTATCCAGATGTGGGGAACTTTGGATAATGGGAATTTATTTATGACGCGTTCTCTCGTTCAGAGTATTCATGACAGTGTTTTGATATCCAATCGCTTTTTTGCTTATGCATGTGTTTTTACGATTATCATCAGTGCCATTGTCATTATGATTATCACGAAACGAATTACCAATCCCATATTGTCCCTGACCGAAATATCCAAACGTATGGCGGAATTGGACTTTGAAGTACATTACGACGGAAATGAAAAAAATGAAATCGGTGTTCTTGGCCAGCATATGAATGCTTTATCCGATAAACTTGAAAAGACAATATCGGAGTTAAAGACCGCCAATAATGAATTGCAAAAAGATATTGAGAAAAAAGAACGAATTGATGAAATGCGGCGGGAATTTTTATCCAATGTCTCACATGAACTAAAAACACCGCTTGCTCTGATTATGGGATATGCGGAGGGTTTAAAGGAAGAAATCAATGATGAAGATCCGGCAAGCAGAGATTATTATTGCGATGTTATTATTGATGAATCCAATAAAATGAATGATATGGTCAAAAAGCTGCTTACCTTAAACCAACTGGAATTTGGAAATGATGTGGTCAATATGGAACGCTTTGATATTTGTGAATTGATTGAGAATTACATTTCCAATTCCGATATTCTGATCAAGCAGCACAATGCCAAGGTGATGTTTTCGCCGTCTCATCCCATCTATGTCTGGAGTGATGAGTTTATGGTGGAAGAGGTTTTGATGAATTATTTTTCCAACGCCTTAAATCATCTTGCCAATGAAAATGAAATTCGGATTGATGTCGTAGAAAAAGAAGATGTTGTCCGTGTTTCTGTGTTTAATAACGGAGAGCGGATTCCGGAAGATGCCCTGCCACATTTATTTGAAAAGTTTTATAAGGTTGATAAGGCACGAACCCGTGAATATGGTGGCAGCGGAGTTGGGTTATCGATTGTAAAAGCAATTATGGATTCCATTCACCAGGAATATGGCGTCTGCAATTATGATAACGGTGTGGAATTTTGGTTTGAATTGCCGATGAAATAATGATAAAATGAATTATTCATAAAAGGCAGTAGCCGAAACGGAGGAACGTATGAGAAAGCGGTTTTGTTTTCTTTTCTTAATTTGTATCTTCATATTTACTTTGACCGGTTGCGGAAATGAAATTCCTGAGATGTCCGAAGAAGAAAGTGCGATGGTTTCTAATTATGCCGCTACACTTTTATTAAAGTACGATTCCGGATACCAGACCAAATTGCTTAATCAGGAGCAACTCGAACAAGAAGAACAGATGCAAAAGCAAATTCAGGAAGAAGCAGAGCGTCTGGCTGCTTTAGAAGCAGAAAAGGAAGCAAAAAAGCAGGAAGAAGAGCAGGTAAAAGAATCAGAAGGACAAAGCAGTGTTGAAAACGTTACTTATGTGAATCCGGCTGAATTTTTAGGTCTAGACGGTATTTCGATTGAATATAGCGGTGTAGAATATCTTGATCAGTACCCCAAAGATGGTGAAGATTTATATTTTGCAACTACGGCCACGGAAGGCTGTAAACTGGCTGTTGTTCATCTTGGCCTTTCTAATCAGACCTCGGAAGTAAGAAGTGCAGATGTTTTTTCGACAAATGCCCGCTTTAAAGTTTCTTTCAATGACGGAGATTATCATAGCATCATGTCAACTTTGTTTACGGAAGATTTCTCCGTATTTAACGGAGAACTTCAGCCCGGCGAATCGGTTGATACCGTGTTACTAATGGAATTAAAAGAAGAAGACTGTGTTGATGTCAATGCGTTGAATCTTTATATAAAGTGCAATGATCAGACGTTAAAAACGAAGTTGCTTTAGGTAATTGATATAAAAAGAATAGGAATTAAAACATAATACAATTAAAATTGCAAATTATTGAAAAAGCGGTAAATCCGCTTTTTTCTATTATTAGGTTTAACAAAGGCGTTTTGTTATGTGATATAATGGTAGAAAAAATGATATAAAGTAAAAATTTGAAAAAAGTTAAAAAAATTTGAAAAAAGTTAAAAAAAGTGCTTGACGAAAGAAAACGATAGTGATAATATAAC
>CAMEJJ010000011.1 GCA_945919795.1 uncultured Lachnospiraceae bacterium
ACCCTCTGCCAATGCGGAATACGGAATTTCAATCTGTTCAATACTCCGGTTGTTTACAAAAGTAACACCATCCGCATAACGATCTACACTGGTCTTATATACAATGTTTGCGGCAAGAACCACATTCTCTGCATCCGCACATGCCTTTGCAAACCGTTCATCGCCTTCCGCATCCTTTTCTCCAATGTACATGACATCGAATGCTAAAACTGCGGGCTTAGTATCCTCAGAATGGCAGAGCGTCTCAACGAGTTGCGCCGGCAAGTCACGTCCCCATTCTGTGGATGGTCCATATACACTCATGGTTTTTTCATCAATTTTAATAATCTTTATCTTTTTATTTATAGCACTGGCTCTTTGATATACCTTGTCGGAAGCCATGTGGTCCAATGCATAAAATGGTTGAAAAATACCAAGACATGCAGTAATGATAAAAATCAGAAAAACCGTTATATACTCTTTTATATACTTTTTCATTTACACTTCCTCAGAATCACTTTTCACATTTCCATAATATCCATCTACAAAATAGTAAAGCAATCCGGCTTTTTATATTTGCTTTATCAAGATTTTAACTATAACAAAGAGCCGAAGTATAAATACTCCAGCTATTTGTAAGCACTATTGAACCGAAATCGTATAATATCCGCTTGCCGGAACATAGAATATCGCATTCATCGGATAGGCAGTCGGATCTCCATCTACTTTATAAACACCATCCTCGCCAAAAAAGTACTCCTGTCCCGCTGTCAGGTAAAACGTTCCAACGCCAACCTGGACTCTGTCTGCAGCATTAGCACCTTCAGCTTCCCAGATTGCATACAAAGTCACGGTTTCACCGGCAGTCTGCGGAGAATAGGTAAAAGCATCTCCCGGCTGATATTCTGCTGTTAACGTATAAGGATTGGTTGCCCAGCCTTTAAACACAAAACCTTCTTTTGTAAAAGCACATTCCGGTAAGGTCTGCCCAATTCCATCAATTCCGTTTAATAAAGTATCCATGGCGCCACCACCGCCGTTGGCATCAAAGGCAAGCTTATACAGCTTGGTCCAGATTGCAAATAAATCTACAACCTGATTATTGGTAGATGCTTTATAATCAAAAGATGCGCGGTCTGCATACTGTACCGTTCCGGTACCGGTTGTAGACCATCCGGCAAACATCTGGTCAATACTGGTAAACTGATTGGGATTTAATATCGTCGGTTCTGATGAGATTCCTGCCTGATTGGCCATGTCTCCCGTTCCGCCGTTTCCATTAAACCGGATAGAGTAAGCATTGGGCTCCCAGATTGCGTACAAGGTAATATCCTGATTACCTTTGGAAAAATCCAAAGGATACTGATATCCTTCGGGCATGATATCGGAAGATCCGTCCGCATTTTCACACCAGCCTATAAAACGATATCCGTCTTTTGATAAACTGCCGTCAGCGCCGGGCAATAAATAGGCAAATAACGAACCGTCGTATGTATATGTTGCCCCCGCCATGGTTCCGGTTCCACCATTTGCATCATAAGAAATACTTACTGTATTCGGCTCCCACTGGGCATTGAAATGAATAATTTCACCATCGGTATCAGGAAGATGGTTGAATGTACTACCTGCCGGATAAACGGTTCCTACACCCTCTCCTGATGTAATATTGTATGGATCAAGCCCCATGTATTTCCAGCCGTCAAAATGATAATTTGATAGTGTATAGGTGCATTCCGGCAAAGTAATTGTCTGATCGGATGCGCTATTCACTACAGGCATTTCATCACCGGTGGCGCTTTGATCACCTGCAGATCCTGAATTAAAATACACAGTATAAGCATATGGATTCCAAACTGCATATAAGGTTAATTTATCCCCATCGTTAATAGTTGTAATATCCTCATTTGGCAGAGTGATTAGTTCGTCCTCTATAGTATAAACCTTTCCTTTACCATCTGATTTAAAAGACCAGCCCAAAAGTGAATATCCTTGGCGTTGAGGTTGTACATCAAAAGACGGATATCCATGGGACGTTCCCTCTAAATAATAAACATGAGTCGTTTTATCATCAAATACTTCGTTTCCACCTATGGTTCCTCCATTGCCATGATAAGAAAGAGTATATCTAGGATATCGGAACCAACCAAGTGTGAGTTGTTTCATTGTATAAGAATAATCATCCTTTATTCCGGTATCCGATGCTTCCGTAATTTGGATACCATCATATCCCTCCGGAATATCCTTTACTGTAAGTTCCGTAGTGTATTTAGCGACAACCCCATCACTGACATCATAACTGTACTCTTGATATGTTACATGTGTTCTAATACTCGTATCGGAAAGCACAACAGCAAAATTACCACCGGAGTCAGTCTTTTTAATCGTATCTCCCGTAACTAACACCGTCCCAGCTATATTGTTGATTGTATATGCTTGTACGGAATCACCAAACGAATATTCTGTCGCCGCATATACCTCACCGCCACTCATTTCCAAACTCAAACATACAGCCAGCAATATTGCAATTAACCCGTTTACTCTTTTTCTCAATTCTTTCATGAATTCACCTCATTAGATTCATGCAGTTTTACTTCTGCATCATCATATAACATACCAAAATAATTGTATCAGAATAAATAACACAATGCAACATCTTGTATTTTTTTGTGTTTAACAATATTTTTATATATTTCTATGACATTTGGGATATTTGTGTGATCTTTTGTTATTTTAGACTTAACGTTTATATTTCGGTTTCATCAAAAACCTAAACAAAAAACCGCCTATTACATACAAAAGTACAACCACTCCCACCAAAAGCGCCCGGTAGGTAAAGAAAAAATGAATGTAGGAATGATTGTTTAATACCAAAAACCGCAAAAACGGAAGTACACTGACTATCAGCAGCATTTTATTAAGACAACTCTCCTGCTTTTTGCGAAACAAATACCATATACAAAATGCAACAATTCCAATCAACAACACATACAAAAGCGTACCTTTTAAAGACATTTCATCTTTAAAAGGAAAAATACATCCGATATTTCTCCAAAGCGCACCGCTGATTCTCTCAAAATCAGATACCGTCTCTGCACCTATGACATTTCCCAGTGTTGCATCTCCGTTTATACGTAGAGCCGCCTGATTTAAGGCTGCAAACAAAGATTCCTTTCCAAGAACAGCCAGTGAGACCATCCACTTTAAAAGCACCATGAACGCATAGGAACAAAAGCAGATGATGCCGCTTTTTAAGAAACAAAAGCACTCTTCTTTTAAAGATTTTATCTGATGATATCTTTCTTTTATTATGAGATACAATACATACGCCATCGTAAAGGTAATGGTTTCCGCTGTCAAAAAATCCACAAACGCAGTCACAACTCCGGTACAGGATAAAACCGTCCACAAAACAAGCTCCGGCCTTTGTGCGGGTATCTTGCCCGTTTTATTGAACGATTTGGTCAACAGCAAAAACAAAACCGGTAATTCCACTGACAACACAATAAAAGGCATGGCATATTCTATGCAGAAAGCACACATCCACACGGAAACCAGTAACAGTCCCAATGCATAACAGATACCGTAATAAGAATACCGATTCTTAAATAAAAGTATTTCAAACCAGACTGTCAGAATCAGAATGGCAATTCCAAGCACCAGGCGCACACCTGTTATATCAAAAAGCACAAACAACGGCCTCAACACCACCATGGAACCGTGCCAATACCGCGAGTAATCAACATTTGCGTTCACCTTATGACTGACGGCATATGCAAAACTTTCTGCAACACTCTCATCTTCCGGATTGTAATAGGATGCCTGCAAAACCGAGTGCAATAAATCACTTTGGTCAATGTGATAGATGATATTCGTCAAAATACAATCCGCATAGTTGTCCTGCCTGCTTAGAAACATATAATCAGTAACATGGTCAAACATCTGATGAAGACTATAATAATCAGCCGACTTTTCCATATTCTTTTGTAATGCACTTTGCGGAATGAATGATGTCAAAAATAATAACACAATACAGATTATGATACTTGCCATTGAACATAGAACAACTTTTTTCATTGCGTTTTTTTCCGTACGGTCTATGATCTTCTTCCCTGTTTCTTTTTCATCTTCTTCGATACGATTTACTATCTTTTTCATTAGTTTCCCTATATATTTATCTGAAGATATCATATGATACCATGATTAAAAAATGATTGCGAGAACAAAATATTCTAATTAATATAGTATTCTATAATCCGATTTTTTTCAAAACATTTTATAAAAAAAGGTCGTCCACAAAACATGGACGACCTTTGTCTCTTACGAGTCACTTATGTCAATAAACAACAGCTTATACCGGATAAGCTCCGTTTGCTGTATCAGCTTTTGTTAAATCAACTTTTTCCTGCTGAGCTTTGCGATATTTGAAGAAATCGGCAGCAACCTGAGGGAATAATGCATAAGATAATACATCTTCTTCCTGCTGAGGTTCAAATCCTTTTTCAATCATTTCAGCTTTGATTGATTCAAGCTCGGGCTCTGTATGTCCGGTAGCTTCTGCAGAACGAGCTGTAGAACGTTTCTCTCCCGGAATTACTTTGTTGATAACTTCTTCGTTCATAGGTTTTACGGTCTGACCATAGTTACCACGAAGTAAGTCTTTGAATTCTCCGGTAGCCATTTTGTATCTTTCACCCATCAATACGTTGAAGATAGCCTGTGTACCAACGATCTGAGATGAAGGTGTAACAAGCGGAGGCTCGCCACAGTCTTTACGTACTCTCGGGATTTCTTCCAATACTTCCTGGAATTTATCTTCTGCATGCTGTTCTTTTAACTGGCTAACCATGTTAGAAAGCATACCGCCGGGTACCTGATACAGTAATGTCTTGATATTTACACCAAGAACTTTGGTAGATAATAATCCGCTTTCTAAGCACTCTTCTCTGTAAGGTGCAAAGTAATTAGCGATTTCAGCAAGTAAGTTCTGGTCATATCCTGTATCATAAGGAGTTCCGCGAAATGCTTCAACCATAACTTCTGTTGCAGGCTGTGATGTACCTAATGCTAAAGGTGACATTGCACAGTCGATGACATCAACACCGGCTTCTACTGCTTTTAAATAAGTCATGGAAGCAACACCGGATGTATAATGTGTGTGTAACTGAATCGGAAGTTTGGTAGACTCTTTTAATGTCTTAACAAGCTCTTCTGCTTTGTAAGGAACCAAAAGGCCTGCCATATCTTTGATACAGATAGAATCTGCACCCATTTCTTCGATATCTTTTGCCATTTTTGCCCAATACTCAAGTGTATAAGCATCACCTAATGTGTAAGAAAGGGCGATCTGAGCATGTCCTCTTCCTTCACGCTGTTTAATCTTGTTTGTTGCATCAACTGCAGCCTGTAAGTTACGGATATCATTTAAGCAGTCGAAAATACGAATGATATCAATACCGTTTGCAATTGATTTTTCAACGAATGCATATACAACATCATCAGCATAAGGTCTGTAACCTAAGATGTTCTGACCACGGAATAACATCTGAAGAGGTGTATTTTTACATTTGTCTTTGATTTTTCTCAATCTGTCCCACGGATCTTCTTTTAAGAAACGAAGGGAAGCATCAAATGTAGCACCGCCCCAGCACTCTAATGAGTTATATCCGACCTGATCCAGCTTATCCAAAATAGGAAGCATAAAATCGGTAGGCATTCTGGTTGCGATCAATGACTGATGTGCATCACGTAATATAGTTTCCGTAATTTTTACGGGTTTCTGTTCTGCCATTATTTTTTCCTCCAAATTAATTTTTAATGAATTATTTTTCACATTTTATTTATGCAGTATTTTATAAAGCCGCCAACTCATAGCCCTGCGGGCTATTTCGACGCGCTTGCTTTAAAATACCCCGAAGATCGCCATAAATGTTCCGGCTGCTACCGCTGTACCAACAACACCGGCAACGTTCGGTCCCATCGCATGCATCAATAAGAAGTTTGTCGGATCAGCCTCCGCACCTACCTTCTGGGATACACGGGCAGCCATCGGAACAGCTGATACACCGGCTGAACCAATCAAAGGATTTACCTGACCTTTTGTTGCCACACACATAATCTTACCAAAGACAACTCCGGCAAACGTACCAAAAGCAAATGCAATCAAACCTAATGCAACGATTTTTAAAGTATCCCAGTTCAAGAATGCTTCTGCAGAAGTTGTAGCACCTACAGAGGTTCCCAAAAGGATAACGACAATGTACATCAATGCATTGGATGCTGTTTCCTGTAACTGTCTTACTACACCGGACTCTTTGAACAGGTTACCAAGCATAAGCATACCAACCAAAGGTGCTGTTGTAGGAAGAATCATACATACAACGATTGTTACAATGATAGGGAATAAAATCTTCTCTAATTTACTAACGGGACGTAACTGACCCATTTTGATTTTTCTTTCTTTTTCTGTTGTAAACAGTTTCATAATCGGGGGCTGTATAATCGGCACCAGTGACATATAGGAATATGCCGCCACGGCAATCGGTCCCAATAACGCCGTCTGTCCCAGCTTACCAGCTAAGAAGATGGATGTCGGGCCGTCCGCACCACCGATGATAGAAATTGCTGCTGCTGCTTTGTCGTTGAATCCCATTGCAATCGCTCCAAAATAAGCTGCAAAGATACCGAACTGAGCTGCGGCACCCAATAAGAAACTCTTAGGGTTTGCAATCAAAGGACCAAAGTCAGTCATTGCACCTACACCCATGAAAATCAGGGAAGGCAAGATCGACCATTCGTCCAGAACATAGAAATAATACAGTAAACCGCCGGTCTGTCCGTCACCAAAAGGTGTCATGATACTCGGATAGATATTTACCAGAAGCATACCGAATGCGATAGGTGTTAAAAGCAATGGTTCAAAGCCTTTAGCAATCGCAAGATAAAGAAATACACATGCAATTAAAATCATGAAATAATTACCGACAGTCAGATTAAAGAATGCTGTCTGATGAAGCAAATTGCTTAATGTATTTGATACATATGATATATCCATCAATTTAACCTCCTGTTTTAGTAAAAAACCAATTAATTCATTTTAATTAGTTTAATGTAGCAAGAACGGTACCTGCATCAACTGCATCACCTACAGAAACATTGATACTTGCTACAGTACCATCTTCAGGAGCAACCTGGGGGATTTCCATCTTCATAGCTTCCAGAATTAATACGGTATCACCTTTTTTCACTGCCTGTCCTACAGAAGCTTCTACTTTAAATACTTTACCTGCTGCGCCGGCTTCAATCTTAATTCCGCCTGCTGCACCACTTGCTGCAGGTGCTGCGGGAGCTGCCTTAGGTGCTGCTTTGGGAGCTGCCTTGGGAGCTGCTGCGGGAGCGCCTGTAGAAGCGCCTTCTTCTACTACTACATCATATACGTTGCCATTAACGGTAATGGTATAATTTTTCATCTTATTTTCCTCCTATAATTAGGCTCTCTGCCATTTGTTTGTGCTTGCTCTTCTGATACTTCTGATTACCACACCATCTGTGCTGGCAGCGCCTTCACTTGCTGCGATTGCTGCTGCAATTACGGCAACTAATTCTGTATCATCAGAAAGCTCTTCATTTTCGATAATCTGTGCAATTGTATTGTCTACAGCGGCACTGGTGTTGCTACTGGTTTTCTTAGCTTTTTTATCAGCAATGGATTTTTCGATTTTCGGAATAATTCTAAATGCAGAAATAATCCACATGATAAGAATTAATACCGCAAATACGGTACCCATACCCATCAGTGTATTTAATGCTGCTTTTGACATTTTCTCATCAAGTGTATAGTTTGGTGAAATCATCATATCCGGAACAATACTGTCCGCATCGCAATATAACTCAACCTGTGCATTGCGATTACTGCCGACAATTTCTACGGAAATGGTATAATTATCATCCGTACCGGTAACAACTGCAGAACCGGCTACAATCGATTTGTAAAATCCGAATTCATCCGATGCTGATGCAAAAATCTCACATGCAGATTCAAATGCTTTTCCGGCTTCTGATCCGTATGTAGCCTCAAACTGTTTAACATAGGCTTCTGTCTGTCCGGAAATCACAACTTCGTTGAGAAAAGTCAATGTACTTTCTGCAGCTGCTTCAGCATCTTCTGCCGTTAAAGAAAGTGTTTCTTCTCCAGTTGCTGCATTGCCGCATGCTGTTAATCCGAATGCACACATTACTGTAAGAGCTAAGGTTAACAAGAATTTTTTCATAATCTTATATCATCCTTTCTTATACAGTTCCATGTTTTTTTGCCGGACGATCATCTCTTTTGGTAAAAAGCATTTCAAAAGCACCGATTACATATTTTCTTGTATCAGCGGCATCAATGATCTGGTCTACATATCCTCTCTTAGCTGCACCGGCTGCGCTAGTCTGAGCTTTTTCATATTCTTTTGCTTTTTCTGCAATCACATCTGCACCCTGTCCGTCATAAATGATCTGGGCAGCTGTCTTTGCATCCATGGCACCAATCTGTGCGCCATCCCATGCGATGGTAAGGTCAGCACCGATTGCTTTTGAATTCATGGCAACATAAGCGCTTCCCATAGCCTGTCCGATAATGACATTTACTTTCGGAACAGTTGCATTGGCAAATGCATAGGTAAGCTTTGCAACTGCTTTTGCAATCTTCTTTTCAGAGCACATGGTTGCTTCAAAACCTTTAACATTTGTTAAAGATAATACCGGAATGCTGAATGCATCACAGAAATTAATAAAGTCTGCAGCTTTTTCAGCACCTTTTGCTGTTAATACCGCATCAAATTTTTCTGCGACTTTACCTTCTTCGTCAACCACTTCACAGCGATTTGCCACAGCACCAACGGTAACACCGTTTAATTTGATAAATCCGGTTACCATCTCTTTTGCATATGCAGCCTTTGTTTCAAAGAACATGTTGTCATCAGCGATAATAGATAATGCAACAGATGTATCACCCACACAGTTTGCAAGCTCAGCAGATGCACGATTTAAATCATCGGTGCAATCTACATAAGATGCATCATCTTCATTGTTGCCGGGTAATAAAGAAACCAGTGTGCGAATCTGTGAAAGTACTTCTGCTTCTTCTGCAACAACATCAACAATACCTGCTTCTGCGCTCTGGAAATCTGCAGCAGCTGTATCGTTTTTCTCTGCATAGTTACCATCTAATGCATTGGGAGAATTTACAAACAATTTTGCTTTCTTTGCTTCCATGAAAGTAAAATCAGTTAATGTAGGGAATAATGCAAGTCCACCGCCACAGGTACCAAAGATAGCCGTAATCTGGGGAATCACACCGGAAGCCAATGTCTGTTTCATGTAGATTTCACCAAATGCATTTAATGCATCGGTAGCTTCCTGTAATCTAAGTCCGGCTGAATCGATTAAACCGATCACAGGTGCACCTGTCTTTAAAGCCAGATCATAGAGGTTGGCAATTTTCTTTGCGTGCATCTCGCCTACGGTACCGTTTAATACGGAAGCGTCCTGGCTGTAAACATACACAAGATTGCCATCGATTACTCCGTAGCCGGTAATAACACCGTCCGAAGGAGTTTCTGTTTGTTTCAGATCAAAATCAGTTGCTCTGGCTGTTACCATGGCACCGATTTCAACGAAACTGTTGTCATCGAGTAAAGCTGCAATTCTTTGACTCGCTTGTGAAGAATTACTCATTTTTCAGACCTCCATTTTATATTAATAAAAAAAATAACTAGATTTGCGAATGGGCAGAGTAAACCCACTAACGCATCGTTTAGAGTATAACATAGAATTTGTAGCACTTCTAGATATATTTTTTATTTTTTTCAACAAATTATTGTGATAAAAACTCTTGTAAAATATAGCATTTCAAGACTTTATCCAAACAATACCGATATGTATATTTCCCAACACTGTTTTTTACCTTGATTGGAAATACCTTATAGACTTCATCATTAATATATATTTTTTCATATCCGACAATCTCGTTTTTTTGAACCGGCGCAGTCACACAATCCTTCATTTCACACTCTGTTTTCACCTTATCCCAATCTGCCAGAAGACAGGAAATCTCCTCTTTTTCCATATATAGTTTCGTTTCGTCTTCGATTCCACCCGAAACCGCCAGACTATTCGGAATTTCTTCCTGTTCAATATTACGATACCGGTAATTATCTATCCCATAATTCATCAAAGCTTTTGTATCTGTCCATTTATAATTTTTATGAGGTGGCCAGCCACTTGCCAAAACAACCGAAACCAGTTTAATGCCGTCTCGTTCGATTGCTCCCACAAAGCAATATCCGGCTTTATTGGTAAATCCGGTCTTAATTCCAATCGCGCCGGTCATCATATCCAAAAACCGGTCTTTGTTATTCACGGTAAAACTTCTTTGCGTAGTCAGTTCGTTAAAAGATGCACTTCTTGTAGCAATCAGTTCATCAAACTTCGGATTTTGAATGGCATAGGCAGCTATCTTTGCCAGTTCATATGCCGTCGTAGAATGTTGTTTTCCGTCTATTTCAGCGTCCAGTCCGTTTGGGGTAATAAAAAAAGTCTGGTTGCACCCCAAATCCCTTGCCTTCTGATTCATCATCTGCGCAAACCCTTCCACACTCTGTCCGATATGTTCTGCAATCGCAACGGCAGAATCATTGTGCGACTCCAACATGAGAGATTTCATTAAATCCTTTAAATAATACTGTTCTCCTTCCCGCATGCCTAGATGAACTTTCGGCATGGAGGCCGCTTTTTTTGATACGGTAACCACATCATCCATGTTTCCGTTCTCCAGTGCTATGATTGCCGTCATGATTTTCGTTGTAGATGCCATGGGCATAATCTGATCTGCGTTTTTTTCATATAAAATACGATTATTGGTTGCATCCAATAAAACTGCGGAAAGTGCATAGAGTTTTACATCCGGTTGCTCTGCTTTACTCTCTGCCTGCCCAGATTCACTCTCCGTCTGTTTCATTTCTTCCTCTGTCTGCTCCGGTTCACTCTCTGTCTGCTCCGGTTCTATCTCTGCCTGCTCTAGTTCTATCTCTGCCTGCTCGATATTACTCTCCGTCTGCTCCAATTCATACTCTGTCTGTTCAGCATTCGTTAATTTCATCTTATTTTCCACCACATAATCGTTTGCCCAGACAGATGTTGGGACATAGAGAAAAAAAATAAGATTTAAAAAAAGAAAAAAGCTCAAAAAAAGAAATTTCATCTTTTCCTGACCTTTTTGTCTTTTCTGTCTTTGTTTGAAATCCATCATCCGAATCACTCCGTTTTTGTAAAGTATATTCAGATGGTTTCCTAAATATCCAATTTTAACTGCACTTCCTTTTCCGCCTGCTCACGAAACTCCTCCATACGATCGGTATTCATGCGCGGAAGATCTTCGATGCTGGTAACACCAAAAGAACGTAAGAATTGTTCGGTTGTGCCAAACAAAATCGGTTTTCCCGGTGCATCCATTCTGCCGACTTCCGTAATCAGATCAAATTCAATCAGCCGGTTAATCGCATGGTCACAGCTGACACCTCGTATTTTTTCGATTTCAATACGGGTTACCGGCTGCTTATAAGCCACGATAGACAAGGTTTCCAACAACGAATCCGTTAACGTATATTTACGTGGAGTTGCGGCGATTTTAATCAGCCAATCATACATTTCAGGTTTGGAACACATCTGATAGGCACCATCCAGTTCCATGATGGTAATTCCCTTCGTTTCATCCTGATCGTATGCTTCTTTCATTTCTTTTAAAAGTGTTTTTACGACTTTGGGCTTAACATCCAAAACCTGCGCCAGTCTTTCTGCTTCCACGGATTCTCCCATGGTAAACAATACCGACTCTAAAATCGCTTTTTGTTTTTCTTTTTCCAAATTATGCTGCCTCCTTTGAGGTAATATAGATATCCTCAAAAGCATCTTCCTGCTCAATCATAATTTCACCGATTTTCATTAATTCCAAAATAACCAGAAATGTCACAATCACTTCCATTTTGGAATTCTGTTTTTCCAGTAAATTGCGAAAACTGCAATGCTTCTGTAACCGAATCAAATCCTGCACATAAATCATTTTGGCATCCATATCCACTTCATCCTTTTCAATCTTACCGAATTTAGAACGGATAGGGTCAATCTTATCTTCGCGTTTTTTCATGACACTCTCAAAAATTGAGCGAAGTCCCGCAAGATTCTGTCCGCCGATTAATTCGTCATAATCAAGCGGTGGAACATATTCGGCTACTTCTTTGGGTAGTGTACGCTCCTTAAACCATACTTTCTGTGCATCCTGATACTTGTCCTTTAATTCAAAAGACATATATTTGTACATCTTATACTCCAACAATTTCTGTACAAGCTCTGCTCTGGGATCTTCTTCATTTCCTTCTTCATCAACCTCTTTGGGAAGGAGCATTCTGCACTTGATATCGATTAATGTTGCAGCCATGACCAGAAATTCACTCATGATATTCATATCTTCATGATGCAGATTTCTGACATATTCCAGATATTGATCCGTAATCTCAACGATAGGAATGTCATAGATATCAACTTTATTTTTTTCAATCAGATGAAGCAAAAGATCCAGAGGACCTTCAAACACCTGCAATTTCACAGCCAGACTCATAGCATTACCTCTTTTCGCATATGTGCCAGATAATAATACTACATATTGTGTTTGATTGCAAGCACCAAACTAGATATAGACAGTTATGTAAATCAAAATTTTATTTGTCTGTTTCAGGAGACACGAAAACCTCAATCAGTTCCCCCGGATTTAAAAAGCGGACCGGAATGGTATGACAGCCAAGTCCTCTGCTCAAAATCATAGTAGTCTTATTTTTTACAAATAATCCACCGTCGTATTTGGGAAACAATCTGAATTTGGGAGAAATCAATCCACCGAAAAACGGAATTCTGGCAACTCCACCGTGCACATGTCCGGAAAGAACCAAATCCACACCGCTTTTTGCATAATTTTCAAAATACTCCGGGTTATGCGCTAGCAAAATCGTAAAGCAATCCTGTTCAGCCTTTCCGATTTTTTGCAAGGTATAATCAAACGGCATTTTTGGCATCTTCCATTTCCGATAATACATCCGATCAATTTCCAACCCATAAACCTTCACATCCTTCCGGTGAGTAACGGTGCTTCCGGTATACAGACGGACAATCCCCATGTTTCGAATCTTTTCTTCATATGCAGCGGACATATTCCCATATTTTTCTGTATCTATTCGCATACGATATTCATGATTTCCACTGCCATAGTAAACCGGATATTTTTCAGACAATGACTTTAAAAAGGCAATCGTATCATCAAATTGTCTTCCGGGAAGCGCGGTAATCATATCTCCTGCAATATAAACCGCCTCCGGTTTGATTTTATCGATAGCAGCGAGCAGTTTTTGGTTTTGATATCCGAAGGCTTTATCATGTAAATCCGAAAGAACCACAAAATGGTACGGAGATTTTATCTTTGTACTATTTAGCTCATATCGCTTAACCACAAAATGTGTCGTATCATATAGAATATCCAGACAGACAAATGCAGCCACAAAGCCAAAGGCTTTAAATAACCAACTCTTTTTCATTCTTTCCTCTTTTCCTCACATTACGGATGTATCCTAAGACAAGATTAGTATAGCATGCACGTTATCCCAACGTCAAAAATAGAATTTCAGTATCTGTTTTAAATAATCGCCATATTTTGCTTCTTTCACGTACGAATTATATAAAATATTGACACTTCCGATCTTATTACCGTTTAAAAAGTAAATCATTTCTCCCGCTTTTCCATCTTTTTCAATCGGTGCGTCATGGGTATCGGAAAGGCGAAGTTCCTTTTGTACCCCGGATAAATCGCTTCCATGGACATCCAGATAAGAAAAATGATTTTCGTATCTCAAATCAACCGTCTTTTCAATTCCGCCTCTAACCTCTACCTCGGGAAGATCATCCGTCTGGTCATCAGTATATACCTGACTGACAGAAAATCCATATTGAAACATTTTTATGGCATCTGCAAAGCGAACTTTGTGGTCCGGTGCAGCCATGACCACCGCTATCAGATCAATCCCATCCTTTGAAGCCGTTCCCGAATAGCAATATTTGGCACTTGATGTTGATCCCGTTTTTAATCCCGTTGAATACGGATATTGACGTAAAAGCTTATTTGTACTTGTTAATGTAAAGGTACTGGAACCCCTCACCGTATTATGCACAATATCTTCCATCCAGATTTTTGTATAATCATATATTTTTGGATATTTGGTAATCAGTTCTCTGGACATGATGGCAACATTTCTGGCGCTTGTAATATGACTGTCCGAATCTGTTAGTCCGCAACAGTCTTCAAAATGAGTTGCCGTCATATTAAGTTCATTTGCTTTTTCATTCATCCATCCCACAAATGCTTCTTCACTACCTGCAATATGCTCTGCCATGGCAACTGCCGCATCATTTCCGCTGGCAACGGCAATACATTTGATCAGTGTATCCACGGTCTGTACTTCTCCTGCTTCCAAAAAGACCTGACTTCCGCCCATGGACTGGGCATACGCACTGGTCACAACCTCATCCTCCAAATGAATTTGTCCTTTTTCTAAAGCCTCAAACGTTAATAACAGTGTCATAATCTTAGTGATACTTGCCGGTTTTAAGGGTTGATCCGCATTCTTTTCATAAATTACTTCACCGGTTGTTGCCTCCACTAAAATGGCAGAAGGAGAATCAATTTCAAGCTCTGCCGCATTCACATTCTCTGCCAAAAAAAGAAAACATATCATTCCACTTATCATACAGAAAATCAATCGTTTCATATTTTCTAATCCGCATTTTATTTTGTTACTACTATCTTAATCAGTCGGCAAGAAAAATATGCCCCTTTCTCATTTTTTATGATTCACAACTTTGAGAACATAGCTTGGGAATATAGCAAGTCGTCCTTACAGAAATTTATATCTTTGCCGCCGGCTTTTACGAGGTTTTGTGACTTTCTTAGTGGCATGGCGAACAAAATAGAATGCCCGGTTTCAACTGTCCGAAGACGAAGTCTGAGTTTTGAAACCGGGCATTTAATAACATTTTGTGAGCATGCCACTTAGAAAGTCTAAAAACCGAAGTACGAGGCGGCAAAGATATAAATTTCTGTAAGGACGACTTGCATCCCGCAAAGGGAATCATAAAAAAGACACCCGGCTTTATACCGAGTGTCTCTAACTTTAATTAGTTATATTTGCGTTTGCGTGCGGCTTCAGATTTTTTCTTACGTTTTACGCTGGGTTTCTCATAATGCTCTCTTTTGCGGATTTCCTGCTGAATACCTGCTTTTGCACAGCTTCTTTTGAAACGACGTAAAGCGCTATCTAAAGTCTCGTTCTCTTTTACGATTACGTTTGACATAAATCACACCTGACCTCCCTTCAGTCCCTTCAAGTATCACGACTGCTGGGTAATTATTATGCATATTCGCACATGCACAATAAAGATTATAACACAATTCCCGTATCCGTCAACTGTTTTTTCCGGTATAACACGAAAAAATGTAGAAAAACTTGGAAAAAATCATCGTCACATCATGACAATCACTTACATTTCAATCCTTTCTCCGATTTATATTTCCGGAAAGAGTACATGAAAATCATTGGAAACGCAAATAAAGCAAGAGATATATTTTATGCAATCTGTCCCTCTAACACTTCCACCGCTTTCTTTAAGGCATCCTCAATGCCTGCCGGATTTTTACCGCCGGCCTGTGCCATGTTGGGACGTCCTCCACCGCCACCGCCAACCAAAGCGGCAATACCTTTGATTAAGTTTCCTGCATGCGCTCCCTGTTTCATGGCGCCATCTGTAGCCATAGCTACCAGATTCACTTTTCCGTCTGTATCGGATGCCAGCAAAATAACGCCTTCGCCAAGCTTTTCTTTTAACTGATCACCCAAATCACGTAAGCCGTTCATATCAACACCGCTTACCTTTGTGGCAAGTAATTTCACACCTTTGACTTCAGATACCTGATCCATAACATCGCCAAGGGCACTCTGTGCTGCTTTGGCTTTTAAGGATTCGTTTTCACTCTGTAATTCTTTAATCTGGGCATGTAAGCTGTTAATCTTATTTACCAGCTCGGCAGGTGTTGTCTTAGCTGCCTTTGCCGCGTCAGAAAGCTGCTTTTCCAGATTTGCATAATATGCTGTAACATTTGCTCCGGTTATCGCCTCAATACGACGAACGCCTGCAGCTGCAGAGCTTTCGGAAACAATCTTAAATGCCTGGATTTCACCTGTATGGGATACGTGTGTACCGCCACAGAATTCCTTTGAAAAATCACCGACCGAAACAACGCGTACGCTGTCACCGTATTTTTCACCAAACAACGCCATGGCACCGGTCTTTTTTGCATCCTCAATACCCATAACCTGCGTATCAACCGCAATATCTTCGGTAATCTTTTGATTAACAATTTCCTGAACCTTTTCAATTTCTTCTGCTGTCAGTGCCTGTCCGCAGCTAAAGTCAAATCTGGTTCTGTCGCTATCCTGATAAGAACCCTGCTGATGAACATCATCTCCCATAACCTCCTGTAACGCAGCCTGTAAAAGGTGTGTTGCGGTATGGTTACGGCATGTGCTCATACGGTTCTTTACATCAACCATAAGGGTTGCTGTATCGCCGGTTTTGATACTGCCGGATACAACATATCCAAGATGTGCAATTCTGCCTTCGGGAATTTTAATCGTATCCGTTACCTTAAATTCACCGCCTGCAGTTTTAATAATACCGATATCTCCTTTTTGTCCACCCATGGTAGCATAGAAAGGTGTCTTTGGAATAATCAAAGTACCGCTCTCACCCTCTGTCAGACTATCTTTCACTTTTTCTTCGTCTGCCAAAGCAGCAATCGTGCTTTCTACGACTAATGTATCATAGCCGACAAACTCACTCGTAATATCAGCGGATAATTCGTTAAACAAATCCGAATCGGCGCTCAGTTTTGCAGAGAAATTCTGATTTTCTCTTGCTTTCTGTTTCTGCTCTTCCATGGAAACCGCAAAGCCTTCTTCATCAACGCTTAAGCCTTCTTCAGCAGCCATTTCTACGGTCAGCTCAATCGGGAAACCGAAGGTATCATACAAATAAAATGCGGATTTACCGTCAATCATCTTCTGTCCGGCTTTTATCTTTTCATCCAAAATCTTTTTGAATTCCTTCATGCCGTTTTCAAGCGTACTTTCAAAACGAACGATTTCCTTGTCCAACTCTTTTAAGATAAATTCACGATTTTTCACAAGCAACGGGAAACCATTGTGATATACCTGATCAATATAAATCTTTGCAATCTCCAATAAGTTTTCTTTGGAAAGACCTAAAGTACGTCCGTGTCTTACTGCACGACGGATGAGACGTCTTAATACATATCCTGCTCCGGCATTGGACGGCGTCAATCTGGCCTCGTCACCGATTAACATCACGCTTGTACGCATATGATCAGCCAAAATACGCATGGATTTGGTTAATTTCTCATCTTCTTCATATTTTGTTTTGGACTGTTCTTCCACATATGCAATAACAGGAGCAAACAAATCTGTACGATAAACATCCTTGGTACCGTTTAAGAAAGCCAGATTTCTCTCCAGTCCCCAGCCGGTATCCACGTTTTTCTGTGCCAGTGGTGTCAAATGACCATCTTTGTGCTTTTCATACTGCATAAATACATCATTTCCAAGCTCGGTATATTTACCACAGCTACATCCGGGACCACAGTTCGGACCACAATCCGGAACATCGGCAATATAAAACATCTCACTGTCAGGACCGCAGGGACCATATTCCAATCCCCACCAGTTATCTTCTGCGGGAAGATAATATACATTTTCTTTTTTAAATCCGGATGCGATCCTGCACTGTGCACCTTCTTCATCACGTGGAGCATTTTCATCTCCGGCAAATACGGTTGCAGCCAGATGATCTCTGTCAAAACCGTAAACCTGAGTTAAAAGCTCATAACTCCATTTACAACGGTCTTCTTTAAAATAATCACCAAGACTCCAGCTTCCCATCATTTCAAAAAATGTCACATGGCTCTTATCACCAACAGAGTCAATATCGTTAGTACGCACACATCCCTGAACATTGCAAAGTCTCGTTCCCAAAGGGTGCTTCTGACCTAACAGATAAGGCATCAGTGGCTGCATACCTGCAACATTGAACAATACACCGGTAGAACCGTCGGATACCAAAGAAACGGCTCCGACATCTACATGTCCACGTTCTTTGTAAAAATTGAGCCAATCGGTTCTTAATTCATCTGAAGTAAACTGCTTCATTTATTCTTCCTCCAAAACTTCAAAATAAGCTATCTTCTTGACGTGACACAAGCCACGCATAAAACGTGGCATGTGAAGTCATTCATTTTTATTGATTAAAATGTAAATTTATCTGCAAAATAAGCATCCAGATCTGCGATTGCAATTCTCTCCTGTTGCATGGTATCACGATCTCTGACCGTCACGCAACCATCGGTTTCTGAATCAAAATCGTATGTAATACAGAAAGGAGTTCCAATCTCATCCTGTCTGCGGTATCTTTTACCAATGTTTCCTCTGTCATCAAATTCGCAGTTGTATTTTTTGGACAACTGTGTAAATACAGCTTCTGCACCCTCGTTTAATTTCTTTGACAAAGGCAGTACACCGATTTTAACCGGAGCAAGAGCCGGATGGAAATGCAGAACGGTACGAATATCAGGTGCCTCTTCTGTTCCGATGTTTTCCTCATCATAAGCAGCACAAAGGAATGCTAAAACCACACGGTCTGCACCAAGAGAAGGCTCGATCACATAAGGAATATATTTTTCATTCTTTGTATCATCAAAATATGACATATCCTGACCGGATGTGTTTTGATGCTGTGTCAAATCGTAATCCGTACGGTCTGCAATACCCCAAAGCTCACCCCAGCCGATAGACGGGAATAAATATTCAATATCGGTTGTTCCTTTAGAATAGAAACAAAGCTCTTCGGGCGCATGATCACGAAGTCTCATTTCTTCCTCTTTGATACCAAGAGTTAATAACCAATCACGGCAGAAACCTCTCCAATACTGGAACCACTCCATGTCTGTTCCGGGTTCACAGAAAAACTCTAACTCCATCTGTTCAAATTCTCTGGTACGGAAAGTAAAGTTTCCGGGAGTAATTTCATTACGGAAGGATTTACCAATCTGTCCGATACCGAACGGGATTTTTTTACGGGAAGTTCTCTGTACGTTTTTGAAGTTTACAAAGATACCCTGAGCAGTCTCAGGTCTTAAATAAACGGTATTTTTTGCATCCTCTGTAACACCCTGGAATGTTTTAAACATCAGGTTGAACTGTCTGATATCCGTGAAGTTGTGTTTACCACAGGTCGGACAAGGCACATTGTTTTCTTCAATAAAAGCCTTCATCTCTTCCTGGCTGTATGCATCAATGGGTTTTTCAAGAGTAATCCCGTTTTCTTCTGCATAATCCTCAATCAGTTTATCCGCACGAAAACGCTCATGACATTCTTTACAATCCATTAACGGATCCGCAAAACCTGCTAAGTGTCCGCTTGCCACCCATGTCTGGGGATTCATCAGAATCGCACAGTCTACGCCGACATTATATGGATTTTCCATAATAAATTTCTGCCACCATGCTTTTTTTACATTGTTTTTCAATTCAACACCAAGATTACCGTAATCCCATGTATTTGCCAATCCACCATAGATTTCACTACCGGGATAAATAAATCCTCTGGATTTTGCCAAAGCCGAAATTTTCTCTAATGTTTTTTCCATTGTTATGCTCCTTATCTCTTATATCATCTGTCATCTTTCATCTATTATTTGACAAAGACTGAAAATAATGAAAATCAGACAGTGTTTATCATTTTTTATCAATACAAATACGAATCAATTTCACTATTGATATACAATCACGGAATACGTATCGGATTCTCCCACTGTTGCCAATCCGGATGACTTCAATGAAACATTGTCACTGATATATAATATATCACCCTTTACTTCCACATCCATTTTCTCTTCACAGATCACTACCTTTTCTTCTGTCATCTGATCCACAGGTGCAAGTGTCTTAGCAGACTGTGCCTCGGCCGCATGTAATCCGTCTAAAACATATCCTGCCTCTCTTGCTTCCTTAACTGTTCCGACAAAAAATTCACAGTTATGAATGTTGCCATAATCCTTTGCACTTTTATATTTGATTCTGACATTCAGTTTCGCCGAATCATCTGAAAGCTCATATTGATCTAGAACGACCAAATCCGAAGCCCCGTTTTTTTGGTTGTATTCCTGAATTGTCTGTTCCATATTCTGTTTTAATTCTTCTGTATCGTAATATGATTTATCAAAATTCTCCACGATATATTCGGATACTTCTTGATTCTTCCCGATATAAACCGTAGTCGTATCATAATCTTTATTTAAACTTCCACAGGCGGTAAGCATAAACAGTAAAGCACATGTTACCATGAGCATTCTACATTTTTTCATAATCAACCTCCGCATACTGTATCATATTATAACGAACCGTTTTCATATTTTCAACCTTGTTTTATTGCGATTGTATCTTTTATTGTTATATTATAGTCGTGTGTCTTACTTTTATTATTGCCACAACTTATACTTCCATTTCCTCTATAGATGCTTTATTGCAAAAAGGAAATAGTGGAATTTAAAATCTCCAGACTGTGAAATTCATGTCCCATATACCGTTTCCGATATTCAACCACGCACTCGGCAAGTTCCTTTAACACTTCATCCGAAACAACAAAGGTATATAAACGATCCAAACCGCTTTTTACCACATAATCAATGGTATAAAGCGTATCCGGTGACAACGATTTATTCGCCGGTATTCCGGGAAATTCTCCGTTTACCACAAGGGCTTTTATCTCAAATATGTATAAAATCAGTTCATTTTGAATGGCAGGAAGAATTAAAGCCCGCAAGGACTGATATACAAGCATTAACATTTCTTTTTCATCGTTATTTTCCCGGGTATAGTAATCCGCAACCTCCAGAAAATACATTCCATACATGGCACCTTCGAAATCATCCCTGAATTCGTCAAAATAATTGCTGATTTCGGCATCAACCAATGTGTAAGAACTTTTCCCCTCGTACATTTTAAAGGTTCCGAAACAAAAGGGATTTGTTCTTGCCATCAATTTGCTGTTGGGACGTCTGGCACCTCTTGCAAACGCAGCAATCTTACCACGCTCTTTTGTTAAAATTGTCACTCTTTTATCATATTCGCCCATCGGAAGGTTCTGTATCACCAATCCCGTTACTTCTATATATTCCTGCATCTAAAGCTGTATCTTCCTTTTGCATCTGATAGATTCCATGCCGTTCCATGACCTGTTTCAAGCTCTCATCCGATTGGGCACGATAATCCAGGTAATCTCTGATACTTCCTGTTACACAAAAATGCTGCCAGTAATTTTCTTTCATAAAAGTATCCTCCCTTTGTATGCATCTTAACCGATATCAAAAAATATCGTTGCAAATATTAGGTTCTTCTTTTGTGAAATTTCTATGCAGCATTTTGAAAAAATGAAACGGTAATTTTTACATATTATCACTTGCTCCCTTTTCCAATTGTGTGACCATGAAATTTGTAGAAAGGGAAGCTGTTATATATCAATCTCTTTTTTATTGTACCCAAAATTTTTCAGTAGATAATCACTATCCCGCCAGTCCTTTTTTACCTTGACCCAAAGTTTTAAATTGACCTTGCATTCCATCATATCTTCAATTCCATGACGAGCATTGGTACCAATCCGTTTTAGCATCTGCCCGCCTTTGCCGATAATAATTCCTTTGTGTGAATCCTTTTCGCAGATAATGGTAGCCTCGATATCCACAAGTCCTTTTTTGACTTTCATCTGTTCAATGGAAACTGCAATTCCATGGGGTATTTCATCGTCTAAAATACGCAGAGCCTGTTCTCTGATTAATTCTGCCACAATCTGTCTCTGCGGCTGGTCGGTTACCGTATCCTCATCATAAAACATAGGCCCATACGGAAGGAAGGAAAAGATGGCATCTAAAACCTCTTTTGTTCCCTCTCCTTTAAAGGCGCTGATGGGAATAATCTGTTCAAAATCCATCTCCTTGCGATAGGCATCAATAATCGGCAGTAATTCTTCTTTTTTAGCCAGCATATCCATTTTATTAATCAGTAAGACAACCGGAACCTTTGCTTTTTTCAACTGCTCGATAATATGCTTATCTCCTGCGCCGATAAACGTATCCGGTTCCACCAAAAACAAAATGACATCGACTTCTTTTAAGGTATGCTCAGCAACATTTACCATATAATCACCGAGTTTATTCTTGGCCTTGTGAATTCCGGGTGTATCCAGAAAAACAATCTGCCCACGCTCGTCCGTATAAACCGTCTGAATCCTATTTCTGGTAGTCTGGGGTTTCTTCGATGTAATGGCAATTTTCTGGCCAATCAGGCAGTTCATCAACGTAGACTTTCCAACGTTTGGTCTACCGATTAATGTTACAAACCCACTTTTTGTCTGTTCTTCCATCTTCTTCTCCGTTTTCTGATTTTCATCTGTATCTGACAACTCATATCCGCTTATTTTTCTACATCTGATTCTATCGTTTGTATTCAATCTTTTTATACATGCAGTATTCTCGTTTTATATACAATCTACTTTTCTGCTGCTAAATTTAGACAATCAAATCATTAAGCGAATCAAACAACTCAGCATTTTCCTTCATCTTTTCTTCGGCTCCAATGACACACAAAGCATCCTCGTCCATAAATGCTTCGATATAATCTCCTAATGCACGAATATCTTTTACATCGGTATTTAAGAGTTCATCCCGTTCTTTCTGCTCATCGCGAATGTTCCAATTTGAAAAGTACGCCGACATGGAGCGAACGCCTTTTGACTGCGGTGTCAATGGTGTGTCTTTATCACTGACAGCTCCGATGACATATTTTGTCATGGTCTTTTCATCAGCCGTAAAATTACGAATATAATCTGCGGCATTTTCATAAACATCAATGGTTTCCTTCAAATTCGGATCACGATAGGAAACAAAACTGCATTCACCGGTTTTGCGGAATCCACTCATGCATCCGTAAGCACCGCCCTTTACGCGAACATTTAACCACAGATAATCATAACCCATCATCACACGTAAAACCAGTAAGGAGCCCGTATAGCGAAGTCCTTTTTTCTTGTAGTTTCCGCTTCTGCAGACATACTGAACAGTTCCTGATGTCTTAAAGCCCTCATTCTTTTTCACCGGGCATATGACAAGTTCTTCTTTTTTGACCGGATCCGTATAAAGCTTATCACAAAATGCCGGGATTCTTGCAGTTACCTCTGCCAGACCTTCTTTTGTTCCCGTATAGTCGACCATAAAGTTTTCAGGACGACAGATTTTGTGCATTAAAAGCTGCATCGTGCGAATCAGTTCATCTGCCTGTTTATCATATTCCCGTATGAGTTCACAAAGATTCTGATAAAATGTAATACCACTTAAGCATTCTTCCAGATAAGCCAGTTTTTCATAATAGGAGTTGGCACGAAGCTGCGCGGCCACATGACCGGAACTCATCATGCGGGCTTCCTGCTTGGACCTGGTCTCTTCCAATATCTCCAATAGTCTCTTTTTGTCCGAAAAGACAGTTTCAAAAAGCATTTCTTCCATTAAATCAAAAGCACAATCATTTTCACCATAGAGTGCTTTTGCCTTACATTCAAAATGGAGACGGTATTTTGAATCATCTTTTGAATCCGCATAGATATTGATACATGGAACAATTCCGCCCGTCGTTCGGAAAATTTCATTAAAAAACGCACCGTAATCATGCTTTTGTGTATCCATAAGGCCTAAAACAATCTTTAATACTCCCAGTGGAAACAGCTCTTTCTCACAAATGCCGTGAATATTAAAAACCAACCGGGTATAGGATACACCATTTGTAAAGATATCATGGAAAAGCACATCCGTCCCATTCACATTTATCAATTCATTTTGGAAAGGTTCTGCTTCTTTCTTTAAATCATTTCGGCTCAACATCGGAATTTTCTCAAGGTCTTCTTTTCGATCCTCCGATTCCTGATATTCTCTTAGCTCTTTGGTTTCGCGAACCAGTAAATCCAGTTCTTCTTTACTAAGAGATGCTTTATAGCCTGCAAGCTTTTGGGAAAGTTCCTTTTCTTTTTCCGTATTCAATCCCTTTTTGGGAACCACGCAGACATAAGCCTTATGCGGATTATCAAGCAAATAGGTCTGAATCAGCTTTTCGTAGTAATCCGTATCAATACGCTCTTTCAGCTTGCGATACGTCGCCCCTGCTTCCACATGAAGAAAAGGACTGCTTTCATCATAAATCCAGCTGTCAAGCATCCAAAGTCCGTACATCAGTCCTTTGGGATAAGAACCAAAATCCGCTTCCCGATACCGGAATTCAAAGAGGTTGAGCGCTGCCCTTAAAGCATTTTTATCAAGGCCTTCTCTTACAATTCTGGTTAATTCCTCTTCAATAACATCTAAAAATTCCTGTTTTTGGGACAGATTGGCATTTTTGGCAACAATGGAAAAGTATGGCTGGTACACACCGTTGTCAAAACTGCTGTAATTTTCCGTTCCGATTCCTCTGTTTAGTAAAGCCTTTTTGATCGGTGCACCGGGTGCAGAGCACAATGCATAATCCAATATTTGGAAAGCAACATACAAATCGGCATCCAAAACATTACTAACTACGGCATTATAGGATAAATACGTATTGTTCTTCTCCGATTCATTTTCTGCAATGGAATATTCCTTTGTCACATCAAGCGGCTCTTCAAATGCTTTTTGCGGTAAAATGCCAGAATCCACTTCTGTCCGTTCAAACGCAGACAGATACTCTGAATGAAGCCAGTCCAGTTTTTCTGCCATATCCATATCGCCATACAGATAAATATAACTGTTGGAAGGATGATAAAACTTACGGTGAAAATCCAGAAATTCCTCATAGGAAAGATCGGGTATATCATCCGGATCTCCGCCTGATTCATTGGCATAAGTATTGTCCGGAAACAAAGAATTAAGAATGCTTCTCTCCAACACATCATCCGGCGAAGAAAAAGCCCCCTTCATTTCGTTATAAACGACACCGTTTACTGCCAATGCATCATCAGCAGCTTCTAACTCATAATGCCAGCCTTCCTGCCAGAATATTTTTTTCTGTTTATAGATATTCGGATAAAAAACCGCATCCATATAAACATCCATTAAATTCTGGAAATCTTTATCGTTGCAGCTTGCAACGGGATATATGGTTTTATCCGGGTATGTCATGGCGTTTAAAAAAGTATTTAAGGAACCCTTAACTAATTCCACAAAAGGATCTTTGACCGGGAACTTTCGGGAACCACATAAAACCGAATGCTCCATAATATGGGCCACTCCGGTACTGTCTGTCGGGGTTGTCCGAAAACCGATATAAAAAACTTTATTGGGATCATCATTGGATAACAAAACGATTTTGGCACCGCTTTTTTTATGAACCAGTATCGCTCCTTCGGAATTTAAATCGGGGATCATACGTTGTTCCAACACTTGATATTCATTGAGTGAATCTAATTTCATGCTAACTCCTTACAGATGCAAAAGCATCATATTTCTCTTTTTAAAACTGATTTCCTGAATCATAAATTGATCCGGATGATTGTGGATGTCTTCATCGGCCATAAAATCCTGCAGAGAATAATCCTTTATATCATAAGTTTCTTTTGTTTTCCCTTTTTTATCCGTCTTTAACACAAGAGAAATCACTTTTATGGCTACCCGCATCTGTTGATATGCCATAAAACTAAGAGAATCTTCTTTTATCTCCATCAAATGATCTGCAATTGTCATATCAGGGGAAACTTCTTTTAAAAAAATGCGATAAACGGCATCCTTGATTTTACAAGGTACACCGTCATAATCTGCCAAATCCTGGTATGTCATCCTTGCTCCAAGGTAAACATTGGAAAAATCCTGAATGGCATATTTATAATCTTCTTCACGAAACTCCATCGTCTTCTCCTATTTCTACTGTATCAATCTGATTTCCGCTCCATTTGCAGGCTTGTCTGATTTCATCCTCGGTAAAATCCGTTTCCATGGCAAGCTCTTTTGGTGTCACCTTTCTGCGCAGATCCTGATATAGTTCCTCTGCAGCCTTTGCCACCTGGGTAACTCTTTCCAAAATTTTTTCATCAACATCCTTATTATCTGCTTCTTCGGAAATCAAAACTTCCATTGAATCCATGACCATATTGGCAATATAACCGTCTGCTTCCTCCGGTTTTTCGATGCAACCGGCCATGGAAACTGCTGCCATTAAAGCTACATTGCCTTCACCGATCAAATCCTCTAAAAAGACATTTTGTCCTACATACAGCTTGGCAATTTCTACCACCTTGGGAAGATATACTTCAACTAACTTTTGCTGTGCCTGCTTATCATCCTCCATCGCACGAAGGATAAGTTCTTCCTTTTCCGTATCCGAAATCTTTGGCAATAGCTTTAGTTCTTCCATAAACATTCCCAAAAAATCTCTGTCTTCACTACCCATTACTTCATCCGGATCAAATTCCTCGTCAATCCGGATCTGATTTTTCTGAAGATACTCATAAATAAACGGCATCTTTTCATCCGATATTTCCGATTGCGTAAATGCCTCTTTAATCTGCTCAAAGGACAGTTGATTTCCCTGATTTTTCCCAAGTCGGACAAGTGCCGACAGCTCTTTTACAAAAATTTCTTCCTGATTCATAATAATTTACCCTTCGTTTTTGACATGCGTATGCGTATAAATATGCTTTGAGCAATATTCGTAGTTACCATCACATTTTGAGCAGAAACGGAAGGTTTCATCCGGATCACTCTCTTCTGTTCTTCCACAGATGGCACATTTGTGTCTGGTAATATTTTTGGGGCGCATGGCGCGTTTCTGAAACTCTCTCTGCCGCTTTATCTGTGTGGGTGTCCGGAAACTCTTCCTTGTTACGATAAAGAACACCAGTACATTAAACAAGGAAAACAGAATAACCGTTGCTGTCACGATACCATAAAATACATTAGCTGCAAACGCAGAAAAAATCGTATATGCCATAATGGCTACGTAAAATATTCCAAGCACCTTGGCTTTAATCGGAATGACAAACATGAATAACATCTGCGAATCCGGAAATGTCATGGCAAATGCCAAAAAAATCGACATACTGATGTAATACGTGCTGAACATCGGGGAATAACCTGCCGAAACGGTCTTTAATAACTCGGCTCCTTCCAGAATACCTGCACCGAATGACTGACCAAAAATCCAGATAAACAAGTACAGAATAACCGCACCGATAACCGTAAAGATAAATCCCATAAACATGAATACATTGTAGCGGAAGGTTCCCCATGTACGCTCTAATAACGTACCGATACTGAAATAACAATACAACATCACAAGTGTAAATAAATCAAAACCTCCCGGCGGTATTAAAAGCCAGGTAAAAAGTCTCCAGATTTGTCCATGCAGAATGGCATAAATATCCAATGTCATATAATTCATCAAACTACTCATGGACGGATTGTAAAGTGACGCAAGTTGAAGCAAATATCCAATGGCATAGCATATGATTAAATAGAATGTCAGATTTGGTATCGCATATTTTCCGTATTTTTGTTCTAATTTTGTAAACCACAACATATAACTACCTCGATATATCCATTTTTTACATACTGTTTTATTTTATCATGCCCTTTTTTTTGTGTAAACAATGGACGAAAATTTTTCATTTTCTTTATAATTTATTAAGACTTTGCACAATTGAACTTTTGAATTTCCTGTCGTATAATATCAAAGTGTGTCAATTACATATTATAAATAAGAAATAACAACCTGTTGTATTTGCAACATTTTGTATCTTTCAGGAGAGTTTAAGGAGAGACTTGACATGAGTGAGCAAACATATACCTTGGGAATCGATATCGGTTCCACAACCGTAAAAATTGCGATCTTAGATGAACAAAAAAACATTATTTTTTCAGATTATAAAAGACATTTTGCTAATATCCAGGAAACCCTTTCGGATTTATTAAAAGAAGCGATCTCAGAACATGGCAATCTGACTGTCCATCCCATGATTACCGGTTCAGGCGGTCTGACTTTGGCAAATCATTTGGGTATTCCTTTTACACAGGAAGTCATTGCCGTATCCTCTGCCCTTCAAGAAGAAGCTCCCCAGACAGATGTTGCTATCGAACTTGGCGGTGAAGATGCCAAAATCATTTATTTTGAAGGTGGCAATATCGAACAGCGAATGAACGGAATTTGTGCAGGCGGTACCGGTTCCTTTATCGACCAGATGGCTTCTTTACTGCAGACGGATGCTACAGGCTTAAATGAGTATGCCAAAAATTATCAGTCCCTTTATACCATTGCAGCACGTTGTGGTGTTTTTGCCAAAACAGATATCCAGCCGTTAATCAACGACGGTGCTACACGAGAAGATTTAGCAGCATCCATTTTTCAGGCGGTTGTCAACCAGACCATATCCGGTTTGGCTTGTGGCAAGCCGATTCGCGGTCATGTTGCCTTTTTAGGCGGTCCGCTACATTTCTTATCCGAATTAAAGGCGGCTTTTATCCGCACCCTGAAACTGGACGATGAGCATATCATCGCCCCCTCCCATTCCCATCTGTTTGCGGCCATCGGCTCTGCTCTTAACGCAAAGCCGGATGTTTCTTTTTCTTTAGAAGAAATGGCAAAAAAACTGTCCAATGGAATCAAAATGGAATTTGAAGTAGAGCGTTTAGATCCCTTATTTGAAGATGAAGATGATTATCGTGCTTTTGTTACCCGCCATCAACGCGATCAGGTAGGCACCGCCAACTTAAAGGATTATCATGGAAACTGCTATCTTGGTATTGATGCAGGATCTACTACCACCAAGCTTGCTCTGATTGGCGAAAACGGACAACTTCTCGATTCTTTTTATAGCAGTAATAACGGTAATCCGTTAGCGACCGCTATCTCTGCAATTTGCGGTATTTATCAAAAGCTTCCTGCCGGCACGAAAATTGTCCATTCCTGTTCAACCGGTTACGGAGAAGCTCTCATGAAAGCGGCTTTTTTATTGGATGAAGGGGAAGTGGAAACGGTTGCCCATTATTATGCTGCTGCATTCTTTTCTCCTGACGTGGATTGTATTCTGGATATCGGCGGACAGGACATGAAATGCATCAAAATCAAAAATCATACGGTCGACAGCGTGCAGTTAAATGAAGCATGCTCATCCGGATGCGGCTCCTTTATCGAAACCTTTGCACATTCTTTAAATTTCAGTGTCCAGGATTTCGCAAAAGAAGCTCTGTTTGCAGAGCATCCGATTGATTTAGGCACACGTTGTACCGTTTTTATGAATTCAAAAGTAAAA
This sequence comes from uncultured Lachnospiraceae bacterium, assembly GCA_945919795.1. GTDB lineage: Bacteria > Bacillota > Clostridia > Lachnospirales > Lachnospiraceae > UBA2882. Next base: position 29,503 of record CAMEJJ010000011.1, read on the forward strand.
CAGGCGCAAAAAGAAGGTGCATCGGTTGCTGATATCTCAGCCGGACTTGCATATTCTGTCATTAAAAATGCGCTGTTTAAAGTGATCAAGGTCTCCGATGCCTCCGAACTTGGCAAAAAAATTGTGGTGCAGGGCGGAACTTTCTACAACGATGCCGTTCTCCGCAGTTTTGAAAAAATTGCAGACTGTGAGGCTGTCAGACCGGATATTGCCGGTATTATGGGAGCTTTTGGTGCTGCCTTGATTGCAAAAGAGCGCTATCATGAAAAGAAAACGAAAATGTGCGGCAATCTCGAAAAAGAGACCACAATGCTCTCCTACGAGAAAATCCAGTCTTTAGAGTACACAACACGTATGGCAAAATGTCGTGGATGTACCAACAACTGCCGTCTGACCATCAACCAGTTTTCCGGTGGTCGACAGTACATATCCGGTAACCGTTGTGAAAAAGGGATTGGCAAAGAAAAGAATGCTAACCACTTACCAAACCTTTTCGAATACAAAAACCGGAGATATTTTGACTATGAACCGCTTCCCGCCGATATGGCAAAACGCGGTGAGGTCGGAATCCCCCGTGTACTGAATATGTATGAAAACTATCCTTTCTGGTTTACGTTTTTCACAAAATTAAAGTACAGGGTTATTCTATCCCCTCAGTCAACACATAAAATATATGAGCTTGGAATTGAATCCATTCCGAGTGAATCCGAATGTTATCCTGCTAAATTAGCACACGGTCATGTCACATGGCTGATCAGACAAGGGGTCAAATACATCTTCTATCCTGCCCTTTTCTATGAGCGTGATGAGGTAGAGGGAGCAACTAATCATTACAATTGTCCGATTGTAACATCTTATTCGGAAAACATTAAAAACAATGTTGAAGAAATTGGAAACGGAGATATTAAATTCCAAAATCCTTTTATGAGTTTTAAAAATGAAGAAACTATTTTGCAGGGACTTGTAAAATGCTTCCCCGATATTCCGCTATCCGAATTAAAAGAAGCCATTCATGCAGGTTTTACCGAGTTGGCCTCTGCCCGCGAAGATATGCGTAAAAAAGGAGAAGAAACATTAAAATATCTGGAGGAAACCGGACGACGCGGCATTGTTTTGGCAGGCCGGCCTTACCATATTGATCCCGAGATTAATCACGGCATTCCGGAATTAATTAATTCTTATGATATTGCTGTTTTGACGGAAGACAGCATTTCGCATCTTGGAAAACCGGAACGTCCGCTCATCGTTTCCGATCAGTGGATGTATCACTCCAGATTATATGCTGCAGCTGCCTTTGTCCGTACCCGTGAAAATCTGGATTTAATACAATTGAACTCCTTTGGCTGCGGTCTTGATGCCGTTACAACCGATCAGGTTAACGATATCCTTTCCGGTTCCGGCAAGATTTATACCTGTTTAAAAATTGACGAGGTCAATAATTTAGGTGCAGCACGTATCCGTGTCAGATCATTAATTGCCGCCCTTCGTGTCAAAGAACAGAAAAAAGAAAAACGTGAAATTCATTCAACTGCCATGAATCGTGTTATTTTTACCGAGGAAATGCGTAAGGACTATACCATTCTTTGTCCACAGATGTCTCCGATTCATTTTGATGTCATGCAGTCCGCATTTGCCTCTGCCGGATATCATTTTGAGGTCATTCCTGAAAATAACCGACATGCTGTGGATACCGGTTTAAAATATGTCAATAATGATGCCTGCTATCCTTCTTTAATTGTTGTAGGTCAGATTATGAATGCATTAAATTCCGGCCGCTATGATCTCAATAAGGTTGCTGTTATGATTACACAGACAGGTGGTGGTTGCCGTGCAACTAACTACATTGGTTTCATACGCCGTGCGTTAGCAAAAGCTAACTTGGAACAAATTCCCGTTATCTCATTAAATCTTGGTGGTATTGAAACAAATCCCGGATTTAAAATTGATGTAAATCTGGCACTTCGTGTGGCCTATGCTGCTGTTTTTGGTGATTTGTTCATGCGATGCTTATACCGGATGCGCCCGTATGAAAAAGTAAAAGGAGAAGCAAATGCTGTTCATGAGAAATGGCTGAAAAGATGTCAGACTTTTGTATCTCAAAAGCATCCTTCTTTCTTTACATTCCAAAAAATGTGTAAAGAAATCGTAGAAGAATTTGATTGTATTCCGATTACGGACGAAAAGAAACCCCGTGTCGGCATTGTCGGGGAAATCTTGGTTAAATTCTTACCGGAGGCCAACAACCACCTCGCAGAGCTTTTGGAAGCAGAAGGAGCCGAAGCTGTATGCCCCGACTTAATTGACTTTTTAATGTACTGCTTCTACAACCAGATTTATAAGGCGGATAACCTTGGAACCTCCAAAAAATCAGCCCGTAACGCCAGACTTGGTATTTATGCCGTTAACTTCTTTCGAAGTGCCGGTGCAAAAGCGCTGAAACAAAGTAAGCACTTTGATCCGCCTGCCAATATTTTTGATCTGGTTGATTACGCAAAAGATATTGTATCCATCGGTAACCAAACCGGTGAAGGCTGGTTTTTAACCGGTGAAATGCTGGAACTGATTCATTCCGGCACTCCCAATATTGTGTGTACACAACCCTTTGGCTGTCTTCCCAATCACATTGTCGGCAAAGGTGTCATCAAAGCGCTTCGCAAGCAATATCCGGACAGCAACATCGTTGCCATCGATTACGATCCCGGTGCCAGCGAAGTTAATCAGTTAAACCGTATTAAGCTCATGCTCTCAACGGCTTTCAAAAATCTTGAGCAATAGCTTGGTTTTTCGTTGCAAATAATGCAAATAATGTGGCATATATAATTGTGGACTATATGATGCTAACATTGTTAAGGATATCTAAATATTCCGAGCAACCATATTCATCAACTGACGCAAATGGCGCATAATCGGCATCCTGCCTCAAATGCGCCGTTCGCAACATCCATGTTGCGAATTGCTGATACGGGTTCGGAATATTAAGATATCCTAAACAATATCGCAAAATCATATAGTCCACAATTATATATGCCACATTATTTTTTGTTAATAGTATTAGTGAAATAAGATGCAGTCTAAATATTATTCGGTTACGACTTTAGTAAATGTAAAAGGATAATCAAAACCTTTAATCATTTCATTTTCTTCAACTTCTACACCTTCCGGGAGATCAATTCATCAATGTATAATCCATATCTAGTCTAAACACTGCTTAAATATAGTCTAAATATAATCTAAACATAGTCCAAAATGAGCTTATACATTCCCAAATGCCATCTGGGTAAAGTGCCATGAATCCTTGCACATACGCTCTAAATCATACTCTGCTTCCCAGCCAAGCTCTTCTTTTGCTTTTTGAGGATTTGCATAGCAGGTTGCTATATCTCCGGCACGGCGGGGTTTAATTTCATATGGTATTTTCACACCGTTGGCAGCTTCAAAAGCCTTTACAATATCTAATACGGAATATCCGTTACCGGTACCTAAATTATAAATATTTACACCGGTTGTACTGGTAACCTTGTCAATTGCATTTACATGTCCTCTTGCCAAATCCACAACATGAATATAATCTCTGACACCGGTTCCGTCAGGTGTATCATAATCATTTCCAAATACACCGAGTTTTTCCAGTTTGCCGATTGCAACCTGTGTAATATAAGGCATCAGATTATTGGGGATACCGTTGGGAACTTCACCAATCAAACCACTCTCATGTGCACCAATTGGATTAAAGTAACGAAGCAATACCACACTCCATTCCGGATCCGGAACACAGAGATCACTTAAGATACGCTCTAAAAACAATTTAGTTGTTCCATACGGATTGGTCGTACTGAGCGGAAAGTCCTCTGTAATCGGCACAGTTTTGGGTGAACCGTATACCGTTGCCGAAGAACTGAATATAATTCTTTTGCAATGATATTCAGCCATTAATTCACATAAATTCATGGTACCTGTCAGGTTATTCTGATAATAAAGAAGTGGCTTTTGAACTGATTCACCAACAGCTTTTAATCCGGCAAAATGAATCACCGCATCAAATTTGTGAGTCTCAAAAATAGGTCTCATCTCTTCTTTATTCAACATATCAGCCTGATAAAACTCTACTTTTTTACCGGATATTTTCTCAATTTTATCCACAACTTCAATTTGGGAATTGTAGAGATTATCAAAAATCACTACCTCATGTCCTTTTGCCAACAGTTCTACACATGTATGCGAACCGATAAAACCGGTTCCGCCTGTAACTAAAATTTTCATTTAAATTGCTCCTTATGTATAATTTCTTATAGCTTTCAAAATATTTTACCATGTTTAGAAACGATTCATATCACACCACGATGTTTTTTATTTTTTCGAAGCATCAGATAAAACATCTTCAACCCGATAGCATTTTTTATCACGCTCTTTTGCCTTTTGAACCTGAAACTCACAGATAGCCTGATCTTTGGAATCTTCAAATTCACAATTCTCCGCAAAGGAAATAACCTCATCATACATTCCGCTTCTTCTCAGAATGTCCAAAATGCGAAGCATAAAATCCGGTAATTCGCGTTTTGCCAATTTTGATCCATTTACCTCATTATAATACTTTAAAGCTCTTTTTCTGCAGACAATGGCAATCGCATCCAATCCGGCATCATCACACGACCATGCCGCATAAAGAAAATGATCACCTGCTTTTTTATACTCTTTACAATGCTTATATATTAAACCTATCTTTACAAATCGTTTTGCCTGCTCCGGTAGTCCTGCGATGTTGCCACAATTGACATATTCTTTGGAATCAATATATTTTTCTTCATATTCCGGCATTTCTTCCGATGTTGAAAAAACATTTCTGCAATAATCACATTTTCGTACCCACAAAGGCATGGCACTTCGACGCACTTCAGCCGGTCTGAAATCCAGATCCGGACCTCCCTGCTGTGACCCCATAGCTAAGTATGTCACTTCATTTACCCGTCCACATATATTGCACTTCATGTTCTTTACAGCAAATTTCGACACTCTTTTGTCCTCCAAAAATACAAATCGTCCTGATATTACATCCGTTTACATCTCCAATATATATAATTCCCAATGCCTCGTACAATGATTTTATTTTTAACCAGATCATAACACCTGACCATTTTCTCATAAACTATTCATTGCATCGGAAATGCAAACCAGCAAAAATATTATAGCATTTTTCCATTTTATAATCTACTGAATTTCACACGAATCTTTCCACTACGTTTTTAATATATTTCCTTTTCGGATTTGTGTTCCTAATATATATCTTTGTCCGCCGGCTTTTCAAACGCATTTCTTCTCTCTTCAGTAATATCATAAATATCATCAAATGGGATCTTAGTATTGACAACCTTAAGGTATCGCGCATTTGTATCAATCCCGGATACCATTCCACGCATTTTGAGATATTCTTTCTGCGCATAATACGTAACGGTTATCATATCGTTTTTTCTAATGGATCGCATTTTGTCATCCAGTTCCGCTTTTCGTTCTTCCGAAAGTTCTATTTTGGGGACAATCATTTTTTCCTTCTCGGCCAGTAATTCTTCAAATCCTTTTAGTGCCGCAAACGGCATAAACTGTTTGGCTCTCTCACTTCGGTCCATTTTTCCTCTACTCACCGCTTTTATGTCCTCCAATCTGTTGATTGCGTTCCCGCATCGTTGCGCCTTCCTCAAAATTCATTCCCTTTAAAACAGCATTTTTCCCATACTTTTTCTTAATAGACAGCATCGCCTGTTGTATTCGCCGTTCTTTTTCTACTTTTTGTGGGTCAGTGAATAAATCATATTGCAAAAACTCTTCCCCAATGACACGGTTACATGTCAGATGAATTCTTCGAATAGACAGATTCGGATCTTTTATACGATCATATAACTGTTCCACTTCCGGAATGATTTTGCTCGGCAAATTCGTTGGTGATAAAAAAGATACCGTCCCATGTGCCGGCTCCATATGCAAGACATTTGAATATCCCATATGAAGCGTCAGCGAATCGGTTACTAATCCTTTATCAAGCATATCCAGACACAACTCGTCTGCCATTTCTTTTACCACCAATCGGCCTTCCTCATGTCCATAATCTCTGGATAGAACCTGACCGCTTGTCAGGCTGTTGGATTTTGCATGAAAATTCTTGATATCGGTCATCATCGTCGGTTCTTTTCCCCACGCATGATCAATAAGCAATTCTGCATCCACACCAAAAAGCTGATATAATAAATCTTCATCCGCCTCTGTAATCTCCCGCATGGTGTTAATCCCAAATCTTTGCAGTTTCCTGGCTATCCCCGGACCAATCCGCCAGAAATCCGTCAATGGTCTGTGATCCCACAAAGTCTTTTGATAGGTTTCTATCGTCAATTCTCCAATATGATCCTCTACATGCTTAGCCGTCACATCCAATGCAATCTTTGCAAGATAAAGATTGCTGCCAATTCCACAAGTTGCCGTCAATCCTTTTTCTTCATAAATGTCCTGCATCATACGGATGCTGAGTTCTTTTGCACTCATCCCATACATGGTCAGATATTCGGTCACATCCATAAAAGCTTCATCAATGGAATATACATGGATATCTTCTTTGGCAATGTATTTCAAATAGATTGCATAAATATCTGCGGCATATTCCATATACAATTTCATACGCGGAGTTGCCATGATATAATCAATACCTGCTGGTATTTCAAAAACCCGGCACCGGTTAGCAACCCCCAACGCTTTCATAGATGGAGATACTGCCAGACAAATTGTTTTTTCCGTCCTCTCTTTATCTGCCACAACCAGATTGGTTGTCAGCGGATCTAACTGACGCTCGACACACTCTACAGATGCATAGAAGGATTTCAAATCAATACAGATATAAGTTCGTTCCTTCATATTTCATTATCACTCACAAGATCCATGAAATTGGTAGCCCTGTTCTTCCACAACTTTTTTTATCAACGCTTCATCCGTTGCATCATGTAATGTAAGGGTAACCGTATTCGTATTGTGATCTGCAACTGCCATTTCAACCGTTTCCAGCTCTTCCAATGCTTTTTTTACCCTCGCCTCGCAATGCTCACACATCATACCTTCTACTTTTATTTTTTTCGTCATATTTATATGCTCCTTTCGCTCTGCTTTATTTTCTAAAATTTTCTGATCCATTTCATCATCCATAATCAGATCATTGTTTTGACTTCTTGTATATTTCCTCTTTATTTTATCATGTCTTGTATCATACACTCTGCATAAATTCAATCTTAATGCATTGGTTACGACACAAAAGCTCGACAAACTCATAGCGGCTGCCGCAAACATAGGATTCAATTCCCAATGCAAAAACGGAATAAATAACCCCGCCGCAAGCGGAATTCCAAACGTGTTGTAAATAAATGCCCAGAATAAATTTTGATGAATATTGCGAAGTGTTGCTTTACTCAATCGAATAGCAGCCGGAACATCCAAGAGACTGCTCTTCATCAAAACCACATCTGCCGCATCCATTGCGACATCCGTTCCGGTTTTTATGGCAATTCCAATATCTGCCACGGTAAGAGCAGGTGCATCATTGATACCGTCTCCTACCATGATCACAGTTCCTTCGTCCTGATACTTTCGTACCACCGTTTCTTTTTGATCCGGTAACACACCGGCAATTACTTCATCCACACCCGACTGTTTTGCGATTGCATGGGCTGTTTGTTCATGATCTCCGGTTAACATTATGACCTTTATTCCCATGTTTCTTAATTCTTCTACTGCCTGTGCACTGTCCTCCTTTATGACATCAGCAACTGCGATCATTCCAAGAAAATCCGATTCTTTCGCGAAAAACAACGGTGTTTTACCTTCACTTGCCAATGTTTCCGATTTATCAATCATCTCCTTTGGAACAGAAATATATTGTGTGATAAACTTCAAATTACCGCCAAATGACATCACTCCATCAACAAGTGCGCATACGCCATATCCGGGCTTTATTTCAAATCCGGTCACAGGTAATTCTTTCGTCTGCTGCGCTTTTGTATATTCTTTGATTGCATCAGCAAGCGGATGTTCACTATACTGTTCCAGCGCATAAGCAAATTCTAACAATTCATCAACGTTCCCATTCTTTTTAGCGACAACATCCGTCACTTTCGGCTTGCCCTGTGTGATGGTTCCTGTCTTGTCTAAAATAACAATATCTGCTTTTCCTGAATTTTCCAACGAAGCTGCTGTTTTAAACAAGATTCCGTTTTTAGCCCCCACTCCATTGCCAACCATAATGGCAACCGGAGTAGCCAGTCCCAATGCACATGGACAACTGATGACCAATACCGAAATTCCCCTTGCCAGAGCATAACCAAAACTACTTCCCAACAGGAGCCAGATTATGGTTGTAATAAAAGCGATAACTAATACCGTCGGAACAAATACACCGGATACAACATCCGCAATTTTGGCAATTGGAGCCTTTGTTGCGGCCGCATCGGAAACCATCTGCACAATCTTTGAAAATGTCGTATCTTCAAATTCATTTATTACCTCACATTTTAAAAAACCGGATTGATTCAGCGTTGCTGCAGAAATCAAATCTCCTGCATTTTTATCTACCGGAATACTCTCTCCTGTTAATGAAGCTTCATTTACTGCACTGTTTCCTTCTATGATTCTTCCATCAGCCGGAATATTCTCGCCCGGTCTTACAACAAAAATGTCACCCTTTTTCAACTCTTTAGCCGAGATTATACATTCTTTTCCGTCTTTTATTATAACAGCCGTCGTGGGAGCCAGCTTCATCAGACTTTTTAACGCATCTGTTGTTCTGCCTTTTGAATATGCCTCTAACATTTTTCCCACTGTTATCAAAGTCAATATCGTCGCTCCGGATTCAAAATAAAAATCATCCATCTGATGCATGTTCATATTGCTGTCATATCCCATTGAAGCCATGGCAAACAAGGCAACTGTACTATATGCAAATGCTGCTCCCGCTCCTAAAGCAACCAAGGTATCCATATTAGGTGATTTATGAAACAACGCCCGAAAACCACTGATGAAGAACTTCTGATTGATTACCATGATGGCAATTGTCAATAACATCTGCAAAAGTCCCATAGAAACAGAATTTGACAAAAAATCCGGTATTGGCCAGCGAAACATCATATGTCCCATGGAAAAATACATCAGCACAATCCAGAACAATAGGGATGTCACAAGCCGCTTTTTTAATCTTTGCGTATCTTCATTCTCTGACTGCCCCTGTTTTATCCCGTTTTTCTGCTGTTCCCGACTATTCTTATCTTGTAAATACGCCTTATAACCGGCCTTCTCAACTGCCCGGATAATATCCTTGCTTTCGGCATTACCGGAAACCGCCATTGAATTGGTCAAAAGGCTGACATTGCAGTTTTCTACTCCGGAAACATGCGCGACTGCCTTTTCAATGCGGGTAGCACATGCTGCACAACTCATTCCGGCTATCTTATACTGCTCCATAATCTGTTTCACTCCATTTCCATGATAACTACGTCAAACATAGTGTCTGTTTTTTAAGAATACTTATTCGTATCATTTTCCTGCACTCTATAAAAGCATACTCTGTCTACTTCATTAATTTTTGTAATGTTTCGAGCAATTCATCCACCGTTTCGTTTTTACCGTTTCGTATATCCTCTGTCACACATGTTTTGATATGATTTTCCAGTAGAACTCGATTAAAACTGTTCAAGGCAGCACGAACGGCTGAAACCTGTATCATGATATCCGTGCAATATGCATCCCGTTCAACCATTCCTTTAATTCCCCTGATTTGTCCTTCAATTCGATTTAGTCGGCTGATATAATCTTTATAATCAAGCTCACTACGTTCTTTCTTTTTTTGTGTACAACAAGTTTTTTTGTTTTCCAAAATATAATCTCCTCTTTCACAATCTATTTTTACTGTGTCATATGAATCCAATCGCATTATATACCCTATAGGGGTATATTTCAAGCTATCTGATAAGTTTTTTCATCTTTTTCAATTTTCTATAGCATGGATACCATAAAATATGTATAATGGAATAAATAGCAAAATTCTTGATACGAGGTTATACAAATGGAAAAAATCAAATTATCTGACTTAATTGGTGCCGGAACCGTTTCTGTTGTTCAAAAGGTTACTATTAATATGGAAAGCTTTTCCAGGGAGCCTGTCTTTGAGGGATGTGCTTCTGATATTCCGGATGGATACAAAAACTTTGTTGTAAATGGTATTGCCGCTGAAAATGATACACTAAAAATTCGTGTTACAGTTTTTTAACATGCAAAAATCGCTTAAGCCCTAACGGCCTAAGCGATTTTTCTTTTACACTTTGCAAAAACCCTTTTATCTTACTTATTCTATCTTAGTGTCTGCTGATTAAATTAATTGTTGTTGGAATAACAACATATAAAAATGCAAACTTTATCGGATCATATTGAAATGCATCCGTTAAAATATACATAAACAGAAACAAAACCAGTTCTGCCAGAAAAACAATGCTGACCACGACATAATACGATGAGAGTATTTTATCTCTCCAGTGATTTTTTAATTGTAAGTATTCATCTTGTGCGTTCATAATAATATCCTCTGACCGAAAATATCAGCGCACACCAAAAAAAGAATACCTTTTGATCCTTGCTTAAAAATAAAAAACATCATAAAAAGAGCTTATGATGTCTAAAAAGTGCAACTGGCTGACATTTTACAGTCCCTATAGCTTTGCGTCACAGACTTTCATCTGCTTTGCCCAATATTCAAGTTTTATTTATATAAGGATACTAACACACATAGTAAGTAATTGCAACAACATTTTGTAACAAAAATAGCATTTACTTACAAAAACGACATTTTTTGCAAGTAGCATAAATATTTATGTCAAAACTGCTGTTGCAATTATGGAATTCCCAACATCTAATTCTTTTCTTTTTTAAAATAAGACAAACCAAAAGCTCCCAGTCCTACATTGCAGGCAGTCGTAAAAGATGTTCTGTTAAAGTATAATTGTTCAAATGGAACACAGCTCTTTATGGTTTCTTTTAATTCATTCTGCTCTTTTATACTTAAGGCCACATAGGATACAAACACGGCTTCCTCATCAATTTTGCTCTTATGCAATAAGGTGTAACGCACCAACTGTTTTCTCGCCTTTTTCATGTCTCCCACCATCACTCCGGTAATCGTAATACGGCTCTTTTTCATCTGTAAGACCGGATGCAACCGCAACAATTTGCAAATCTGCATAACAAGCTTTCCGGTATAGCCGTTTTGATAAAAAATACCGACGGAAGGCATGATGTACCTGGATACCACTCTGTTCTTTTCCCGGTTGACCGACTTGATTATTTCTTCCGTTGTTTTACCCTGCACTGCAAGTTTAGCGGCATGCAATACCAATATTCCTTCTCCACCGCAAACCTGTCCGGAATCAATAATATGAACATGGTCAAAAGATTTTGCAGCCTCCACTGCCGTTCCATAGCTTTTTCCCGAATTGGATGCCAAAGAAATATAGATTACTTCGTCTGCTTTGGTTAACTGCTCTGCAAAAAATTCCTCATACTCTTCCACAGACACATTATCTGCAAAAGCAGTTGTTGTATTATCTGTAACATAGTTTTCAAGCGTATCGGAATTAATCTCAATCGTATCGGCAAAACGACCTTTTTCAGTACGGATATATAAATACATGACACCAATATCATATTTCTCAATTAGTTCATTCGGTATTTCCGCAACACAATCTGTTGAAATCAGCACTCTCTTTTTCCGTTTTGTAAATGCCCTGTGGATGTTTGTTTCCACTTGATCGATGTCTGTATTCCGATATTCAACCAAATCTTCTGTCAAGAAGGATAATAATGTTTTCTCCAATGTTACAGAATCAATCGGCTTTTCTAAATAAGCATCAAATCCCTGATTCAGATAAAATTCTTCCATATCAGAGCCACTATTGGCTGATAATGCAATCACAACACTGTCTTTACAAAGGCCATTAGCCTGTTTACGCAGTTCCCTTAAAGTCTCTACGCCATCCATTTCCGGCATCAGATGATCTAAGAGAATAATATTGTATGCTTTTGTTTTGGTAAGTTCGAGACATTCCTTTCCACTGTTTACACAATCAATGGAAACCTTTGTTTTTTCCAATAGTTTTTTGATAACCATACAATTGGTCTGGATATCATCAACCACCAGAATTTTAACTTCGGGCGCTTCAAACAATTGTCGGTATCGTTCTCCCGTCTGTGAGTTATGATGCATATTCTGTATCATATCTCCAATAGGCGTTTCATCAATAATTCCCTGCTTTAAGGAAACCGTAAATACGGAACCTCTCTTATAAATACTGTCAACCGAAATCGTTCCGTTCATCAAATCTACCAATTGCTTGGTAATATTCAATCCCAGACCGCTACCTTCAATCTTTTGATTTTTTTTCTGATCAATTCGTTTAAAAATACTGTAGATATTTTCGATATCTTCTTTTTTGATACCAATACCGGTGTCGCGGATTGCAATTTTTAAAACAACTTCGTCGTCTTCTTCTTTTTTTTCCGCAGTGGCATCCAGCGTAATAGATCCGATTTCCGTATATTTTATAGCATTGGTCAAAAGATTGAGCATAATCTGCTGAATACGCTTTTTATCGCCATGCATCTGGCTTGGAATATTTTCATCAATATGCAGCAAAAACTCGAGATTTTTCTCATCGATTCTGGCACTGACCATATCGATAACCTCTTCAAACATCTCGGTCGTCTGATAAATGTTCCTGACAATCGTCATCTTCTGTGTTTCCATCTGGGAAACATCCAAAATATCATTGACCAGACTTAACAGCATTTTTCCTGCATTCTTTACGTTTTTTGCATAAGCAAGCGTTTCTTCTTCCTTACTTTCCCGCAAAATCATTTCATTTAATCCGATTATGGTATTAATCGGCGAACGTATTTCATGACTCATACTGGCAAAGAAACTCACCCTCGAATCGCTGAGTTGCTCAAGTTCTTTTTTCTGTTGTTCTACCATTTGTTGCTTTTCAGAGTAAGTACGGATATTATATTTGATCATGATGCCAATAGCCAATCCCGTTGCAATTACGGAAAAAGCCGAATCAAACATAACAATCTTCATCCCAGGCAAGGGTTTTATCATGTCAGGCACATAATATGCAATCAAATAGCAGGAAACATTGACCAGTATATCCAGTGCTAGAAACACATACATAGTAATCCCGTCAAACATCAGAAATGAATAAATCAGATTGACGCATAACCAAATGCCGGCACCTCCGATTACACCACCGTTTAGAAAAAATATATTGGGAAATACAAAAATTAACAAAACCAGTCCCAAAAGAACTCCTGCTAACTCCAGTCTGCGAAAATGAACACACATAACCAGTGCAACCACCGTCACAAGAAGCAAAATAAGAAGATTTTCAATCATCAATGCTTCCTGCGAAAAAGGAAGTGTTTCCAACAATCCCATAAAAGCAGAAAATAATATCAGCAAGCTGATTACACAGAAAAATCTTTCTCTGATATCATTTCGTTCTCCCATTAAAACTGCACGTAATTCTTTAAAGAAAGCTTTCATATGTTAATTGCCTCCTTTCAGATCATTACGTAATACTTCCAAATCGGAACCTGCCGCAAAATAATCATCCTGATTGATTTTTCTGCGAATCTTATCCAACTCGCTTTTTTTCGTATTTTCACCGATGTTGTACTTCTCCAGCTCATCAACGATTGCAAGCATCTCGTTTTTTCGCAAACTATACATTGCATCCTCGAATTTTGCATACATAGAATCAAAGATTTCCATCGTCAACGGTAGTTTTTCAGAAACATCTGCTGCCTCCTCTGCTGCAACTGCATCACCTGATTCTGTTGCCAGCATTTTCTTCACACGCTCCTGATTTTTAAGCCGTTCCATCAGATTTTCATATTCATCAAGAACACTTTGATGGTATTTTTCAATCACTTCATATCGGCCTTCTTTTCCGGCAAACTCCAACTCTCTTGCCCGGTCAGATAAACGCATGGCACCGATACTCTTCATGGTGCTTTTCAATGCGTGAATCTTAATGACATAATTCTCCCAGTCTTTATTTTGGAACAACTCAGTCAGCAACGCAGCATTTTCTTTATAATTAAGGACACATTCGGCCATAATCATATAGAATCCCTCTTCGCCGCCACAATAAAGCATTCCGGTTTCTTTGTCGATTTCCGTCAACTCAAAGCTATCTGTTGTTTCCTGCAATTTCACAGAATCTTCAGTATCCTCAGTATCCTCAGTATCCTCAAAAATCATTTTCTCCGGCGGAAGGGTTCTTCTTAATACACGTTCAAGCACTGACAATTCGACCGGCTTTTCCAAAAAATCAGAAAATCCTTCTGATAAAAACATCTTACGGCTACCGGCAACCGCATTGGCTGTCAATGCAATAATTGGCACCCGCTGATAATAACTACCGACTTTTTCACGGATACGATGCGTAGTCTCTACACCGTCCATTTCCGGCATCATGTGATCCATAAAAATAAAATCGAAATCCATGCTTTCCACTTTTTCCAACGCTTCCGAACCGCTTAATGCCTTTGTAACGCTGATTTTAAATTGAGAAAGAATATTTTCGATAACACGGATATTCATAATATTGTCGTCTACAACCAGCACATGTGCACCGGGAGCCGTAAAGCGCTTGCTCTTAATCGGCTTATCGGCATGTAAACTGTCATATTCCTCATTCAGGGCAGCTACAACAGATAAAGAATATACCGGGCGGTACATAATTAATGCATTCTCATATTTCCGGTTTGTCACAGCATTTCTCGGAACGGAAATCATCAGTTTGGTCCGCAAGGCTATTGTATCGAAATAGCGGGGATCTTCCTCATATTCAACATCTGTAATAAACACATGCGTATAATGCTTTGCTTTCATACGCCGTTTCATCTCATCCAGATTCTTGCATAATTGCCATGAAACGGGAATATTCTTTACCATATTTTCGATTTGTGTCGTAAAGGCATCACGGGAACCAGGTCTTGCCTGATGCTCAATATTAAAATAGCAGGCAATACTGATTTCATCCGCATTTTTCAATACTGCCACAGGCTGGTCTCTTACGATTTTCTGTGGAACAACAAAAGTAAATACACTTCCCTGTCCCTCTTTACTATTAACGGTAATAACACCGCCTAATTTCTTGGCAAGCAGATAGCTGATTGCCAATCCAAGTCCAACTCCGCCTTCCTGCCGGTTGCGCCTTGTATCCAACTGTCCGAAACCGGTAAAGAGATTTTCCCTGTAGTCCTCGCGCATTCCAATCCCGGTGTCTGTAATGGAAACGGACAGATTAATACCATAACTCTCTCTTCTTCCACTGACCTTTATGCCAATATATCCGGAATGGGTAAATTTCACCGCATTGCTAACCATATTCATGATGATACGGCGTATTTTCTTTTCATCACCTTCTAACAATGCCGGAATAGATGTATCAAAATCCACCACTACATCCAGATCTTTTTCCTCAACCGCCGCCATTGTCATGTTAATAACATCATTAATCGTGGAAGAAATATTATATACTTCTTCTTCCAGATCCATTTCACCGGCCTGAAGCTCCGAAAAGTCGAGAATATCATTTACCATTGACATCAATTTTTTACTGGCCACCTGAATATTGTAAATTTCTTCTTTTATGACATCCAGGTCTGTCTGTTTCTGCGCCATTTCACTCATGCCGTAGATCGTGTTTAATGGAGTGCGTATTTCATGGCTGATATTTGCCAAAAAATCATCCTTGCTACGCTCAGCCTTTGTCATATCCTGAATAATCTGCATGGACTTTGCCGCACTTTCATTTCTCTGACGCACCCATACCTGCAACAAAATAATATAGATGAATATATTTGCAATCTGCGGCAGAGCCTGATGAAAATCATCAATCTGCATATTCTGCTTTCCTTCCACAATAAAAATGACAAGCAAAAATATCTGGGCAATATTGGTAATGACTACCAGATCGGTAATTGCATACATGGAAATTACCGCACCGATAATAAAAAACGGTGGAATGATATCAATAAAGTTTTTCGAATATATAGCATAGAGAAAAAAACACAATAATATAAGCAGGGTTGTGAAAAGCGCCCGCATAGCATAGGTTTTATATCGCATGAGAAATAGAGCCCATGCTGTCACAAGGCTAAGTCCAATGATAATAATAATCCATGCATCCCACTTATGAGAGATGCCGACATAACTCATCATAAAGCTATAGACGGTAAAAAAAATCAATATAAAATTTTCAATTTTTCTTTCCTGCTTTTCATTTGCAATATAATGCTCCAAATTAAAACCCTCTACTTAAATTAGTATGATACCGGGATCAAATGTGGCAATCCGTTGGCATCATGGGGCAAAATATCTTTTGCTCCCAACATCATTAATATTTTCCGAATCCTTCACCGAGCGAAATAATCTGCTCATTCCGGTGAGCGGTTGAGGAATAATTTGTTTTGCTGTATCCGCTTCCGGATGTTTTATTGCTTCCATCCAATTGATATACGGAAAGTAGGTCTCTCATGCGTTTTGCCTGTCCGGACAGTTCCAGACTCGCTGCCGCACACTCTTCACTCGTTGCAGAATTGTTGGATACTACCTGGGATACCTGCGATACAGCCTGATCAATCTGCTCAATTGCAGTAGCCTGATAATTGGATGCTTCTGCAATGCCATTGATGATATTTTCACTTTCGGAAACCACAGTTGAAATCTCTTCGATGGATTTCATGGTATCATCTGCAATGGTAGTGCCCATATGTATCTTTTTAATTGAATCTTCAATCATCTCAGCAGTTTCTGCTGCTGCAGCAGAACTCTTCGCTGCCAGATTACGAACTTCCTCAGCAACTACGGCAAATCCCATACCGGCATCACCGGCTCTGGCTGCTTCCACTGCTGCGTTTAATGCTAAAATATTAGTTTGGAATGCAATATCATCGATAACTTTGATAATCTTTGAAATATTTTCAGAGGAAACATTGATTTCATTCATAGCTGAAACCATTTCTTCCATCTGTTCATTTCCTTTTTTCATGCTGATAATTGCTTTGGAAACAAGATCTGCAGCTTCATCCGCTTTTTTAGCATTATTTTTTGTTTTTTCCGCAATATCATCAATAGAAGCTGTAATCTGTTCAATAGCACTTGCCTGTTCGGTAGATCCCTGTGCCAAAGCTTCACTCGCGGAAGCAACTTCACCTGCAGAAATTTCTACCTGTACAGCACCTTCACGAATCTGAATAAGTGAATCTTTGTTCCTTTCAACCAATTGTTTTAAGGAATTTCCCAAAATATCTCTGTCACTTTTCGGCTTCACATCAACCATCAGATTTCCATCAGCCACTTCTTCCATAATAGCAGCTTCTTCTTTATTGTTGTGAATTAAGCGATTAAATTCATCAATAACAGCGCCAAACTCATCATTATTTATCTTTTCCAGTTTTTCAGTAGCGCTTCCGTTGGCAAGTTCCTTGCTGGCTTCTGCAATCATAGTAAGATTTACGCGTACCGAACGCAGCACAAAGGAAACGATTGCCGTCATAAATATAACTAAGAAAACAATTTCAAACAGTATAAAGCCACTACATATTCTACTAAACTTTTCTGCTTCCAAGCCATCCAGTTTTGATGCGTGTATAACGGAATACAATGCACCTCCCAGCATAGCTATAATTGCAACATCAATTGCAAAAAAACACCCCATCAGCTTTTTACGAAATGAAACATCTTTCATGATTTATCCTCCCTACTCTTCTGTGTCATCGGCTTCACTCTCGCCGCTTACCTGTTCTAAAATAACCATATCATCATGCAACAATTTATCCGGATCCAACAGTAATTTTACCGAATCTCCAACCTTTCCGATTGCATATACATATCGATCCTGTTGCGATTTGACCTGCTTTGCGATTGTTGGTGAAGGCATCAGATTTTCTTCTGATATTTCAACAACCTCAGCTATTTTTTCTACGATCAGACCAACAACCGTACTGTTTACATTAATCACAATGATACAGGTACGATCATTATATTCAAAGGGTTCCTGTCGAAAACGTAATCTGACATCGATAACCGGAATTATCTTTCCTCGCAGATTAATTAACCCTTTAATATAATCTTCTGTTTCCGGAATGACTGTGATTTCCTGCAACACAATGATTTCATTCACATATTCAATCTTTAATCCGAAACACTCTTTCCCGGACATGAAGGTTACATACTTTTGTTTCTTTACTTCCTTTTGTTCTTCCATGGAATACCTCCTATTCTTCCAGCAGGCCTGCCGCATCCAAAATCAATGCGATTCTGCCGTCTCCAAGCTGCGTACAACCTGACAGGCCTTTCACTTTCTTGATATAATCCGGAATGGGTTTGACTACAATTTCCTGTTTGCCAATCAAATGGTCCACAAACAGGCATACACATTCTTTATCAACTTCAATCATTACAATCATACCGTTTGTGATATCTGTCTCACAATTCTCTACATGATACCAGTCGCCCAGTCGAATAATGGGATAACCTTCACCCCGAATCATAACAAATTCTTCTCCATTGGGCTTGGTAACCACAGATTCGGCTTTTACATTGATAAATTCTTTGACCACACCGGTTTCGATGACAAATGTATTATTTCCGACCTGCATGACAATTCCATCGATGATTGCCAGTGTCAATGGAATTTTCATGGTCATAATACTGCCTTTTCCGGGTGTACTGTCAATGTCCAGCACACCGCCAATTGCCTGAATATTGGATACAACCACATCCATTCCGACACCACGTCCGGACAATTCCGTCACCTTGTCATTTGTGGAAAAACCGGGTAAGGTAATCAACTGATATACCTCTTTATCCGGATAGGAACTATCCAGTCTGGTAGGGTCCAAAAGTTCATGTTTTCTTGCCTTTGCAATTATTTTTTCACGATCTAACCCGCCGCCGTTATCCTGTACACTAATCCATACTTTTCCGGATTCTGTTTTTGCAGATAAGGTAATCCGTCCTTTTTCTGTCTTTCCTTTTGCAGCACGTTCTTCTGCTGTTTCAATTCCGTGATCAACAGAGTTACGAACTAAATGCATTAACGGATCTGAAATATGCTCAATTATATTTTTATCTACTTCCGTGGTATCGCCAATCATCTCAAACTCAATGTCTTTTCCGAGCTTTCTGGAACAGTCAAAAACAATCCGGTTCATTTTCTGGAAGGTTGCAGTTAACGGAACCATTCTCATACTCATAATGACATCCTGTAGATCCGTAGCAATTTTTACCATCTGCCCGGCCGCCTTATGGAAGTTATCCAACTTTAATCCGGGGACCTTTAAATCTTCATTCTGTAATACAACCGATTCCGAAATAACAAGTTCTCCGATTAAATCCATCAGTTGATCCATTTTCCTTACATCGACACTGATAAAAGAAGCCTTCTCGGTCTTTTTTACTTTATCCTTTGCCAGTTTCTTCGATTTACCGGGTCCTTTGGATTCAATAACAAAATCACCGGGTTCAATCTTCTTTTCGGGCTCCTTCTTTTCTTCACTCGCAGGCGCGATAACAAAATCACCGGGTTCAAATCCGGCTTCTTGCATCTCTCTTTGTGCCGCAGCCTTCTCTATGTCTTCTACATTGGATTCTAAATCAATCCGGATTTCTGCACCAAAACTGTCAAATCCCATCTGGAACTGGCTGGCCGTACATTCCGCAATCTCCACTTTCTGGATATCGTATCCTTCTTTGATCAGCTCGTGAAGTTCTTCTTCGCCACTCTGTGTCTGTAACAGAATCTTAAATCCGTTTTCCTGAATCTCTTCACCACTGTGTTCATCGGAAATCAAGTCTTCCGGAAAATGCAACAGGTCTTCCGCAATATCTTTCAATCCAAATACAATCTTATAGGCATGTACATTAACCATTTCCACTTCCGGTGCAAACGTAATATAAATCCGGTAAAAATGACTGTTACTTGTCGCCATTGGTGCAATATAGAACTGTTGAGGCTCAACATGTACATTTTCTTTGATAACCTCATCTTTATCTTTTTTGCCTTTTAAGGAAGATAAAAACCGATCTAACTCGGCAACAATTTCTTTTGAACTGCCATCTGCCTGTTCGCCATCTGCAAGCTTGTCCATTTCGGCATTAATAAAGTCCGAAACCGTCAAAACATGTTCAACCAGCTTAAGATGCGGGATATTATCCGGATGTGATTCCCTGATATAGAAGAAAATGTCTTCCAGCTTGTGAGATACTGTAGTAATTTCATCAAACATCATAATTCCGGATGACCCTTTGATGGTGTGCATGGTACGGAAAATTTCATTGATCGCATCATCATCAAAACAGTCCGCATCACGTTGTTCTAAAACCGTATCCTGAAGCTTCTCTAATAACTGGCGATTTTCAAAGAGGTACATATCAAGCATACCGTCTAAGTTAAACTCTTCTGCCATATACAGCTCCTTTCTATACTAATCCGACTATACTAATCCAAGCTTTGCCAAAGCCTGCTCAAATCTATCCTGGTCAATTGGTTTTCCGGAATAAATGGTACATCCCAGATCAAATGCCATTTTTACATTTTTTTCATCATTCAATGCAGTTGCCATAATGATTTTTGCCGCTTTTTCCGGTGGAATCTCCATCTGTTTTTCCAGATTTCGGATACCTTTCAGAGCCTGGTAACCGTCCATAACCGGCATCATAATATCCAGACAAACCAGATCATACGGTTTTCCTTCTTCCAATGCCATCATAAACGCATCCACAGCCTCCATCCCATCAACCGTAACATCACATTCACCGTATTTGGACAAAAAGCCTGTCATAAATTTGCGAGTTACAAAATCGTCTTCTGCTAATAAAATTTTCATATATAATCCCCTTCCTATTTTCATGGAATTTAATTTTCTTTTTGCATCTGGGCTATAATACTATATGTTTTTCTTGATATATTCTGCAATTTTTCCTGATAGTCCACAGCACCCATTTCATATGCCACGCGCGGCATGCCGTACACAACACAGGTGCTTTCATCCTGCCCAATGGTTTTTGCACCTGCCTGTTTCATGGCTAAAAGGCCTTTCGCACCGTCGCCTCCCATACCGGTTAGAATGATACCCACGGCATTTTTCCCGGCTTCTCTTGCGACAGATTGGAACAAAACTTCGACACTGGGTCTGTGACCGTTTACCTTCTCCCCACGCTTCAGGACAATTTTATATTGATTGTTGGCACGGACAATCTCCATATGCTTATCTCCTCCCGGAGCAATATAAACATGTCCGGGTAAAACAATGTCTCCACTCTGTGCCTCTTTAACTGTCAAACGAATATTGCTTCTTTGATTCAATCGGTCTGCGTACATCTTGGTAAAGCCTTCCGGCATATGCTGTGTAACGACCACTCCCGGAATATCCGGACCAAACTGCTCCAAAATAGAAGTGGTAGCTTCTGTTCCACCTGTGGAAGCACCGATTGCAACAATCAGATGTTCATCCCGTCTTAAGGAAACATTTGGCGAATTCTCACCATCATTTCCCGCTATTGGCATTTTCGGAATGGTTCCCTGTTCCAGAACTTTCTGAGCATAAGTCTTCCTGATTTTTGCAGTCGCCGCAACTTTGATTTTACCGGGAAGTTCCTTTTTTACAAATTCATCCAATGCTTCTTTGTTGGTCGTCAATGGTTTTGCAACAAAATCCACGGCACCCGCATTTAAAGCATCAAATACCCGGTTACTCAAAGTACTGATAACGATGGTATGCATCGGATACTGCGGCATGAGTTTTCTTAAAAACTCAATTCCATCCATTTTCGGAAGCTCTACATCCAACGTCATAACATCCGGTTTGTATCGAATGATGGCATCCCTTGCCTCAAACGGATCACTCGCGACAGCCACAACCGAAAGATCC
Organism: uncultured Lachnospiraceae bacterium; assembly: GCA_945919795.1. GTDB lineage: Bacteria > Bacillota > Clostridia > Lachnospirales > Lachnospiraceae > UBA2882. The sequence continues at coordinate 51,517 of CAMEJJ010000011.1, forward strand.
GGATCCATATTGATATATTTCACCAGCAGTGAACGAAACATCAACGAATCTTCCACTACCAAAACTTTTATTTTCTCCATATTGCCTCTTCTTTAGTTGCTAACGGTTTTCTGAAAATGGAAGGTTCAACCAGTTCAAAAGGAACATTCCCTTTCTCAATGGTTTCAGTTCTTCCGACAAACAGATATCCACCCGGTTCCAAAACATCATATAATTTTTTAATCAGGCTCTGTTTGGTCGGACGATCAAAATAAATCATCACATTTCGTAAAAAAATTACATGCAGCTTTTTACGAAACGGAAAATCATCCATCAAATTGAATTGGCGAAAAAGCACCTCTTTTTTCAGTTCATCCGTTACCGCAAAGTATTCCCCATCTTCTACCGGTCTAAAAAATCTGCGTTTCCAGTTATCCGGCAGCTCTGCAATCTGTTCTTTTTTATAAACACCACGGACTGCACTCTGCAAAACTTCAGTCGAAATATCAGTTGCAAGAACCGTTGTATCCCATTTATCATGTTCCAGTCCGAAAAAATCCAAAAGCAGCATGGCTAACGTATATGGTTCTTCCCCACTGGATGCTGCGCCACACCAGATGCGCAAATCCTGCGTATTCTCTTCTTCTTTTCGTAAATACGGAAGAACCACTTTTTTCATATATTCAAAATGCTCAAATTCCCGCATGAAATAGGTATGATTGGTGCTTAACAGATTGACCAGTTCTTTTTCCATTTCACCTGATGAATCCTGCATCAACGCATTCATATATGCATCATAACTGTCAAATCCACGTATTCGGATCATGTTTGATAGTCTTCCGTCCATGATCTCTTTTTTGTGAGTCATATCAATACCATATCTGTCTTTTAAGAACATGCTGATACGGCGAAATTCCAAATCTGTCACATTTTTTCCTCTGAAGTATATTATGATGTTGAGGTCAAAAGGTATTTTGCCCCCATGATACCAACGGATTGCTACGCACTTGTATGACCTTTTGACCCTGGTATCATATTATTTTAACTGACGTTTAATCATCTTTAATATCTTGTATATTTCCGGATTGAAATAAATACCTACATCTTCTTCCATAATGCTTATAGCCTCATCCTTTGAAAAAGCACTCCTGTAAGCGCGCTCTTCCGTGAGAGCACAATATGAACTGACAAGGGATACAATTTGTGCGGATAACGGTATTTCTTTTTCTTTCAGCCCATGGGGATATCCCGTTCCGTTCCACCTCTCATGATGCGCATCAGCAATATCATACGACATCTGTAAAAACTCATTTTTTTCACCCAGAGACTGAACATCTTTGATAATTTTGGCACCAATGGTGGTATGTTTCTGTACAATTTCCCGTTCTTCTTCATCCAGAAAATCCTTTTTTTGCAGAATGTCAGTCGGAATTGCAATATTTCCGATATCACAAAGTGGTGCAGCAAGTACCATCGTATCTATATAAGTATCGGAAATTCTGGCGCCATATTCTTTCGTCAATTGCATAGCTTCCGATAAAATACGGCAGTTCGCACACAAACGCTCCATATGTTTTTCATCATATGCGGCATTTTCACGCGCAACACGAGTCAGTGCATACAATACATTTTTCTTTTCTTCTTCAATCTGATGGAGTTGTTGCTGAATAGAAGCCTGCAACAGACGATTTGTCTCAGAAAGTTCTCGATTTGTTTCAAACAATTGCAGATGAAGATTTACGCGAGCTTTCACAATATCCGGAATAAAGGGCTTAGTCACATAATCTTCCCCACCAAGCTGAAATCCCTTAACAATATCCTCTGCATTGTCATATGCGGAAATAAAAATAATCGGTATATTACGGGTAAGCGGATCTCCTTTTAAAATAGAGCATAATTCATATCCATCCATTTCGGGCATAGCGATATCCGAAATAATCAGTTGGGGATGTAATCTTTCCACAATTTTTAAAGCCTGTGCTCCATTGGTTGCTAACAACGGCTGATGTCCCATCTCTGTGATAATATCGCGTAGAAGAAAGCGATTGGTATCAACATCATCCACAATCAATATTTTGTTCTGCTTAACTGCACTTTCTCCCATGTATTTCCCCTTACATTATTCTTCCGGCAATGCCAGCTCACAGAATTTCTGGTAAGCATCCTGTGTTTTATCATAATCAGCCTTTTGCACAGCCATTTTTAATCTCAGTGTAGCGCTTCTGATTTCCTGAGGAGCGGTTTGTGTCAATTGTTTGATGGCATCCATAAACTGCTCAGCCTTCTCCCAGTTTTCCATTTCTACCGACAATATCAGACGGGACGCTTTTTTCTGAAGTTCATCCATATTTTCATCCGTACCATACTGGTAACATTTTTTCTGATCCTGCAAATCGGATATCGATGGCATATTCACCTCATAAGAAACCGGTCTGTCTGCTGCATCGTCTGCTTCCGCTCCCGGGACATCGACCCAGATATGAAAAGAAAACATCGTTCCTTTGTTTGGTTCACTTTCCACATGTATATTACCATCCATCATCTCAACCAGTTGCTTACTGATGTTGAGACCCAAACCTGTACCACCATACTTCCTTGTGGTAGATGCTTCCACTTGCGAAAAACTCTTAAACAATTTATCCAGATCACCTGCTGCGATTCCAATTCCGGAATCAATTACCATAAAAAACAATTCTATTCTGTTTTTTAACTGTGCCGTTTTTACAACTTCTACGGTAATCTTTCCGATTGATGTAAATTTAACTGCATTAGAAAGCAGGTTATTTAAAATCTGCCCAATGCGCAACTCATCTCCAATGATGGTTTCCGGTACATCTTTGGAAACAGTCATAAAAAACTGAAGTCCTTTTTCCGCAATCTTGTTGATGTGATTTGACTTAATATATTCCATCATATCACGAAAAACAAATTCTTTTTTTTCCAATTCCAGCTTTCCTGCTTCAAGTTTGGAAAAGTCCAGAATTCCATTGATAATGGAATGCATATCGTTACAGCCTCGCTCCATTAAATGCAGGAGATTCAATTTTTTATTGTCATTTTCTATTTTTAAAAGTTCACGGACATTGCCAAGAATTCCATTGACCGGTGTCCTTAACTCATGTGTGATATTGGCTACAAACTGTGTCTTTACCTTTTGTGCACTGTCGGCTTCCGCATCCAGCGCCGTAACCCTTTTTTCAAAATAATTCTGTTTGGATGCATCCAGTGCCATCGACATATATACACCATCATGACCTTTGACCGGCATATATTTCATATTGACATCAAAACAAGTATGATTCTTGCGATACGCAAGAGTATCATGCACAATGCCGAATTCCGTCTCTTTAATTGGCAACGGATAAACTGTACCATCAAAAACCTTTGGATAGATGGCACAGATATTTTCTCTTGTCAGCTCATCCTGATATTCCAATAATTGATACGCCAAACGATTCGCATATATAATTTGTCCATTTTCCCGAAAGAAAATAATCATCTCCATTGCTAAATCCATGGACTGAATCAGCACTTCATTTTGAAACATGTTACATTCCCTTCATATAAATCATTTGACCGTAACCAAAATCAGCAGCCGAACTATTCTGCCGGCAATTACTCTACCGGTACCTGCTGTTCTGCAGCCTGTTGTGCCGCCTGTTGTGCCTCCTGCTCTGCGGCCTGTTGTGCTGCGGCCGCTTCTGCAGCCTGCTGTGCCGCCTGCTGTGCTGCAATTACCGAAGGATCAACGACACCTGTCGTATTTACATGTATTTCTCCAGGCTTTCCACGATATGTAGTAGTATGCAGGTACTCTTCACTGATAATTTCACCATCTTTTTCCAAAATGATATAGGTTGCCCATTTACTGCCGTTTTTAGGACCAGACACCACCTGTGTCTGTCCGGGCATCAGCATAGGATCTTCCACAACACGATCTTCCGGTGGAGCGACATCAGCAATCTTTTCGGACCTCATATATCGTTTTACACCATCTTCCAAAGTCGAAATGCCAAAAATAGTGGCAACAATAGTTCGATCCTTAAATGTCGTCTTAATGCCAAGAGTGGCTCCTGTATTATTTGTGAAAACAAAATCCGGATTGCTGTAACTTACGGCAGCATCTTCTCCCGGTGTCACATAGGACGGTTCATATGTATGTCCGGTTCGCTTATCGATCTGTAAATTGGCAAAAATAGTTGCATTATATATGGTACTCGAAACCTGACAAATACCACCACCCAGTTCCTGTACAACTTCGCCGTTTGCGTATGCACCCGCTTCTTTATATCCCTTTTCTGCAGTCCGTCTGCCCAAAATGGTATTATAGGAAAACTGTTCCTGGGGCTGCAGAATCGTGCCACAGATTGTCTCACAGGCAATACGGACATTCGTATTGCGGTTTTCATTACTTGTCGTCGTTGTCGAATAAGTTCCCAAAATTTTGTAATCATCTTTTTCAAAAGCAGGAGCTGAGCTTTCGCCTTTGGCTTCTATGGACGTGACATAATTACCCGCCTCTAACTCTCTGGTAATATCGGCAGTCAACTGCTCTACATCAACTACATATCCCGCTTGGCTTTCCGACACCTCAAACTCACCAGTCTCTGCATTATATCCGGTAATTGCCGCATCCACAGCAGGCTGGCTCCACATATCAGATGCCTTTTTGGCAATGGAAGTCGCTGCGTTTTCCGGATTGGAAATCGAAATAGTGTATTCCGTTTTTGCATTTGGAGCATATGCATCATACAATACCGAATCGATTTCTTTTTCAAACAGATTTTCAACCTCGTATGTATCTCCCTGATAAGTAATCACAAAATTCCATGCATGTTTTGCTAATAAAGCGGACTTTGCATCTTCTTTTGACATATTCGAAATATCAATGCCATCTACTTTGACACCGATTGCTTCTTTGTCTTCTTTATCAACCGTCACTTCAATTGCATTGTCTTTATTTTTTTGGAAATAGATGATACCACCTGTTGCAATAGCAAGAATAAGAACAATCTCTGCCACCAGAAGAATCTTTTTCATCTTTTGCTGTTTTTGTTTCCGCAAACGATTAACTGTTTTATTCCCGGTACTGCTTCCATTGCGATTACTCGTTCTATTGGCGGTACTATTACCATTTCTGCTATTTTTATTAGATGAATTCCGTGAATCGGACACTCTTTTGTTATTTGAATTTCCTTTGCTGTTTTTTGAAGAAGAATTCGATGTTCTTCTTGCATTATTTGTTGAATTAGCCATTTAAATCTACATTCCTTAACATAATGTTAACCCTTACATTTTTCCTAGTCACACATACCCATATTTATTATAGCATTTTTCAGTCATGTTTCAACCACGTTTTACCAAGAATATGATATGCAGTTTTTTCCATAATTCTATAAATTATCTATTCTTATCTCCATTTTATCCCATTTTATGATATGATGATACCAGGGTCCAAAAGTCATACTTTTCATGTTTACATGAAAAAGTATGACCTTGGGACCCGCAAAACATGAGAAAGTAGCCCGATTAGGGCGGATTTAAAAAAACGGTGAAATTATGGAAGTATATATTGTCAGACACGGGAAGACCATATGGAATGCAGAAGGAAGATTACAGGGACATGCCGATATCGAATTAAACGAAGAAGGACGTCTGGTAGCAAAAGAACTGTGTCAAAAGCTTGAAAATACGCATTTTGACATCATTTATTCCTCTCCCCTACGGCGCGCATACGAAACAGCAGAATTAATTCGCGGGCAAAGAAACATCCCAATTGTAACCGATGACAGGCTAAAAGAAATCTGCTTTGGAGACATGGAAGGGATCACCTGCGATGAGTGGTTTGATGAAAAAAGCCCCTACCGCTTTTTCTTTACCAATCCTGAATTATATCCCACCCCGCCAAACGGTGAATCCTTTCAAGAAGTATGCAATCGTACAAAAGCTTTTTTACAAAACGTGATTGAACCTTTAGAGGCATCCGCTAACCGCATAATGATCGTTGCACACGGCGCCCTCAATAAGGGTTTGATGTGTCATATTCAAAACCACGACATCTGTCATTACTGGGGATGCGGACTTCAAAAAAACTGCGAATGCAGTATCTTTAAACTGGAAAACAAAAAATGGGAAACCATTAAGGAGTAATCCTTTGAGATGCCAGTCGCTCTATACAGAAATAAATATCTTTGCCGTTGCATCATGCCTCATCCGGCACTTCATAATCAAGACAGCTTCGGATAGCTGTATACGGTCTTACCTTTCCGTCGGCAACTGCAACATGCTCTGGATGCACGGCATATCCTTTCAGTGCCTCCTCATTTTCAAATGTTGAATCCAACATAAGATCCGCATTGGAGCTGGAAAGTCCATCAATGTTTACTTTGATATCCAGAAGTCCCGGAATCTTTCCGGCCAGACCTTCAAGACCTTCTTTGATGCCCTTTTTTACTTCTTCCTTTTCACTTGTTGATAACTCTTCTTTTAACGTCCATAAAATAACATGTTTAACCATTTTCTGTTTCACTTTCCTCGTTTATTTTTTCATATATTTTTATCCATAAATTATCTTCTCTAAATAAAAGACTTTTATACAATTGATATATCAGTCATCTGACATAATTGCCTTTATTCACTAACCTTTTTTTCGTATTTGGGCTCTTTCAGTCTCTTTTCAAACTCACTGTGCGGCAACGGTCTGTCATATAAAAATCCCTGTACAACAGGTGCCTGCAGTTTCTTTAAAAATAATGCCTGTTTTTCTGTTTCAATTCCTTCACTGATAATATCCCTATCCAGATCCTGAACCATACGAATGACATTTTCAACCATTTTTTCATTGACCCTGTCTCCGTTTTCAAGATCCCGGAAAAAGGATTTATCCATCTTAACAACATTAAAATCCAGATCCTTCAAAAGAGAAAGAGATGAATATCCGGTTCCGAAATCATCTATGGATGTGGAAATATTAACCGCATTCATTTTTCCCACAAAATCCTCTAACGCTTTTAAATCATAGTATCCGGAAGACTCTGTCAACTCTACTTCAATGTACTTTGTATCAATCTGATACTTTTGAATGATGTCCATAATATCCTCTGCAAAATAAGGATTTTTTAAATGTAGCTTTGAAAAATTGGATGAAACCTTTACAATCTCATACCCCTCATCCATCCAGTTCTTTAAATCCTTGCAGACCTGTTCAAACACATAAAAATCCAATTCCGTAATCAGATGATTTTTTTCCAATATGGGAATAAAAGAATCCGGAGGAACAATTTTACCTCGACGAAACCATCTAACCAGCGCTTCTGCACCGCACAGCATATTATTTTCCAAGTTCACCTTGGGCTGATAATAGACCACAAATTCATGACGAACCAGTCCGGTCTGGAAAGAATTAATAACTTCTTTTTCCGTAACCATCTGTTCGATCATACTCTCTTCAAACCACTGAACCTGAACATCGCCCTGTTCTTTTGCGGCATCCAATGCAAGAGCACAGTAATTATGAACGTCCTGTATCTGGTCCTGCTCCCGAATCTGAAATACACCACAAACAAAATTCAGCTCCAGAAACATCACGCCGTCTTTTCCCGCAACAGAAACATCGACTTTTCGGATTGCATCCAAGAAAAGCTGTTCCCGTTCTTTTTTAATCAATGCAAAAAAACGGCCGTTTCCGATGCTATATAAATAATCCTTGGGCTTCATACGCTTATGCTGCCCTTTGGCATACTCCGATAAGAGAATTTCACCTTTGACAGCGCCAAGCTTTTGATTAATAAATTTCTGATCTTTTATTTCATACATAATGGCACTGTACTCAGATAATTTATTTTTCTTGGCAAACCGGTTTCCATCCTTAATCATCCTGTCATAATTGTTAAGCTCGGTAAGCGGATCTTTGGAAATCAAAAGTCTCGAAACAAGTACTGATGAAAGAATGGCAACTCCGGCAAATACAGAAATCAGGATTAAAATCAAATTCCGTAATTCCCTTAAAATACGTTTGATATTGGCAACTGCAATATCACATCCAACCAGACCGACAACCTCCCCTTTAGAATTGGTAATCGGCGCATAAGCGCTAAAATACTCCCCCCACTGATCGGATGTCTGCTCCAAATCACAACAGATTTCTCCACTAAACACAGGCAGATTGGGATCCAGATACGGATATTTTTCCAAAAAACCGGCTGGATCATCAACATCCACATCGACAACGAATACAACTTCTCCGTCTAACTTTTTCATCGTATAGATATATTGAATCAAGTCATTAACCCGATAATTAGACAGAATTGCATAAATCTGCTGATAACCAGCATCGTCTTCAGAGGATATCTGCTCAAACATGTCTCCGTCGATTTCATGAGCAGCAGTTTGTGCAATCCCCATCGCATCCTGTGTATTTTGCGCAATGATGATTTCGCTGATTTTGGCATATGAAAGATAACCCAGAAAGCCAAAGCAGATAAAACCAACTGCAATAATCAGCAATATGAACTTTTCCTCCAGTTTTATCATTTTTCGCTTCATCAATAACACCCTCTGTTGTTTTTTGAACAAATTGACGGTTAAATTGCAATTATCATTTCTTAATATGTAATATTTTACCAAATAAAATCAGAAAAAGCTACTCTTTATATTCTATTTTTAACGATTATTTTCCACTTAGTTCTCTATCTTTCGCCAAAAAGAACAAAGCGATGGTGTCAGGTCCTACATGAGAACCGGTACAGTAATCATAAGATGTATTGATAAATTCACGAACTTTTACTCTTTTCGTGATTTGATTCATGACATAGAGCGAATCTTCATAAGCATCTGCATGTGCAATTCCGATGATTTGTTGTTCGGGGCTTTCAATATTATCACAAACCAGATTGACCAAAGTATCCAATGATTTCTTTCTTCCGCGGCATTTTTTAAATTCCACAATGAAACCATCTTTATTACCTCGTAGAATCGGCTTAATATTTAACATATTACCGACAGATGCCGTTGTCTGACTGATACGGCCCGTATTAGAAAGGTATTTCAGATTTTCTACCGTAAACACACCATTCATCTGATGGGCTTTTTTCTCCAGAGTATCCGCAATCTCATCAAAATCCACGCCACCATCTCTCATCTCTACTGCATAAATTGCCAGAAGCCCCTGTGCCAGGGATGCATTAAGCGAATCAATCAGGCAAATCTTACGTTCCGGATACCGCTCTCTTAAATCTTCCGCAGCCAGACTCGCAGCATTATAAGTGCCACTGATATTTTTACTCAGCGAAAAATACATAATATCTTCTCCTGCTTCTAAAACCGGAGTAAAGTGTTCCATAAAATCTGCGGAATTGATTAAAGAAGTCTTTACCTGCGCACCGTCTCTTACGGCATTATAATACTCGGTTCCCTTTTGTCTCTCTTCTTCCGGAGTCAGATTGATATCAAAATTTACAATCTGTCTGCCATTCACAAAATTTACAAAAGAAATGACACGAATACCATATTTTTTCACAAGCTCTGCGGGAATATTAGCAGCAGAATCAACAAATACCTGAAACATATTCAGCCTCCATATCAATCAACACATAGTTTTAATGTGCGCAATTTTATTATTACTACCATTTTACATAGTTTTTAATACTATGTCCAGTATTATCTTGTTTCATAACACGATTTCATGATACCGGGGCAAAAAGTCTGACTTTGAGACTCCAACCTCATTTTCATTTCAATTTAGATTCTTTAAATACCTGCATCATCTCATTCGTCAGACTAAAATCATCCGGTTGCAAAACGATTTCGTCTTTTTTTACCCACTCTGCATATTTCAGTTCATTTTCGTCCATATGTATGTCACTGTCTCCATCCACGTCACAATAAAATCCCATCAAAATATCATTGGCAATTCCCCAAGGCTGTGATTTGTAATAACGAATATTTTTTACACGCAGTCCCGTCTCTTCCATGACTTCCCTTTCGACCGTTTCTTCTAACGTTTCCCCGATTTCCGTAAAACCGGCAACCAGCGCATTATGCTGATATCCACTCCGATAACGCGTAATTAACAACCGGTCATGATTGGTCACACCGACAATCACAGCAGGCATAATTCTGGGATAAGAAATATAATGACACGACTCACATTCCATGGCTCTTTCGTTTTTGGAATGTACCATTTTTTGTCCGCATCTTCCACAAAAACAGGTATCCCGATACCAGTCTGACAAATGCTTGGCTGTCAGAGTTGCAAAAATACGGTATTTCGGACTTGTCCCTGAATGACGGACTTCTTTTACATCCATATAGGCATATCCATCAGGCATCAGACAAACCTCACCATCATCCCGGTATAAGAAATACTTTTCTTTTTCCACAGAAAACAAATATTGATAGGATTTATTTTCTCCCAGTTCTGATATCTTTGGAAAGTCCAAAACATACTCTTTCATTTTCGCGGCATGAACCAAAATCCGGTTCTGACTAATGCAGATTACCCTGTCATCCCCCATCATTTTTACATCCGGATCATAGTGATTATTCAGTTTATAAGGAAAAATATCTTGAATCATGGCAGCTCCTTAATCATTACAATTTCGCAACTATTCAAAGCCATTATACTGCATCTTATTCGAAAAAAAAACGAGTATTGTTATATATATCATAACAATACCCATTTTCGTTTCTTTGAAACTCTTCTAACCCAGAATATGATTACTTCCCAGTTCAAATCCGGAAGCATCCGCAATCTTAGGTGTCGATAATACACTGTTTACATCTAAATAACAGTGTGTATCCATATTGTAGTTTTCTCTCAGATAAACCAAATGACAACGTACCCCTAAGGGTGTATATTCGGAAATCAATTTCATCAGTTCCGATTTGTCTGGCAGATTTTCCGGCTCATCATATACACAGTCTAACATCAGCGTAAATACAGATTCGTCTTTTCCGTACAATTTTTTATAATGGTCCAGATATTCCGAATTCTTCATCCATTCATTCCATTTAAAGTTTTCAATTACTTTTGCCTGCTTTCCGTACACCAATGAAATGATTTTCTGTAATACATCCGTCGTTCCTTTTCCGCTTTGTATGGTCTGCAAATGTGCAATCAGATAACGTAACTGCTCCGGTGTGAATTTCTTTCCGTTTTCATCCAATCCTGTCCACTGGGCAAACAACGGAAGATTATTTTTATCACAGCTTTCATAATCCAATTGTTTGGGAACTTCTTCAATCCGCTCTTCCAGATCCTCATACAGACTTTGCAAAACTGCCATGTATCTTTCAAAAAATGAATTGGAATCTTCACGATATATTTCAGGAAGATAGTCAATAAAACTGCTCTTTGGAAATTCCACCGAAAATCCGTCAATCACAAAGCTACTTTCCATAGCTGCTGCCATCACACGAATGGCAACCCAAAGATACCTTCCCGAAAGGCTATGCAGTAAAATATCATCTGTATTTACACTTCTCTGATATGAAAATTTCTGCATATAAGCAAGCTTATCCGCCATGGATACTTCTGAACTTTCCATAACGCCACTTTCATCTGTGTTACATGCCATTACCCATATTTCATATTTACATTTTTCAAACTGACCATATAACTTCAGGCGATGAAATGTACTGTCTAAATCATCTGTATCAAATACCTGCGCGATATAGACAAAACTGCCACCACCTTTTCCGGTTAACTGAAAAGAATTCGAAAATGATATTTTTTCTGTCTGTCCGTTTTTTAATGACAAATGAAAATAGTTTACCTTTTTTGTCTGCTGCATACAATAACCTCTTTAACGATTTCTTTCATCTGCAAATGCATAATGAAATCCTATAATACATAGTCGATATCCAGTTCCCTGATATAGCTTAACGCGTCCTTGTGCAAATGAATATCTCCGCGATTATTCTTTTCTGCCCCCTGACCAACTCTTTCCAAAGACAGAGATTCAATATATTTGACACCCTCTAAAGCATCCAGTTTGGTAAATACTCTTCCCAGAATAATGGAATGTCCAAAAGCATGTTTCTGCTTTTCATAAGATAGTTCCTCCTCCAGTACAGAAAGAATTGCCTGTTTGTCTGCTTCCGACCGATTATTAACATGTATTTTAGCATGCACTTCAATTCCGACATAAGAAGGTGATACAATCTGAATCTTTGTATTAATCAGCCGCAACGGCTCAATGTAATCAGAAATAATCTTTTTATAGCTTTCTGATAAGACCGGTGTCTTTTCCCGGCTATATGGTTTTACCACAACAACTTCATCACCTGTAACAGGCCGATTATGAAATTTTGCATATTCTTTATCCGGAATAACTGAAACCATATCAATCATCAGCCCCGGTGTATTTTTAATGGTATCGATATAATCCTGTTCGCTGACCAAACGATTTTGTCTCAACAGCATATCCCGCAGTCTTTCCATCATTTCAGGAATAGACTCATCTGCTCTTCCTCCGGTTGCAGGCAGAGGATTGTACACACTTAGCTGTTCATCATTTTGTGTTGTAATCTCATTAATTCCTCCGGCCATCACATTTCCGTTTTCAAATTCCGAAACAGATAACTCAGATAAGCAGAGCACCTGGCCTTTTTTCGGCAGTACCCCATGAATGGCATCCCCAAATACGAGAGATTTATCCTCTTTATCATAACAGAAAACGTGATCGGAATAACCATATGTATCCAGATCGTCAACCTCTTTATACGGTGTATAATATAGATTGCCGTCCCTGCGTTTTTCCCAAAAAGCAACGGAAAGATGATGAATTCCCGGATAATCAAACTCCACTTTCTGATGATTACATCCATCGGCAGTTCCCAGTGTGAAATACGGCAGACCCTCCATGGATAAAATCATAATCTGAATTTTCGTTCCTTTTACCATTCTGTTCCATGGCTTCGACAAACGAATGATTTTATTTCCTTCCTTTTCTCCATCCAGAATTTCACATCCCGGATTGTCCAGATAAGAATAATTATAGATGACGCGATAGCTTCCATCCATTTGCTGCAAACCAACCATAAGGAATGCATCCACCGGAACATAACCCGGAATCGTCATTTCCAAATCCCCTTTATAAACAAGGGTCTCACATCTGCAAATCTGCTTCGTCTGCTCTACCCGGATTGGATTCAAATACACTTTACCAATGCGCGGAAGCATATCATAAAAATTATGTTTCAGAATGCAACGGATATAATATGCTTTTATTCCATTCACTTCATGTGTATAAGCTTCCATGTTATCATCCGGAATTTCAAATACAATTTCTCCACTCTTTAATAATCCGCAGGTTTGATCTTTTATAACCTTCATATCAACAAAACCGTCAGCCGTATAATACTGCCAGGTTAATTCCCCTAACGAAAAATCTTTGGAAAAAGCATTTCTTTTTTTATTTTCCTCAACAGTGACAAACATCGTAAACTGCTTTTGTGGTTTCTTCTCAAAACCAAACCAGCCTGCTGCACATTCCTTGAAATCTGTTGCAAAAATATTGGCATAATCGCCATCTGCTCCTGCAAACATAGTCAAATCAATGGCTTCCCCATCTATTTCATTAAGATATGAAATGAACCGGTTCGGTACAAAGCATGCATCTTCTTTTAAATAAAAAGGTGTTTTTCCGGCTAAAAACTCACGCCCTTTGCGCAGTTCCACAAAGTCCTTATCACTATCCACGCACAAGATTGCATCCGCGGCACACTTTTTAATTGGTTTAATTCCCAGTAATTTTAAATATTTTCCGACATGTACATCACCGGTTGCATTCATATAATAATTCAGCATATCCACGAGCCATGCATATGTCTGCAAAACTGTGATACCCGGATCGGAAAAGTTAAAATCCGTCCATTTGTCCGTCATGGTAGGAATCTTATTGACTGCGCGTTCCACAATCTGTTCATATGTAATATCATCTATATCCGGTACTCTCAGCATGTACTCACCTCAGTTTCCCAAAAGCAAAATAGGCTTTTTATTCGTTAAATCAAATCAATATGCACAACGTGCTTTCCGTTTATTCCCATGATAAAAGGCGATTCATATTTCTGGTAAAAGTCATCTTTTACCGGTATTTCTTTGCCGTCAATCTCTGCCGTCATGACAATTTTAGAAACATTGCAATCGGGAATGTTGGCCCGCAGTGCCGAAACAATTTGTGAAGTTCTTGGCAGTTCTCCTATTTCACGACTAATTCCCAACTGTTCACATTTTAATGGATCTATAAAATCATATATAACAGAAGATGCCTTATTCTGAACATCATAAGCGCCTTCCATATTTTCGCGTTCAATCCAGACACGAACACTGAATTTCACAAAACGCGGCTGAGTCAGCACCAGTTTTTTCCCCATAGGAACAGCAAAGCTGCATTCCTCCAACTTACGGCGAAGCTCATCTTTTATTTCAGAAAAGATATGAACTCCTTTTTCATATTCGTCAATCAAAACTGCAATGGTAATAATTTCCGGATCCGGTCTACCGAATAAATCAATACCGCTTATACACTTCACTTTCCGAACACCAAAAGTTGTCTGGGCAATGATATCAAAGAAATCCTTTTCCGTAACAGCTCTGTTTCTGGTTCTTAATAATCCGGCTATCAGCTTTTCCGATGTTTCCTGTGTGTAACCATCATGTCCGCCATAGGTCGGAAACGGATTTCTGACTTCACTGATATAACGGATAGCATTTCTCGGATAAATAATACTGTTTTCCGGTAAGTTAGCAGCACTTCCGTTATAATTAGAATGTCTGACCTTAATCTGTGGTCCTTCCCGGTCAAAATCGGTATTCAATACCGTTCTTTTATCCATATGCAGAAGTCCCAATGCCATATCAATGTGATATCCATGTTCTGTTCTGTTACCCGGTACTGCCGGTTTCCACAGCCGGTATTCACTTTTTCCGTTTATCATTTCTTTTACAAAAACTTCAGCACACAGAAGATTTTGTTGCGATAAGGTAATATCAACAGAGGTGTCAAACTGATCCAGATAAAACTCCTCTTCCACTACATTGACATTTTCCACCTTCGCCATATTCATATAAATACCTTTTACCAAAGGTAACGCATAGGCCGGATGTTCTTTGTCATAATTGATAAAACGGATAAAATATCCTTCCACTCCGTATAGCGTCTGCTTCTGCATATCTTTCGGAAGCATCAAAAGCATGTTGCCGCTTCCTAAAAATCCATTGGTGGAATCGGTCACTTTTACCGATTTAAATCCTCTATCCGATAAATATTCAACCCCAAAGGAAATCGGTCTGTCACTCAAATTTTCCAAATCAAAATAAATACTGATCGGAGTACCTTCCAAGGAAGAGTCAAAACCTAAATACATCGTCCGTCTTTCATGCTCTTTCGCATAAAAAGGTGTCACGATTTTGTTATCCATTAAGTCCTTTGTAATATCAATAATTTCAAAATTATTAGATGTACATGCATAATCCGCAAAGGGCATATTATCGTAGGAATAGGACATCATAAAACCGGAGATAACCGGGCAGACATAAACAGCCGGTATTTTATATATATTTTCCGCGCGAATCAGGCGTGCACGCAAACGTCCCTGCATATCACCTTCGGAATACGCAGCCATATCCTTCGGGCATTCGAATTGCAGTTTCATATGTCCCTTCGCCGTTCCGTTAAACATGGTGGCAATATATTCTTCCTGAAACAGACGTTTCCAACCGGTTGTACTCAGATATTCCCAAACCACATAATCTGCCAATACCTGACTGGAAGGCAGTACTGCCGCTTTCTGCGGCTTCTTCATAAAGTTTTTATATTCAATATCCATTTCCTGAACATCGATGGACTCTTCATGACGGACATACTCCAATTCGAATTCCAAAACAATGTTAGCTCCGGTTTTTGAAAGGACTTCTTTATTTTCAACCACAAATTCATTGTATAATCCAAACGGTTTTCCAAACGGGAAAACTTTGCTGACATTTTCTTCTAATCCATTTGCATAAACAATGTCCGGTAATAGATAGCTTTTGTCCATAGCAATTTGGACGGTGTCAATATAAAATGTATCGAAGTCGCCACTCTTGGATGCTACGATAAAATACCCCTCTTTTTGCATAAAAGATGTTCTTTGTGGTGTATAGTTTTCTTTGACAAAATGAATTTTGTTTTTTTCCGGTATTACCTGATCAAAAGGTACCGGTTCTCCATTTTCATCCAACATATACCATCGGATGGAATCCTTTGTCATGCCATCCACGATATCCGACATTTTTTCTTCATAGTCTTTATTTTTGCCGGTCAAAATCAAATCAAAGGATAAGGACTGAACATAATCAAAGACATGTTCAAAACATAAATATAATTTATGTTCTGCCTCGTTTTCTCCATCCAGACTAAAAGCAGTAAACTCGGCATTTTCTGTCAAATCCTGTTTCACAATCACATCCTGTTTCCGATCGGTATGAATGACAGCAATCGGTTTTGCATTGGTCGCTGACATATCATGTTTTGTTTCAAACAAAATATCTCCGGCATCTGCTTTCTGTGCCATGACCTGTGTCCCCTTCGGAACAAAAACACTCTGATCTTCATAGGTTAAAACCGGATTAAACTGTACATAACCTTTGGAGGCTGCAACCGGCTCTTCTTTTAAATCATCCAGCAAATTCAGATATTGAATTTTATGCTTATCGATCACACGTCCAAACCGATTTTCGCTGTCCTGAATCATATCTGCGCATAATACGGAAAGAACACTTCCCGGATCATCCGACTTTGCATCAAAAGAAAACTCGGGCACGTACGAGTTCATTAATTGATTCATTTTTTTTGACACATCTTGATTGTTCATTACAATTCCCCAATTCCTTCTTCGATATAGTAAGGAAATACTAAATTATTCGGATTATTAGTAGCTCTGACAAAATATTTGATTCGTATATAAATCGTCCCTTTTGCCAAATTAATATCATCAATACTGACATCAATATCCCGAATCCGGTGTTCGTATTTTACTAATGCGTTTAACACTTCCATACACAGGAGATTTTCGAAGGTCGGATCCGGAACATCATAAATATAGCTGGATAAATCCGTTCCAAACTTCGGAAGCATCGCGCGCTCCTTTAAGCGGGTCATCAAAATAATATAGATTGACTGTTGTATATCTTCTTCCGCCTCCGCCATAACAAACTTACCGGTTGTCGGATCAATTTTCGGTGGAAAAGAAAAACCTCTTCCTAAAAAATCCTTCGAAGCATCCATAAAAAATCCCTCTCTCAACTAATTGATTTTAACCATAGCACCTTTAATCTCCGTTGTGGTACCACCTTCGGCCTTCAGTGTCTGTGAACCGGATAAACTAAGCATACCACTCTTGATATCTGCTTTGGTACTTCCTTCCATCTCCAGACTGTTGGAAGCTTTAGCAACAATTTTATCAGCATTTTGTGTTAAACTTCCACCCTGTCCGTCCATGACAACCTCAACCTTTCCGGTTGATAATGTAATCTTATTTTCAGCTTTTATGGTTATCTCACCATTTTTAAAATCCAGCAGAATCTGGTTCTTTCCTTCTTTATCACTGATGGAACAATTTTCCTGTTCATCATCTATAACAAAAACACTTTCTTTTTTTGTCATAATTTTAATATGACATTTTTCTTCTGTATCGAGTATTTCAATCTCATTTCCGCCTTTTGTCTTTAAATGCTTTTTCAGATTTTTATCATCAAAATCATTTTTTACAAGTTCACAATTTTGCGGATAAAGACTTCCTAACAAAAACGGACGCTTCAGACTTCCTCCGATAAATCCAACCAATACTTCTTCATCAATTTCCGGAACCAGATAGCTTCCGTAAGCACTTCCGACATACGGCGAAATCAGACGGACCCATTCGCAGATATTTTTCTTATCTTCCCATGCAGTAAATTCAACTTTAACCATTCCCTGGTGCTCACTGTTGTTATTCTCCACAACCTTTCCCTGAACAAATCCGGGGGCTTTCTGACTGTCAAAATATTCAGTTTGAAATGTTAATAAATCCGTTAATTCACTCATTGATTATCCCTGCCAAACTATTAATATGATACCGTGACCAAAAGGTCATGCTTTCATGCACAACAATCCGTTGGTATCATGAATTTAAACGATATTCAACCTATTTTACAAACTACTTCTTCGAGCCCGGAAGGTTGTCAGAAATTCTCCGTCTCCCATGGTATGTCTGACCGATGTAACATAGTACTTTCCGTTTATATTATCAGCAATTTTTTCCAGCTTGATAAATCGTCCCGGACCAATTTCCGGTATTCCGATACAGGTGATTTCAAGACTTCCAAATGTATCCGCAACGGCCTTTATTCTGGCTTCTGCCCTCTTTTTGGCCTCCGCTGCATCTTTTATCCCCGGCTCAAAAAAGACCTGTTTGGAGCTTCCGACAACTTTACTTCCCCCGCTTCCTTTAGAAAAGGTTCCGTTTAATGTTGCTTCTCCTTTAATCAATTTTCCGGTTTCGGCATCCACACTTCGAACTTCAATTTTCTTAACCAACTGTTGTGCACTGTAATCAACTCTGAGATCAAAAATACCGCAGCCGGGATTCATGGTCATAATCGGAGAGGTAACTTTCTCTTTTTTTCGAAAAATCACTTTTCCCTGTGATACAAAAAATTCATAACCGATTTTGGAAGCCTGCTCCGTCATAATTTCATAATCCGTCTGCATATTGCTTCGCAAAGCAACCTCATCTTCATCACAGGAATCAATATCTTTTCCATCGACATAAGAACTCACCGGCGACGCAGACAGAATTTCATTTAATACACCATCCGCTTTTTTCTGCGTAAAAAACTCCATGCGCCTGTTTTTCATCATAAGACCTTTTACATCCATACATTCTATACAGATTTCGCCTATTCTTCCCGATTTATTAAATAAATACCGGACAGAATTAATATACCCTTTAAAGACCGTTTCCGTTCGGATATATCCGATGGCAACTTCCACCTTATCTCCCACTCCGATTTTATTTGCTTTATCGGAAAAGTTGGTTTTGCCCGGCTCATAGGCATTTACAATGGAAAACGAACATCCGCTTGCCTCGTACTCGGAGGTCAAATCAATGCACACATTTCGAATGCTCATCTTGGAAGATGACACAAGTTTATTGCCTGCTACTGTAATTTCCACAGTCGGTGCCTTAAAACTGTTATACTTTTTTTCCAATGAACTATATGATGTTGAAACACTTAATAGATCCATTTATTTTATCTCCATTCGAAGTTTACATAACTCATCAGATAGAAGGCAGCTTCATCATTTTGGTGCGATCCAGTTTTCTGGGATTTAAAATCTGATTTTCTACTGCAATATGACGCCAATCGGAGGCATCGTCATATTCTTCATAAGCTAACATCCATAATTCATCTACGGGACCTAAATTTCTGTACTTTGTTCGATCCGGTGATTCAAATGGCTTTGATTGAAGATATTTTTCACTTTTCTCTTCCTTGCCCCGTATAGTCATCGATACCCGCGCCTGGACTACATTTCCGTCACGGTCAAACAACTGATAGGTGGTGCTCATGGAAGTGACAACACCCTTAAACACGAATTTCCCCCAACAAAAAGCCACTTTAAAGGGAATGTGCGTGTTTTCCTTATAATCGACCAGTTCGGACAGTTTATTCAACATTTCCAAGACTCCGCTTGATGAGTTAACGAATTTGTCAATATTCTGTGCAGTCGTCATATTCTTGATTACAGATGCCGAATCAACGTATAATTCCAAAGATAAATCCGATCCTTCCGGTTTACTTGGACGCTGGTCATCAGAATCCGTATTCTGACCAATTCCCTGTGTATCCTTATATTCAACACCACATGAAACGGAAAGCTGTTCCGGATTAAACTGTACCGGCACAGTTTCCATTTTTTTCTCACTGTCATCATTGGTCAAATAAATCAGATATGCCTTTGCTACCGGTCCGTCACCGAATACAATATCCGATTTTGTTTTACTCATATCAATAGACATATTTAATAACCCCTTCTATTCCGTTCCGAACGCAACCGGTCTTCAATATTCCGATATACCTTATTTGCGATCTGTTCCACACTTTCATCCATTTTCCGGTCAATGGTTTTTTCTATCTGTTCCATAACCCGTCTCGTTTCCCCGGCTGATACAGCATTTTGTTTGTCGTTCTTTTTTTTCTGCCCAACAATTTGTTCTTCAACCTTTTGGTCAACAATCTGCTGTGTTTCCCTGACAAATTCGATATCATGAACGACATTATGGACCGTTTCTGTTTCTATTTCTTCAAGTTTATCATGAACCTTTGCAATCTGCTTTCTGTCTTTTTCACTGACAGGCGGCGTTTCATATACAAACTCCACCGGTTCGCGGAACATCTGTGCCGGTCTATTTATGGTATTTTCCACATTTTGTGCAGGCACAAATGAAGAATTCAGTTTCTGTTCTTCATATTGATGATTCAAAGACGGATGCAGAAAAATACTTTGCAGAATCGTATTTCCCCCCGTTGCTTTGACAGCTTCTTTTTGCAAAACCTGCATCATTCTTTTTTTTGCAGCCTGCGGACTATTTGCAGCAAACTCTTTATCGCCCATTAAATAAACCAAATTGGAAACTGCTACACTTTCAAAATTTTGTATTAACGGACTGCTCTGCTGTAAATGAATATCCTGCAAAAAGCTCATATTGTTCTTATATTTATAAAGATTACTTTCAATCCAGGAATGATAATTATACCGCTTTCTTGCCTGAGGTGTCTGGGTCTGATTGCTTATCGTTTCCGGATGACTGATTGTTGTTTCCATCTGGCTGATTGTTGCTTTCGGCATTTCAGAATCTTGTTTTATAGTCATTTTGGAATTTGAATCTGTTGAGTTTTTTGAGATTACATCAACATTCTGTTCCAAAACACGATCTGTAATATGTTCTAAAACAACCGGAGCTACACCACCGGATGTATGTTCCTGTGACAATTCCAACTGTACCAGTTTTTCAATCGGAAGTTGTTTTTCCAACATTCTTTCGGGTTTGTTTTTTTCAAACAACCATGAAAAAACGGATCTGTGATTTTGTATATACCGGTTTTGCACCTGTTTTTCCGAATTTACATATTCTATAGCAATATTTTCTATATTGTTAATCGTCTGTTCATAAGAAACGGATCCATTGATATATGCAATCAAAAATTCCTGCAGCTTTTGTTTCACAACACCTGATTGACTGGAAAAATAATGGTCAACCCGATATAGGTGATTAATTTCCTTAAATATCGTTTCGGTATGTTTTTCCACCAATTTGAGAAGCTGGGACTGATTACTACTCTGAGTGTTGTTCTGACTGCCACTCCGGATGCTATTCTGATTACCGCTATGAGTGCTATTCTGATTATCACTCTGAGTGCTACCCTGACTGCTTATTCTATTGTCTGTCGGTGCATTTCGGAGACTGCTTTTTTGTTCATTCTCCGTCATCTCAGAAGAATTCCCCAAAATAGTAGTTTCCTTGTCAGTATATGCAGTCCCGGTTCGCTCAACGGGAATATTTTTATTATCCTTAGAAGCTGAATCGAATGGCTTTTGTACAATATTTGTATTTAAAATTTCCTGTTTTAAATCCTGAATAGAATGTTCAATGGTTTCATTATGAATCAGCGAAATTGTATCGTACACATATCCGATTTTGTTATTTACGGTTTGAATCGAAACCGTATGTACCGGTTTTAAAACCGAAAGCTCTTGATTATGCGTACTCGATTGAAGAAGATGATTCGAAACGATATATTGATTCAAAACAGTATTTTTTTCTTCTTCTAAAAAATGATTCTCTGTTTCAGCTTCAATCAACTGATATGTCGCAGAACCCTCTTGGAAATTCTGTTGATAAACAGCATTCTGAATCTGCGTATGAATTGCGTTCTGAATAACATTATCTATCTGAATAGAAGTATTTGTTGCATTCAGGACTCTTTCCTGAACCGTTAATGGATGGGCCTCCCCATCATTGACCGGAAAGCCATCATGCTTCTGTACAGTCGGATTCGTAACAATATTCTGTGTGTTTTGTATATTCTGCGTATTTTGTATATTCTGTGTATTCTTTATACTCTGTGCCACAGTTGGCATGGATACTTTGCCTTCGCCTTGTACAACATGCTCAGTTTCTGCTGTCGAATGCATATCAAAAGTCTGATAATTTTGTTGAATTGTCGCATTCTGTACTACAGTCGGCACGAATGCCTCAACTTCACTTTGCACAACATGCTCTATCCGTGCTGTCGGATGCGCGTCAAAAGTCTGATGATTCTGTTGAATTGTCGTATTCTGCACTACAGCCGGCATAGCTGCCTCGACTTCGTTTTGTACAACATGCTCTGTACGTGCTGTCGGATGCATGTCAAAAGTCTGATGATTCTGTTGAATTGTCGTATTCTGCACTACAGCCGGCACGGATGCCTCGACTTCACTTTGCACAACGTGCTCTGTACGTGCTGTCGGATGCACGTCAAAAGTCTGATGATTTTGTTGAAACATCATATTCTGTACTGCAGTCGACATTGATTTTTCTATATTGCCTTGTACAATTTGTGCATTCTGCACGACATGATTCGCCTGATGATTCTGAATGATTTGTTTTTTTACAACATTCTGAACCGTATGCTGAATCTGTCTGGTATAGGAATCCTGATAATTGGAAACGCTGTTTTCGTAATTTTCAATATTACGGATAACCTGCAGTATCTGCTTTTGTGAAACGGTACTGCTGATATGATTCTGTTGTAATATTTTTTGAAAAACATCTAAATTTTCTACTTCTGTTTTGGATTTGGATAATAAATACTGTTCTGTTACTCTCTTTGTAATTTCTTTTTCCACACCGGGAAGAAGTTCTTCTATCTTTTTTTCAATACGTAGTTCAAAGGAAGGGTAAAACTGATTTACCACTTTCTTTTCCATTACCTGCGTCAAAAAAGTCAGACTGTTCTGAAACAGATTGTTATATTCTTTCAAAACATGCAAGTGTGTTACATTGGTAATATAATTATTCTTTTCCCAAGGCTTTTCATCACTTTCACTTTCATATTCCGGATGAATCAAAGCAAGAGAATCATAGTAATATCCCAACCCACTGTGCTTTGCAATTATTGCTTTTCCAAAATCCAGATAAGGATTTGTCATTTGTTGCATTTAAAACACCCTCTGTTTCTTTATAATTACAATTTTTCCTTATCCAACATTTCATATACAATTTCGATTTTTTCAATCAACAGCTCGCTTCTGGAAGCATCAAAATCACCAATACTGACCTTTCGAACTACACCACCGCTAAGATAATACGCTTTCTCTGCTTTGGAATTCTCATTCATGACATAGATACATACATCTTTCTCAAAACGATATCCCGGTTCAAATTCAAAACTGCTTTTAGCATTCGTAATGGTGTATCCCCGTTCAAAAGTCATAACATTCTCTGTTTGATTTGCTTTTCCAACGATATAACTGCGATGATTCATTCCACCTTCCGAAAAGCTCTCGGTACTGATACTTTTTTCCATACCGGAAACACGTGCAAAAGATACCTTCCGGTCATCAAAATAAACCCGAAAATTATAACCTCTTGCAATATCTGATTGTCTGTTATTTTGCTCTTGTCCGGCCATAAATTCACCCACCGCTATACATGTAACTTCAAAATTTTACTGCAGAAATAATCTGCAAAATCTGTTTTATAATTCAAATATATTTTTCGGTTTATTGGATATCTGCTTATGGATATCCGAAATCTCACTGCAGAATCTTCGCCTTGTCCTATGATCCATATTCATGACACTTTGATAATCCCAATGAAAATAGTAGGACACGAAAGATACTTCTTTATATAATTCTTCTTCCGGATAAACGACTATTCCGCCCTCGAAAAATTTATAGGTTTTTCAAACTTATTTCCACATTCCGGACACACACAGGTCTCGGTCTGTTCTTCCAATGCATTGATTCTCTGATACATATCCTGTAAAAATGCCAGGTCTGCCGAAAACAGTTTTTCAATTGTATTCGGACGAATATGCTGAATACTTCCAAGTGATGTAACCACTCTTGATAATAAAATAATGGTCAGATAACCGGGATTACTCACAACCCTGGGATCTCTTAATGGTAAAATTTCATCTGCGGCTGTTGCCAGTCTCATCGTACCGTGTTTATGCACTTCTCCGCTCTCATCCACATAGCCTCTCGGCAAATCGAATTCAAATTCCGTAATTAATTCATCCATTTTATTTCCTCCGTTTTACATATAACATCACGGGGAAAATCCCCGTAATGTTATATTTATTCAAGCTATCGGATATTAGCTTTCACGTTCCATGCTCTCATATACAATTTCAACACTTTCAAATGCGATTTCACTTGAGCTTGCATTGAAGTCAGGAGCTGTGTATTTGCTAGGCCATGCATTGTAAAGATTCCAAACAGCCAAAGATGTTGTACCGTCATCATCAAACAATGTGATAGTAATATCTTTGTTACGGTCTTCATCAAGCACTTTACCCTGTGAAACATCCATAACCCATTCATAGAAGCTTACACTGCTTGTCATGCCCCATTTTAATGTAACATTTCCGAATTTTGTTAATCCGCTCATTTTTCTGGAGTAATTAACGCCTTCATCACCTTCACGATATTCAATTACATCAATACTTGCGTCGAAACCACTTACTTCCGAAAAGCTAGCTTCGGTAATACCTTTAATTTCAACCTTATAGTTATACTTTTTAAATGGATATTTAGCCACTTTTTTGTCCTCCTTATCCTAGATATTTTATGATTCTTCCATATACTGTGTAATTCTAAAGATTACAAATTCAGCAGGTCTGCTAGGTGCTACACCGATTTCACAGATTAATCTGCCATTTAAGATATCATTCTGTGACATGGTATCTCTGCCAATGTTTACAAAGAATGCCTGATCTTCTGTAGAACCTACCAAAGCACCGTTTCTCCACATATCACGTAAGAATGCACGGATGGTTCTTCCAACTCTTGACCATAACATCTCATCATTGGGTTCGAATACTGCCCAGTTTGTTTCAGCTTTAATGCTCTCCTCAAGATAGATAAAGAGACGACGTACGTTGACATATTTCCATAAGCTGTTTGAGGATGTTGTTCTTGCACCCCATACACGAATTCCCTGTCCGGGTAAAGCACGGATTAAGTTGACGCCTGCGGGATTTAAGATATCCTGTTCTGCTTTGTTATACAATACTTCCAATCCGATTGCATTGTAAACAACTTCATTTGCAGGAGCTTTGTGAACACCTCTTTCAATATCGCTTCTTGCATAAATACCTGCAACCGCACCTGACGGAGGAATGTAAGCAGGTTTTTTGTTCAGGCTGTCATATACCTGAATCCAAGGATGATATAATGCAGCATAATCAGAATCAATTTTTTCTTTGTGTGTTAAAACATCATTGGGTTTTGTTAATTCTCTCGGCACATCCAATACAGCGAAGCTTGCACCGGTATTTGTACAATGAGTAACCAATGCTAACTGTACTGCCGGCTCTGTCACACCGGGAATAGCCATAATGCTGACATTGTTGATTTCTTTAAATGCAGCAAGACCTGTTCTTTTTCCGGGGCCGTTATCAACACCCATGAAGATGTCAGGAGTAATTCCTTTTGCAGTACCGTCTGAACCGCCTGCTAATAATACAACAGCTTTTTCTGCTTCAGCTTCTGATGTGAAGTATGAAATCGGAGCTGCAACTGCAGTTGTATCAGCAGCTACAACATCTACTAATTCAGATTTTGCCAATACTTTTGTAATATAGCTTGCGCTTGCAGCATTGAAAGATACACCTTCATATACTTCTACTGAATCTTTGTATGCGATTTCAACATTTAATTCTGCAGAAACGATTAATTTTTTCGGTACAGCAGTGTTGTCAACCAAATCTTCTTTTACAGCTGTTGCAAATGTAATCGTATTTCCGATTACCTGAGCAATCTTATTATAAGCTGTTACTTTTCCGTTAATTTTGATTGCAACAGTATCACCCTCTGCAAAAGCAGATGCATTTGCTACTGTGTAAACCTTACCGGTTTTGTCATCGCCTGATACTTCTGTAACATTTGTCTTTCCTTTTGAAGCGGTTACTACAGAAACTTTAATTTCATTACCCCATTTTCCGGGATTCTTTGCAGAAATTGTTAAAGGTCCGACTTTAACACTTGCTGCTGCTGCATCGCCTGCAACTGCACGCATGATGTATGCTCTTGCACCACCGTTTGCAAAGAACTGCTCAACGGAATAAGCAAGATAACGATAATCACCATACGGTTTTTCCGGTAAATATCCACCGAATTTTCTTGTAAAATCAGCAAAGCTGCTTACAAATTCCGGTGTTCCGACTGTTTTTCCTTTCTCGGCAAGTCCAATGAAACCTGCGGTACTTGTACTTACACCTTCCATCGGTCTCATTCCGGACTCAAACTCTTCCACGTATACTCCTGGAGATAAATATTCTGCCATGTCTTGTTCGGGTAAAAGCTTCACTTTTTCTCTTACCCTTTCCTCCTTTCAAATTGTACTAACTTGTAGTAGTTGTTGTTTGCGCAGGTGACGTTACACTAATGACACCCGCATAAGCACACATAAGTGAACATGTGTTGTTTACAGCTGGTTTTCCCCCCACCAAGCAAGTCGGTGTACCGGGGATCCATGGTCCCGCAATCACGGGAGTACATGGTTGCGGAGTTAATACTCCTGATGCAGCCGCAGTGGCTGCACTGACTGCCGGATTTGCCAAAGAGGTACACATTGCAAAAGGCATGATATTTGTCATTGCAACATTATCCATGATATTGGCAACCGGTGTACCGCACATCACTTTACTGGTAGGTAAAACGTTAAGTGCAGATGGCGCTGTCCCAAAACTGCACATCAATTGCGTTCCTGATGTCACTAAAACTGACATTTTTCAACCTCCTTACATAAATTGAGCGGCCTAGTTTCCTTGAAGTACGATAACTTCGGCAATAAAATCCTCATTCCTGCTCTCCACAGGTATCGCATATCCCCCCTTTACATCTGTTACGGAACGATAAGTCCGATGCAACTTTTCGCCAGCATCGTGCTTCTTGGTAAAATTCCCTTCAACACAGTATTCGTTAATTCCGCATTTTTCTTTTATGATAAAGACCTCAGCTTTGCTTTTCTCGCCAAGCATGTAAGTCTTCTCAACTAAATTTTCCTGTGTAAAACCGGAAAAAGAAACAAATTGTTTTCCGTTTTCCGATCGGACACTTTTTAAAACCAATCCCGTCGGCTTTGCCTTTTTTGCACAAACAACCGTCGGATGGGAAACCTTTTTATCATCAATCATTCCGGTATATAGTTCACATCGATAGGGATGCGGTTTCCCTGGTTTTCCAAATAACCGGACATCCAAAATAGGTTCTATCGGATTTAGCTTTGCTTTTTCAACGACTATATCCTGTTCATAATAATTACTGCCAACAATCTTGAGTGTGAGAACTTCCGGTAAGGGTTCCAGAAAAACAAACATTCCTTCATCCTTTACGATGGGCTTTATCAGATTTTGATCATTCAAAAACTGAAATACTTCTCTTTGTATCACATTTCCGGAATAGTCATCAAATAGTCTCAGTACAAATGCAACCTTTGCCTTCATCTTATCTCCTCCTATTCCTCTTAGTTCCTGTCTTTATGCGATACATCAAAATTGGTTTCCAGAACACGCGTAAATGTCCTAACCTTTCTGGACGAAAGCATCGCCGGAGAAACACTAAAATAGATACCCACCTGATACGGGAGATTTAAAACACTCCACAGCTTTGTCTTATCTTCAAAACTCAGTGTCAATAAGGTGACAGCTAAGGATTCGGCGTCATTTTGTTCCTCTAAATCAGAAAGAATTGCATTATCCATTAAAACCTGGATAACTCTTCCTAAAATCCGTTGTTCATTTTCCGAATCGGAAACCATCTGGGATTTTGTATTGATATAAATCACATAAAATAAATTGAGGGGCTTGGGAGGATACTGAGCCTTGTTGTTGCCGGTACGTATCAAATCCACCTGCTTATACTCTCTTAATTCCTGAATATCATATAAATACAACCCTAATTGGAAGTCTGCATTTTTGTCGGAAGGTGATACCAGCTTAATTGCTTCCGGAGACTGGATCAGTTCCGGGCACATATGCTCACGCAACAGATTCAATATTTGATTACTGACATCCGAAATAATAGAAAAATCTGCCATTGCTCTTCCCCTTTCCTTAATAAACTTCCAATGTAATAAATTTCAGTGCTTCGGGATTATCCATCTGATAACAGAGTTTGTACCGCACACCTTCCAATTCATATATTTCCGAATAAACCGCTTCTGCCATATTAATACCGGACACGTAAATATAAGATTTATTCTTGGTTGTCATTTCAAATGAATTGTTACTGAATGCCGTCGGATCATCACGTCTAATTCGATCAATCGCAACACAATCGATTAAGTTCGTGACACCATTGGCTGCTGTCATATCCGTATTCTCCAAAAATGCAACATCTAAATCATCACTATAGGCCGTAACCGATGAAATGGTAATCTGCGTTTTGTCCAACTCTTCTGCCTTCTGCCATTCATCCGAGCTTAAGTAATAGTAAGCACTGAATGTATCACCGGTTGCCAAAACAGGTAATTCAATTCCATCAAGCATCGTTGTTGTATTCACGGTACTGGCTGTTGTATCCGTGGTTGTCGTAGTCGTCACTTCATTGCCGTCTGCATCGGTTGTCGTTGTCACACTTGTTGTGGTTGTGTTTTCATCCTCACCGACACTCGTACCCTCACCCAATAAACTTCCTTCTCCATTTTCGTCGAATACAATGGTATCCGTAGGAATGGTATCGTCTGTTAAAGTGTCTTCCTCTTCACCCGGCAGATACCAGTCATCATCCGTAGAAAGTGCCGATGAATCTCTTAAAAGTTGAACCATACAGTCACCTTTTAATGCGACGTGTGCACCTTCAAACAGAAAAACGGTATCAACTTCCGAATAATATACAACCGGTGTTTCGCCAAACATGCTCATGGCATCTTCTAACGTGATACCAAGCAGAGATTCATAGTGAATCTCATTTCTTGCAAACAATCCGGTAAATAACAGTTTTCCGGTATTGGAATAACTTGTTCCCTGTCCCTGGGCTTTTCCCTGATAAAATTCACCTTCATATTTTTTAATCCCGTTTGCATAATACAAAATACCATTGCCATGATAATTGCCTGATTGGAAATTACCCTCATAGATCAGGTTTCCTTCCTCATTATAAGAAATGCCTTCTCCATTAAAGGAGCCTTTCTCAAAAGATCCCTCATATAACAGGTTCCCTTCGAGACTGTAATAATAACCGGTCCCCTGAAAAAGATTTTCCGCAAACTCGCCGTTATACATCACATTTCCGTTGGGATAATACAGGGTTCCCACGCCGGAATACTGATTGTTCAGGAAATTGCCCTCATAAATCAACAGACCATCCTGATTCCACAAGGTTCCCACTCCGGTAATCATACCTGCTGCGACATCACCCGTATATACGACTGAACCGTTCGCTGCCCGGATATTGGCTTTTCCCGAAAACTCGGCAAGTTTTAAATCATCATAATCAAAATATGTAGTTGTAACCACATTTGTTGTTGTCGTTGTTTCTTGTACGTCACTTGCAAACCATGTGAAATAAATAAATACTCCCGCACAGATTGCAATTATCAGAAAGTAGATCACCTTTCTGGAAATCCAGAAATTACCAACTGTAATATAATCTTCCTTAGCTTTTGGCTTAAACGAAAAGATTTCTCGCAGTTTTTTATTGATTGGATTAATCAATTTGGCAGTGATCAGATTAGCATTCGATAACTGCTGTGTTCTTCTGATAACCCTTCTGAAAGGGTTCATTACGGCTGTCCGCAACCTTACAAATGCTTTTTGGAACAAACTAAGAAGTTCTGAAAACACGTTCTGCCTCCGTAAAGCTTTTTATTTTTATTGCTTTGATAATGCCTCACACTGGAATATATAATACTTTGCCACATAATCTCTCGGATTTTCCCGAAGTACCATGGCAAAAAGATTTTTAGCCTCGTAATAGGTTCCCTGCTCATACAACTGCATCGCTTTTTGGAAGATACGCGATGATTGTTTAATCAGACGGATTTCCTCTGCACTTCTGTCATCATAGATGTCATACATACCCATACTGCGTCCGGCAACTTTAACAGCACCGGCATAACGATTGGCAAACAGTTCTTTATTTTCCAAAAGGTCAAAAGCTTCCGATGTTACTAACAAACGGCTTCCCGACAAGTCAAAGAAACGACCGTTTTTCATCAGTTTCGGAACTTCCGGTGCAAATAACGCCAAAACATATCGGTCTGCATCACCGCAAATACCAAAATCGATTTCTGTTTCATGTAATACAAAATTAATATTTATCTGCTGGTTAACATCACCAATTGCCGCATTATCGGAATCGATTTTTGCCAAGATGGACAAGGCTGCTGTAATTGCCGACTGAACACCTTTCTGGCATATCAACATAATACTGTCAAGACTTGCCGAGTCGACAATCGGAACAATCTCATTTTGTCCTGCAAAATTATTAATTGTGTTGAAAAAGCGGTTGGTGATACTTTCGATATCTTCATCATCGGCTGTTCTGGGCAGCTTTAATTCGGCCTTCAAAACAGGATATTTACCAACGATTTTGCTTCCCAATGACAAATCACCCAGATTATCCATTCCCAATAAGCTGATAACGCTGACCGGAACAAACCGGTAATAGGTATCTCCCATTTTCTGCAAATTGTGGATCTGAAGCATCATATCATCTGCCATATTATTGAAAATACGGGAAATTCCTGCAATTTCATCTTCTGAAGTAGTTTCAATACGGGCATTGGTATTTCCATCCGTAAAATCCTTCATGACCGCTTTTACTGCATTGAGCGGTAAGAGAATGCGATAATATGAAATACTTAATACCACAATTGTCAGAATAATAAATACAATACAGATGATTGCAAACTGTCCTAAGTAAGCTTTTACATACTCATTGATATTGGAAGTATAAATACCGGTTTCCAATAAATAAACCGTATCGCCGCTGACACCACCCACCGGTGTGATACAAACCAGTCTTTCTCCAAGTTCATCGCGAATGGTACCGGTTACCGCATTACCGGTCAGAGCAGCCTTTTTATACAGGCTTTCAGCATCCAAATTCATCCAGATACCAAACGGATAAAAACAGGGGCTGTTTTCATCTACGCCAATATATAAGGTCCCACTCTCATAATAAATCACTCTGCTGTACAAATCCCTGGTCTTTAACTGGGACAATAAGTAACTATATGCTTCTGAAGTATAATCATACGGATATTCGATTTCGTTGAAGGATTCCTGTCCGAACAATGCCGTTAACATATTTCCTTCATCTTCCGTCTGTTTCTCAAAGTTTGTCTGAATGGATGATTTATAGTAGCTAAAAGCAATTAATCCGAAAATAATCAAAGCAACCACAATCATAGGAAGTGTCGCTGCAAGCAATCTTCCGATTACCGTTCTACCGCTCTGAATTCCCTGAATAAATACTTCAATGATACCAAATACAAAAAACAGAACAATGCCACATACTACCCAGTTTAACAATAACTTTAAAATAATCAGGGCCACGGAATAATTCATTTTTTCAATGGTCTCTGTAATACCGTCAATCGTTTTGATGATATTAAAGGAATTGGTATGTGTATTATAAACAACAGCCGAATAATTATTGATATTGGTCATTGCAACATTTAACAAATCCTTGGATGTATACAAGGAAGAACCGTTCAATGTCGAATTACCGTTAAGAATAATCTCTTCCGTGCCATCGGAAACATTCAGCTTGATAATATCGCCGCTTTCATGTTCACCAAAATATACATAACCACTTTCCGCATATGCTAAAAAGGTAGGATACATCAGAGATTCTACGGTTCTTGCCGGATAGATTTCCCGAACAATTCCGTTTTCTTCTACGGCGTGGTATATTTTTCCCGAATCGGAAATATAAACAAGATCCTGTCCGTTGCCGATTGCCTTATAAATACCCTCTCCTTCAGCCAAAGTGTAGGTTCTGGTATTTTTGATATTCAGGGTTCCTGATAAATTGGTTCCATATTCATAATTTCTGCGAACCGCAATTGTTTCATAAGGATCCGTTGCAATCAGGGTAATGGTATCCTCAGATACATTAATCCATCCATAGATATAGTTTTCATCATCGCTTCCTAAATTGATTACTTTCTCTGTCTTGGCAAAAATGGATTTGAAATCCATGACCATTAATTCCTGGCTACGTAGGTCGCCGGTATAAGGATCAACCGTATTGCGTAATGCATATACCTTATTATTACTTCCTGCACCCAATCCGACAATCGTATACATTTCATTTCCCTTGATGCTGTCGAAACGAACATATTTACTGATTGAACCGGAAGTTGTCAGCTGGGCAATTACAATATCTTCATCATCATACCATGCCACAACACTGGTACCGTTATCGGCATTGGTAATATCAATAAATTGTGTCATCGGAACCTGTCTGGTAACAACAGCCCGGTATACTGCAAACAATCCTGATATAAATAATATGGCAAGTAATGTAAATTGTACGTATTTCTTCATCTGACTTTTTCCTTCTTACTTATTCTTCATCGCCCAGATATACATCTCCGATGTTTTCAATTCCATAATAATCAATATTATTGGCATTTGCTTTATTGGCCCGTATTCGGATACCAATTTGATAAGCCGCATAAATCAGCGTTGCAATTACTAAGATTGTCAAAAACGTATTGATTGAATTTCGGAACAAGAAATTTCTTGTGATTTTATACCGGCTTTTAATCCACCAGAAAAACCCTCTCATTTCAACCGGTTTATCCGACATCCCGCGAATTGTGGCAATTATCTGTCCAAACGTGGAAAATCCGGAGGATACCAGTTTCAAATAATACAGCCTCAAGTCATCCGGATACAATTCCGGTGTGTCATATTTTTCCCGGTAATTAATATCCAATATCCGGAATGCACCTTTTGCAACCTCGGTAATATATTCTTGTTCAGAACACTCTTTCCATTCGGAAAAATCAATAAAATAGTTAAGCTGAAAACCGCCATCCTTATAAATATTGATATTCCGGTCTTTTAAAAGCAGTAATCCGACACTTCCGTTAACACCGGCCTCCGCAAAGGCAGCAATATATGCCAGTGCAGCCGCCTTACATTCAACAAAGGAATATAAATATACACTTCCCATGACAGAAAGCAGGCTCTCATGATAATAGCGAAAAACAAGATTCAGCTGATCTTCATGAGAAAATGAACCGACGAAATCTTTATTTCCGAAAAACAGTCCTGATGTATTCATCTGACCTGCAATCATTTTTCGAAGCTTCGCATCTTTTATGGATATCATGGTGTAATAAACACCTGTATTATCTTTTATATCAGTACAGACGAAAATATCATTGACATCATTTTCCAAAACTGTACGTACTATTTCCAATTCCATGTTTAATGCAAGATACATTTAAATCACCAATTTATTCCTCATCGGATTTTTTCTGAGATACAATCATAAAAGCATGTGTGTATATTTCCGGATTACTGATGCAGGAAACCTTTACTTCATATACACCTTCCTGTGCCGGTGCCGTATACATTCCGTTGTTATCAACCTTACCGCCTTCTGAATCCAATAAACTGAAAGCCAAAGGTTCTTCTGCCATATTTACAAAAACAGGATTGATATGAACCGTTGCCTTCGGGGGCAGAACAATGGTATCCGGCTGAATCATAATTGTTCCCTGCTGCTCTTTCAGCTTCGTAACCTTCTTTTCCAAATCTTCCGGTTTAAATGCATACCAGCGGATTCGCAAGCTGATTTTTCCGGTCTTTACTTTTGGTCTTACACCAACAATAAAGGTTCCTCTTTCGGGTAATACTTTTACTGCAGTATCAATCTGATAAACCTTACTATCTTCCAAGGATGAAAAAATGGAATTATCACCCAGAATGATTTCCTCGTGACCGGCTTTATCTTTGGAACTCTTATAGAGATATTCCACGCCGATTTCCACATAAACCGGTCCACTTCCAAGTCCATGCATAATTTCTTCTGAAAAAATTGCTTTTCCAACTTCTCCGCCATTGCCTAAAGACATATCAAAACTTCCGCTGGCAAGCGTCCGCTCTGTTTCTCTTCCTGTAGATTCGGAAATCCTTTGCTGGGTAATCACAGGCTTGTTGTCCGCTGTTATCTTAACCTTATCTACCAGATAATCATCCAGTTTGTTCATAATCATTAACTGATCCGCGTTATAGACATACTGTTTAAACGGTGCGTCCTCGATATGATCAATCAAAACATTATTGCCGGAACGGATTAAGCTGATTTTACAAATAAATAATTTTTCATCAAAAGTAGCATCCAACTCTGCATCCATGGTACCTTTGTAGCTGTTTTTCAAAACGCACTCCAAAACACTTTCCAAAACCGGTGCTATGGATGCTTTAAATTCATCTTTGCGCTTTTCCACATTGCCATTTTTTACAATTTCAATATTCCTGCTCTTTACAACGATTTCCGTATTGCCATATACATAATCTTCGGGAGTCAGAATATAATCATAAACAACGGTTTTTCCAAACTCCAGACTGATGTTTTCTGCAGCCACATGCATATCACGCTCCACAAATCCCTCTGTCTGTAAATCATATGTAACAGAGAATACATCTGAAGTATAACTGGTCTTTTCAATTTCCAGCCTTACCTTCACATTTTTTCCTTTTACAGCATAGGTAGGTATAATCTGAACAACCCGGATATCCTGATCCATATAAATTACGCTTTTTGTAAAGAAAGCATCTTCTTTTTTATCTGTATAAACACAATCTGCTTCATCCATTAAATACAATTTATAATTTTCATGGATACTGTTGAATTTTTTATTCTCATCTTCTGAGCTGTCATCTGCAAGCGTAGAATATACCGGATCAACGCCCTCTTCCTGATAAGAAATACCAAGATAAGCACAATTACTTTTTAAAGAATCAAAACCATCAATTGTAGAAATTTTAACGACCTGTGTTGCAGGTACTACGATTTCTCTTCCCGAACCATCCAAAGCAAAACCGGATTGTAAAATAATGGATAAATCATCAACTGAAACAACGTCCAAACCGTAAACAATACCGCTTCCGTGCAGAACTTTATTAATCAGTCTTCTCTTGTCGTTTAGATACCCCTGTTCTTGTTGAAAATCTTTTGATGTTAACAGCTTTCCGTAATAATAATTATTTCTTTCAAATGAATAATACTTCCGATTTAGCATAATGTTTCTCCCTTTCCTTCATCACATCAATTTTGTTTTTCTTTTCTGTCAATTCTCATCAGCTTTTTGCTTTTTCTTTTTCCGGTTGTTTCGGATAAATAATCCTCCGCCGGCTAAAATCAAAACAAAGGCTGAAACAATCGCAATATTTCGAATCACAGTCAGATTTGATTCTTTGCTTTGATCAATCGGAGCAATAATTGCATATACTCCTGTTTTCTGAATATTGGCATATGCAACACCGTTTGATCTTCTTGTTTCATAAATCTGAATCGTTCCGTCATCCTGCAGCTGAACCACTTTGATAATTGCATTTTCATATTCCGAAGGGATTGTCAGTCCAAGCTCAACTTCCCCTTCCGGTTCAATTTCCATGCCATCAACAACAAGTGATACATCATAGCTTTGAACAATGTTATAGGATTCATCAACCAGCTGTTTCACCAGATTAACCGAGGTCTGTGAACTTTGCACAATGGAAAGAACCAGTTGTGCATTATCTGCAACCACGCCACTGTCAGCCGATAAAACTGCGCCATAATTGATATTTCTGATCACAAAATCGGAATGCGACGGTCCCGAATCGGCACCTGCAAATGTACGACGGCTTACCAGTCGTCCGGAAGTATCCTGAACATAATTTGTATTCTTTTCTTCTTCCACAACTACTTCCACCGGTTCCCGTACTGTAAATCTTGCAGTCACGATATCGGATGCCTGCATATTTTCTTTTGTCGCAATCAATTTAATCGTCATTGCTTTATTCACAACAATGGGACCAGTATATAAGATAAGATTGTTTTTATCTTTTAAATCCGGATCGGTTCCGTTTGTTGTATAGTACATAGTTACATTTTTAGTCTTACAACTGAAGATTACTTCCGAACCGATTTCCAATTCACCGTTTTCTTCAGAAACAGTCGGTGTCTCTACCTTATCTGCGAATGTGTAACTAAAAGATGCCGCCTCACTGGTATCCTTTTCTTCGGACATGGCAACCGCACGAATGGTAACATCTTTCGTCACTTCGATTGGCGATGTATATAGAACACTCGATTCCGTGGGATCTGATCCATCAGTTGTATAAAAAATCTTTCCATCCTCTGCGGTTAAAACAACCTGACTTTCCGTTGTAAATACGGCACCATCGGGGACACTGCTCTGAGGAGCTTTTAGTTTTTCCATGATGGTATAGCTAAATGTTCCCGTCGCCGTTGTACGGGTAGAACCGCTTGCGACCGCAATGGCTTTTAATACCACTTTCTCTCCCGGTTCTCCGGAAATGGTTACCTTACTTCCCTGATTGCTTGCAACCGTGGGATTGGAACCATCTGTTGTATAATAAATCGTTGCGTCTGTTACATCCGTATTTAACGTAACCACATCACCGTTTTTTACGGTACTTCCATCTTCAATATCCGCATAAATACCACCGGAATAATTACTAATCGTATAAACAAACATGGCCAATGGACTATCACTGTAGTCTTCCTTGGACGCATATGCTTTTACCGTAATCATCGTACCGATATCACCATTTAACGGAACGATGTTACCAATCGCAACCATATTATTTTCCGGATCCAATGGGCTCGATCCGTCCGTTGTATAATGAATTGTCGTACCTTCTGCCGCTGACAATGTAAGTGTCGTTCCGGGCGGAACAACCGAACCACTGGCAATCGAAGCAGTTGGTGCAGCCAACGTTGACATCAGACCATATCGGAAAGTGGCTATCGAACTGTACATATCCTGATAATATGCCACGGCTTTAATAATCGTATTGGATTTTATGATAATCGGATTATCATCCGAATACAGCATATCGGAAGTCGTAGGGTCCTTTGGTTCCTCACCATTTGTACTGATTGTATAATAAATACTCGCACCTTCCGTAGAACACTTCAAATTCACCACTGTATTGTTTGCAACATTTCCCTCTACCGGATTTGCATAAGGCGCATTAATGGCACTCGGATAAGTATAAGAGAAGTTCGCTATCGGTCCATAAGACCATTTACCGTTTGTTGCAAAAGCACGGATGGTAAACATATTTCCGGTTGGTGCAGGAACCATAATTCCGGATGCAGAAGAATACTGCAAAGTTGTTCCCTGTGGTTCTCCATCCGTATTGACGGAAGGCTCCGAACCGTCCGTCGTATAATAAATCGTATATTTCGTCTGGTCTTCAGCACAGGTTATTTCACCTGTACTCGCATCTATAGTATATTTCCCAACATAGAGTTTTATGATATCGCCCTTTTTTACTTCCGCCATGGCAGAATCCGTAGATGTCGGATATGCCGAAATAGCAGGCAGAGTCTCTTCGGTATTTACCTTAAATAAATAAGTCTGGGAACGCTCTACTCGTACTACATTCTGATTTTCATCAACCGCCACACCGGTAACTCGCATCGTAAAGCTTTCACCAAAATTTGCAATATCCGGTGTCACTGTAATGGAATTTCCCGCTAAGGATAAAAGTTTTGTCGCATCATTTGCAGCTTCCATAACTTTTGTGGAAGAATTAAACCGATATTGCGGAATACTGCCGTCAAGTGTGTAAAAATATCGCGCATCCTGAACTAATGTACTACTTGCGGGAGCTACCCGGAAGCTGGCCGCCATATCCACGCTCTGCTCCACATTTTCTTTAACAGCCGCATCTGCATAGGAAACACTTACTTTTCCGACATATTGTCGGGGCAGATATCCAAAGGACAGTGTATCAATACTACGTGCCACATAATCTGTATCAGCATAAAGCACAGGCATCACATTTATTCGAAAAGAACCTTGCTTCCGAATGCTTTCCGGTACAGTAATTACATCATTTATAGCAGATGCACTGCAATCCCAAATCTTAACCTTGGAATTATAAGAATACCATTTTTTGGAATCATCACTCTGCTTATACCCGATATAATTGCGATCCGTTCCGGTTACTACCGTAAACTTACCGGCATACGCTTTCCCGGTTGCAGCATTCAGACTTGCAATCGTACCGGAATCCTGTACCAAAGTAAATCCGGGAGAAACCGATGCCTGCGTCGTATAAAAAATCAACGCATTTGATTCCGTATTGGTTCCATTGTAAACACTCAGTGTAATGGTATCTCCCACATCCGCTTCCGTCGTGCTCTCCGCATCACTTCCACGGCCGGGAATGATATCCTCCTCCGTTGCCGAAGTAAGACTGGTAACCTGTACCTTGGCCGCAACCTTAATATTCGCGTCTGCGGCCAGCAAAGGAAGGAATCCGCTTCCCATACTCACTAACAGTGTCATTCCAAGTACACCAATTAAAACGGCAACCGGAATGATCCATTTACGCTTCGGAGTCACTTTATGAACTTGTTTTTTTGTTTCCTTTGAAAATCTCATTTAAGACTCTCCATCCAAAAAGTTATCATTCTGTTCTTTTTGTCTTCTTCGTTCTTTTCTGCGTTTTTCCACCCGATAAATAGAAACAACAGCATAGATAATTAAAAATAAAACACTATAACCAGCTAAAATAAATACGAGATAAATCCATTGGAACGAAAACGTACTATGATCCGATAAATCCGCTCCTACCAATGCATAGCAACTGAAATGATCCGTCTTTGCATATGCCATCTGATTGTCTCTTCTTGTTTCCAGCTTCTGAATCGTACCATCTTCACCTACATAAATCATATAGATAACGGCACTTTTTAGCTGTTTTGGTATTGGAAGACCAATTTCTACCGTTCCGTCCGGCTGAACTTCTGTACCATCCGCCTGGATGGAAATGTCATATACGGACAATACCGCATACTCATCACCAAAAACCATTTTCACACTGTCATTCAATGTTGCATTGCTGCTGATTTTTCCAACATCCAATGTGCTGTTCTTGGGAATAACACCATTTTTCGTTGAGACAACGGTATTATTATCATAATCGGCTAATACAATTTCCGAAAATGCCGTGCCTGAGAAATCATATTCCTCCCTACGGTCCTCCAATTCCGAAGTATCCGTATCATGCAGCGCATTTTCCTCTTCTTCAGCAAGAAGTCTTGCTTTTTCCTCTACGGCAGGAATCTTATTTACCACATATTCCAACTCTAAAACATTACTCAGCTGCTGTCCTTCTTTGTAAGCTACCGCTTTTATTGAAACATTGC
Source organism: uncultured Lachnospiraceae bacterium (assembly GCA_945919795.1). Taxonomy (GTDB): domain Bacteria; phylum Bacillota; class Clostridia; order Lachnospirales; family Lachnospiraceae; genus UBA2882. The sequence goes on from CAMEJJ010000011.1 coordinate 91,158, forward strand.
GGTTAATTGAAATTCCATCAGAAGTATAAACTAACAGTTGATCCAGATTTTTCAAAGTCGGTTTTGTTCCGTCTGTAGAATAGTATATCGTGACATCTTCATCTGTCACATCTTCATCTGTGCCATCTTCACCACCGAGAGACAAATGAACTATGGTTGCCGGCTCTAACAAACCGGAAGGAGTATCGGATACCGGCATCATTACTTTTCCGGCTGCCTCAAAAACAAACTCAGAAATTTCCGACATTTCACCATCTTCTGTAATAACCACGGTTTTTAAAGTCATTCCCTTCGTAACCTTAATCGGTTCGGTATACAGATTGGAATTTGCCGTCGGATCATCACCGTTTGTTGTATAATAAATCTTTCCGTCTCCGGCTGTTAAGGTTACCGTTGTTGCGCTGGTCAACACACCACCTGACGGAGATGCATTTACTTTTGCAGGACGGTTCTTTAACTTATAACTAAACAATGCATATGCCTTTGTCTCGCCTCCGGCTGATATAGCAATTGCTTTTATTGTAATTGTCGTTCCGGGTTCTCCGTCTAACTTTACACTGGTACCACTTTTACTAGCGGCTGTCGGATTACTTCCGTCAGTCGTATAGTAGATGGTTGCGTCACTGACATCTGAAATCAGATTGACAATCGAACCTGCTCCTAATTCAGTTCCTGACGGGGTATCTGCTGTAATACCACCGGAGAACTGGCTGATTGTATAGGTAAAGGTAGCTTCATCACTATCCGTTTTTCCGTTTAAGGACGCATAGGCTTTAATCGTAACCAAATCTCCGCTATTTCCATCCAAAATAACGGAATTTCCTATCATAACCGATGTATTTTCCGGATCCTTCGGACTTGTATTATCCGTAGTATAGAATATGGTTGCTCCTTCTGCTGCGGATAATGTGACAATTGCACCACGGGTTGATACGGAACCTGATGTTAAGGATGCAGTAGGCGCTGCCAGTTTTTCCGATACAGTGTAAGCAAAAGAAACCACATTGCTGGAAATCGTATTTTTAACGGCAATCGCTTTAATCTTTGTCTCTTTTGAAATTGTAATTCCCTGTTCCTTATCATATGTCATACTGGAAATGGTCGGATCTTCCGGCTCGCTTCCATCGGTTGTCATATTATAATAAATTACGGCACCTTCTGTTGATGAGGTCAGTTTGATAACCGTTCCTCTCGTCACTTCTCCGGAAGCAATATTTGCAACCGGTTCCCCGACTTCAGACGGATACTGGAATTTTAATACACTCTGGGCGCTCATGCTCATACCCTTCTTTACCGCAACCGCATAAATCGTAAAGGATTGTGATGTAGAATCCGTCTTTTGAGGCATCACAATGCCATCGGTAGAGTTATATAGGAAGGTAGTATCTTTAGCCTCTTCCGGTATTTCATAGCTACCATCTTCATTTTCCGTTAAAGAAACATCTCCGGTCAGACTATAATAAATGTCTGCACCTGATGTAGCGGATAATAACAGGATTTTTTCTCCCGGTATCACAGTGGGTACGGTAGTTGCCGTGCCGGCCGGAACACTGGTTACGGATGCAGTTCTTCCGGGCTCTGTGACATCATAGCTATTAGATGCAATCGGGCTTACCAAAGTTGACTTGCTGACTGCAACAGCACAGACACTTACCCTGCTTTCTCCCGTTACCAGAATTCCCTGTGCAGAGTCATATTTATATACACTCTTAGGAAGACCGGCTTCGTTCATGCCATAGGTTACGCTTTGCAGGTCTGCAAGCTGGCTCTTGGAAAAATCAGCACCATTCTGATCCACCATATAATATATTTCAGAATTTAACGTCAGATTTTTCAGATAAATCTTTGAAAATCTGGCAATCGAAGTATCGGAAGGCTCAAAGCTTACCGTTTCAGCCGCCTGTACGGGAGTTACGGAATAATAAAATGTAGTAGTCTTGCTGGGCATATATCCATTGTGGAAAGCAATCACGCTTACCGTCTTCTGAATGGTATTGCCGGTATTATTTGCCATGGCAATTCCATCATCCGTATATACCGTTCCTCCGTTTATCCGAAACCACTTTCCATCACATCCGACATATGCCGAATTTCCTTCTGTTGCTGTAACCGGTGAAGTTTTTCCTGCTGATGGATAACTGCTTTCCAATCTGCTCTTTTCATCGCCTGTTACAACCATATAAGACAAGTTCGTATCATCAACCGCATATACATATGCCTGATTATCCTCTTTTACAACATATGCACTATCACCGGTACCAATATTTTTAGCTGTATGCTGTGATGTTCCGGCAGAAGGGATCAGCGAAGGAGCGTTCGTCTCCGTGGGCATTTGATAGGTATATTCATATACTTTGCCACCACACACATCATCCCCGTAAAATTGCAGATAAACATAAAAGTTTGCATTGGAATTCACATACTGCAGGCAATCTAAGGGAATCGTACATCCCTCTAACACACCATCTGTACCGGTAATCGTCCCAGCAGCAATAATATCACTGCTCAAAGATAGGTTATCATCTACCTTCAAGCCTTTTAATGTTGTCATGGAACTGGTCTTTATTGTACGAATCACATACCGGATTCCACTTAATTTAAAAGCCGGATTGTATCCTTTTTGCGCAGATGCATACGAATACAAAGCGTTAATATCATTAATATTTGTCGATGTATGGATGGTTAAAACATCATCCCGCCATAAAGTACTACTACCTGCGGTAAGTTCTAAATCATCCCAATCCTTTATAATATTAATTTTATATGTAATCAGAGATGGTTTTCTATACGCTCTTGTTCTTACCACAGAAAGATAAACCGTACTGCCTTCCGAATATGAATCTAATGAAATCTTTTGATCTGCTGAAGTAATCTCGCTGCCATTTTGAATAATTTCATTCTTTACCTCATCCGTATCGGACGGACATGAGGTGTCAATACGATAGTAATACTTAAAATTATGCGTTGCACCTGCCCCCTGTCCAGAATCATAGTCATAAGGCTTGATGGACAAAGTATATCCTTTTAGGAAATTATATGCTGTTGTAGTATCTAACTCATGAGAAACGGTATCCAATGGTGCCGAATTCCCTGTGGCATTGGTATCATACTGATACATATCAGCCGATAATTTCGCTTGATTGACCGAAGTGCGATTTGCCTCGGTATATTTATAGGCTGTTGTTGTACCGTTAGGAGATATTTTGATTAGTGGATAGATATATCCTTTTACTACCCAAAATCCTTCATACTCTGCCGTATCCGTATCAAAAAGAATGTATGCAGTTCTCTTGGAACTGAACCCATATCTATCAGAAAAGTGATCTGTTGCCTTTGTATAATTTTCACTGGAACCAACCTGCCGATAAAACAAATAAGTATTTTCTGTAAACGCTGTATCAGGTCTTCCGTATTTGTATATATAAGGGCAGATATAGTCATTATCCGGATCAGATGTCTTACGGACAACTGTCTCTTCTGCACCATAAAAATATGCTTCTGCTTCTGTTGTAAGCTGATAATCCTTACTAAAGTCTGTGGCTGTTACGTAATACTGGTGACCGTCAAAAAAGGTTGCCTGTATAATTTTCATCCAGGAACTCGTATATGTATTTCCATCCAAAGTAGAAACAGGCGAAATGGGAATACCGGACAATATCTTATACTCGCTTGCAGTAATATTGCTTCCAACAGCCGATCTTGATGATTCGCCACCGGTAATTGTCATATACTGATAATTCATTGCAACATTGATACCATTTAGTCGTTTTAAAGATGTCAAAGTTACATCAACGGTAGGATTGGAGCTGTCCGAATTCTTTAATTCACTGATGGTCAAATCTGAGTCGGAAATATCCGTACACAGCCAATTCGGAATCAAATAATATGAATTACCGCCATCACTTGATAAATAGCGCACACCATAATTATCTTTATATTCCATAGCTTCGGTACTACTACCGTTTTTCAAATTATCCGAAGCAATTGTAGTGGGATTAACAACAATACCACTGCCATTTTTATAGGATGCTCCCGTAACACTTCTAAACGATGTATCGCCACCTAAGGTAACATTTGATCCAATCAAACTCTTGTTATCATTAACTGCCTGATTACCACCAAGAATACACTTGTTAATCGTAAGATTTGCTGAAGCCGATTCAGCGGAACCAATTAATGTTCCTGCAACGCCATTTGAAGCTGTTCCCGTAATACCAATCTGATCAGAATCAATGATTGATTTTTCTACTGTTACATTTCCATCATTCAGCAATCCCACAAGACCACCGACAGAAACATTTCCCTGATAACCATCAAGAACTCTTGCATTCACAGTCTGTGCCAGTTCCAGTCCGGAATACGTTGAAGAACTAGCGGTCTCGTAACCAATCAGACCTCCGACAGAGAAGTTGGGTGACACATTGATGTTAATTGCATCAGCAGAATAAGAAGAAGTTTCTGTATACACTCTTCCAGTCGTTATTGCAGGCATAGAGTCATCACCAGACGGTATGGAAGGCACCTCGGTCCTGTTATCTCCCAATGTTACCTGATACTTATTATTTTGAAGTCCTACGGTTGCAGATTGTTTATCATATGCTATAATCTCGTAGGTATCTGTTTTTTTCTCGATCAGACCGGAAAGTGTTTTTCCTGTCAAACCAAAATTTGTTGCAGAGGCACTAACTATACTGATGTTGGATAAACTAGCTCCGTTATCTTTTCCGGCAATCACACCAACATTCACATTGGTCGGTAATACCGCCCCATCTGCCGAGATATTGGAAATAGATACTTCTCCATTTGCAACATTATATGTATAGGAAACCTGTTGACCCTGCACTTTTCCAGCTTTTACTTTCGTTACGGTACCGGTCGTTTTTTTCACAATATATTCATCATATTCATAGACCGTTGCAACCTGTTTATCCGTTCTTTTATAGTACTGTACATAGGGTATAATGGTAATAGTGAATTTTTTCCCATTGACATTGGATACTGTATATTTTTTCACACTCGAACTATCACTCTTATATCCAGTTCCAGAATTAGCACTACTATCCTCTGTAGCTTCTCCCTTAGTGCCCGTCCTGTATGTAAGATTATTTGTATTTAATTGTGAAACTGACGTCCATGAGGCTTTCAAATCTGTTAAATTATTCCACCATTTATTAACAGGCGTTGTAGCAACAATAACACTGTCACTGTTGTCTTTATCACTTTCCAGAAAAGGATTATCGCTCCACAAATTAGAGCTATTATCCGGTGTAGTAACGCCACTAAGGTTTTCTCCAGCTTTTGTAATACTAGAACCAGTTCCTGCATCACTTTCTACAAGAGTAATACTTTTATCTGATAATATTTTTTCTATTTTTTCATTAGAACCCGAATCCGGCTTTTTTCCCAAAATAACAGTCAAATCATTCGCAGAAATCGTTGCGTCATTTTCAGCAGCGATGGTAACTTGATACTTTGTTATCTGGTTGGCAGTCTGATCCACAGTCTTTGTAATTTTTATCTCATTCGTAATATAATCATAGGTGGTACCATTTACTGTCGAATCAACATGTTCATTATTATTATCAATTAATGAAACCGCATCAGAAAGAGTTCCTTCTGAGGAAGCTACCAAGTTCATGTCTTCATCTTTCTTATTATCTGTAACCCTTGATGCCATCGTCACTTCCACATCAGTCTGAACATTCATGGTAGGAGCCTGCACACATACAATTAAATCGTGAATATTTGCACTTGCACCCAATTCACCAAACAGATAACCAATATTGGTATCTTCTTTTGTCGCCTGAATATCTACGCTAACATCTGGTATGGTAATCTGATACCCATTACCATTCAATTCCCCATTAAATGTCCCGGTTCCGTAATTCTGATATGTATAAGTATTGCGTTTCACTTCTCTATCATTTTCATCTTTTACAATGTACTCAACACTCAGATTACCGGATAAGGTAATGTCATTAGCCAGTTTAAATTTCATGCCGGAATCATTAAAACCATCCAATCCGCCAAAATTCATAATCTCGTACAACTGATATTCATTTTTAACAAGATAATAACTACCGTCTTGATCATAAATCTGGGCAAGCGGGTCATTTCCGCCATTGTTATATACTTTATACCCTTCGCTTACATTTAAAGCTTTTGCATAAGCTTCGTCAAAAGGACGATCAACCATAGTATAAGCAGCAGAAGAATAAATTACGGCACCTACGGAAATCATGACAACAGCTGCAACGCCACAAGCGGCAATTGCAGTATTTTTCTTGTCTCTTTTCAACCAACTGATGCAATTCTTCAAAGATTAACAGGCACTCGCCCTATCTCTCCATAACTCTCCATAAGTGTTACCCG
>CAMEJJ010000012.1 GCA_945919795.1 uncultured Lachnospiraceae bacterium
GCTCTCTCTGGTATGCCCTTTTCTTGCCAGTTTCAATTTCCGGGGCATACTTTTTCTCTTACTCGTTCTCTCTGGTATGCCCTTTTCAGGTTTCTTGCTTATTTTTCTTGCCAAATTCGCTTCTCAGGGCATACTTTTTCTTTTGCCCGCTCTCTCTGGTATGCCCTTTTCTTGCCAGTTTCAATTTCCGGGGCATACTTTTTTCTCTTGCTCACTCTCTCGGGTATGCCCCTTTCGGGTTTCTTATTCATTTTTCTTGCCAAACTTGCTTCCCGAGGCATACTTTTCCCTTTACTTGCTCTCTCAGGTATGCCTCTTGCGAAATTTTTTACTTGACATACTTTGGCACACCAAGGGCATCCTACTATCATCTATTTTTACATGGTAGATTTCAATTTCAAACTAATGTATAATATTCCAAAGGAATAACCCATTTTATATAGTACTTGGAGTTATATTAAATAAAGAAAAAGAAATTATTGATTGTATGCCCTCACTGTCTCCCAAGAAAGAAAGCGAAAGGGCGAATTTAATAGGATCAAAGATGAATAACATAATCAGAACTAACAAAGCAAACACAAACAATTATATATTTGGACGCAAGCGCATCCTGATCATCGGCATCCTGTCTCTTATCTGGTGGGCACTTACTTTTATCACGGACAAAAAAATTTTTACCACAGATCCTCTCAATATGAGCAGTCTACCCATTGATACCGATGCTGTTTTTTTGATGCAGATTCTTTCCAAAATTGTATTGCTTGGAACGATTGTCGGAATTCTATGTTTTATCTCTTATGGAATCCGTCATCGCAAACTATTATTTACTTTTGTCATTTATTTCGCCATATATCTTGGGATTCTTCTCTTGAATTATCCCGGTTATTTCATGAGTGACGACACCATCATTTTCGGTTATGCCACCCGCTATTATCCGGTCTATTGGCATAATTATCTGACCAGCATTTATTATATGATCGGGCTTTCTTTGTTTCCCGCTTCCACAGGTCCCATCATCTTAAACGATTTGATTTTGGCTATGGTTTTTTCCTATATTTTCTATGAAACCGACCGTTTATATACTTCTAAAATAAAATATGTCATTGTTATCGCTGGTCTTTTTCCTTTTGTGCTATTATCTGCTGCCATGTGTTTTCGACCGGTATTGTATGCACCCTTTTTCCTATTTTTCTTTGCTTTTCTATTCTTTGAAAAACAGAAAAAAGCTTCTTTTAGCATACCAAAAAGTATTATGCTTTCTCTCTTAACCGCCTTGCTTTGTTTTTGGCGTAGTGAAGGGATTGTTCTGATTTTGTTCTGTTTTGTGTTGATTCCTACCGTTTATGGATTGCCGAAAAAAACAAGTCAAAATGACCGAATTGACCGAACCGACCGCCGGATCGACCGTTTTCAATGGAAACAGGCACTCTGTTTTATAATGGTATTTATCATCTCGTTTTCATTGATTAAAATCCCCCAGTCTAATGGGGAAAAGAAATATTACGGAAGTGACTATCTGATTATTTCCACCATCCGTCCGCTTTCCCTAATCATTCACAGGGAGCAGACCTATCCGGGCGCCGAGGAAGATCTTGCAAATATCGATGCCGTTATTGACTTGGATTATATCAGCTACGAAACCCTTTCGTGCAGTTCCTATAACCGCTATAATTCTGATCAAAACAGCGGACATTTTACAGAAACCGGAGCAGATGCCGACACACAGAAAGCATTTTTAAAGAGTGCTGTCAGACTGATCTGGAACAATCTGGATTTATATATTGCAGAACGTCTTCAACTGTTAGCAGTGACAAACGGTTACTATGATTATAATCCGGCTATGGTTATGAATTTGAAGCCGGTTACTACATCTGAGTTTTTATCCTTCCAAGCTGACCGGGAATATGGAAAAGAACTGGTAAAAGGTAATGCCAGATGGCATTATGAAAGCAGTCAGGATATATTACTGTTTTTGTTTGACCATGGTGGCGAAGCCTATCTGATTATTTTGTTTTTTGCCGCAATCTTTATGTTGTATACGTTATCAGAGAAAAAACTTTTTTATTTCTTTACATTTGCATCCCTGATAGCAAGAGAAGCAGTCATTTTTCTGACTGCTCCCGCTTCTTTTATCCAATATAATTATCCGATGATGTTTGTTACGGTATTTCTGCTTCTTGTGATGTTTGTTTCATCTTGCGAGGACGGTTTTTTCCGAAACATAAAAGATCTGTTATCCAAAGCTGCTTCAAAGCAGAAATAAAGACAGCCGTCAGAATACTCATAAGCACAAATGATGCGAGTATCCATAAAATGGTATCCACATGAAAAGGAGTCAAATTTTTCTCGGAAAGTCCCAAGATTCTTGCAAAACGGAAATGCAGAACGTAGATTTCCAGAGTATACTGACCGATATATGCCAGAGTCCTTTGCAACCAGCCTTTACAAAAATGTGCCACTCCGTAAAAGCAGGTAAAAACACCTAAAAAAGAGGCTGTCATCTGGATGATGAGCGAGGTTGTATCCGTTACCGCAACCATGTCATAGGCACATACCAAGTAAATGAAAATAAGTGCGCACAACATACAAAAGATATTACTAACTATGTGATTATTCCTAATGGATTTTATTTTTGTGGCTCCATCTGCTCTGCCTTTCATACTAGTATCATCACATTTTATTTTGTCTAATTCATCTACTTTGTTTTGCCCAATTGTATACTGCTCTTGTCCATCATCCAATCCATGAGTTTTCCTTTTTTGTAAATACGGAACAACATGATAAGCCACCAGATAAGCTACAACATAAAACGGTAAATATCGAACCGTCAAACTGGGACTTAAAAAAGTATTTCCGCTTCGAGCCTGTAAAAAGAAACCAACATAGCAGATAAAAATAACTAGACAATATACAAAAAATCGCATTGCTTTTTCCTTGCGACCTACTTCATAAGAGCCATGGCAATCACTTTTTTCCATTTCATCTTGACTGCCAATCGTTTTAGTTTTAGTTTCACTTTCAATTGTATACTGTTTATCCACAACATCATGCATAGTATCAGTTTCATTTTCAACCGCACTTTTTGAAACCACAGCACTTTGTGAAATCGCTGCGCCATGCATACTTATGGCATATGCAGAATAATCGGCAAGATATACCGCCATCATATGAACAAGTGTAATGATCCAAAGTGTCGCCAAAAACCAGAGTCCATAATCTAAATGAAACAACTCTGTTTTCAGCTCCTTCAAACAATGTGGAAACGAAACAATTATCATCCATGTAAAAAAGGGAACCAGATATGCTACACTTCTCTTTCCAAAAGTTTTGGCACTTCTTGTTAAATCAGGCTTTTGTCCCGGCTCACCATGTTTTTGTCCTGCAAGATATCCGCTCACTGCCATAAACAACGGCATCTGAACCGCTGCAATAGCATCATATAAGTAAGGGTCTGCTAACCCATTTAACACAATGCAATGACCCAACATAACCAGTAGAATGGCAAATCCCTTAACAGCATCTAAAGAAATATCTCTATTCAGTTTTGTAAATTCTGCATTTACTTTGACATTTCCTGTCATGCTTTTCATTTACTCTTCCTCCCGGTCATAAACCTCGAATAACAAATCCGCAAGCTCGCCTTCAATCATTGGTCCTGTCATCTTTCCTTTTTGATAGGTATCGTAGTGTCCGGTATCATAATATAAGAAAATCAAATCATCCTCACCGGATTCTTTTTCAATCTGTATTTCATATTTTGTAACCTCAGGCACATTTTGAAAACAAAGAGGACAAAATCCGTAGTCCGTCGTCTCAGAACCAATCAACTGCTGTTTCTGTAAACAATTTCCATTCTGATCACATAACGAAATCATGTAAACACTATCATTATATGCTCCCGTCAGGTTACGTACCTGAAATGATATGATAGAAAAATCTTTTTCACTCTCAAAGGTCTGTGTAATGCATTGTCCATAGGATAATGCCGGATATTCCTGTGCCTGAAATAAAAACTGGTCGACACTGACACTGACCTCAACATATTCCGTTTTCGCTAATTTCCCGACTAGAATGCCCAAACCAAGAATTCCAAATAATATAACACAAAGATTAAATGCTTTTCTATAGTCTTTTTTACATTCCCAATCTTTTCCAAAGATATTTGCAGAAAGCAACTTTTCTGCCGGATGTTTCATTCTACACATCGGTAAGCCTAAGGCAACCATACATCCATTTAAATACATCGTTCCGATACTATAAATCGTTGCAGATTCCCAAATCATCTGAAACAGATAACTTCCTGTTAATAAAAGCAGTAAAACAAATCCTTCGACCGGCAATCTTTTCTGAAAGAAAGAAACAACAGCAAAAATGCTGCATAAAAGCGACATCAAATAAAATATCTGAGTCCATAAAAGAACCGGATCTCTGTGAACTCCATAGACAATCTGCCAAATCAGACCATAGGCACTGCTGATATTCAACTCCGAATGGTAACCACCCGCACCATCCGCATAGGTATTGGACAACTTTCGCATGTACAACTTTGCAATACCCAAAGCTCCCAGTTCGTCTGCACGCTCCTTCAGCAGAGAAACAGTCGCATCTTTTTTCTCCTTCGCAGTAGGATAACTCATGGTCCTTTGTTCATCATTTGCATTAAAAGAACCATCCCCCAATTCGTTCAATCCCATAGCAATCCAATGTGTCAAAGGAAATGCCGTATCTATTTCATCAAATGCCAGATAGTGATCTTCCACTGCACCATAAATGATTTTTGCACCTCCAAATGAGATACAAAACAAAAGAAGAACAAGGATAAAGCTTTTTCGATTTATCCGTTTCCCCCTGCAATACAGGCCGATGACAGCAGCAATCAGTGCGATGGCCACCGTTGCACGAAGCTTATAACCAAAGTAGAAGAAAATACCGGCTAACATAGTGTAGAGTATTCGTTTTATATTATTATGTTTTTGTTGTATGAAACCATTATCTGTTTCTATGGTTTCTGCCGTTTTTGTTTCTGATTGTTTTACGTTTTCTCCGATTGTTACTTTTTGTTTTTCTGTTTGCTTTACTATTCTATCTTTTTTCTCACATATTAAATCGAATGCTGCATATAAAAGATAAATCCCCCAGATGGCAAAGGCCATGGAACAGGTATTGGTATAGTAAAACGGAAGCCAAACATAGCTTAAAGGATTAAAGACCATGTAAAGCAAAAACAAGACAGCCTTTGCTTTTGAAAAATATTTATTTAAAAAAGCATAACAGCCGGCAAATGCAGCATCTACAAACAGCACATTGATAAACTGTAAAACAATGACCGCATTAGAAAAATCCTGTCTAATCAGACCAATCATACGAAAGATTTTAATAAACCAGTGTGTCATGATCGTCATAGCGTAGTTATTGGCATAACGGGCAAAATATCCCTCCAAATCCGTTTCCTGTATTCCCGGCTGACTGAAAAGAGCAATGGCTTCATCTACTACTTTTAACGAATCATAGCGTATCCCGGCTTTCGCAAGCATTACAAATACCATCTGCAGTACAAACAAGCATGCACCTGTCATCAAGGCAATTTGTTTTAGTTTCTGCTTTGGTAAAGAAACAAGCTTTTTTCCCACAATACGATATACCATGGCTAAAAGCATGACTGACAGCAACATGCAGATTCCACGCAGAATAACCGGCATCTGCTCAAAAGCACTGCAGCCACCATTAAACCATACAAATGCTCCCATAATCAGCAAGTATATGGAAAATATAGCAAAAACTGCCATCGATATGGAAAAAATAAAAAATCGGCTTCCCCGATAAAACTTTGTCTGCATATAATATTCTTTCCGTTCTTTTTGTATTTTTCTCAAATATCCCGCCAGTCATTTGCCGCGGGGTATAGTTTTCTCATTTTTATATCCCATGCCCCGCTGATTATTTGCCGCGGGGTATAGTTTTCTCTATCTTGTCTCTCATGCCCCGCCAGTCGCTTGTCGCGGGGTATAGGCTTCTCATTTTTATCTCTCATGCCCCGCCATTCGCTTGCCACGGGGTATAGGCTTCTCATTTTTATCTCCCATGCCCCGCTGATTATTTGCCGCGGGGTATAGTTTTCTCTATCTTGTTTCTCATGCCCCGACAGTCGCTTGTCGCGGGGTATAGTTTTCTCTATCTTGTCTCCCATGCCCCGACAGTTACTTACCGCAAGATATGTTTTCCTTAATTCCATCCAAAAGCACACAAGCTGCAATTGAAACAACGATTTCCACCAACTTTTCTATAACAAAAACCATTTGTAAAACCCAGTCCGGATACTGCATGATCCAATTCATAAGGTAATTATCTAAAAATCCGAGAACCATCATCACCATAACCAGAATAAAATAGTGATAGCACAAAGTAGTTAGCGTATGCTTACCAAGTTTTGCTAAAATGGAGCAGATTTTTTCTGCTTTTTTATCCAGTAAGTTCATGATTACCATTAATAAAATAGAAGAACTGATTGCCGCCGTACACATCAATGTAACACTCTTTCCGGTATCGCTCAGCGATAAATTATAGGAACCGTTAAACAGACCTGAAACGATACAGATGATAAAAAGGAGCTCAATGACAGCACGCCTTATTTTAGGAGAAATCTCCAAAATTATTTTTTCATCATTCTCATTAAAAAAATCTATTTTTTTGAGCAGATTTCCGGCTAACATCATCAAAAGGAAAAACGGCATGATATCAAGGCACCAGGGTAAAAGAACCGGCACAAAATAATGATATCCGGTTGCAAAAAGCGCATAAACAACTACAATCAACACTACTTTTTTTTCATTTCCTTTACATAAACGATAAAAGCCTTCCAACATGATCAACGCTACAAATAATGCCGGCAAAAACCAGGTCGGTGCATTGAGATTAATCATCAGATTCGAATGATAATCTGAGCTTACAAAAATCTGATTTCGACCGTATAGAATACCTAAAAGTGACCTGACGACAAAATCCGAAGCCAAATTATGTGTCAAAATCATTTTTATAAAAAAGAACAGAAATAAAAAGAGATTGGCTGTCAGATAAGGAATTAGCAGCCGTTTTGCTTTCTTTTTTACATACTCCTTATACGATCCATTACCCGGATGATAAGTATAACCGGACAATAGGAAAAAGGCCGGCACAAAAAACATGCCTCCCCAAAAATTTACGCCGGGTATTCGAAGTTCGCTATGATTTAATACTACAATGAACATGGCAACGGCCTTTGCGGCATCAATCCAGTTCTTGCGCAAAACATTTTCTTTCATTTGTATTTCCCCAATATATTAAAAATGGCGGGAAATTCTTCCCGCCTACGGTGGTCCAAAGAGCTTTTGCCCAGACCAAAACTGTAACGCATTACAGTATTATTCTATACAAATCATAGCATATCTATGCATGACTTGCAAGAATTTTTTCAAGTTAGTTATCGACCTTGATGCACCATAATAATGTACTTTAAGTATGAATATAGTCAGTTGTTCTCGTCAACAACTTCTTCCACAGCTTTTTCTTCCACAGCATTACCCTCAAACAATTCCACAACCATATTCGCTATTTTAATGCCTGGTTTTTCAACAAATTTATGCATCAATACAGCCAGAACTGAAATCAGTAAAACCGTTAGAAGAATATTGATGAATGCCAATAAATGATAATTTATTTTTCCATACCATGCGATAAACAATCCGCTCGAAAAGGTACATAGGATTGGAAAATGCAGCAAATAAAAACAATAAGTATATTTGGTGAACCAGGTCAGCGCCTTGATGTCCAAAGCCTTCGGCACAGTTTTCAAATGCAAAAGTGCATACAAAATCATAGGTGCCGCCACATTATAATAAAACATAACTTTGATGGGAAAGAACTGATAAATAGTTCCTTCATAATGTTCGCCGATTGGCGGAAATGAGCCTAAGAAAAGTCCGCATGCCAAAAGCAATCCCATAAGCCACCGCTTCGCCGAAAACTTTGCAAGCCATTTAGGCTCACAATAGGTCAGATCACAAACTACCATGCCTAAAATCATGGATAGAAAATCCGAACGGATAAAGGCAATTGCCGCAACCGCATAAACGATGTAGCGCCATTTTTTTTCTCCGAACAGTAATATAATGACAGCAACCATCAGAGTTCCGAAAAACTCATAAAAGATAAACCAGATAGGCCCGTTATACTGATTGGAGCCATTGATAAAACAACCGATAAAAGCCTCTTTCAAGGCACCTCCCAAACTGGGTGCAAAGGTATTGTAATTGCCTGAAAAAACCTCCGAATGCGCTAAAACAGATGCCTCTGCATTTTGGTACAAGGAAAGCTTCATCAGGATATAGACCAAAAGATTGGCAGCCACAATCGGAAATACCAGTCGGAAATACTTTTTAATGGCTCCGGATTTTAACGACTCTTTATCTTTCGTCAAAAAGAAACGGTATCCGACAAAAAAGCCACTCAGTGCCAGAAAAATACGCACTGCAAACTTTGCTCCGCACAGAATATTGAGAGGCGTGGAACCGATAAAATATTCTACTTTCGGTGCATGATAATATTCCGGTAAAAGGCAATATTCACCGGGATAAAACAGATTTACAAAATGAAAATTAAAGACCATAAAACAGGCAATAACCTTGAGCCCGTCCAAATAGCCAAGTTTTTTTGTTTCCTGCATTTTTATCTCTTTCTAAATCACATCATTTACACATATTTTTCATGGTTTCGGTGTCAAAATTACTACCAAATTGTACGTCCACCATCCAAAATGACGGTTGCCCCTGTCATATAAGAGCTTGCCTCAGACAGCATATAGAGCACGGTAGCCGGATATTCATCCGGTCTGGACATTCTTCCCATGGGAATTAACTCACTGATTTTCTGAACAAATTCTTCATTTTGTCCGTTTGAAAGAGATGCGGGGCAAAGTGTATTCACACGCACACCGCATTTTGCCCAATAGGTTGCCAGATATTTGGTCAGTCCCATGATTCCATGTTTTACGACCGAATAGGAAACAGGCTTTACCGTCTGCTCTTCTTCCGGCACGCCTTCTTTTTTATAAATATTCTGATTGGGTGAAATCACACCGTAATCCGAAGAAATATTGATGATAACACCCTTTTTCTGTTTTTCCATTTCATAACCAAAGACCTGACAGCAAAGAAATGCTCCCGTCAGACCAACGCGCATATCATCTTCCCAAATATCCAAAGGCAGATTATGAAAGCGCATAGCTCCGAGATTTTTGGATCCGCCCTCTACTTTCGGATTGTTGGCGGCATTGTTAATCAAACCGTCAATATGTCCGTATTTTTTAAGTAACTCATCCCGGATTGCTTCTAAGCAGGAACGGTTGGTAATATCCGCAACATAGGTTTCGATTGTACGGTCCGGATACTGTTGCAAAAATTCCGCTTTTACCTTTTTAAGCGGCTCTTCAAATATATCTAAGAGAACCGGAATTCCTTCGCCTTCTAAAACCGCTTCTGCATGTCTTCTTCCGATTAATCCGGCTCCTCCCGTAATGATGATTACCTGATCTTTGATTTTAAACTGGTCAAATATTGACATGTACAATTTCCCCCGTTTTCATGGATTCTTTGATTGCTAAAGCCATCTTCAGACTGACAATTCCGTCTTCTAAAGTGATAGCTTCGGGTGTATGATTTCTGATGCTGTCAAAAAACAATTTTAATTCTTCGATAAACATATCGTTACGTGAAAAGTTCGGAAACTCTGTTGTTTTGGTTTCATCCTTCACGGTTTTGGTCACGGTGTTCTTAATTAAATCAGCCCGGATTTTTCCATGCTCGCCGACTACTTTGATAAAACGGGAAGGAGGACTTTGATAAAAATCCGCATGCACTCTGGCTCCCAAAATCTGCCCATCATAATCCAAAGTAAAAATACCATCACAATTATCTTCGACATCGATAGATAAATCGCCCTGCGTACCACCAAATGCGTAAACCGTAAGCGGCTTTCCAAATAAGTAATACAGATAATCCATCTCGTGAACAAGTTGGTTGGTTACTACTCCACCACCCATATCTTTTCGTGCCATGTAAGTTTCTTTATAATCTTCGTATGTGTGCATTGTGGTAAGTCTTTCTCCCACAACCGCCTCCACGGATAAAATACGGCCAATTTCTTTCTTTTGAAGAGTCTCTTTCACAGCACAGATCCCGGGATGAAAACGATTCTGATAACCCACAAATACTTTGACGTTGTTTTCACGAATTGCCTCTTTTAATTCATCCATACCCGTCATGTCATCCGAAATCGGCTTTTCTAAAAACAAATGGCATCCGGCTTTTGCACAGGCTGTCGCACAAGCAATATGGAGATTTGTTGGATTGGTAATAAAAGCTACCTCCGGTTTCTCATCCAATGCTTCTTCCAGGGTAGAAAAAGAAGTAATATGAAATTCCTCTTCCAGACTGACATTTTCCCGAATTTGCATTGTATCGGAAAAGGTTCGCTGCAGGCCTCTGACACGATAGGCAATGATTTCTGCCTCGTCTCCCAACACTCTTTTTATATTTCTCAAATGGCGCTGGCCAATACTGCCAAGACCAATCATTAATATTTTCATGATTTTACCTTCTTCTCATCATTTTCTTTCTCAGCAATTTGTTCTTCTTTGAATTGCAGTTTTTCTATCATTTCTTCCTGAATGGCTAAGGCTTGGGATAATTTCTTCATACGCTCTGACATCCGTGACATGCTTACCGTCAGCCCAAAGATAATAACCAACGAAAAACAAAATCCCAGGAAAAAGATCATATTCACCGGTGCCCAGATACCCAGCGCATAGGATAGCTTTGTCAAAAGCACGGGAAAACAATCTAAAACCAGCACAAAGAAAATCGCAATCAGCCAGGATAACGCATACTTTAGTTCCAACTGACGCTTGCGAATCATATTAATCATAACCACCAGGGCAATCAGCAAAAAAACTGCAATAATAATCTGAATTTTTAATGTCATCATATTCTGCCTGTCCTCTTTATTTTCTTAGCATCTCCAAAAAGATAGCAAGGCTAACCTTAATCATGTAATAAATACTCTTGAGTGGCGAAATAGAAGATGTTCCTTCCATACGCTTTCTCATAATAACCGGATATTCCATCACTTTTTTTTCGGAATTAATAATGGCCACTACACTTTCCGGCTCCGGATAATCCTTGGGATAAGATTCACTGTACATAGCAAGAATGTCCCGGTTTATCATACGCATACCGGAAGTCGGATCGGTAATTTTCTGTCCTGTCAAAAGCTTGATCAATGCCGAAAAATAGCGAATCCCAAATCGCCGCATTCCGGTGGACTGAAACCCTACTTTTTCTAAAAAACGGGAACCAATCAGCATATCGGCATTTTGTTCTATCATATAATCACGCATTTCTTGCAGGTATTTTGCATCATGCTGTCCATCTCCGTCGAACTGGATGGCATAGTCATATCCATTTTTATATGCATATAAAAAACCGGTCTGCACAGCTCCGCCAATTCCTAAATTAACCGGCAAATTCAGCACATGAAGATGATGTTCTCTGCAAACGGAAAGTGTATGATCTGTAGAGCAATCATTGATGATCACATAATCAAATTCCGGTGCATGCTCACAGATATCCTGCACGGTTTTTACAATGCTCTTTTCTTCATTGTACGCCGGAATAATGACAATACTTTTTATTTCCATATTTTCTGATACTTTCTATATGTCGTTTTCTTTTTCCATTTTACAATTGTGTTCCCACAAAATTTCTTTTTCCAATTTTGCCATCGTGTTCCCACAAAATTTCTTTTTTGTCTTCCCACAAAATTTGCCTATTCTATCACAGATGCATGCTCACTTGGATAACAACGTAACAGTACTAGCATAGCTCATCGGCATTCTTTTCGCATCCGTCGTTTTCTTCCGCCTTCTTTTTCATAATAGCTGATTCCTGAGCCAGAATACCAATTTTATATTCCATCTGGGAAATCTTGATGGACTGGGAAAACACCTTGACCAGCAATAGGAAAATCATAGCCAGATAAATCAGATTAACCGGCGATTCGATGCCCAGAATGCGTGCCAAAATCATGGCAAGCTCAGGGAAAATACTCAATACCACAACGATCAGGATAAACATAAACCAATAAATGGCGTTTTCAATTTTCATCTGTGATTTCCGAATCTGATGAACCGCATAAACGGCTGCCAGAAAAGACATCACAATCAATAATATTCTTAAGTATAAAGACATCGTTTACCTCTTTCTAAATCCCTGAATGAAAAGAATGGAGAAACTCATCAAAATCATATATTTCATGGATCTGGTAAAATTAAGATAGCTTTCTCCTGCCACTCTTTCATCCATCTGTACCTGTACTTCTTTTACCCGGACACCTTTTTTAATCAGGTAGGAAATGGTATCGGGCTCCGGTCCGTAATTAATATTCAAAGCAAATTCTTTGATGATATCCCTATTAAACATGCGCATACCGGAGGTCGGATCATTCAATCGGAATCCGGTGGACAATTTGATAAAAGCGGAAATCACATTACTGCCAAGCATTCGCAAAGAATGCGGTTTCTTTTGGGTTACAAAACGGGAACCGATAACAATCTGCGCGTTATCCTTGTCTAACTCTTCTGCAAGCTTTTCGATAAACTCCGGGCGATGCTGTCCGTCTCCGTCAATCTGGATGGCAGCATCATAACCGTTCTGCCATGCGTAGCGCATGCCTGCCTGTACTGCGCCGGACAGTCCGAGATTAATCGGTAAATCAATCAAATGAAACCCTTTTTCTTTGCAGATTTTTGCCGTATCATCTTTCGAACCGTCGTTGATTACCACATAGTCATATTGTGGATAATTCTCAATCAGATTATTTACGACCCGTTCTATATTCAGTTCTTCATTATAAGCGGGTATCATAATGAGTATTTTCATTTTCATCCTCTTACAGTTTTATCAATATTCTCAATCTCAGAGTTTTTTTGCCTTCACAAATTGCATCAGCACGATCAGGGTTCTTTTTACTGTGATAAAAAAAGCACCTTTCATCTGATTTTCTTCCAGAGCCCTCTTTCCCTCCTGAAAGGACAGAATGTAATTTTTCAGCCCTCCGGAACTGGTTCCTCCATAAAACATGTGTACCAAAACCTCGGGAATATAGGAAAGTCTGACTTGATTATCTTTTAAAATCCGAATCATGTACTCATAATCTGCCGCAATCCTATAATCCGTCTTATAAACACCAAATTTGTCATAGACTTCTTTTTTTAAATAAAGTGTAGGATGTGCCGGCATCCAGCCGTCGCGAATGGTCTTTGTATTACCCATTTTCCATTCCCTTACAGGATTATCCTGTTCATCCACATAATATAAATCTCCGTGGACTCCATCAGTTCCTTCTTTTTCCATAACAGAAACCATATCAGACAAAACATGAGAGTGGGAAAATTTATCAAACATCGGACCTATGATATCACCGGTTGCCATGCGGATTCCTTTGTTCAGTGCATCATAAATACCGTTATCTTTTTCCGATATCCACTTCACTTCCCGTTCCGGCCATCCATAGGAAAAGTCCTGTTCCAGTTCCTTTAGATATTCTGCCGTTCCATCCGTGGAACCACCGTCCACGATGATATACTCCAATCTGGGATAATCCTGATTTTTAATACCTTCCACCACTTTTTTCAGATGGCTGACATCCTGATAGGTGGTTGTTATAATTGAAATTTTTTTATCACTCATCTGTCTTTATCCTTTGCTCCGAAATCAAATGACATAAAATACCGCAAATGGCATTTTCCACTTTCTGAGGGCTGTTTTCGGATTTTGTCATCAGGGCATTGGGCACAATCCACACATTATCATCATCAATATAGGTTTTCTCAAGATCGGAAACCAGATGAAATACCATGGTTTTTTCCGCATAGGCCCATCTTTGAATCTGATGTCCTTCTTCATCTATCTGCGCTTCTTCTTCCACATTGCTTCCCGGATAAGACGGTTCCACAATCAAAATGGGGATTTCCCCATACAACTCTTTAATCTGAGGTGTCAGCTCCGTAATATGCTCCATGGTCGCATCCAGATCGGAATAAACCTCATAGGAAGAAGGAAATACCAATACCGCATTGGGCTGTTGTTCTCCTTCGGGATCGATGCGGATCTGTTTTATTTTATCGGGCAGTTCCTCTTCATTTTCACAATACACCACCGGATGAATCATACCAATTGCTTCCAAATCTTTCTCATCATCGAGATAATCAGGGACAATATGAAGCATCGTGGTCTTTGCTGCCAGTTCATCGAGTGCAAGATCATAAATATATAAGGTCACTTCATAATCACCGGGATTTGAATTTGCCGGAATTTCAAAACGGTCGTTACGGCTATTTCCAATCGGAGCATCCCAGTGAAATGCATAATTGTTATGGTTGATGCCATAAACCACCGAACTATTATAAATATCGGTTCCCTGCGATTCACATACATAGATATCATCCGGCAGATAAAAACGGATCAACGGCTCATCCGCTTTTTTTGATAATGTTTCATTTACACTGTCCAATTGCTCACTCTGAGCATCAACAGTTTTTTGTATCGAATCAATTTCTTCTTTTAGCTTTGCATTATCACTTTGTAGCATTTTAATAAAAAATGCCTCCGTCACACAGCATATGACAAGTAAAACAGCAAGGATTACTGTAAAGATTCTCTTTTTAATCATATCGCTACCTCATATAGGATTTATTCATTTTGAAAGAAACCCATTACTTCTAGTTTACAACAAATTCCCATAAATAGGAAGATAAGGAATAAACAAGTCACAAAAAAGATATAACCGGTAGGTGTCGCATAGCTTTTTTCTGTTTCATTTGACAAAAGGAACAACAAGGAAGAATCTGTCTTTGTGGTCTCAGAATCCCTGACGATTTCCAGACTGCCACCCGGATAAGGGGTGTAGCCGTACATATGATATCGTACAAATTGCAGATCACTATCCGGACTTCCTGCTACTTTCTTTATGGAAATCACAGCTTCCTTATTCGGTGTTACCGTCTCGAAATCAAAGATTCCGGCTCCATTATAGCCACTTTGTGCCGCAACAATCTGCTCTTTAAAATAGATTTCCGTTCCGTCTCTGCTGCCAAAAACAATCTCATAGACCGAATCATTTTCTTCGCCCAAAGGATTTCGCCACTGGATTACCAAATGATTACAAGAGCCATCCAAGGTCAGATTTTGGATTAAGGTCTCCCCGTCATCCACCCAAAACGGTTCATTGGCCAAAATCTGTGTTGCCACTGTTTGTGACTGATGAAAGGGGTGATTTACAAAAACAGAATATCTGCAGATACTCCATGCGGCAAATGCAAAAGCTGCTGCCAGTCCTAAAAGCCAAAACCATTTATTTTGATTTTTAAATGCATTCACTTGCTTTGATCGTCCGAAATGTTTATTTTTTTCTGTCTTTATACATCCATCTTCTTTTTTCTGCATGTCGGATTGCCCGAAGCATCCATCTTCCATCAGCTGCTTGTCGGATTGCCCAATACATCCATCTTCCATCAGCTGCATACCGGTAAGTCCCAAAAACAGCATAACCGGCATAAACGGAACACTATACTGCTCGGATGCTTCCCATAAAACATAAAACAGGATTGCCCCAAGCAACACAAGGAGAAAATAGAAAAGCTCACGATACCGCGATACATGAAATACGTCTTTATTACAACCGGCTTTGAGCATCACCCCAACGGACATTAAAATGCCCAACATCAGAAACAGGTAATACCCCTGATGCCAAAGAATGAACAAATCCTTATGGTTTCCAAAAAGTGCATCATACAATTTTCCTGTTTTGTATCCGTCTGAAAGAAAGGTCGTGTAACCGTTCATCCCATCCCCAAAGGTTCGTTTTACCTTTGTCAAAACCAATTCTGCATATCCATTTATTCCCATCGTCTGCAATTTTTCACGCATTCTTTCCGAAACCGCAGCCTTTTTTTCCTCTTTTGTTGCAAAAGAAGCCGTAAATTCTTCATCCTCCGCATTGTGTCCACCGGGCGGTGTCAGTGACATCATAATCCAGTGTGTTGTAGGAAAAGCAGTATTGGTTGTATCTATTCCCACAAAATTTATCATCGATGTATGAGTGATCTGCGATGATAAAACGGCAACCAGTGCGATTAGGATTGTCTTAACTGCCAGCCTCTTTTTCTCCGTTACTCCGGTAAGTAAGCGAAAGATAACCACTATCAGGGCCGCGATAGCGAAAATAATGGCTGTTGCACGCAGTTCATAACCTATGCCAAGCAAAATTCCTGCAATGCCCCATCTTATGATTGTTTGAACTTTTTTTGTTTTCTTCTTTGTCTGTGTCTCTTCCTGCTTTTTTGCCTTTACTTCCTCTTCGCTTATTTCAGATTTTGTTTCTTTTCTTGTTTTTTCTCCTATTTCTCCTCTTGTTTCTGCTATGATTTCTTCTATTTTTTCCCCTTTTTCTGTATTATCTTTTCCCTTAAGTAACAGTACCAGAAACCCCATCGTAAAAATCCACGACAGCGTTATCGTATAGTAATAGGATACCCCCAGATAAAGAAAAGGATTACAAAACAGCAGAAAACGCATTCGACAAAGAAGCGCTTCTCTTTCCTGCTCTGACCTTATTTTTTTCCCAAACAGGGATTCTATATGAAATTTTTTCAAAATAGAAATCAAAAGAATAAGAGATAAATCCATCAGAATCGTATTAAATGTGTTAAACAGAAGCGGCCTGTCCGCAACCGGAATGTTGAAAAAATTTGCCAAGTGAACCAGAACTGCCGTCAGAAATACAAACAGATTTTGATTGGGATATACCGACAGATAATAATACGCCTCTTCTGCAACACTGTTTTGTTCAGCGAGGGAAGCTGCCGCACCAATGACAAATCCGCTGTCCCACTTATAATAGCTACGGATATAAAACAGAAAAAAAGCCTGTATCATTATAAAGACAATCCACATCCCCAGATTGATACATTTAATACTTTTTTGCGTACACTTTTTTAAAAAAAGCCCCACGATATGAAAAAGAAACCCAAAAAAGAGCAGAGCAAATCCCGCCAAAAAGATACGCTCTGCCTTATTTGCAAATGAATAGATAAATCCGGCATCTGAATAAGAATCAAAACCGTTTACAAACAGAAAAAACAGTACGACAAAAAGGACTGCCATTATCACAATGACAGACATTCTGATCACTTTTTCTGTAACTGTTTTAACTGTGTTTGCTTTCATGCTCATTAATTTGCGTTTTTCCTATATCAATTTTTATTTTGCAGCTGACGAATTTGCTATTCTACTCACAGACTGTATGACAACGTCAGCACTTAATGAGCAATTTATTGCGAATTTAGTACTGTTACGTTGTCATCCAAGTGAGAACGCGTCTGTGATAGAATGGTAAATTCGTCAGCCACAAAACGAAAACAATCCTTATTCCTGTGTATGGCCAGCTTGCTGCAATACTTTTTTATACAATTCCAGATATTCCTGATATCGTGTGTGCTTATCGTAGTTTAATGCCTGTTTACGGCAGTCGTCCTGTGAAAAAGTCTTCGTACCATCCAAAACATCCTTTACCGCCTGTAGCAAACCATCATAGGAAGCTCTGTATACAACAATTCCACTCTGATCGGAAACCGATTCTCCGCTTCCTCCTGTCTGATAGGTAATGACCGGAGTACCGCATGCCATAGCCTCCAAATTGGTGGTCGGGAAATTATCCTCCAGCGTCGCATTTACAAAAACGGTTGCCTCCTGATAAGCTTGGGCTAACTCAGCCTGTCCGTTGGTATGTGGTGTTAAAATCATCTTATCACCAAATTCCTTTGACAGTTCTTTGATCTGCTTTTTATTGACGCCAATCAGATGAATTTTGCAGTTATCCGGCAAATCCCTTGCAAGCTTTTTAAAATAGCTCAACCCCTTCCGATGTTCCCATACATTGGCAACTCCCAATACAATCGGATAAGGTTGCTTTGCTTTGATATCAGGATCTTCGGATGGTTTGAAAATATCCAGATCAATTCCGTTGTATATTACCTCTACGGGATATTCCTTTAAAAAGGATTCGGAAAGCTGTCCTTTCAGCCATTTGCTGGGAGTAACAATCGTAAGATTCTTTACGCCACAAAAAGCTTTTCTCTTTCGATTGTAAGAAATGACAGAGTTATCCTTCAACAACGCATAAGGATAGACCTTTGCGTGATGGATACAATTGTTACAGCCCGTTTTCCATTTATCACAGGCAGCATAGTCATAAAAAGCGCAATGCCCCGTATAAGGCCAGCAGTCATGCAAGGTCCAGACTACCGGTATATTTCTTTTCTTAATGTAGGCAAACAGGCGCTCTATCTGGATATAGAATCCGTGTATGTTTTGTAAATGAATTAAATCCGGTTTTTCTTCATCAACCCATTTTAAGAACTGTGCCGTTACTGCATCGGAACCAAATCCGGCCTCGCCCTGTACAAAGTTTTTCATGACGTGGACATAAAAATCTCCCTTGTTGCCAATCAATTTTCCTTTGTAGGAATCATCCCAGGGTTCCCTGCCAATTCCAAGAATAGCCTCATTGCCGGATGCTTCAATTTCACGATACAAATCTGCCGTGATTCTTCCAACACTTCCCCGGTTGATTACCGTATTCACCAATAGAATCTTCATTTATTTCTACTCTTTCCATTTCTTAAATTTGCGAAGTCTGCTATAATGGTATCGATATCTGTCGTTATGCCACTCTTCAGGCAATTCTTGATCTCTAAAAAATTTTTTATCTTTTCTTTGGTCAAAAGAACAGGAATAAAAAGCTCAGACAGAAAGGACACACTTATGTTAATAATACAACCTGTAGGCGGTTTGTGCAACCGCATGAGATCCATAAATTCTGCGCGTATATTAGCCCAAAAACGAGGTGAAAAGCTGACTGTAGTCTGGTTTGTCAATCCAGAGCTCGGCTGTCCATTTGAACGTATTTTTGAACCTACCGATGCTTTTAAAGTCATCAACATCCGCTCTAAATGGGATATCCGAAAAATGTTTCTCCAAATATCTGCCATGCTGTTTGGTTCCTTTGCTGATAATCCGGTTATCCGCAAACATAAGGGAGACGGCAATCTGGATGAATCATTTGAATCATCTTTGAAAAAATTGACCTATATCGCCACGGAAGAACATTTCTATGAATGCCATGATTACACGCCTTTTGTTCCGGCAAAAGAGGTTGCCGAGAAAATCAGGCAAAAACAGGAAGAGCTTGGCTCCCATGCCATTGGTGTCCACATCCGCCGGACAGATAATAAACCGGCAATCGGAAAAAGTTCAACCGACGCATTTTGTAAATCCATGAAAGAAGCGCTGGCAAGCGATCCCGAAACCATGTTTTATCTGGCAACGGATGACCTTTCAGAAGAAGAACATCTACGTAGTGAATTTCCCGGCAAAATCATATCCAATCAAAACCGCGACTTATCCCGGGATAGTATCGCCGGAATTCAGGATGCCATGCTGGATTTGTATTGTCTGGCAGCCACAAATCAGATTATCGGCAGTTTCTTTTCATCATTCACCGATATCGCCGCCGATATGCATCAAATTCCCAAAAAGATAGCCGGAGAATAAGGATTATATTAAATGCCCGGTTTCAAAACTCAGACTTCGTCTTCAGACAGTTGAAACCGGGCATTAATTTTGTTCGCTTATGCCGCTAAGAAAGGCACAAAACCTCGTAAAATACGGCGGGCAAAGATATATAATTTTCCATTAGGACGACCTGCTACGTCTCCAAAGCTACGAATAATAAAAAGTGAGAAACGTCGGTACGTATTTTTATAATAAATAGTATCATCAATGCACAAGTTCCACTGCCACATATTCTCCGCGACTTCCAAGCACCTGCATATTGACATCATCCTCCATATTGCTCATATAAAAATCATACAACTGCGTTGTAGTAAACAGGATATCCGAAACAGGAGCCAGATCACGGGAAACGGAATTAAATATCATACCTTCAAATCCACCGTCATCACAATGATATTCACCATAAGCTTCTGCCACAAAAACATCCTGCTGCGCCCATTTACTGTCAATAGGATGATTGGGATCATCTGTCGGAAGTGCACGGTATACCGCTGTATAGAAATCCCCTGAATCCTGACCGGCAGCTACATCCTGTATCAGAAGTTGAAAATCATTGGTCATATATCCGTCTTTACCATAGGATTGAAATGTCTGAAACAGCGAATAGCTAAAATAGCATGCTGTCACAATGGTTACCACGCCGATTCCCATGCGAAAAAGCAGGGGGATTTTTTTCTTTTCACACACAATACCGGTTGCAATTCCGGTCACAATCAACAATGCCGTGACGGACGGGTATTGATACCACAACAGCTTTGTCCGAACCAGTGAAAAAGCCAGCGTAGGGACCAATATCCACAGGATCATTCCAATCACATCACGCTGAAACAAGCATCCTTTCAAATGTTTGAAAAATGGTACATCTTTCTTTGCATCTGTCTGTTTTTTTGCATCTGCCACCTTCACAATTAATAAGATACCTGCTGCCAGCAAAAGCAAAACCAAAGCCACCCGATATACGGGCACGCTCTTTGTCATGTTTCCGATATAGTATGAAAAATAATAAGAAAATCCTGCTTCATTACTTCCAAAGCCACTTTGGGATCTTCCCAATACATCCGTAAGCCACATTTCTTTTAAAAAGGCTGTGCCATCCACGCAAATCCTGCCCAAAACCCACAAACAAAGCGGGATCGCAAAGGAAGCAAAGAATTTCAGATATTCCCGAACCTTAATTCTTTTTAATTCTCCGGTCAATAACAGATACAATCCGCCAATTGCCACAATTACACCGGCATGAAAGCTCTTCGTCAAAAATGCAAGAGCAAAGAAAAATCCACACCAATACAATTTTTGATGATTTTCCCGAATCTGAAGCATGCAGAGCATGGCAAGCGAAAACAGCAGAACATAAAGACTATCTGCATCTCCAGCCCGCACCATATGGGCAATAAAGGGAGTTGTGTTAGCAGCCAGTAACATCAGACTAAAAAGCGCCGCTGTTCTTCCATAACGCTTTCTTGCAAAGCACACAACAACAAGAGCCAGTATCAGATAACACAAAACCGATGCAAATCGGAGACTGAATACACTTTTTCCAAAAATCAGCATGGAAAGCATAATACTCCACATACTAAGCGGCGGTTTTAAATTGTAATAATCTGTTTCATAACGGTACGTGCTTTCTATCAGGTTTCCCTGCTTTAACATCTCGTAAGCATTCACTCCGTGTCTTGCTTCATCCCAGGGATCTACATATTTTACATCCAGCTTATAAAAACACAGAAAAGTCAGCCATGCAAACAGAAGGATGCATAAAATCTGAAATATTCTTTCTTTCTTATCCCGGTCTATGTTGGTTATCAACCGATAGAGTGGCGCAGAAAGAGAAAAAATCAAATAGCCCGGCCGTTTTTCATTTTTCCACTCTTGATATACATATTTCTTTAACCGCTTTGCCGCATCCCGTTCCATAGGGAGCTCGTCCTTTAACGGATAATAATAATGAATTGCCGCATCGGCTCTTGCCCGTTTGGCACAGGCAATCTGGTCTTGTAAAAAATCAATCTCCTCGATATTCTGTTCTTCTGTATTCTGTTCTTCTGTATCCTTCTCTAATAGTTCCTTCTCAATTTTTTTCTCCGGCTTTTCCTGGATGGTAGCTTGTTTGCTTTCTTTCCAATTATCATTAATTAGCTCAGAATAATTTTTTGTTCTATTTTGAGATTCGGTTAGCTTATTCCCAAAGTATGCAATTCTATCATCCAGCGCATCCATCCACTGTAATCTTTTGATATTGAATTTAGCTCTGGTAATGCTGTCCGGTGCGGAAAAATATCCATAAAGCGGCTTGTGAAGATAGATTCCCTTTTGGGCACGGTCATAAATCTTGTAAGTAGTTGCCTCATCTTCATGAATTTTTCCCTTCGGAAACCGAATCCCATCCCACAGTGAAGCTTTGTAAATCTTATTCCAGGAAACAATAAAATACGTAGCATCCCTGTGATTTGCATCGTAAAGATTGGAAAGAAGCTTTCGCCTGTCACAGATTTCTACGCTGCCATCATATTCGTGCCCATCAGATTTCAGCCAAATGCTTTCATCATATTCTGTACTGTCCGTAACGACATAAGAACACATCGAAACATCCGCATCATGCTCTGTCAGACATTTTAGCAGAGTTTCTACACAATCAGGCGCAATATAATCATCGCTGTCCACAAACATAATGTATTCGCCGTGGGCAACATCCAGCCCGGCATTACGTGCATCGGACAAACCACCATTTTCCTTGTGAATAACCACTATTCGATTGTCTGCTTTAGCGTAATCGTCACAGATTCTGCCGCACTGGTCCTTTGACCCATCATCTACCAGAATAATTTCCAGATTTTGATAGGTTTGATTTCGAATCGAATCCACTGCGCGTTTCAGATATGGTTCTACCATATATATTGGGACAATTACGGAAACACATTGTTCCATGGATACCTCTCTTCTTTACTCTATCTGCAATTTATCCACGTTTTTTCAACAGCTTCACAATGAAACCTCGAATTATAGCCAAAAAGTATACCATTGAGGTAGAGTTTTCCTTATAAAAATGATAGATAATTTTATAATCAAGCTGTTCCAACGATATTCTTTTATGTGTAGCATCCAGTGTTTTCAGCGCCTCTTCATAGACATGAATCGTCTCGATTTTTTCCTGTCTGTCCATCTTTTTATCATACGCCAGACCTTCCAAATCATCTAGAAACTCCATGACGACCTTGGTTGCCGGCACATCTTCATCCGGAATGGAAAGAGCTTGAAAAAAACGGGTGCTTTCCTCATAGAGACGAAGGGCAATCGGAATCTTATCCATCCGCTTTTTGGTTGACAACGTAGTCCCCCTGTCATCCTGGATATAATTGCACACCGGTGCCGTGACACTCACACACTTTTTACACTGCAAAACATAAGCCTGATTAAACAGCAAATCTTCTCCCAGATTCAAATCAGTGGGAAATCCTTCCTGTATCAATTCCTTTTTATAGAGCTTGTTCCAAGGCATATTTAAAAAGCCCTTTTTATATAAATCCAAAAATTCCCTTCTGTCCTCGTCCGACATGGAAACAAACTCATAGCATCCTGTCTTGGGTAGTTTTACAATATCTCTCCCAAAATATAAATGATGATAGCCTGCAATCACAAAATCCGCATCCGTTGTCTGCATTGCCTGCAACAGGATCTCGTTGGAATCCGCATCTACATAATCATCACTGTCTACAAACCGGATATATTCGCCTCTTGCCTCTTTCATACCTCGATTTCGGGCTTTGGAAACACCCTGGTTTTCCTGATTGATTACCCGGATACGGGAATCGGTCTTAGCAAGTTGCTCGCACAAAACTCCGGAATTATCCGGAGGGCCGTCCACAATCAGAAGAATTTCAAAATCCTTGTACGTTTGTGCCAACAGGCTTTCTACACAGCGCTGTAATGTTTTTTCACTTTTATAAACCGGAACAATGACACTGATCATAGCTTTCTCACTTTATACATTAATCGTCAGAATAATTAAATGGTACGTCATCCACAAACTGACTGCCATCATAACACCCAAAATCACTCTTTCATAAACTGCCGGCAGCACAGAGAGCCTCTGTCTGCATTTCACAATAAATCCTTGTTTATCCGTTTTTTCGTATTTTCTGATTCCCCAGCCTAAGAAACAGCTTAAGAACGGTAAAAACAACGGGATTACATATCTGCCCTGAACACCAAGTATTTTGGGATTTCCAACCGGTGTATAAGAAATATACATGGACGAAAAGACAATCGCCACAACGCCAAAATTCATCAGATGAGTCAGTGCTCCCATGACTTTTCCCATTGATGTTTTAACGTTTGCAAACAATGCTGCAAAAAATCCCAAGCCAATCATAACCCAGTTAATCAGATAATTTGCACTTCCCATATAGGCATAGGTGATATAGGACTGCTTTCTGACCGTATAATCGGCCAGCATAGAGAACATAGAGTCCAGTAAAATCTTCGCATATGTCAACGGATTCTCTAATACATATTTTAACTGTCCCATCGTACTTGTACCAATATTTCTTTTATCACCGGCATAAGCATTATTGGTTACCAGTGCATAATCTCCTCCTGCGACCGGAGTCGGGAAGAAAATATTGTAAAGCATAAATCCGTTTAGTCCCAACAGTGCAGCCTTGAACACGACTTCGGATATCCGGTTTTGGAATTTCTTTTTCGGTAAAAACAAAAGCATCAGAGACATAATGATATATACCGGTTTTGAGAGACATCCGACCATAAATGCAAATAGCATCAAAAATGCGTTGGAAGGTTTAATCTTTTCATCCGATGTCAGTATTTCATTGACCAAAAGCACATATCCCAAAAGCAGACAGGCATTGACCAACATATCATACGACAAAGAGGATGCCACAAAAATATTGTTTGGAAGCAAACCGATTGCGGCTACCAGCATTTGATAGCCTTTTGCCTTCTTTACCGCAAAAAATACAATAAAAATATAGCATAACAGATTTCCCAGTCTGGCAAGCTCCATCATATCCGCAAATCCGACATGAAGAACTCTTCCCAGATAAAATCCGGCTGCCATGGGATAGTATACTCTCGTCTCCGTACGGGGCAGACGGGTCTGATGCCCGATATCCGGTGCAATATAGTCCGGGTCATTAATCATATCTTCGTAGGCTTCTATCAATTCCCTTTCCTCGGGATTGTTGAAATAAGGAAGCGTATTTCCAACCATCTGCATAGCAGCTTCCGTCGTCTCAATGGTTGTGCCAAAAGATAATTTATATGCGCTTTTTGCATGGGCATATTCATCGTAGCTGACCATATTGGTTCCAAGGCCCTCAATAATCAGTCCACCCAGCATAAGTGCAAAAATTGCAAAAAACCATTCCGGCTTTTTATGCAGTACAGACCATATTTCTTTTCCCGCAAAAAACAGAACATAGATTGCGAATAAAAGAACGGCAAAAAAAGATGCTCTTAACAGACTAAAATTTACCTGTGCAGATATTTCAATCCGAATATCATCCTGAGACAAAATATCCTCCGAAGATAATACAATTTTCAAATGATCAGCATGGCATCCCACATACATAACTCCGGCATCAATTTTCGGATCCACACTACAATACATATTGTCTTTTACAAGCTGATCATCCCGATATGCCTCTACCAGAAAACCTCCAAACGTATCCAGACCAGCTTCCAGTTTCAGCTTTTTAATGTAGTAGTCTCCACCTAAATCAAGCGAAATATCCATCTGCTTAAATTTACGGTACAGGGTTCCGTCATCACCAACCACAATGTTTTCATCGTAGACAGGTTTGTATTCTTCCCCCCGGTATTCCGCCAGAATTCTCTCATTGTCCTGGCGCACTTTTATTTCATTGGTCTCTTCTTCCGTCAATGGTGACAGATAATCCACCACTTCGGTTTGCATCGTATAACCGGAAGCGGCATGTGTCTGATCTTCGTTATCTGCAACATTGAAACGCAAAAATGTATAAGGACTGTTTATAACATCCCTGTTAAAAACCACAATTTCCAGCAATGATGCCAAAACTATAATCAAAAGAACGGCAATGATATGTCTTTTAGTTTTCTTCATCCGACTTCGTTACCTCCTTCTTTTTGGAATAGGCAGGAAACGCAACGCAGGCGGTTGCCGCCAGAAGAATGCAAAACATTACCCTGCTGTCGTAAAGGAATGGATAGGTATCATGTGTGTAAATATAGTAACATTTCAGATTGCCATCCATCTTTTTACCGTCAACATAGGTAGCAACATGCAAAATTTCACTATGGTTCATAAAGATGCCGGGAGCCGGCTCGGTATTACCATTGGCACGATATGTCAGAGTAATATAGATTTTTCCGGTGCATAATTCATTACCAAACGGCAGATAAGGATACTGTCCGTCCAGACAGGCACCTAAATCATATACTTCCTCACCCAATAATGTCATGGATGAAATATCTACTTCTTCTGCTAAATATTCGTCAATTTCTGAAACATTATTGTTATCAAACGATTCTTCATTTGACAATTCTTCATTTTCATTTGGCACTTCGCCTTCTGTTAATGCATGATTGCGATTCTCATCGTTCAAAGCATAAACGCGATAAACCAGTTCGGTTCCTTCCAAAGCCTGTCCGTTTTTGGATATCCCGATCTGAAATCCCTTCATGGCTCTGCCATCGGTTTCCATGATATAACCGATTTCATTTTCCGCTCCAGTAAAATACTGCACAAATTCCATATCTCCTTCTTCTTCGGTGACATTGACTTTGTACGTATCTAAAACTTCATTCGGAAATAAATAACTGCCAATAAACCCTGCTAAACATAGCAGGGTACCTATTGGCAGATAAATATATGCATATTTTGATAAAAAATGTTTGATTTTGTTTAGCATAAGCCTTCCTCTCAAACGCGCATTGAATTAGCTTTTGCTAACTGCAGGTTTATTTTTCACCGAGCCCGAGACGGTTGATTGCCGAGAAAATAGCTCTCACACTGGCTCTTGTAATATTACTTGAAACACCGACACCGTATGTTACTTTTCCACTCTCGGAATCTAACATATGGATATATGCAGCAGCTTGGGAATTGGAACCGCTTTGTAATGCATGCTCCTCATAATCCAATACTTTGATACGGATATCCAGTTCTTCCTGAAGACCGCGCTGAACCGCATCAATCGGACCGTTACCGACAGCCTCAAATACTTTCTCCACATCATGATCGGTATAGACAACTTTTACATGAGTATCAAATTCACTGTCAATGGTATCACTTAAATCATCGACCTTTAACTGACGGAAATGAATCGGTTCTTTTTTATTCAGATATTCCTCACGGAATTTATCCATAATCAGATCCGGTGATACCTCGCCCTGTTTTTCGGAAATCTTTTGAATAACATCCGCAAATTCACGATGCATTCCTTTCGGCAGTTTGAAACCGAAATAAGTATCCATAACAAAAGCAACTCCACCCTTTCCGGACTGGGAATTAATACGGACAATCGGTTCGTATTCCCTTCCGATATCTGCAGGATCAATCGGCAGATATGGTACTTCCCAATATTCGTTGTTGCGCTCTTTCATCGCAGCAACGCCTTTGTTGATGGCATCCTGATGAGAACCGGAGAATGCTGTAAATACTAACTTGCCGGCATAAGGATGTCTGGGATGGATGGGAAGCTTGGTACATCTTTCGTAAATTTCAATAATATCGTTAATCCGCTCGATGTTTAATTCAGGATTGATACCCTGTGAAAACATATTGTATCCGATATTCATGATATCAACATTACCGGTTCTTTCTCCATTTCCAAACAGAGTACCTTCGATACGCTCTGCACCTGCAAGCAATGCCAGTTCAGCGCTGGCCACACCGGTACCACGGTCATTGTGGGGATGAACGGATAATATAATACTTTCTCTGTTTTCAAAATGTTTATTCATCCATTCAATCTGATCCGCATAAACATTGGGAGTTGTCATCTCAACAGTCGAAGGCAGATTGATAATGATCGGATTTTCTTTGGTTGCGCCCCAGGTCTTTTGCACCGCTGTACAAATCTCTAATGCATAATCCAGCTCGGTTCCGGTAAAACTTTCCGGAGAGTATTCCAGGATAATCTTGCCCGGGAAATCCTTGGCACGTTCTTTTACCATATTCGTTCCGTCAATGGCAATCTGTGTAATCTCATCTTTATCCTTGTGGAATACAACATCACGCTGTAAGGTAGACGTTGAATTGTAAATATGGACAATCGCCTGTTTACATCCTTCAATTGCTTCAAATGTCCGGTCGATCAGTTCTTTTCTGCACTGTGTCAAAACCTGAACACATACATCGTCCGGAATCATCTTACGTTCAATCAACTGACGCAGAAAATCAAATTCAATCTGACTTGCGGCCGGAAAACCAATCTCGATTTCCTTAAATCCCAATTTAATCAGAAACTGGAAGAACTCAATTTTTTCTTCTACAATCATGGGATCAATCAGCGCCTGATTGCCGTCTCTTAAATCCACACTACACCAGATGGGTGCTTTTTCAATTTCCTTGTTGGGCCATTCTCTTTCCGGATAATATACCACCGGATTTCTACGATATCTCTTATAGTTTAACATTTGTGTACTCCTTCCGTACTATTTACTCTGGTAAAATAATCATTATTCAAGTATATGTGATACCAGGGTCAAAAAATCATACTTTTCATGCTTGCATGAAAAAGTTTGACTTTGAGACCCATTGGTATCATTTGTCATTCAAAAAGAAAACGGCTCATCACAAAGATGAGCCGTCATATGCCGATTGTTATTCACCTAATCCATTTTCGATTGCTGTGACCAGTGCTTTTAAAGCTTCTTCTTCATCTTCGCCTTCACAAACAAATTCTACTTCGTCTCCGCATTTTACACATGCGCCTAGGACACTCAATACACTCTTGGCATTTGCCGTGCTATCTCTGAATGAGAATGTTATTAACGATTTAAACTGCATGGCTTCCTTACATAGGATGCCGGCCGGTCTTAGATGCAATCCCGTAGGATTTTTTATTACTACCTTTTGACTAACCATGTTCTAACCCTCCAATTGTCATACCCAAGAATACTATAACACTTTTTGATTCTTTCTACAAGCCTTATAAAAAAACTGAAAGTCATACTCTCAGACAGTTCGTTATAAAAATGCAAAACAACGTTTATATCACAATTGTTTACGCCATGACTTTTTCGATCAGTGCTGCAAGTACCTTGGCTTCCTTATCAATCTGCTCCTGATTTTTTCCTTCGATCATAACCCTGACTAAAGGCTCAGTTCCGGAAGGTCTGATTAACACTCTGCCTTCATCTTTAAACTTCTCCGACAATTCTTTAATTGCGCCTTCCACTTCAGGATAATCCATATAATTGTATTTTTTGCTGTTTGCAACCTTTGCGTTTACCAATGCCTGCGGTAACACTTCCATAATGCCGGCAAGCTCTGATAACGGCTTTTTGGTATCCACCAGCACCTTTAGTAGAAACAGTGCACTAAGCAAGCCGTCACCTGTTGTATTTTCATCCAACAGAATGATGTGTCCGGATTGCTCTCCTCCGAGATTGGCATGAATTTCTTTCATGCGCTCAAGTACATAACGGTCTCCGACCTTGGTCTGTTCTACATGAATTCCTTGTTTTTCTCCCATTAGGAAAAAGCCAAGATTACTCATTACAGTTGCAACAATCGTATCACCTTTTAGTTTACCCTGTTCCTTCATGTGATTGCCGATAATCGCCATAATCTGGTCGCCATCGACTTTCACACCGTTTTCATCGACCGCAAGCAGCCTGTCAGCATCTCCGTCAAAGGCAAGACCGATATCCGCTTTGTGCTCCTTTACAGCTTCCTGCAGCGATTCCATATGCGTAGAACCACATTTGTCATTAATATTGGTTCCATCCGGCTGATTATGAATGGCAATGACATCAGCACCAAGCTCTGAAATTGCTTTCACAGATGTTTCAAACGATGCTCCCTGTGCACAATCCAATACAATCTTTAGTCCGGTAAGATCAACATCAGCTGCTTCTTTTGCATGTCTGATATAATCCTCTTTTGCTTCCATGGCATATGTAATATTACCGACACCTGTGCCGGTAGGAAATTCTATGCCCTGCATATCATTTTTTATAAGCGCCTCAATTTCATCCTCCAAAGCATCCGGAAGCTTAAATCCTTCAGAATCAAAAAATTTAATTCCGTTAAATTCAACCGGATTGTGAGACGCTGAAATCACAACACCTGCATCCATATGATAAGCTCGTGTCAAATATGCAACTGCCGGAGTCGGCACCACACCAACGTAACAAACATTGGCTCCGACTGAACATGCACCTGCCATCAGTGCATTTGCCAGCATTCCTCCGGAGATACGAGTGTCACACCCTACCATGATGGTAGGCTTGTGCTGATTGCCTTTTGTAAGTACTGCGGCTCCCGCCTGTCCGAGTTGCATGGCAAGTGTTACCGTTAATTCTTCATTTGCTATCCCTCTGACACCATCTGTTCCAAATAATCTGGCCATCTGTTTATCCTCAACTTTTATAATATCTTTTAATCCTATCTGTTCTTTTCTTTATATCTATTTTGAATTCTTTTATCTTTTCTTATTTCTTTTACTTTTCGTTTATGATTTTATTCCAAATCTCTCACACGACACTCAATCGTATTGTTTTCCTTTGTAGCAAAAACGCCACTCGGAAGCTCAAATTGTACCGGTATCTCATACGTTCCCGCTTTTAACCGGGTAAGTCCTTTATTTTCGAGATAGTCTTCTATGGATACCACACCTTTGATGGAATCTTTCTTTACATCCGACAAATCTGAAGACAATCCCTTGATTCCCAAAACATAATCTCCTCCCATAAGAGTGATGCTCTGTTTTTCAGAATCATAACCTGTAACGGAAATATTAGATTTGGGAATAGCAACATCTTTGGTTTCCATTTTTTCAATCGGAACCGTAACCGTAATTTTTCCATCAAAATCTTTATCAACCAAACTGACATTGTCCGGAAGATATTTCGTAACATCCAAAGTTATGGTAAAAGTATCTTTTTTTCCTTCCAGATCAATCGCAGCCGCCGGAATGGTAATAGCCGAAATACCGGATAAAACATTCGATTTACCTGCAACAGTAATCTCGTCAATATCAGAAGTAATATCTCCCGCCAGACTATAATCACTTGCCAGATTACCGGAAGTATAAAAACGAAAACCGAGAGACTTCGTACTCAGAATATCCACTTTTAAGTTGACGGAAGAAATATTACCACTCAATCTGGATGCATCAAGCGCATTCCCTTTCGCATCATAATACCGGATTGTGGATGTAGTACTGATACTTGCAGCCATGCCTGCAACCGATGCCTCTACCACCGCTTTATCAATCTTGGAAACAATAGATTCGGGGCCTTGAACTGTTACTACGTTTTGGTCTAAAACAGTATCACCAATCACATAGCCGTCAACCGGTTCTCCATTCACCTGGGAAGTAATCGCAAACTGCTTTTTCTGCAGATTTTCGATTGCAACCTCCAAGGTATCTGTCTTTCCTTTGATACTCTCTATCTTATCATTATATTTATTGGTTTCCAATTTTATGCGAACAGTTCCTTTTTCCATATCCAGGTTGGATAAATCCGCTGTTGCCCTAATATTATCTCTTCCGAGCAAATCGTTGATGGAGCGCTTGGCAGATATCGTAACCGCAATACTGTCCGTATCATTTAATACTTCATAGGTTTTGTTTTGTTTGGAAATGGCATCTGCATTTACAATTTCAACCGGAATACCCGAATACGTACTGTCAATAATCGGATCACTGACATTGACTACAATAATCCAGATCAAAATTGCAATTACAACGGCAAGAACACGCATGCCGAGATTATTTGTCAGCTTGTTTTTCATCGCGTTTCAACCTGCCTTTCCAGCCCTTGCGCTGTTTTTCTTCATCCGTTGTCTTATTTTGAACAGACAAAAGCATAGAACGCAATTTATCAGCATTTACATTGCGAATCAACTTGCCCTCGTATGCTACGGAAACCTTTCCTGTCTCCTCCGAAACAATGATAGTAATGGAATCCGTCATTTCAGATACGCCCACACCGGCACGGTGTCTGGTCCCCAAATCTTTGGATAATCTGGTGCTGTCAGACAGAGGCAGATAACAGGTTGCCGAAACAACACGATTTCCACGGATCAAAACAGCTCCATCATGAAGAGGTGTATTGTGTTCAAAAATATTAATCAAGAGCTGGCTGGTCACAACCGCATCAATTTCAATACCGGTCCTTTCATATTCAGACAAAACCTGATTTTGTTCAATTACAATCAATGCTCCTGTCTTGACCTTGCCCATTTCGAAACTGGCTTTGACAATCTCGTTGAGTGTCTTATCGGAAAACCGGCCATTTTCGGATTTGTTCATATCAAAAGGCATCAGTCCCGCCAGAAAACTTTTTTGTCCAAGCTGTTCCAATGCTCTTCGAAGCTCCGGTTGCAACACAATGACAATAGCTATGATTGCCACAGAAAAAATCTTCTCCGCAATCCATAAAATCGTACTGAGATTCAATACAGCGGCAAATAACAAAAACACAATGATTACAATAATCCCTTTTAACAAATTCCATGCTTTTGTATCCCGAATCCATATTAAAATCTGATACACCAAAAAGGAGATAATAACTATCTCCACAATATCGGTCCATACAATTCTGGTAGGAAAATGAATGGTAGTCAAATATTTATTTATAAATGCCGAAATCGTTTCCATGCGAATCCATTCCCCTTTATTTTATGGCCACAACGTAAATTTATTCTCTCTAATGTATTTTTTTCACTTTCACTTTTGTCTGGGGTACAGAATTTTTAGGCACTGCCTTGACATAATAATAATACTCATCATCTTCAAACTGCACATACTCCGTTCGGGAATAGTCCACATTGAAAACAAAGAACTGCAATCCTACCGCAAGTAAAAGCGATGCAATCATTCCTAAAATTAGGGAAAGCAGTGAAATATGCGTATCGAAGGACAGATCACCAATCAGCAGAATCGTTGCTCCCAAAACACCGCCAACACACATACCAATTGTCCATGAATGATCAATAGACAACATACGTATTACATACACAGTAATCACAATAACCGAAAAAGCAATGAGGACAATGATGATTTCCTGATTGCCAAGCAGTCCGTCAATGACAAACCGGAACTTTCCGATTGCCTCTTCCGTCTCTAAATCACTGATTGTCTGGGCATTTTCCTTGATAAATAAAACCAGATAATACGCTACGGTTCCGCATGCCACCGATACAACGGATAACGGCGTACATAAAAGACCTACCGCAATCGGAATAATGTACGGAATCTTCAGCATAAACATCAGCGGAAGTAATGCAACCACAATCGTATCCTTTGATGAAAACCGAAAATAAAGGATAAACATCAATACGAAAGCAGCCAATGCAACAATGCCACATTCCAAGGATACCGCATAAGAATTTAAACAAACAAAAAGCGCGCCAAACAATACAATGAAATTCATCGGTAAAAAAGAGCACATCAGTGCCACAATCAACGGAATGATAATATTGCCGGCAATCCGATCCATATACCCTATATTGGCATTAATACTTAGCAAAACAACAAGCGCCAATAAGAATTTGAAGAGAGGTGTTAAATATACTTCGCCTTTACTGTATATATCGCGAAGCTTTTCTCTCATTTCCAGCAAAGCAGACATATTGTTTTCCTTTCTTGTTTTATAGATAATTTAAATGAATAAAAAAGATATTTTAACTTTTTCTTTTTTCCAAATCATACATGGCTGATAACTGTTTCAACCGATTGTAATACTTTTTGAGACTTTTCTTCGCTTTATAATAACGAATCGAATAAACAATGTAACAAATCAAACTATATGCAACCACAAAAATCACATAATAAAGCAAGACATTTTTACCAAATGCCATCAGATCCATTTTATAGATATCCTGCATAAATGTCTCAAAATCATAATAAATGAACAAGCCAAAGATAATCAGATAGGCAATGGTGGCACAGATGATTGATTTAATAATCTGTAATCCCATGTAATCGCTTCTGAAATAGCTTGCTATTGCCATATTTTTTTTACCTTCATCGGCTTCATATGCAGCCATTTTTGTCATAAGACGTAAACGTTCCTGATTTATCATGAAAAGTTCTCCAAAATTAGTCTGTCAAAAAACGCATTCTATTTTTAGAATCAGGTTTTCTGTGTGATTCGTTTTTCAACTGCTCCACATTTTTGGTCAGCATATTGTTGAGATTACGACTCATATTTTCACGGCATTGCGGGCAGAATTT
Organism: uncultured Lachnospiraceae bacterium; assembly: GCA_945919795.1. GTDB lineage: Bacteria > Bacillota > Clostridia > Lachnospirales > Lachnospiraceae > UBA2882. The sequence goes on from CAMEJJ010000012.1 coordinate 34,133, forward strand.
GCCACTTCCGATCATCTTGCCACAACTTTCACAAGCCACTTTAATCGGCGAATCATCTGAAAACTGCAGTCTCTCCTGACGAATCCATGTCTGGATCTGTTGCGGCTCAACATCGCATTCTTCACACACCTCGGTCATACTGCAGTGGCCATGCTGCTGAATATATTTTTTTACTTCCTGAAACTTTTGTTCACTAAGCTCCTTGCATACGGGGCAAATCTTGTTACCTGCAATATAATTAAATAACTTTCCGCATCTTCGGCAATTTATAACATTCATCTGCTAACCTCCCGGGATCAATCATCACCAATGGCAACTGCCAAAAAATACACCTTGTGTACGCCTGCCTCTTTTAATACCTTTGCCAAGGCATCTATGGTACTGCCTGTTGTATAGATGTCATCGATAACTATAGATACTTTCAATTTTACATCATTTCTGCCTATTTTAAAAGCCTTTTTCAAATTATTTTGGCGTTCCGACCTGCTCATGCTTTTTAATGGTTTGGTATCTTTGACACGTTCCACATAATGCTCATAAAATGGAATCCCGGAATGCCTGCAAAAGGATTTTGCCAAAAGTTCTGCCTGATTATAACCGCGCTTTCTGATACGGTTTTCATGCAATGGAACAGCGATTACGCCCTCGGCTCCTGCTCTTTTTAATGCCACAGCGAAAGCATCTGCCAAAAGTTTCCCAAGTGCATTGGCATATTCACTCCGTTTTCCGTACTTTAACCGGTAAATCATGTCCCGAAGCACATCATCGTAGGTGCATAGCGAAAGCCCTTTATCATATATATGTGCCCATCCGTATTTTAAGCAGTCCGAACAGTACTCTTTTTCCAAATCGCTTAATGCTCGTCCACATTTACAACAACGTTTTCCTCTGATTATGGGAAGTTTTTCCAGGCATGTGGTACAAAATCCATCAAAACTCTGGTTTTGTAAAATCGGCTTATCACAAGCCGGGCATCTGGGCGGATATAAATAATCCAGAATATTGATCTTTTTCAATTATGCTCCTGTCTGCATAATCTCTCCCGTTCTTTTATGCGGTAATATAACCCCGAATACCGCTTCTGTTTGTTTTCATTTGCAATCATCTGATTCATGATATTCATGCTTCCCAACAATGTTACACAGTCTTTAGCTCTTGTAACACCTGTATAGAGCAGATTTCGATAAACCAAGGGTCCCGGAACTCCAAACAAAGGAATTACAACCGCAGGATATTCACTTCCCTGTGATTTATGAATAGTGATAGCATATGCTAACTCCAATTCATCCAGTGATTCATACGGATATTGCACAATTTTCCCATCATCAAACGCAATCATCATAAAGGAAGCATAATCATTGATTTCTTTTATGATGCCAACATCCCCGTTAAATATTCCCATTCCGTTTTTTATAGGAAGATTATAGTTGCCACGAATTTCCCATTCCAGTTTGTAATTATTTTTGGTCTGCATCACTTTATCGCCTTCACGAAACAGAATATCTCCGTAAATGTGTTCCCGTTTGGACAAATCCGCAGGATTGAGATACTTTTGCAGAATTGCATTTAACTCTTCCACGCCAAGAGGACCTTTCCGCATCGGAGTAAGAACCTGAACATCCATGGCATCTACTCCAAAATTGCGTGGCAGCATATCCGAAACCAATTTGATGATATTGTTGTAAATCTCCATCGGATTACTACGTTCCAGAAAATAAAAATCTTTGCTTTCCTTGTTGTTAATCAACAACTCTTTACCATCCTGAATCCGGTGGGCATTCATAACAATTTCACTTTCTCTGGCCTGTCGGAAAATATTTTGAAGAGCAACTGTTGCAAAGCATCCACTATCAATCATATCCTTTAATACACAACCCGGTCCCACACTCGGAAGCTGATCTACGTCTCCGACCATGATCAGATGCACTCCCTGAGGAATCGCTGATAACAAAGCGCGGAACAAAAAGATATCCACCATGGACATTTCATCAACAATAATCACATCTGCATCCAACGGATAATCTTCGTTTCTCGCAAAGCTTCCGCCGCCATTTTCCTCTCCGCCGCCATTTACCTCCAGCAATCGGTGAATGGTTCTTGCTTCCATGCCACAGGCTTCCGTCATACGTTTTGCCGCTCTACCGGTCGGTGCTGCCAGTGCTATTTCCATCTGTTCTTTTTCAAAGTACCGCAGCATAATATGAATGGTAGTAGTCTTACCGGTTCCCGGTCCACCGGTCAAAATCATGACACCATGCTGAATGGCATTCTGCACGGCTTCCCGCTGCATTTCATCCAGAACAATCCCGCATTCATCCTCTATCGCAGCGATTTTATCGCGAATCAGGCTTTCTTGTTTGGTCATGCAATCTTTTCCACTTTCAAAAAAAGTAATATCCAAATCGCTTAACATGTAAGCACACTCATTCTCAGCACGATAGGCTGAGGGACTATAAATATATACCGGCCCATTTTCCTCTTCCTGTCGCATGGTAATCCGGTGTTCCACAATCAGATTCGAAATTTCAGTATCAATTTCTTTATCTTCCACACCAAGCAGTTTTACCGCTTCCTGTATCAGATCAGTTTTCGGAAGGCAGGTATGCCCTGCAGACATAGCCTGAGTCAACGCGTATACAATGCCACACCGTATCCGATATTCGGAATTAATCAAAACGCCGGAAGAAAGTGCAATTTCGTCTGCGGTCTTGAAACCAACCCCGTCAATTTCTTCCGCCAGTCGGTAGGGGTTGAGTTTTAACACATCATAAATGGCATCACCGTAGTATTCATAGATTTTCACTGCCAGCCGGTCACTCATTCCATAATCCTGCAAAAACAGCATAGCACGTCGCATATCCTTTTTTTCACAAACCTGTATGGCAATCTGTTGTGCAATCCTTTCGCTGATACCTTTCACTTCAACCAGTCTGTGCGGTTCCTCTTCAATAATCCGAAAAGTATCTTCACCAAATTTTTTTACAATTCTTTCTGCCAGTTTTTCTCCGATACCCTTGATGGCTCCGGAACCCAGATATCGTCTGATACTGCTACTATCATCCGGCGGTATAATTTCAAACCGTTCCATACGTATCTGCATGCCGAAGTTCGGATGTTCCTCTTCCCGTCCTTCAATGTATAAATAGTCTCCCGTGCTCACCCCGTGAAAAATTCCCACAACCTTTTCATCTGTTTTTTCACAGGTAAGCGCCAGAACCTTATAATGATTTTCTTTGTTTTCAAAAATGATATGATCCACATATCCCTTTAGTACAACTTTGTTTTCTGATTCCATGTAGGTTTTCTCTCTATGCATTATAATTTAAAGAGGCTGTCGCGTTCTGCAACAGCCCCGTTTTTATATTTCATAGTTGCGTTTCATCTGTTCAAACAACATCTGCGCCAATCCCAGACTGTTTTGTTCCGTTGACTGGCTTGCCAGATCTTCAATCGCCGAATCCTTGAAGAAATCGACCAGTTTGGCTGACGAATCGCTATCTTCCTCTCCAAAAAGATTGGTCGTCTTTTCCATTTCCTTAAAGACCTGCTCTAAAAAATAGGACTCAAACTGCTTGCAGACATCCATCAGTTCTTCATCAGTTGCGCTCTCCAAATCGCTCTGTGACAGCTTTGAAATCTGACCTGCCGTCTTGCTTGTCTGCTGTGTCGATTGATATTGATCCATATAGTTGTTTATGCTACCTATGTCCATTTATATTTCCTCTTATCGTCTTAATTGGTTGGCCTGCTGCATCATATCGTCCGATGCCTGAATGACTTTGGAATTCATTTCGTAGGCACGCTGTGCAATAATCAGGTTTACCATTTCATCTGCTACCTGTACGTTGGAACCTTCCAGATAGCCCTGTACAATCCCGCTCTTTTTAATGTTGAGATTGGTGGTGTATTCGTTAATAGCGCCACCGCTTGCAGCGGTTGCACTGTATAAGCTGGAACTCGTCTTTTCCAATCCGGCAGGATTTTGGAACTGATACAATCCGATATAAATTCCCAATCCCTGCGCGTTATTATTGGCATCGGGATAACAAAGCTCTCCCTGACCGGACAGCGTGATATTGGATGTTACATAATCACCGGGAACAGCAATTGGTTTTCCGGTGGAATCAAGCACCTGATATCCTTCGGATGTTGTTAAATTTAATCCGTTATTACCGATTGCCCATGTAAAATTACCGTTTCGTGTATATTGCACTTCCCCGCTTCCGTCCCGGACAGCAAAAAATCCATCGCCATCAATGGCAAAAGCACTGGGACTTTCCGAATCAAGGAAACTTCCCTCAGTAAAAATAGAAGTAATGGAAGAATTTCGAACGCCAAGACCAACCTGGGCACTGATGGGCTTTTGCTCACCGTTAGCCGTCGTTGTCTTTGTCTGTAATGTCTGATACAGGAGGCTCTTAAACTCTGCACGTTCTGTTTTATATCCTGTCGTATTGACATTTGCCAGGTTATTGGCAATCGTATCAACATTTGTCTGCTGGGCAATCATGCCGGTTGCCCCCGACCAGAGAGATCTAACCATACCTTATTCCTCCTATACTTTTCCAAGCTGATTAACTGCTTTATCCAATGTTTCATCTATTGTCTGAATGACTTTCTGATTGCTTTCATAAGTCCTGGTCGCACTGATTAATTCAACCATTTCACTAACAACCTGAACATTGGAAGCTTCCAGATAGCCTTCGAAAACTTTGGCGTCTGCTTCAATCATCGTTGCACCTTCCACGGGCTGATAATAGTTTTCGCCATAATGCTCCAGATAATTGTAATCCTCAAAATCTTCAAGTCCAATCGTAGTCACTCTTTGATCATTTTGAAAAATGGTACCATTTTCATCGATTCTGGCATCTGAAAGCGGGTCCAGCTTAATATGCCGTCCCTCTTCATCCAAAACATAGTCTCCGTCTTTGGTAACCAGATAACCGTCCACATTGAGTGTAAAGGAACCATCCCTCGTATATTTCGTACTCGTTTCACCGGACTTATTGGTAAATTCTATGCAGAAAAAACCTTTTCCTGACAATGCCAGGTCATAGGTGTTGTTGGTCGTTTCAAATGCTCCCTGACTGTAATCGACATAGTTTTCGCCGATCTTTACACCGAGATTCATCGTTCCGATTTTTTTCCCTCTGAAGGCAGAGGTCTGGTCTTTGATCTTATATGCTAAAACCGCATCAAAAGCCTCACTTGTAGAGCCCTCTTTTTTAAAGCCGGTCGTTGCCGCATTTGCCAGATTGTTGGCAATGACATCTACCTTATTTTGTTGGTTCAGCATACCCGTATAAGCGGTATATAGACCTTTTACCATTTAGAAATCTCCTTTATAATCTGCCAGGATTTCAACATATTTTCCCGTTCCGACCGCTACGCATGTCATCGGATCTTCTGCTGTCATGGTATGAATTCCGGTCTTGGCTTCAATTAAATCTTCCAATCCACGAAGCAGAGCACCGCCACCTGTTAAAACAATTCCTCTGTCTGCAATATCCGCTGCCAGCTCCGGAGGTGTCTGTTCCAATACACTGTGTATGGTCTCAATAATCTGCGCCGTCGTTTCTTTTAAAGCTTCTTCCGTTTCTTCACTTGTCACCGTGACGGTCTTAGGAAGACCTGTTACTAAATCCCTTCCTCTGACATCCAGAACATCAACCTCGGGACGTCTGTATGCAGTTCCGATTTTAATCTTTAAATCCTCGGCAGTTCTTTCACCGATTAATAAGTTGTGTTTCTTTCTCATATAACGAACCAACGCTTCATCAAAATCATCACCTGCAACTTTGATAGATGCACTGATTACCGTACCCTTTAAGGAAATTACTGCAATATCGGAAGTACCACCACCGATATCTACAATCATATTTCCACAAGGCTTTGAAATATCAATTCCCGCACCGATTGCAGCAGCAATTGGCTCTTCGATCAGTTTTACATCTCTTGCTCCTGCTGAATAGGTAGCATCTTCAACTGCTTTTTTCTCAACTTCTGTAACACCACTGGGTACACAGACAACTACGCGCGGTTTTTTAAAAGACTTTCTTCCCAATGCCTTCTGGATGAAGTATTTCATCATCTTTTCTGTTACGGTATAGTCCGAAATAACACCCTGTCTCAACGGTCTAACCGCTGTAATATTGCCGGGAGTTCTACCAAGCATCAGTCTGGCATCTTCTCCGATGGCTTTTATCTTATTGGTATCTCTGTCAAAAGCAACTACGCTGGGCTCCTTTAAAACAACACCCTTGCCTCTGATGTAAACCAGTATACTGGCTGTTCCTAAGTCAATTCCGATATCGGTATCTCTCATCATGATTCCATATCCCTTTCTATACATTCTGCTTATATGAAAACCTTATTCCGCCAAGAAACTTCTTTCTTTTATAAATCTCGTTTCTTTGCGACAATACGGCTATTATCAAAAATACACATATAGATGAATTATAACGCACTCCATACAGTTTTTCAAAGGGTTTTGCGGAATTTCATGTTTTTTTATAAAAAATGCACAGAAAAGTAATCAGCATCCTCCTGATTTCTTTTTTGTGCATCCATGCTATTTTTTATATCGACATAGGTTGTAAAAAACTTTATGGTCGGTCTAACAGAAATTATATATCTTTGCTGCTTCATGCTTCGGTTTCTGACATTTCTAAGCGGCATGCTCACAAAAAATCTATTTAATGCCCGGTTTCAAAACTCAGACTTCGTCTTCAAACAGTTGAAACCGGGCATTATTTTTGTTCGTCCATGGCGCTAAGAAAGACACGAAACCTCGTAAAAGCCGGCGACAAAGATATATAATGAGAACACAAATCCGAAAGAAATAAAAACTTATTTTTTCAGCATCTTATCCACATAAATACCGGTATAAGACTCGGGATTTTTTGCAATTTCTTCCGGTGTGCCGGTTGCAACGACTGTTCCGCCGCCGTCGCCGCCTTCCGGTCCCATGTCGATGATATAATCTGCTGCCTTGATAACATCCAGATTATGTTCGATAACCACAACTGTATTGCCGCCTTCTGCAAGTCTGTGCAGAATATCTACAAGCTTATGGACATCTGCAAAATGAAGGCCTGTCGTCGGTTCATCCAGAATATAGATGGTTTTACCCGTACTTTTTCTAGAGAGCTCCGTTGCAAGCTTGATTCGCTGTGCTTCACCACCTGATAAGGTCGTAGATGGCTGTCCCAGTTTGACATAGGATAATCCCACGTCATACAGTGTCTGAATCTTGTTGCGAATCGAAGGTACATGTTCGAAGAACTTAACCGCTTCTTCCACCGTCATATCCAGCACATCATAAATATTCTTGCCTTTGTAAAGGCATTCCAGCGTCTCACGATTGTATCTCTTTCCGCCACATACCTCACATGGAACATAAACGTCCGGCAGAAAATGCATCTCAATCTTGATAATACCGTCGCCACTGCAGGCTTCACAACGCCCGCCCTTAACATTAAAACTGAAACGACCTTTCTGATAGCCTCTCTCTTTTGCATCTGTTGTCCCCGCAAACAAATCACGGATCATATCAAATACACCGGTATAGGTTGCCGGATTGGATCTGGGTGTCCGTCCAATCGGTGACTGGTCAATGGCAATCACTTTATCCAGATTTTCAATTCCTGTTATAGATTTGTATCTACCCGGAACAGTATGTGCCCGGTTTAGCTTTTTAGCCAGTGCCTTATAAAGGATTTCATTGATCAAAGAGGATTTTCCGGAACCGGAAACACCGGTCACACAGGTAAATACTCCAAGCGGAACATCCACATTGATATTCTTCAGATTGTGCTCAGCCGCACCTTTGATATGAAGAAATCCCTTTGGCGTTCTCCGAAGCTTGGGAACCGGTATTTGCAGTTTTCCGCTTAAATACTGACCGGTAATGGATTCTTCGACCTGCATGATTTCCTGTGCTGTTCCGCATGCAACGACTTCGCCACCGTGACTTCCCGCTCCCGGTCCGATATCCACCACATAATCAGCCTCTAACATGGTATCCTCATCATGTTCTACCACAATCAGGGTATTACCCAGATCTCTCAGATTTTTAAGTGCCGCAAGCAGTCTGTCATTATCTCTCTGATGCAATCCAATACTGGGTTCATCCAGAATATAGCAGACTCCCACCAAACCGGATCCAATTTGTGTAGCCAGACGAATACGCTGCGCTTCTCCACCGGATAATGAAGCCGTACCTCTGGAAAGAGAAAGATATTCCAGTCCGACATCCTTTAAAAATCCGATGCGCGCACGGATTTCTTTTAATATACGCTCACCGATCAGCTCCTGCTGCTTTGTTAACGTCATATTCTGTAAAAATGTATATAAATCTCCAATGGAATAGGATGTCATATCATAAATGTTTTTATCACAGATAGTAACTGCCAATGACTCTTTTTTCAAACGGCGACCGCCACACGTCGGGCATGGAGTAATACGCATATAAGTTTCGTATTCTGCTTTTGTTATTTCAGAGCCGGTTTCCCGGTATTTTCTCTGGACATTTTTGGTCAGACCTTCAAAAGCAATCGGATAGACACCTTTTCCACGCTGTCCTTCGTACTCCACCATGACTTTTTTGCCATTTGTTCCGTTAATTAAGATATCATGAACCGAATCGGGATATTCTTCAAACGGAGTATCCAGATCGAAACCGTATTCTTTGCATAATGCCTGTAACAACGCGTTGGTAAAACTGCCCTTAGAGTTACAGGACTGCCAGCCCATGACAGCGATGGCGCCCTGATTAATGGAAAGACTTTTATCCGGAATCATGAGTTCCTCATCAAACTCCATCCGATATCCCAAACCGGAACAATCAGGACATGCTCCGAAAGGGTTGTTAAAAGAAAAACTACGGGGCTCTATTTCATCGATACTGACTCCACAATCAGGACACGAAAAGCTCTCCGAGAAGGTCATTTCTTCCTGACCAACCACATCAACCAGTAAAATACCCTCTGCGATTGCCAGCGCGTTTTCCGCCGAATCCGTCAATCTCTTTTCGATTCCTTCTTTTACAACCAGACGGTCAATGACAATTTCGATATTGTGCTTGAGATTCTTTTCCAGCTTAATATCATCGGAAAGATCATAAAGATTGCCATCCACTCGTACTCTGACATAACCACTCTTTTTCGCACGCTCGAAAACTTTTACATGCTCTCCTTTTCGCCCGCGTACAACAGGTGCCAGAATCTGAATCCGGCTTCCCGGTTCTAATTTCATGATCTGATCCACCATCTGATCTACTGTCTGTCTGGAAATCTCACGTCCGCAGACCGGACAGTGTGGCACGCCGATTCGCGCAAATAACAGACGAAAATAGTCATATACTTCCGTCACAGTACCGACCGTTGATCTCGGATTCCGATTGGTAGACTTCTGGTCAATGGAGATAGCCGGTGATAACCCTTCTATCTTTTCGACATTTGGTTTTTCCATCTGTCCCAAAAACTGTCTTGCATAAGAAGACAGTGATTCCATATAACGTCTCTGCCCTTCCGCATAAATCGTATCAAATGCCAGAGATGACTTTCCCGATCCGGAAAGCCCGGTAAATACAATCATCTCATTTCTCGGTATATCGAGATCAATATTTTTCAGATTGTGCTCTTTTGCTCCTCTGATTTTTATAAATTCCTGTTCTCTTGCCATGTTTCTGCCTCTGTTATTCGTCTATCTTTTCCAAATATTTTTTGAGTTCTACCATCTTGTCACGCAGTTCTGCCGCCGCTTCGAAATTGAGATCTGCAGCTGCTTTTTTCATTTCTTTCTGCACTTTTCCAATCAGTTTTTCCAGTTCCTCCCTGCTCATAGACTCCGGATCTTTTTCAAAGGTCATCTCTTCTTTTGCAATGGTCTTAGAAATACTGATCAGATCACGAACAGCCTTTTTGATGGTGGTCGGCGTAATTCCATGCTCTTCATTGTATGCCATCTGAATTTTTCGTCTTCTGGCGGTTTCTTCGATTGCATTCTTCATAGAATCGGTCATTGTATCCGCATACATGATGACATGACCTTCCGCATTTCTGGCCGCACGTCCGATGGTCTGTATCAGAGAAGTGGTGGACCTTAAGAATCCCTCTTTATCCGCATCGATGATAGCTACAAGAGAAATTTCGGGAATATCTAGACCTTCCCTCAACAAATTGATCCCGACCAGAACATCAAAAACATCCAGTCTCATGTCGCGAATGATTTCTGCACGTTCCAAAGTATCGATATCCGAATGCAGATATTTTACCCGGATACCGACCTCTTTCATATAATCGGTCAGATCTTCTGCCATACGTTTGGTCAATGTCGTCACAAGTACTTTGTTCTTTTTGGCAACTTCTGTGTTGATTTCTGAAATCAAATCGTCAATCTGACCTTCCACCGGTCTGACAAACACTTCCGGATCCAGCAATCCTGTCGGCCGGATAATCTGTTCCGCACGGAGCATCTCGTGCTCTTCCTCATAAACAGAAGGCGTTGCCGATACAAACAACATCTGATCGATTCTACTTTCAAATTCTTCAAAATTGAGCGGTCGGTTGTCCATCGCAGAAGGCAGACGGAAACCATAATCAACCAACGTCGTTTTTCTGGAGCGGTCTCCAAAATACATGCCGCGAATCTGAGGAACCGTCATGTGTGATTCGTCTATGATAATCAGAAAATCATCCTTGAAGAAATCGATTAATGTATGCGGCGGTTCTCCTGCTTTCATACCGCTTAAATGCCGGGAATAATTTTCAATGCCGCTGCAAAAACCGGTTTCACGCAGCATTTCCACATCAAAGTTCGTCCGTTCTGACACACGCTGTGCCTCCAAGAGCTTGTCCTCTCCCTTAAAATAACGAACTCTTTCTTCTAACTCCTGTTCAATGTCTTTACATGCCCGGTTGATTTTTTCCTGCGGAACTACATAATGTGATGCAGGAAAGATGGAAACATGATTTAATTCTGTCATTACTTTTCCAAGTAAAGGATCCACTTCACAGATCCGGTCAATCTCATCCCCGAAAAACTCCACACGAATCAGATAATCTCCACCCTGAGCGGGATTAATCTCAATCGTATCACCTCGAACTCTGAAACAGCTTCGGTCCAGATCCATATCGTTGCGCAGATACTGAATGGCAATCAGTTCACGGATAACTTCGTCCCGGTCCTTTTCCATGCCGGGGCGCAGTGATACAATCATCCCCTGATAATCATCCGGACTTCCCAGACCATAAATACAGGATACGGAAGATACAACAATCACATCCCGCCGTTCTGCCAAAGATGCCGTCGCTGAAAGCCGTAATTTATCAATCTCATCATTAATGGAAGAATCTTTTTCGATATACGTATCCGTCGATGGCACATATGCCTCCGGCTGATAATAATCATAATAAGATACAAAATATTCTACCGCATTTTCCGGAAAAAATTCTTTAAACTCGCCATAAAGCTGCCCCGCCAGTGTCTTATTGTGTGCAATGATTAACGTCGGCTTATTTAATGCCGCAATGACATTGGCCATGGTGAAGGTTTTGCCGGAGCCGGTCGCACCAAGTAAAGTCTCAAACTGATAACCCTTTTTAAATCCTTCTACCAGTTGCTCAATCGCCTGCGGCTGATCGCCTGTGGGCTGATATTCCGAATGTAATTTAAATATCGAATCCTGCTTAGCCAATTTCCTAATCCTTTCTTCATAAATAAGGTAATCGCGTATGAAGTATATCATACTCCAACGCGGTTTGCAAACATTTGTTCTGTTTTTTAATCCTTTCAGGTCTTTATTTCCAGAATGAATTGTGGGATGCAAGTCGTCCTTACTGAAATATATATCTTTGCCGCTTCATACTTCGGTTTCTGGCATTTCTAAGCGGCATGCTCACAAATATATATTAAATGCCCGGTTTCAAAACTCAGACTTCGTCTTCAGACAGTTGAAACCGGGCATTATTTTTGTTCGCATATGCCGCAAAGAAATGCCAAGAAACCTCGCTAAATTCCGCGGGCAAAGATATATAATTTCTGTTTGGACGACTGGCTATGTCCCCAAAGTTGCGAATAATAAAAAGTGAGAAGCGACGGCAGAGAGAAAAGTCTGCAACTAAGGTCTACAAGCACCATATATTCGCATTTTCATGTATTCCACAATTCATTCCGAATCCGCTCTTTCAACGCCGCAGATTCTTTTCCATGGAACTTTCTGGCAAATATGCAGTTACTCTTCGCTAACTCTTCAAAATCAGAGTCATCCAGATACACCGGACTGCCACCATCTCCCCGCTCCCAGTTCATAAAACGCAATTCTCTATCAACGATGTGGCTTTTCCATTTTCCACCACAGAATTTTTCATTTAAAAGCAGAGTATGGAAGAAAAATTCTTCGGGTAACTGGCACCGGTATAAATCCTTTTCATATTCCGGATGGCTTATCAGGTAAGTAAGAATATCTTTTGCCGCCGCAACCGGCATGGATATATAGACCAGGCCTTTATAGATTTCATCAAACTCTCCCAGTCCTTTACGCTTTATTCCGATTATCTTTTGCAAAAAGACCGTGAAATCCTGAATCAGCCAGAGAATTTTATTTTTTACATTTTTATCCTGAAAAAAATTATAATAGTAATAGCGTTTTTTCACGGCTTCGTTAAAATCACGTTCCGCTATATAACTCAAATAAATATGTTCATCCTCTATAAACTGCTCATGGATTTTTGAAGGCGGCTTGAGCAAATAATCTTCTCCGGTCAGCATATGGATGTAGGAAACCTCCGGGTTCTCTACTGCTCTTTTCATCAAAGACAGCAGAGCCTTTACATGATTGTAACCACCCCATGCAATGTCAAACTCTTTATACGCCACACAGTTAGCAAGAGCATTGAGTTTTTCCAATTCCGGTTCAGAAAGCTGTGCGCTTTTTTTATCTACATGAATATAGACATAATCTTCTTTACACAAAAAAGAGGCCAGTTCATACACCGCATCAAAATCCTTGTATGCAGTTAATAAATAGGCCTGTTTTTTGCTCATATTATACTCCGGTTTTATAATATTTTTCTTATTTTATGATGTATATAGATTGCTACATGAAACGCAATTCTCGCAATCCACGAACACCCCTTACTACCATAAAATGTCGCATTTACGTTATTTTACTGGATTTTTTCTTTCAAAATCTCTTTCGCACGGTCTAACTGATTATCCGTTCCATCTTCCAGATAAGCTTCCTTGTCTAATTCCAGTTCCTCATCCGGTTCAATACCAACGCCATGAATGTCATTTCCTTTGGGTGTATAGTAATGGCTGATAGTCAGTTTCAATGCCGAACCATCTGATAACGAGAAAATTTTCTGTACAATTCCTTTTCCAAAGGTTGTCGTTCCTAAAATCGTACCAACTCCATAGTCTTTTATGGAACCTGCCAAGATTTCGGATGCGCTGGCACTGTTACCATTGACTAACACAACAAGCGGAACCTCTATCTCATGTTTGCCGTCGCACTCGTATTCTTTACGATTGCCATCCCGGTCTTCGGTATAAACAATCAGACCTTTGGGCAAAATCTGATTGGCAATCTCAACAACGGTAGAAAGACTTCCGCCGGGATTGTCTCTAAGATCAATGACAAGTCCTTTCATACCGTCTTTTTGTGCCTGATCCAGATAATCCTCAAACTGTCCGGAGGTTACTTCATCGAATTCTGCAATCTGAATATAAGCAATGCCATCATCATCTATATTATATGCCACTGTGGGAGTTTCTATTTTACGTCTTTCCACTGTAAAATGCAGATAATCAAGTTCGCCTTCACGATAGATGGTAAGTTCTACAGTGGTTTTTTCAGGCCCCTTGATGTACGTCACAATTTCACTGGTCTGAACCTTATACATATCCTTGCCGTCTACTTCAACAATGATATCATCCGGCAATAGTCCAACTTCTTTAGCCGGAGAATTGTCCATGCATTTTGCTATTTTGCAATAATCCCGGTCTGTATCATAACCAATGTAAGCGCCTATTCCGTAATAGACTCCTTGGGTTGATTCTATGATATCCTCCAACTCCTCCGGAGAATAGTAAGTAGAATATGGATCTCCCAGTCCCTCTACCAGTCCATGGTAAAGACTGTTTTGAAGCTCTTCCTGTTCGGAATCGTTGAGATAATAAGTCTCGATACCTTCTTCCAATTTCTGCAATTTAGAAATTGTCGCCGCATTAATAACCGATTCCGAATCATCATAAGATATGGTTGTTTTTGACTGCTGCAAAATTATAAAACACGCAATCGTTCCGGTTATCAATGTTCCCAAAAGCACTCCCAGAAAAAAAATACCAAAGCGTTTTTTCGGTTTCAATTTGTTATCTGTATTTTGTGACTGTTGTAATTGAACCTGTTCTTCCAAAATCATTACCTTCTAACTTATAAATAACTCCAAGGGCTTACATAGTTTCCATTCACACGAACTGAAAAATGTAAATGATTTCCTGTAGATCGGCCTGTTGTTCCAACCGCTGCAATCTTCTGCCCTTTGGTCACCGTCTGTCCCGCTGAAACATACAAAGCAGATGCATGCATATAAATCGTAATTACGCCACCACCATGATTGATCATAATATAATTTCCCATGGTAGCACTGTAAGCTGCCGCAATAACGGTACCACTTTGTGCTGCTAAAATCGGACTGCCGCCGGGTGCGGCAAAATCAATACCATTGTGGAACTGTTTCACACCCAAAATCGGATGGATACGATTTCCGTAATCATCCGATACCCTGGTATAGGATGGTGCCGGCATACAGAAAGGTCCTGAGAAAACCTGTTGTGTCGTTACCGGTTTAGAAGAAGGCGCACTGTCAATATCATTATCGGACAAGCCCGATTCTTCCAATTCTTTTTCCAAAGCTTCCGCTTCTCTTTCAGCCTGCAGAATACTTGCTTCCAAAGCTGCAATGGTCGCATTCTGTGATGCAATCATAGCCTCATATTCTTTAATCGAATCTTCTTTTGTACTAATTTCTGATTCGAACTTTTCGATCTCACCATTTTTCTGATCAATCAGCCAAGACATCTGCTGTTCCTGTATCTCAGCCTGTTCCTGCGTTTCTAATAAAGAAGCCTGTTCCACTTCCAATTTGTCTTTTAAATTGATAACCCGGTATTTTGTCTCCGTATATTCATTTAAAAGTTGTCTGTCATAAGCGGATACCTCTTCAATGTATTCGGCTTTATTCAGCATATCAGTCAGATTTTGAGCACCAAAAACCATGGTAATATAAGCAGTATCACCTTTTTCATACATGAATTTGATACGTTGTTTCATGGAAGTATACTGTTCATCCTGGTTAGCCTCAGCTTCCCTCAATCTATTTTTGATATTTTCAACCTGCTTGGTTTTTCTATCAATATCTTCCTCTAATTCCGTTAACACTTCCTGTACATTGGTCAATTGTACATCCAGCTCTTCAACAGTGGCACTCAGCTCATCCTTTGCTACCTGCAGTTCCTTTTTTTCGCTATTTAATCCTGCAACGGTTTCCTCCATCATATCGACTTTAGACTCGGAAGCCTGGATTTCCTGTTTATGCTCTTCTGCCTGTTCCTTCTTTTCCCGAATCTCTTCTTTGTAATCAGCCGCTGTTTTTTCCGTTGCGTAAACCTGTGCCGGTGCGGATATTAAAAGAACCGTACAAAGCAGAACGCTCATTGTTTTCCATATATTTCTCATAACTGTTGTATCTCCTTAATACTAAACCCGAATATGTTTTCTTACCGTTATAAAACTTCCAACAAAACCAATTCCAACACCAATCACAAGTGAAATCGGCAACAATACATGGAAGACCTCCTGCACTGTAAGGAAATTCAAAATCGAGCTTAATACAGTAAACTTATTCAATACAAACCCGATTACATTGTTGTAAATCAGATATACAACTCCAAGTGGCACAACCGAACCGATTAATCCGATAATCATACCTTCTATCACAAACGGAAATCTGACAAAGAAATCGGTTGCCCCAATATATTTCATAATATTTATTTCCTCTTTGCGGACAGAAATACCGATGGTAACTGTATTTCCAATCAAAAAGACGGAAACAAACAACAACAGGACAATAATTCCGATTGCAACATAACCAACCAGACGATTGATGCCATCCAAAGTGTTTGCCGTAACTTCGGATTGATTTACCATACGAATTCCCTCTACATTTTCCAGATAGGAAACCAGATTTGCCTGCATGGATACATCTTTGATATAAATCTCATAATTGGCTGAATCTGCAAGCGGATTTTCCGTAAAACCATCCGCATATTCACCTAAATATTCATCTTTAAAGCTATTCCATGCTTCATCTGCAGAAATATAATTGATATGGTCTACTTCGCTTCTCTGTGATATTTCATTACCAATCTGTGCAATCCGCTCTTCACTGATACCTTCATCAAAGAATACGGTTACGGCCACTCCGTTTTGTGCAGTCTTTAAAATATACTGAAAATTGGCCACTACAGAATAAAAAATACCAAACAAAAACAGGCACGCACTAATGGTAGCAATAGATGCCAGGGAATACCATTTATTACGTGTAATATTTGTAAAACCTTGTTTTATCGTATAAAGTAATGTACTAAATCTCATCGATATAAGATCCTTCTTTCTGATCACTTACAACGACTCCCTGACTCATTGTAATGACCCTTTTTTTCATAGCATTTACAATTTCTCTATTATGTGTAACTACCAGTACAGTTGTACCTTTTTCATTGATTTCTTCCAGAAGTTTCATAATTTCCTGAGAATTCTTGGGATCTAAGTTACCGGTCGGCTCGTCTGCCAATAAAATTGGCGGCTCATTCACCAATGCCCTTGCAACCGCAACACGCTGCTGCTCCCCACCGGATAACTGTTTAGGTCTTGCCTTGTATTTTCCTGCAAGTCCAACTACGGCCAAAATAGAAGGAACATTTTTCCGAATCTGTTTATTGGGCACCTGCACAACTCTCTGGGCAAATGCAACATTTTCATACACATTACGATCCATCAAAAGACGGAAATCCTGGAAAACAACTCCGATTTTTCTACGAAATTTAGGAATTTGTCTATGTTTTAGCTTTCCAACGTTGGTTCCGTTTACCGTAATGGTGCCGGAAGTCGGCAATAATTCTCTCAATAATAATTTGATCAATGTAGATTTACCGGAGCCACTGTCTCCAACAATAAATACAAATTCGCCCGGTTCAATATGGATACTGACATCATTTAATGCCGGTGCTCCGGTCGAATAGGACTTACTCACATGATCCAATGTAATCATTTTGTTTACCTGCTTTCTTTTGCTTTTTACTGTTACATGATACCAACGGATTGCTACGCACTTTGTGGTATCTTAATAATTGAAGCTTTCCATATATTTCATGTATTTTACTACCATCAATGCAATTTTAAAGGTGATGGCATCTTCAAACACTCTCAAATCAAGACCGGTGCTCTTTTGAAGCTTATCCAAACGATAAACCAAAGTATTCCGGTGAATAAACAGCTGACGGGAGGTTTCCGATACGTTCAGGCTGTTTTCAAAAAACTTATGTATGGTCGTAATCGTCTCTTCATCAAAATCATCCGGATTGCGACCGCCGAAAATCTCATTGATAAACATTTTGCAAAGAGGAATGGGAAGCTGATAAATCAAACGTCCAATTCCTAACTCGCTGTATGCAATCACACAACGTTCCTCAAAGAAAATCTTTCCCACATCCATAGCCATCTTGGCTTCTTTGTAAGAACGGCTTACTTCTTTTAGTTCATTTACAATATTACCATATGCAACATGTACCCTGGAAATGCCCTCTTTCTCCAGATGATTTTTAATCATGGAAGCCGTTTTTTCAATATCGGCTTTGGAATCATTTCCCACAATTTCTTTTACGATAACCACACTGTTTTCATCAACCGCTGTAACAAAATCTTTGCCGTTGGCAGGAAAACAAGCCCGTACAGCTTCATTAAGACCGCTTTCTTTTCCTTCAATCGGTTCTACAATCATAACCGTCCTTTTGGCTTCCATGGGAATATGTAATTTTTGGGATCTGCTGTAAATATCCACCAGCAAGAGATTATCCAAAAGAAGGTTTTTAATAAAGTTATCTTTATCAAACCGCTCTTTGTAGGCAACCATCAACCCCTGCATCTGAAACGCTACCATCTTACCGACCAGATAAGAATTATCACCGGAGCCGACAACCACCAGCACATATTCCGGAGCCTGATCATCGTAGATCTTAAAAAACAAATATTTTGAAAACTCCTGACTATCAGCCGGGGATTTAACAAATTCCACAACTTCCGTACCGTAATCAAAATCTTCTTTGGTTGTCTCTGCTACCTCATTTCCATCTGTATCTAAAACAATAAAATCAACACCGGAAATTCCCTTTAATCCGTCGATGGTATTCTGCAATATCTGATTTGAAATCATAGTTCATGCTCCCTCTCTAATTCAATAACCTTACTTCCCCATATACCATATTGAATCATTATGTAAACAATTTTAATACATTTTCACAAATAATGCTAGCATTTTTTGTGAATTTTTTGGGTTTTTTGATTTTTGAAATAAAATTATCTGGAATTTTATGTAAATCTGTTTTTAGCCCATATATTTAGTATATGATGCTATAAAAATTTACATATCTTGTGATTTTTGACTTTTTTATGATTGGTGTATGGCCTTCGTTTGACTTCCGTTTCCATATGCAAAGAAAAATTGTGCACTCATCCGGGTTGGAATTATGCACAATTTTTTCTAATAATATTTCGATTTTATGATACCTTATATCTCGTCACTTTCCGTTTTGCCTTCCATAGACATCTTTTCTTCGGCATTCTCCACAACACGCTCCTGCTCTGCATTATGGTAGCGGATTAATCTGGCAGAAAAAATCTTTTTCAAAATCTGCTTATTCAATTTCCGCCAAAATCCATTTTCTTTTTCTGATAAATCCACATCAGCCCGTACCATCATCCAAATTGCAGCATTGAGCTTCATATGGTTTTCTGCAAGAAAGCTTTCACGCCCCGGCGATTCTAAATTGGAAATCAATACATCCGCAAATGCCATATTAATTTCATTCACAACATAGTCATCGCCATTATCCGTAGAATCCAAAGAAAATGAACCTATAATTCGGATATCTTCTTCATAGGATAGTATTTCTTTTTTTAGTTTTTCCAGTTTTGCCGAATTATCACTCAGTAAATATACTGTTTTCTTCTGCCGCGCCAGCCTTTTGAAAAATTCTGTAACAAAGACATTATTCTCCACATCCCGGATCCGGTTATGAAAAGCAATGTCTCCGGCTCGTAATATTTCTACATCTGCCGGAACGGCCAAATCGATTTTTGTCATCCACTCTTTGATAGATTCATCTTCATGTGCAACCAACAGTCCTTTCATCGTAATGACTGCTATGGTGCTGACTCTTCCGTCTTTAAAAAAGGAATCTACCTTCTTCATCGATTCGCGAATAGTATAATCCGTCAACGGTATCCCCAAGACTTCTGTCTTCCGCATAACATCACCTGTTCAAATAAGCCGTCACATTATATGTGGCCATTAAATGCATTCGCCTTAGCTCATCATGAAACTTAATAATTTCTGAATATCTTCCGGCTCATATGCCAGTAATTCCAATTCTGCAATTGTTCCATCCGAAAAAATATTTGCCATGGAAACATACTGGGATAATTTGGATTTCAAATTCAGGCGGTCGCCTTCACCGGTAACCAACTCTACTTTTCCTTTGCAACTGTCAATTACTTCAAAAAACTTGTCTACATCTGTGATATTCTGAACTTTCATTTCTTCGACCTCGCATATTTTAATATCTTCATAATGTACAGACTATCGTCTGCATGCATTGATTATAAAACAATTCTTTCAAAAAGGGAACACTTTTCTCCAATAATATAGTTTGTTTGACGCTTGTGTCATAAAATAAAGCGCACAAGATTTAAACTTTTGTGCGCTTTTGTTATATTCAGCAATTTTTAATTTATCTCTTTTTATTCTAATCTTTTTTTATTCTAATCTCTTTATCTGAAATTATAACCTTTCTTTCTTTATAGAGATGACCTGCTGCCCTTTTAAATTCGTTTTTACTCATCTGAAGCAGTTCTTTTATTTCCTCCGGTGAAGATTTATCTCCAACCGGTAATTTTCCTCCATTGGCAGCTAACAGTTCCATGATTTTTTCACCATCCGGTGTCATCTGCATATAGGATTTTTCACGAAGGCTTAAATCCAGTTTACCATCTTCTTTTACTGCAATGACACGTGCCTCAATCCGTTCTCCCACAGAAAGCTTTTTTGTCAGCTCTTTTTGCGGAATCATCGCCTGATACTGATCATCCACAGCGACATAAGCTCCAAAATTGGGTGCAATCTCATAAATTGTTCCCGTTACAATTTCATCCTTTTCATAACCTTTTGCAATCGAAAGATAAGGATAGAGCCGCATCGTGGCCGCCAATCGACTGCTCTTATCAATATAGAGCGCCACCGGTATTTCATCTCCGGCTTCTACCCTCTTAGTCTGTTCTTTAAAAGGCAGGAACAAATCTTTTTCCAGCCCCCAGGATAAAAACGCGCCGATTTTGGAAGTCTGAACCACTTTTAACCGGGCAATTTGTCCGAGCGTCATAGCCGGTTCATGAACGGTCGCAATCAACCGGTCCTTGGAATCCTTATATAAAAATACTTCCAGCGAATCGCCAATTCCAAAATCCTTCGGAACCTGCTTAATCGGCAAAAGAACCTTTTCTATATCCGAGAGATTCTCTCCTTTTTTCGGCATAAACTCTGCCAGATATACTCCGAAAGGCTCTGTCTTGATAATACTTAATCTTTGTTTTTTACCTAGTTTTAACATGTTTTTCCGTCCTCTTTTTTTGTAAACTCCACATTGCAGTAGACTTTATCATCTTCATTTAACAATGCAACGCCAATTTTGTCCTGTCCCCGATAAACCGCCGGATACAACATCGTCCCCAGATGCGCCTGCATCTTATATTCTACCCTGAGTTGTCCGACTGAAAAATCCATCGGTAGAAAGTCCATGGCAATATCGACAAACTGTCCGTTATTGACATGCAGATTGGTATCCAAATGGTGTTTGACCACTTCTATTTTTTCTTCCCTGACGGGATCTCCTTCAAACTGTATTCTTCGTGGTGCATATTCCATGTCCAGTTTGGGAGAGAGTTTATATATTTCCTGAATTTCAGACGGACATTTTTTTGGCATCCCACTTTGGATATCTACCAGACTCCAAATGGAATTGGCCCATGCAATCATTTCTCCGTTTTCATCTTTCATCCAGAAATTACGATTCCCCATAAACCCTTTAAATTCATAAGGTGCTGTGCCAACTGTGACGGTCTCACAAACCTTTGGATAGCGCTTTACTACGATCTGCCATGCCGACAAGGCCCAAAACATCCCCTGATCTTTTAATGCCTCGACGCCGGCTCCCAGGCTGTCCGAATGAAAAATAGAACTATCCTGAAAGTAATTTAATAAGCCCAACAAACTGAGCTGGCCGTTACTATCCGTTTCACTGTATCTGATTTTGGCCTGAAATTCATACATCTTGTATCACCTTTTATAAATTCACTCCCGCTTTACAGTTGTGTGGCTAAGAAATTTGTATATTCTACTCACAGACTGTATGACAACGTCAGCACTTAATGAGCAATTTATTGCGAATTTAGTACTGCTACGTTGTCATCCAAGTGAGAACGCGTCTGTGATAGAATATGCAAATTTCTTAGCCACACAACTGTATTAATGAGTGTTTTTTACTGCACCCCGCTAAAAATCTGTGCCACAGGGCTGTCTTTATCTAAGAATATGGTCGTATTTCCGTTTGTCACGGATTCTTTTATGGTATCTAACTGCAGACTGAATAAATAAAAGTCTGCTTTTCCCTCATCGTTGTATGCTTCGGACAGGATGCGCATATATTCCGCTTCACCTTCCGCAACTGTAGCATCAGCTTTTGCCTGTGCTTCGGAAAGCATTACCGAAACTTCTTTGTCCGTTGTGTTACGGATAATCTGTGCCTCTGATTCACCCTGTGCCTTGTATGCAGCTGCGATATTGTTTCTTTCCGTGATCATACGGTTGTAAACAGCTTCTTTATTCTCATCAGGAAGATCCAGAACCTTGATTTTTACATTGGAAAGCTCAATACCGTATTGATCGCACTGATTTCCGATGCACTGCTCCAGACGGTCAGAAATGACAATAATTTCAACTTCTTCTTTTTCTTTATCTTCAATCACATTGCCTTCTTCATCCAGTTCCTGTGACTCGATATCGTTGATTTCAATATCTTCCGTCTCATCCGTCGTGTTTACAATTTTAACTGCCGTATCACGGCTGGCAATCAGCTCTTCCTGAGTCATGGATGAAATGGTTGTTTTAATTGCATTGTATACAATGACATCAATACGTCCCTGTGCAGTTGACGCACTCGCATTTAAAGTCTGTGTGTATGCCTTTGCATCTGTTACCTTCCACAAAACATAGGCATCAACAATCATAGTCTTTTTATCACTGGTAATAACCTCTGACTCCGGAAGGTCATAAATCTGAACCGCTTTCGGTACATAATTCACGGTCTGAACAAACGGAATTTTCACGCGAAGTCCTGCGGTATCATTGGTCTGTACAATTTTACCAAACTGTTTTACAACGGAATATTCATTTTCCATTGTGGTATAAAAACTTCCCGATAAAATCATTAATGCTGCAACAACTACTATAAAAACAAGTATTTTCCATGCTTTTTTCATATCCGGCACCTCCTATTGTGCATCCTGTCCGGTTGTGTCTGTCGTACTTGAAGCGCTTTTTGCTGCTTTTGACGTATCCACTCCGGCTGCTTTGTTTAATTCGGTAATCGGATAATACTTCATGACCTCACCGTTTCCCTGATCAATAATAACCTGAAGAGAGGGAAGTACGTCGGACATGGTCTCTAAAAACATTCTCTGCTTGGTTATCAGTGGGTAATTGACATATTCGTCATACTCTTTATTGAAACGGGCTGCCTGTCCGGTTGCTTCGTTGATGCGGGCCGTCTTTTCCGCTTCTGCATTCTGAACGATTTTATCTGCTTCTGCCTCTGCTGCAGGAAGTTTAGCATTCCGGTATGCATTTGCCTCATTCACAGCGGATTCTTTTCCCTGCTTTGCAGTTTCCACTGCCGTAAAGGCTTCAATGACATCGTCTGTCGGCGGTTCAACATCCTGAATACTTGCATCTACCAAAGTAATTCCGATATCCTGATCTTCCAGTTCGGAAATAATCATTGTCTTTACATTGCTCTGAATCTGCGCCTTACCGGTTGTAATGGCATTGTCTACCGTGAAAGCAGATACCGTGGAACGGATGCTGGACATTGCTATATTCTTGACAATGAGATCCGGCTGATCAGAATTGTATAAATATTTGATCGGATCGGTAACCTGATAAGAAATATAAAAATCACAATCAATAAAATTATAATCCGATGTAATCATGATAGATTCGTGTTCAACACTGTATGTATTGCCATCGGAATCTTCTCCGTAGCCGATTTCAATTCCCCGCACCGTGGTATCAACTTTGGTTGCTTTCTGCACAAAAGGGATCTTGAAATGCAGTCCCTTTTCATCTACCAGAGTCGCTTTTCCAAAGGTCGTGATAACAACCGATTCTGTCTCTCCTACCGTATAAAAAGAAGAAAAGACAGCAATCAAAACAAAAAATCCTACAAAAATTCCCACAAAAATTCTTGCGATCTTTTTACCGGTGCCGGGATTGGGTCCGACATCTATAACTTTTTCTTTTTTTCTCATATGAATCTCCATTCTACCGTCTTATGCGGTAAAGCAAATAGCACTATAAGAATTTTTATACGCTATACTCTGCTATTTTCCGACAGGGCAAATTATAAAAATCATTAGCACTAAATGTTCTTTTTCATAATTTGTAGATACAGGATGATTATATCACATTCCGTTTTTACAGAAAAATGAAATAATTATAAAGAGGACTTTCCCAATGATTCATTCGAAAATCAGAATTGTACAAACTAAATTTTGTGTTCTGTTTTCAGATTTGCATTATAAAAAATTTTTCAACTCACTCATCAAGACTTCTTTTGGTTTAAATCCCACAAGCATACCCTCACGTTTACCGTCTTTCAAAACCAGAAGTGCGGGAATATTTGTAATCATATATTCCTGTGCCAACTCCATATTTTCATCGATATCAACATTGAAAAATTTCATTTTACCTTCTAATTCTTCGGAAATCTGTTCCAATACAGGCTCCATCATATGACAGGGACCGCACCACTGTGCTGAAAAATCCACAACTGCAATTCCGTTTTCTGTTTCCTGTTTGAATTCGTGTTCTGTAATTTTCTTTACCATAAGTTTTTCTCTCCTTTTTCTTTGTTCTTGTTAGTCGTTGTTTTAAAGTTATTTTTGTCTATATCTTTCTTTTCACAATTGTTTCATTAACTGTAGTATTCTTTTTTCTCTGCGCTTTTATTCCTCTTTTCTATTTTGCCTTGTATCATTCAAATAAGATACTGCAGATAGCGCAGCCACATTTCCCTCACCGGCTGCTTTTATATATTGGTAGGGAGTTCCCGTACAATCCCCACAAGCAAAGCACCCTTTCAGATTGGTCTCCATGTTGCGGTTAACCGAAATGTGCTTCCCATCCACGGCTATTCCCGGAACCAGACTCTGGGGAAATACGTTGTCTCTTAAAATAAAAACACCATCCACGGGCAATTCATCATTTTCAAAAACCAGCTTGTCCACCTTTATGGAGCCCGAAATAGAAACCGGTTTTTCTTTTCGTACAACAATGTCTTTATTTAATGATACTTCCTCCAGATATAAGGGTATATAATAGACTTTTTTTGCTATTTCCGCCATGAAATCAGCTTCCGTCTCCTCTTTCGGAGAAGTTCCGATGATTGCCACCGTCTTGTCACGATACAGCAACGCATCACAGGTTGCACAATAGCTGACGCCTCTACCCAAAAACTCCTCTTCTCCGGGAAAGGGCTTTTCAAAACTGACACCGGTCGCCAAAATCACACTTTTAGCTTCATATATATGATTGCTTGTAGTCTGTATCGAAAACATCTCACCCATTGCATAAACAGCCGAAACCAATTCCTCTGTGATTTGAATCCCCAAACTGTCAATATGCCTCTTCAGACTTTTTGCAAGTTCTTTTCCTGATACATCAGGCAATCCCGGATAGTTCCGGATCAGATGAGCTTTCCCTATTTTATCGCTAAGATGAGTGTTGCCAAATAAAATTATATCTTTGTTGCGGATTTTCAAGGTAATGGCAGCAGACAAACCTGCCGGTCCGGTCCCGATGACCGCCACATCATAACTCATTCCCGTTTCTCCTTTTTCTACTATAAATTTTGGTATTGAAATTTTCTTTTATTCTTTGATATCGATAAAAAAATATACATACGCTCTTTTATATTCTCATTTCTCATTTAACAAAATATGACAATTTTTGCATCAATAATAGTATTATATTACGAATAAAAAAGAAAATGCAAGTACGCGCCAATGCCCGTACCTGCATCTGTCAAATCACACTTATTCACACTTGCTTTTACAAAACTTATAAAGGGAATTCTATTATTTCATATGCTATTGTGACCCAATAGTTATCGATTGCTTACTTCTATAACTTTATTCAGCGTTTCCAATGCCTTTTTGCTGTCAATCAATTCTGCTGCCAGTTTCACTCCATCGGCAAAGGTCTCTGCTTTATTGCCAATATATAAAGATGCTCCGGCATTCAATAAAACGGCATTTCTCTTATGTCCTCGTTCCTCACCGCTCAAAATAGCTTTTGTAATAGCCGCATTTTCTTCCGGTGTTCCTCCGACTAAATCCTCTTTCCTGCATCTTTCAAATCCAAAGTCTTCCGGTGTAATGACATAATTTTTCATCCAGCCGTCTTTAAATTCACAGATGGTTGTGGGAGAGCTTAAAGATATTTCATCCAATTTATCCTGTCCGTATACAACCATACCCCTTTCCACGCCAAGATTAATTAAAACCTGTGCCAGAGGCTGAACCAGATATTCGTCATATACACCGAGTAACTGCATTTTGGGACTACCGGGATTTGTCAACGGTCCCAAAATATTAAATACGGTTCGAAATCCCAATTCTTTTCGAATGGCTCCCACATACTTCATGGATGTATGATATTTCTGCGCAAAAAAGAAACACATTCCTGCTTCTTTTAAGAGTTCCACGCATTTATCAGGATCCTGCTGAATATTAACGCCTAATGCTTCCAGACAGTCTGCCGTTCCGCATTTTGAGGAAGCCGCGCGATTTCCGTGTTTTGCCACTTTCATTCCTCCTGCTGCTGCAACCAGTGCCGAAGTTGTAGAAATATTAAAGCTCTGTGCATTGTCTCCGCCGGTGCCGACAATTTCAAAAACATCCATACCGGTTTCCACTTTGGTTGCATGGTCACGCATAGCTGCCGCACAGCCTGCAATTTCATCGGTTGTTTCTGCCTTTGCACTCTTGGTGGAAAGCGCCGCCAAAAATGCCGCATTTTGTGTCGGTGTGGTTTCCCCACTCATAATCTCATTCATAACCTGATAAGCCTCGTCATATCTTAGGTCTTCCTTGTTGACAATTTTTACGATTGCTTCTTTAATCATGTTTCTCTCTCCTTTTTTGTTTGATTATTCTTGTTTGATTTTTGTTATTTGATTTTTGTTGTTTGATTTTTTTGTTTGATTTTCCTTGTAAAATTTTTCTTATTCTTTATTTTTTATAATTGCGTTTTTTTCTGTTAGAACATTTTATATCTTTATCTAACAGTTTTTCCATATCTTGAGCCCACATGCTCTTTCTTCTTGTCATGCCATTATTGCCTTTTACCTCATCTTGGTCCTACATGCGCTTTCCGCTTGTCATGCCATTATTGCCTTTTACCTTATCTTGGGCCTACTTCCTTTGGCTCATCGTGTCAATCAGTCTCTGACTGATTGCTATACACCCTGTATAATCACTTCGATTTCACTTCGTTCCATCTCAGTGATTATACGTTCGCCAAATTCAAATTCTTGTGCAAGCACAAATTTGAACTTGGCTCATCGTGTATAACAAAAAAGTCCCTGACAGAATCTTATCTGCCAAGGACGAATAATCTTTATCCGCGGTGCCACCTTGAATTTGTGAACAATCACACGCTCTGCAGGATACCTCTGATATCCCCGGCAACTGACGCATGCCTTACGTCGCAATATACTCGATTAATGATTATCAACCTTTCCCTGCGCCCTCCGTGGTCCATTTGACGTCTTGTTTCCTGCCTGTTTCTCAGCATCACAGGCTCTCTGTAGGGGCGTGAAACGCCGTTATCTCCACTTCATCGGTTTAACTTATTAAATTAGTAAAATCTTAGCACTTCGTTCATTTCTTGTCAACTGCTATTCCTTAAATATTTTTCCCTTTTCGGATTTGTGTTTCCAATATATATCTCCGACGGCTTTTGCAAGGTTTTGTGACTTTCTTAGCGGTATGACGAGCAAAAATGATGCCCAGTTTCAACTGTTTGAAGACGAAGTCTGAGTTTTGAAACCGGGCATTTTATAAATTTTTGTGAGCATACCGCTTAGAAAGTCTAAAAACCGAAGTACGAGGCGGCAAAGATATATATTGGAAACACAAATCCGAAAAGAAAATTATTTTTACAGTTTCCAAATTTCTTTATTATACTGATCAATCGTTCTGTCTGATGAGAAGAATCCGGCTTTGCTGATATTAACAAGCATCATCTTAGCCCATTTCTTGCGATCTTCATATGCTTCATAACATACATCTTTTGTCTTTACATATTCTGCAACATCCGGGAAAGTCATGAACCAGTCTTTGTTGAGTAGTTCGTTGTATAAACGTTCCAGATTTTCTTTGCAGCCGATCTTCATTAAATCATCGCTTACGATGAAGTCAACAGCACGTTTTAAATCTTCATCCTTTTCATAGTAAGATCTGGAATTGTAATCTCCGCGTGCGTAACGGTCGATGACTGTCTGGGAATCTTCACCAAAGACAAAAATGTTTTCATCGCCAACTAATTCTGCAATTTCCACATTTGCTCCGTCACTGGTTCCAAGTGTAACGGCACCATTTAACATAAACTTCATGTTGGAAGTACCGGAAGCTTCTTTGGATGCCAGTGAAATCTGCTCGGAAATATCACACGCGGGTATTAATTTTTCTGCCATGGTAACATTGTAGTTTTCAACCATAATGACCTTTAAGTAAGGACTTACTTCCGGATCATTGTTAATCAATTCCTGTAAGCATAAAATTAAATGAATAATATCTTTTGCAATGATATAAGCCGGCGCTGCTTTTGCACCAAAAATGGCGGTAATTGGTCTTGTCGGTTTCTTTCCTGCTTTGATTTCAAAATATTTGTGAATGATAAACAATGCATTCATCTGCTGACGTTTATACTCATGCAGACGTTTTATCTGAATATCAAAAATGGAAGTCGTATCAATATCCAGATTCTGTGTCTTTTTCAGGTAATCTTTCAATTCCGTTTTCTTTTCAGATTTCACAGCAAGCACTTTGTCAAGAACTTCATCATTGTCGACAAATTCTCCAAGCTTGGTCAGTTCCATAGCATCCTTTTTCCAGCCTTCTCCGATTAATTCTGTAATCAGTGTTGCCAACTGCGGATTGCAGGCCATTAACCAACGACGGAATGTAATTCCGTTGGTCTTGTTATTGAATTTTTCAGGATACAGTTTATAGAAGTTGTTTAACTCTGTATCTTTCAGAATTTCCGTATGCAGATATGCCACACCGTTGACACTATAACCATAGTGAATATCCATGTGTGCCATGTGTACTAAACCGTCTTTAATGATATACGTGCTCTCATCTACAACTTTTTCACGAACACGGTTGTCCAATTCACGAATAATCGGCATTAACTGAGGAACAACCTTTTCCATATAGTGAATGGGCCATTTTTCAAGAGCTTCTGCCAAAATTGTGTGATTGGTATATGCACATACTTTGGAAACGATTTTGATTGCCTTTTTCATTCGAATACCGCGTTCCTGTAACAGGCGGATCAATTCCGGAATCACCATGGAAGGATGGGTATCATTAATCTGAATGGTTGCATAATCTGCAAGATCATATAAATCCGATCCCTTTGCAACGGCTTCATCCAAAATCAGTTGCGCTGCATTGCTGACCATGAAGTACTGCTGGTACACACGAAGCATTCTTCCTTTATCATCAGAATCATCGGGATATAAAAACAATGTCAAATTCTTTTCAATTAACTCTTTGTCAAAATCAATGTTGTCACCAACAATGCTTTCATCTACTGATTCAATATCAAATAAATGAAGCTTTGTGGTACGGTTATCATAACCTAAAACATCAATATCATACATTCTGGATTTTACTGTCATACCGCCAAATTTCACATCATAGCAGGTTTCTGTTTTGTGAAGCCAGCTGTTTTCTTCCATCCAGGGATTCGGTGTTTCTTTCTGAAGGTGGTTTTCAAATACCTGTTTAAATAAACCGTAATGATAGTTAAGACCCACACCGTCTCCGTTTAGTCCAAGTGTTGCAATGGAATCCAAGAAGCACGCTGCAAGTCTTCCAAGACCACCGTTTCCTAAAGAAGGTTCCGGCTCTACTTCTTCAATTTCTGCCAAAGATTTTCCCTGTGCGGAAAGTTCTTCTTTGATTTCATCATAAATGCCTAGATTAATTAAATTGTTGGATAACAGTTTACCAATCAAAAATTCAGCGGAAATATAATAAAGTTTTTTCTTACCTTCATTGCTTACCTTCTTGGTTGCCATGTCTTTTGTCAGATTCAACAACGCCACATAAAGTTCTTCATTGCTGCAGTCAGCAATATTTTTGTTGCAGTTCTTTGACAAATAGTCTTGTAATTTCATCAGATTTCCTCCATGTATATATTTTTAATCTAAGATAAGCTATCTTTAACAACGAAAACGATTCCGATACATTATATCATAATTAATATAATTAGCATTAGTACCAAAATCAATTTTTTAAAGATGACTATATCTATTAACCTTTTACAGCGCCTGCCGCCACACCTTTTATGATGTATTTCTGACATGTGAGGTAGAAAACAATAACAGGAATGATACTTAATGTAATCAACGCCATAATAGCACCTAAATCCACTGTACCATAGCTTCCCTGTAAATACTGGATATGAATCGGAATAGTCATATATTCCGTACGATCCAATACCAGGTAAGGTAAGAGATAGTCGTTCCAAATCCACATAATTTCCAAAATACCAACAGAAATTATGGTGGGTTTTAACATCGGAAGAACAACTAAGAAGAAGGTCGCAATCGGGTTACATCCGTCGATTGCGGCTGCTTCCTCAATTTCCAGAGGTAATACCTTAATAAATCCTGTGAACATAAACACGGCCAACCCGGCACCAAAGCCCAGGTATATAATTGGGATTGTAAAGGGAGTATTCAATTTCAGGGTATCTGCCGTTTTGGTCAGCGTAAACATAACCATCTGAAAAGGAACTACCATGGAAAATACAAAAACATAATACATGATTTTGCAAAATTTATTATTAACACGTACAATGTACCATGCTGCCATAGAGGCGAATAACAAGATTAAAATTGTTGCTAAAATTGTTATGGTAACACTGTACATTACAGATTTTCCAAAAGGATAATCGCCAAATGTCACACCTTTCATATAGTTTGCAAATCCTGCTGCACTTTTTTGGGAGGGCCAGCCGAATGTGTCTGTTTTAACGAAAGTGTTTTGTTTGAATGAGTTCATAAACACCAGAAAAATCGGCAATACCCATACAACTGCACAGATAATCAGCACAATCATACCGGAAATAAGGCCGGCCATTTTCTTTTTACGTCTTTTCATTATTACTGCACCTCCTTATCTTTTGTAGCAGACAACTGAATCAAAGAGATCGCTGCAACCAGTACAAAGAATAACACCGCTTTTGCCTGAGCCACGCCTCTAGCTGTAGAGGACTGTCCATAGAATGTGTTATAGATGTTTAGCGCTAACATTTCTGTTGTCTTTACAACAGTTCCATCTGCCTGCCAGTTGAAAGGCTGACCACCTGTCAGTGCCAGATTCTGGTCAAACAGCTTAAAGCCGTTTGTTAAGGATAAGAATAAACAGATGGTTACGGAAGGCATCAAATTCGGAAGTATAACCCGGAATAATGTCTGAAGCTTGGTAGCTCCGTCAATACGGGCAGCTTCCATCATATCCTCAGGGATAGACTGAATGCCGGCAATATAAATAATCATCATGTAACCAATCTGCTGCCAGCACATCAAAATGATCAAGCCCCAGAAACCGTATTTGGTTTCCAGAAGAATGCTGGTGTTATACCGGCTTAAAATACCATCAAAAATCATACTCCAAATGTAGCCCAGTACGATACCACCGATTAAGTTCGGCATGAAGAAAACCGTACGGAAGATGTTGGTGCCTTTAATACCCTGAGTCAGAAGAAATGCCAGGAAGAATGCCAATACATTGACCAACACCAAAGAAACTACCGTATACAATGAAGTAAATCCAAATGCATGAACAAATGTTGCGTCATGAAATGCTTTTATATAATTTCCAATGCCGATAAACTCTGCATCACTGGTTGTAGTAAATGAACAAAATGATAAATAGAATCCTTTGATGAAGGGATACACAAATCCGACAAAAAAAGCAATTGTAATCGGTAATAAAAATACCGGGAAAAAGCGAGCAATCGGACGTGTAATCATGCTAGAATTCACAATTTTCTCAGTTTTTTTCTTTTTCATATTTCCATATTTCTTTCTTTTATTGGTTTGCTGCTTTGTACTGTGTCGCCCAACCGGCTGTGAATGCTGTTACAACATTGTCCCAAGAGCCGCCTGCATCGTACTGATTCATAGCTGCTACAAGCCCTGCCCTCCAGTCACTTATATTAGGAGTATAGTTAAATGTCCACTCAACAGTATATTTACCTTCATCTATATACTTAGATGCATACCGGAAGAATACATTTGAGTTTTCAACTGCGTTTTTGTACGGAATTTCGCCAAACTGTTCCATCATCATCTGCGTACCTTTTTCAGACGTTACTAACCAGTACATGAAATCAAGTGTTGCTTTCTGATCAGCTTCTGAAGCGTTTTTGTTAACAGCCCAGCAGTTTTCTGTGCCGGAGCAAAGGCCTGCATTTTCTTCTCCATCAGCGCCACAGTAAATTGGGATCATAGCTAAGTCTTCGTCAGTCCAGACTTCGCTTAATGCGCCGTATTCCCACGTACCATTCTGGAAGAATACTGCTTCACCGTTTTTAAATTCAGCTTCAGCATCATATCCGCCGGTCGCTAATGTAGCCGGATCTACTGCTGCATCTGTGATATATAAATCCCAAATGTTTTTGAATAAATCAAGGTATGTTCCTTTGATTTCTGCAGGACATTCTGTCCAGTTGTCTGCTTTTGCTTCATAATATAAAGGCATATTTGCTAAGTGACCTGAAAATCTCCAAGAAGAGGAGTCATCCATACCGGATGATGTAAATGCATCAAATCCAAGTTCATCTGCGCGAGCATGAATATCATCAGCAACCATTTTTAATGAGGCAAAATCTTTGATGTCGTCCAAAGAGTAACCTGCTTCTCCCAAAAGTTTTATATTTGTGATGATACCAAAACTCTCATAGCAGTAACCGATAGCGCAGACTTTTCCGTCTGCATCATATAATGTAAAATCATCGGTTGTTAATTCGTTATAAACATCTGTTCCTTTTAAATCTAAGCAGTACTTACCCCAAGTTTTAACAGCTGCCTGATCACCAACAACAAACAGTGTAGGGGCTTTTGATTTGTCCATTTCTGCTGTTAATGTTGATTCGTAGTTACCGGATGCTGCGGTTACAACTTTAACAGGAACTCCTGTTTCTGCTGTATAATCTGAAGCAATCTGTTGTAATGCTTCATCTGCTTCAGGTTTGAAGTTTAACCAGTAGACAGAACCGCCTTTAGCGGACGATTCTGTTACCGTTGAACCACCGTCTGATGATTCTGTTGAACCTGCCGTGTTTCCACAACCAACAAGTGTTGCTGCTACCATACTTACGCATAACAATGCGCCAATCAGTTTCCTTTTCATGTTTTTCCCTTTCTTTTCTTGTTAATATCGCACAATCAGAATTCTGTTTTCATTTGTATTATTGCCCTAAACAGTAAAAATATCCCACAAATAGTCTTGCCGGATTTGATTCATAAAATATCACCACAATAAAAAAACTTCTGTTCGGACTTTATTCAAGTCTTCTAACAGAAGTTTTTTAATATTATTATGATATTCAATTACTATATCAGTCGCTTTGCATCTTCCAATGCAATAGGTCTTCCCCTTAAATTCATGCATAATAATTCCCTCTTTGTAATGACGGAACAAATCCCAGAATAAAGGAAGTTGTTGCTACGGCATCGGCTGTAGCCGGAGAATATCCGTTAAATGCATGCGCAGTATCTGTATGATGAATAATTTCATGATTTCCGTCATCATATTTAATGTCCAGATATAAATTTTGATAAATTCGATTTATCAATGGTAACACCATCTTTTTGTTTGGTATCCTTTAATTTTACATCAGCCAGTGTATAGGTTGATACACCGATATTATTAATAGGCTCTATATCGATAGAAGAGTATCCAATATATAAAGTAGCTTCATTTCCTGTTTTTGCGGACCAGATGGTATCGAACGAATAACCGTTTAGTCCCATTCCGTCGACATTTTTATTTTTTCCTGCAAATCGTTACATTTTATCGTTTTCCATTTGTCTGTTGCTCCTTAAATATATTTCTCGATTATGAAATATTATTGGTATCAAGTCACATTGTACTAAAGAAATGATATAAAAGAAACTATCCGTACGGGTAGTTTTGATAAGAATATAAAAAAAGCCAAATGCTTATAAAAACATTTGGCTAATTAGCAGCGCTACCAGGATTCGAACCTGGAAAATGACGGAGTCAGAGTCCGTTGCCTTACCGTTTGGCGATAGCGCTTCAACATTTGTTAGTATACACAATTCATATTAAAAAAGCAAGTATTAATTTCATTTTTTTGGATTTTTCCAATAATCCCTATTTTTTCTTTGTTTTGAGCGTCAAAATATGAATTTCAGAAGCATTAAAAAGGGCAGGATTACTGTTTATCAACCCTGCCCCTGTATCAATCTTATAATGTCTAATTTTATAATGACGGATTAAACTTCAAACATTAATTCACCATATGTAGGAATTGGCCATAATTCTTTATCAACAATCATTTCCAACTCATCTGCAGGTTTTCTGAGCTCAGCCATAATTACCATAACAGTATCTTTATAGAAGAAAGCCTGCTCTTTGGCATCTGTCATAGAAGAACCTTTTGCTTCTGCTTTCTGTAATTTTACCAGAGCTTTCTGCATTGCTTCGAGTTTCTTTGAAACCTGTTTCAAAAGTTCTGTCTGAACAGATGCATCTGCACCTGCTGCTTTTACTGCATTAATGGTATCTGCTAAAACTTTCGTATATTT
Source organism: uncultured Lachnospiraceae bacterium (assembly GCA_945919795.1). Classification (GTDB taxonomy): domain Bacteria; phylum Bacillota; class Clostridia; order Lachnospirales; family Lachnospiraceae; genus UBA2882. The sequence continues at coordinate 68,882 of CAMEJJ010000012.1, forward strand.
AACAACTGCAGGAATAATCTGTTTACCAGCCATATCAATCATGGTCAATGCTTCAATATTGATTGATTTTGCATAGGTCTCATAAATAATCTCTTCACGGGATTTTAATTCTGCCTCTGTATAAATACCGAATTTTTCAAACAGAGCAACTGCTTTCGGATCTGTGATGGTGCTTGCAGCTTCAATCATGGATTTAATATTCGGCAATCCTCTCTTTTCAGCTTCTTTAACCCATTCATCGGAATAACCGTTGCCATTGAAGATAATTCTCTGGTGTTTGGTCATATATTCTTTAATCAGATCGTGCACTGCTGCATCGAAATCATCTGCTTTTTCAAGAATATCAGCTGCCTCGCAGAATGCTTCTGCAACAATTGCATTTAAGGTTGTGTTGGGACCTGCGATAGAGTCGGCACTACCAACCATACGGAACTCAAATTTATTACCGGTAAAAGCAAACGGTGATGTTCTGTTACGGTCTGTTGCATCTTTCTGCAAATCAGGCAATGTAGATACACCTGTTTCCAATTTTCCACCCTGTTTTACAGAATCGGCACTACCTGTTTCAACAAGCTGTTTTACAACATCCTCAAGCTGCTCTCCAAGGAACATGGAAATAATAGCCGGAGGCGCTTCATTGGCACCAAGTCTGTGATCATTACCAACGTCAGAAGCTGACTGACGAAGCAGGTCTGCGTGCGTATCAACCGCTTTCATAATGCAGGCAAGTACAAGTAAAAACTGGATGTTTTCATTTGGTGTATCACCGGGATCCAATAAATTAACGCCATTATCGGTTGTAATAGACCAGTTGTCATGTTTACCGGAACCATTTACACCTGCATAGGGTTTTTCATGTAAAAGACATCTCATACCATGCTTAACAGCAACTCTCTTCATCGTCTCCATAACCAACTGGTTGTGGTCTACAGCGATATTTGCGGTTTCATAAATGGGGGCCAATTCATGCTGGGCAGGAGCAACTTCGTTGTGCTGTGTCTTAGCTGTTACACCTAATTTCCAAAGCTCCTCATTTAAATCTTTCATATAAGCGCCAACACGCTCACGGATAACACCAAAGTAGTGATCTTCCATTTCCTGTCCTTTCGGAGGAAGTGCTCCGAAAAGAGTACGTCCGGAAAACATTAAGTCAGGACGCTGTTTGTATAATTTTTCATCTACTAAGAAATATTCCTGTTCGGGACCTACAGATGCAGTAACCTTTGTTGCGCCTGTGTTACCGAATAATCTTACAATACGAAGTGCCTGCTTTGATACAGCTTCCATAGAACGAAGCAAAGGTGTCTTTTTATCGAGCGCTTCACCTGTATAAGAACAGAAAGCTGTAGGAATACAAAGGATAGCACCTGTTGCAGCTTCTTTTAAGAAAGCGGGAGAAGTAATATCCCATGCTGTATATCCTCTGGCTTCAAATGTTGCACGAAGTCCGCCGGAAGGGAAAGAAGAAGCATCGGGCTCACCTTTAATTAATTCTTTTCCGGAAAACTCAGTAATCATTTTTCCCATTTCATCGGGATGTGTAACGAATGCATCATGTTTTTCTGCAGTAATACCTGTCAGAGGCTGAAACCAATGTGTATAGTGTGTGGCACCATTTTCAACAGCCCAGTCTTTCATTGCTTTTGCAACAACATTAGCAGTTGCCATAGAAAGCTCTCCACCCTGGTCCATTACCTTTTTAACCTCTTTGAAGGCATCTTTGGGAAGGCGTTCCTTCATTTTACCAAGGGTAAATACATTTTTTCCGAAGATTTCTTCGACGTTCATAACTTCACTCATTTCTCGTATCTCCTTTTCCTTTTATTGGGAGCTGATATTTTAAAATAAAAAAAGTTCCGAACCGTACGGTTGGAACTTCATCGTTCAAAATATCTTATGTCGGTGGCTTCAACACCGTTTTCTATTTTATATAGATAAGATACTCTTATTTTTTCAAAAATGCAAGTCTATTTTTAAAAAATTTATTTCCGGCCGCGGTTCACACTTCTGCTATTATAGCAGAGTATTTAAACTACGGTCAAGAATGTTATCTTTTTATGACTAATCTCATTCTTGTTCAGGTGCTTTCTTTCGCAGTAAATCATATACGGATGCCGGCTGATCCAATTCAACCCTCAGTTTTTGCTGCGGATGGGGAGCACTTTCCATTTTTTCTCCGGTTTCTTCATTTATAATAGAAACAACCTTCGTCTCTACGTTACTTCCATCCGGTTTCATAATTTCAATGGTTTCTCCAACGCAGAACTTATTTCTTTGCTCAATATAAACTACATTCTGTTCTGCACGGTTGATAATGCCCAAATAGATATATTCATTGATATACGTGTTACTGTCATAAATCTGTGTATTTTCATCCGGCTTTCCAAAATAAAATCCCGTCGTAAACTGTCTGTATGTGCACTTGGAAATTTCTTCTTTTGCCCAAGGCAGGATTTCTTCAAAGGCCTCTTTTCCCTGCACGGCGGCATCAATGACTTTACGATAAGTTCTTGCAACCGTTGCCACATAAAGAGCAGTTTTCATTCGTCCTTCAATCTTAAAACTGTCAATACCGGCATCGATCATCTCGGGAATATGCTCAATCATGCATAAATCCTTGGAATTAAAAATATAAGTCCCCCGTTCGTTTTCATATACCGGAAGATATTCACCGGGACGACTTTCCTCCACAACCGCATATTTCCAACGACATGGATGCGTACAGGCTCCATGATTGGCATCCCTTCCGGTAAAATAATTACTGAGCAGACAGCGTCCGGAATAGGAAATACACATAGCTCCATGAATAAAGCATTCGATTTCCATATCTTCCGGAATATTTTCCCGAATCTGCTTGATTTCTACCAAAGAAAGCTCTCTGGCACAGACCACCCGCCGTATTCCCTGATCATACCAAAAACGGAAGGTCATATAGTTGGTATTATTGGCCTGCGTACTGATATGAATTTCAATATCCGGACAATTAGCCTTTGCTAACATTACCATCCCCGGATCCGCTACAATAATCGCATCCGGTTTGATTTCTGCCAATTCGCGAAAATAGTTTGCCGCACCTTCCAAATCATAGTTGTGAGCAAGAATATTTGCGGTAACATGCACCTTTACCCCGTGCTCATGCGCAAAGGCAATGCCTTCTCTCATCTCATCCGGTGTGAAATTCTTAGCTTTTGCCCTTAGGCCAAAAGCTTCCCCACCGATATATACTGCATCAGCACCAAATATTACTGCCGTTTTTAACACTTCTAAACTACTTGCAGGAATTAACAATTCCGGTTTTCTCATATTTCAAAATCTCCTTAACGACATACGATTATTTTTCTCACTTATTTATATTTGCGTATCTGTGGAATTTTATATATTCCAGACACATTCTGTCTTGTCGACTCTTTTCCGGCATCTGTCGGATTTATATATTCTGCGTACAGACTGTATATCAACGTCAGCACTTAATGAGCAATTTATTGCGAATTTAGTACTGCTACGTTGATATCCAAGTGAGAACGCGTCTGGGAGCAGAATATATAAATCCGACAGATGCAAAACACACACAAACCAAAACCGGGTTATTTTCTGACAGAAACGGCTACTCCGTCTCCTAAGGTCAGGATAGAGGTTTCCAACTCTTCATGATGTTTAAGAGTATATAAATACTCTCGCATCCGCTTGTGAATCGTCCGGTCTCTTCTTGTGACCGCATATTTGGATTCGATAATATCCCCATCCTGCATAACATTGTCGGAGATCAGAACTCCACCGGGAGCTAACAGGCGCATAATCTCCGGTAAATAGTGAATATACTGACCCTTGGCAGCATCCATAAAAATAAAATCATAGGGGCCGTCCAGAATTTTTAAGACTTCCATGGCATCCCCTTCGAGCAAGGTTATCTGATCTTCTTTATGATATTTTTTAAAATTGTCCCGTGCGATGGGAATCCGTTTATCGTAATTTTCTATGGTTGTAATATGCCCATCTGTGAACTCGCTCATCAATAAAGCAGAAAAACCGATGGCAGTTCCCACTTCCAGAATCTGCTTCGGTTTATTCATTACAAGCAAGGTTTTCATAAAACTCTGCATCTCTTTCCGTATAATCGGAACCTGAGTCTTTATCGCATATGCTTCCAGTTCATCCAGATAAGCCGGATTGCCTGCATCCAGAGAATTGATGTAGGCAACAAAACGCTCATCGGTAATCATAATCCATCTCCCTGATCGCCTTCAAACTCCGGTACCACTTCATCATCAGCATTATTCATAAGCGTCTCATTTGCCGGGTCTGCCAAATCCGCATTGCCGTCGGATGTTTCACCATCCTCGTCTTCCTCGCCCGCGCCTGCAACGGCAGCCAGAAGTTCTTCTGAATTCATGGAATTATTGAGTGTATAAATTCCCGGCTTTAAGTCCTCTTTATACTCGGAAAGCAAAGTCTGTACCCAGAATAATTTCCAATCCTCAACCAGTCCTACTTTTTCAAATTCCTTTGCCATCGCCTTTTCATCCATCGATTCCGTGACCGTAACCTGGATATCTCTACCCGGAGCAATGGCACATGGCAAATCGGCAAAAATACGATAGCCAAAATTATAAGCATTGATTGCTGTTTGATACAAATAATATAGAACAAAAATGGCAATGGTAACTCGTAAAACCATACCAACAAATGCTCCTACTACTTTTTTTGCATCCATAGGCTCCTCCTAATTCGACAAGTCGAAATCCTTCGCAAATGCTTCTCCGATGACAGCCTGAATTTCCTGATACAAACGGCAGAAAGCCAGCTCTGCTGCCAAAAAATCACTTACAATCGGATTTTTGCGAAATTCTTCATATTCCCGTTCAAAACGATCGGTTTCATCAAAAAGTCTGTCTGCATCCGTTTCATTTTGTAACTTATAATTACGATGACGGAATTCATCAATCTGTTTTTTCAAATCCGGATATTGTGTTGACACAAGCTCCTTTTGCCGGAAATACTCTTTACAGACTTCATCTTCCCTTATCTTATTTATATAATCATTTGTAATATTCAAAAATTCGCTCATGAAAGCCTCTCTGCGTATCTTATTATCCGTTTGTATCTCTTACACTTCCATAATAATCGGTAAAATCATCGGACGACGTTTTGTTTTTTTCCACAAATAATCACCAAGATTATCTTTAATCGCTGCTTTTATTTTACCCCAATCCGAAACATTTCTTTCCTGAAAACGCTCCATCATGTCCAAAACCATCTCTCTGGCTCCGTCAATCAGTTCATCAGATTCTCTAACATATACAAATCCGCGAGATACAATATCCGGTCCTGAAACCAGATAATTGCTTGCTGATTCCAATGCCATTACAACAATCAGAATACCATCCTCTGCCAGATGCTGACGGTCGCGCAAAACGATATTGCCGACATCTCCGACGCCTAAGCCGTCAACATAAACGGCACCCGTAGGCACTTTACCAATTACTTCAGCACTTTCTTCGGAAATTTCCAAAACATCACCGGAGCTCAAAATAAAAATATCCTCTGAATCATATCCCAATCCTTTTACCAGTGAAGCCTGTGCAATCAGATGCCGGTATTCACCATGAACCGGAATTGCATACTTGGGACGAACCAATGTATATAAAAGTTTAATTTCTTCCTGGCAGGCATGTCCCGATACATGTGTATCCTGGAAAATAACATTTGCACCTTTGGCATATAACTCATTAATAATTTTGGAAACCGCTTTTTCATTGCCCGGAATCGGATGCGATGAAAAAATAACCGTATCATTCGGGCCGATGCTGACCTTTCTGTGCACTCCACCCGCCATACGGCTGAGCGCAGCCATGCTTTCTCCCTGACTTCCGGTCGTAATAATAACCGTTCTGTCATCCGGATAGTTTTTTAATTCTTCTATCGTAATCAACGTATTATCAGGCACATTCAGACAACCAAGTGCAGCGGCTGTATCAATAATGCTGACCATGCTCCGTCCTTCGACCACAACCTTACGTCCGAATTTGTATGCGGAATTAATAATCTGCTGAACCCTGTCCACATTAGATGCAAACGTCGCAATAATAATCCGGGTTCCTGTGTGTTCGGCAAAAATATTGTCAAAGGTTTTTCCAACTGTCCTCTCCGACTGCGTAAAACCTTGTCTCTCTGCATTGGTACTGTCACACATCAGTGCCAGCACTCCTTTTTTCCCGATTTCAGCAAATCGTTGAAGATCAATGGCATCACCGAATACCGGTGTATAATCCACTTTGAAATCCCCGGTGTGAACCACGATCCCGGCAGGAGAATAAATCGCCAGCGCAGCCGCATCTACAATACTGTGATTAGTTTTAATAAATTCAATCCGGAAATTTCCAAAGTTAATAATCTGTCCAAATTTTACCACTTTGCGCTTAACCACATGTTCCATACCATGCTCTTTTAACTTATTTTCAATAATGGCCATGGTCAGATTTGTCGCATAAATCGGAACCGGAATATCCTTTAATACATAGGGTAGAGCACCAATATGATCCTCATGCCCATGTGTAATCATAAAGCCTTTGACTTTATCCAAATTTTCTTTTAAATATGTCACATCCGGAATCACGAGATCAATTCCAAGCATATCATCTTCCGGGAATGATAAGCCACAATCCACAACAATAATACTGTCTTCGTACTCAAAGGCAGTAATGTTCATACCAATCTGCTCCAAACCTCCCAACGGAATAATTTTCAGCTTGGAAGCCGGCATCTTTTTCTTATTCAATTAAAACTCCTCCACATTCTTTCATATCTGCGGATCCTTCATGCGTGAATCATTCCTTCAAAACCGGTTGATAAAGCTTGTCCCCGAAACCGTAGAGCTTATCCGGATTTTTACGAAAATGATCCAGGTCATGCAGTTTCCGTAAATATGTACTTCATTATATTTTTTTAATTTTTACTTTCTTAAACTCTCAAATTTTTTCAAGCATCTTCTTTCCTAAGTTTTCATTATTCATTCTTAGGCTTATCATCAATTTTATCCTCATGATAATATTTGATGTTTTTATGATGTTGCATTATTTACTCTTCCGAATCGTTTGATACCAAATCAACATCTTCCAGGATATCTTCAAAAATTGCGGCAACCGCATTCAATTCCTGATCGTCACTGACAATTTCATAGATACCTTCTACCGCATCATCAGAAGATAAGTCTTTTAAAATCAGAGCTTCGGCATCTCCCTCTTCTTTATCGGTTACTAACAGGTAATTGATGCCTCCCAATCTGGTCTGTTCCAATACGTAAAATTCAACCGGTTCCTCGTCCGGCCTGCTAAAACTGATTTTTTCCACAAATACTCTCCTTTATCGGCAAAAATCTATTGCTCTTTTTGCAACTTTAAGCTGTCTAAATACCCTTGCAAAATAAAAGAAGCGGCAATAGCATCGACATATTCTTTGCGTTCTTCGCGGCGAATGCCCGACTCCATCATAACACGATCTGCCGATACCGTAGTCAGCCTTTCATCCCACATAACAGGCTCTATTCCTGTACGTCTGTATATCATATCGGCAAACTCTCTGGTCTTTTCCACACGTTCGCCTTCGGTATTGTTCATATTTTTAGGAAGGCCGATGACAATCCGGTCGACTTCATATTCCTCGATCAGTGTCTCAATCCGGGCTAACGTCTGGCGCAGCTTGTTTTCCTGCTTTCTGCGGATAATCTCGACACTTTGTGCAGTAATGAACAAAGGATCACTGACAGCAACTCCTACCGTTTTTGATCCGAAATCCAGTCCCATGATCCTCATAGCTTTTCCTCTTTACTTCCAATTATTTGTCTTGATGTACTGCTTTAACATTTCTTCAACCAGTTCGTCACGTTCCACTTTCATAATCAGGCTTCTTGCATTCATATGACTGGTAATATAGGTCGGATCTCCCGACATAATGTATCCTACGATCTGGCTTACCGGATCATATCCTTTTTCTGTCAGTGCTTCATAAACGGTTGATAAAACGATCTTAACGCCATTTTCCGGCTCAGTCACTTTAAAATACTGTGTATTTCCTAAATCTTGCATTTTGTCACGTCCTTTATCCATAGATATTGTTATTTTACCCCATCTTCTATTAAATTACAACCACAATATCCTTTGTCAGCATATCTGTCAGCCGGACTTTCACAATTTTTCCGGAAAGTTCCTGTGCGCACGAAATATCGGCAATCTCTTTTGCCACTTTGACATAGCGTGTCGTGTGTCCATGAATATACCATTTATGATCAATCTCTTTGGCCTCTTCAAACAAAACCTCCTCTTCGGTTCCAAGAAAAGAAGTTCTGTATTGATACGACTGTTCTTCTTCAAGTTTCAGAAGTTCATGCGCTCTCCGCTTTTTGATTTCACCATCAACCTGTCCGGGCATATTAGCAGCAACCGTATTTTTCCGACGGGAATATGGGAAAATATGCATTTCAAAAAAATTAATTTCTTTCAAGAATTTTTGGGTACAGAGAAATTCCTCATCGGTTTCTCCCGGGAAGCCTACGATAACATCCGTTGTAATCGCAGGATTATCATAATATCTGCGTAGACTTTCCACACCTTTTTTGTACTCTTCAGTGGTATAATGGCGATTCATCCGCTTTAATGTTGCATCGCATCCGCTTTGCAGGGACAGATGAAAATGCGGACAGATTTTGGGAAGCTCTGACATTCTTTTTGCAAAGCCATCCGTGATAATCCGGGGTTCTAACGATCCCAACCGAATACGCTCCACTCCCTCAATCGCATGAATCGTCTCAATCAGGGAAAGTAGTCTGGAAATTCCTTTAAAGTATACAACTTCATCGTCATTACTTTTATCTGTTTGTTCTCTTAACATCTGCATTTTATCCGTTTGTCTTTTATCTTTCACACGAGAATCCATGTCCTGCTGTAAGTCGTCACTTAGAAAATCAACCCCATAGGAACTGATGTGAATTCCGGTCAATACAAATTCCCGATATCCTTTTTCTACCAGACCTTTGATTTCCTTACAGATATCCTCAACATGTCTGGAGCGCACTCTCCCCCTTGCAAAAGGAATAATACAATAGGTACAAAACTGATTACAACCGTCCTGTATTTTAATATATGCCCTGGTATGTTCCCCGGTTTTTGTCAACTGCATTTCTTCATATTCATCGGTGTGGTTAATATCAATGACAGCCATGTCCGATACATGCTCCTGAATCCATGCCTCAACAATCTCAACCGTATCTTTTTTTCGGTTATTTCCGATTGCCAGATCTATACAGGGATCTAACTTCACCTTTTCCGTGTCTGTCTGCACATAGCAGCCCAATGCCACAACAATCGAATCCGGATTTCTCTTTTTGGCCTGATGTAACATCTGACGGCTTTTACGGTCTGCGATATTCGTTACCGTACAGGTATTGATAATGTAAATGTCCGCATTTTGATCAAATGGCACAATACAATATCCTTTTTCTTCAAATTTTTGTTGCACAACATCCAATTCATAAGAATTAACCTTGCACCCCAGGTTATGAAATGCCACATTTTGTATCGTTTTTTTCACAATCTTTGTACTCTTTTCTTATTGACTTTTCAATTTCTAACCATTAGTATAAAGGAGAAGGTATTAATTGAAAAGGAGGAATTTTTAATGAAAACAGTACAGATTTCATTAAACTCAATTGACAAAGTAAAATCATTTGTTAATGACATCACAAAATTCGATTATGATTTCGATCTTGTTTCAGGAAGATATGTAATCGACGCAAAATCTATCATGGGTATCTTCAGTTTAGATCTTTCTAAACCGATTGATTTAAACATCCACGCAGAAGACAATATTGATGATGTTTTAGCAGTATTGAAACCTTACATTATCTAATTGAGTCGCGGTACAGAGCCGCAAACAACCCGTCATCTGCCTGTCAGATGACAAATATGTAAAGAGATCATTCAGCCGGTACTTTACCGGCTGATTTTTTCTTGTATTTTCCCATCTCCTCTGTTATCCTTAAATCAAAAGGGGTATGTAATGTAATATAAAAAAGGTTCCAAATTATTTAGAAACAGAATATCTTATACAGCACACATTACAAAGGAGAAATTCTTATAAAAAAAAATAATAAAGGCTTTTCTTTAGTCGAACTGATCATCGTTATCGCAATTATGGCCATTCTGGTAGGAGTTTTGGTGCCAACCTATCTGATTTATGTTCAGAAATCACGGGTTTCACACGATGCTCAGCTTGTTGATTCTATTTCCAAAGCCATCACATATGCCGCTTCGGATCCCAAAGTAGCCGAAGATGCAGACAGCCAGACCGTTCTTGCCGGCTTATCTTTCCCTACCAAGTTAGAAGATTTGGATAGTCCTGCCGGCAACGTTTTTGCATCTGAAATCATGGATACTTTATATTTGTCAGATCTAAATCAATCCACATACGAAAAAATGATTAAGTCGGCGCATGCATCTAATTGCCATATTTACATCCAAAATCAGGGTTCTCTCGACACCCCTTATATTGTCTGGATCAGCAATACTGATAAATCCGGACGTGGTGATACCTCTAATGATGCAACGGACATGAATCAAATCGGTAATTGTATTTGTGTTAGATAGACTATCGCAAGATGCAAGTCGTCCAAATAAAAAATGATATATCTTTGCCCGCCGGTTTTTACGAGGTTTTGTGCCTTTCTTAGCGGCATGGCGAACAAAATTAATGCCTGGTTTCAACTGTTCGAAGACGAAGTCTGAGTTTTGAAACCAGGCATTTATATATAATTTTGTGAGCATGCCGCTTAGAAAGGCTAAAAACCGAAGTACGAGGCGGCAAAGATATATCATTTTTTATTTGGACGACTTGCATCTCAATCATTTCACTTCAATGATTTCACGAGTCTGTAGAGCAGTTTCTATCATCTCGTCAATTTTGTCAAATACATTCTGCTCATGTTGTCTGATGACATTGACATTCGGTTTGGTAACCGGATGTTTCGCCACGAATATCGTACAGCAGTCTTCAAATGGCAAAATGGAAGTTTCATACGTATTAATTTTTTCAGAAATATCTACGATATCCTGTTTGTCAAATGCAATCAACGGACGATAAACCGGAAGGGTACATACTTCATTGGTCGTCATTAAGGCCTGCATGGTCTGACTGGCAACTTGTCCGATACTCTCACCGGTAATCAGACCAAGACAGTCATTTTCTTTTGCAATCATTTCTGCGATTCTCATCATATACCGGCGCATAATAATTGTCAGTTCATCATGCGGGCATTTTTCATAGATATACAACTGAATATCGGTAAAATTAATAACATGCAATTTTAACGGACCGGAATACTCGGAAACATATTTTGCGAGATCTACAACCTTCTGCTTTGCTCTTTCACTGGTATACGGAGGCGCATGGAAATAAACAGCCTCCAAAGTTACCCCCCGCTTACTAATCATGTAACCGGCAACCGGCGAATCAATTCCACCCGATAATAAAAGCATTGCTTTTCCACCGGTTCCGACAGGCATTCCTCCCGGTCCCGGAATCACTTCGGAATAGATATAGATCTTCTCTCTGATTTCCACATTCAGCTCAATGTCCGGATTATGGACATCCACCTTCATATCGGGAAATGCATCCAAAATCACTCCTCCGAGATCAGCATTTACTTCCATGGAACTCTTCGGATAATTTTTTCGGGCTCTTCTGGTGCATACTTTAAATGTTTTATGCTTGTCCGGATAAACGTTATCAATAAAATTGATAACGTCTTTTCCTAATTTTTCAAAACCCTCGTCTTCCACATATACAACCGGACAAATCCCGGAAATACCAAACACTTTCTGCAGTGCAGCCACGGTTTCATCAAAGTCAAACGCACTAACAGCATCGATATAAATTCTTCCTTGTGTTCTTCTCGTCTTGAATTGACCATCGATTTTAGACAGGGCAAACTCAATCTGTTTTACCAGCGCCTCTTCAAAAATATATCTGTTTTTTCCTTTTACGCCAATTTCTGCGTATTTAATTAAAAATGCCGTAAACATTTCGTTCTCCTTTTTCATTTCTAAGTTTGAATTTAAAATAATCTTTTTTCATCTTCATCCGAACCTTATACGATTCTATCCGGTTTCCATGCATTTATCGGATTTTCATCGGCTTTGCTTATCCGCTTTTACAGATTATAATTCATTCACTATGGAATTATACATTTCTATCGTCTCGTATATCTTCTGAGCATGGGTACCAGCTCATATAAACATTTTAAGGTATATTCGATTTCTTCTTCCGTAGTAAACACACTTAAACTGAAGCGTATGGTCGAATCCATATATTCTGTCGTCAATCCCATGGCATTTAAGGTGTCACTGACCGTATGCTTATGGGATGAACAGGCACTTCCCGCAGAAACATAAACTCCCTTATCCTCTAAGGAATGCAGCATGACTTCTGAACGGATGCCCGCAATAGAAGCGGATACGATATGCGGTGCTCCGGTCTCATCCTGAGGTCCGTTAATCTTGACATGGTCAATCTTTAGCAGACCGGAAACCAGTTTTTGTTTCAAGCGGTATAGGCGGTTCGTATCTTCTACAAGATCACGGTAAATCAATTCTGTGGCTTTTCCAAGTCCCGCGACACCGGGAACATTTTCGGTTCCGGAACGATATCCGTTCTGCTGACCGCCTCCATATAAAATCGGCTTAATTTTTACCTTTTCATCAATATATAAGAAACCGGTTCCTTTAGGTCCATGGATTTTGTGCCCACTGACCGAAACCATGTCAATCTTCCATTTTTTCGGCAAAAGTCTGAGTTTTCCAAAGCCCTGAACGGCATCCACATGAAACAGTGTTCGCGGATTCACCCGTTTGATAATCTCTCCCGCCTCGTCAATCGGCTGGATGGCTCCGACCTCATTGTTCACAAACATAATCGATACCAAAATCGTATCCGGCCGGATGGCATTTCGTAATTCATCCAGCGAAATCTGTCCATACTGATTCACGGATAAATACGTGATATCAAACCCCAGCTCCTTCAAATGCTCCATTGTCCGTAATATTGCCGGATGCTCAATCTTTGTTGTAATCAGATGCTTTCCGCTTCTGTGATTAGCAAACGCCGCACCCATCAGCGCCCAGTTATCCGATTCCGTACCACCTGAAGTAAAAAAGATTTCTTTTTCTTTTACTTTCATAATGCCGGCGATTGTCGCTTTACTATATTTGAGATACTTCTCAGCATCAACACCCTTCAAGTGCATACTGGAAGCATTTCCGTAATCATTGGTCATAATATCTGCAACCAGACTGACAACTTCGGGATAAGCTTTTGTCGTTGCAGAATTATCCAGATATACTTCCATTTTCCGAAACTCCCTTCCTAGGTTTCCTTTGTTTCTTACTATTATCTTATGTGAAAACAGGCATGCCCGTTACTATCACAAAACTCTTATGCAAATTCCTGATCGGTTTCCATATGATACATCAAAATCGATAAAACCGTCATTCCTGCCGTCTCTGTCCTGAGAATTCTTTTTCCCAGAGATATGGGGCGAAAACCACAATCAGAAGCCTTTGAAACCTCCTGTTTGTCAAATCCGCCCTCAGGACCAATCCACACAGCAACCTTATCTCCCGGCCTGATAGAAGAAATCACCTGCTTCGTTTCCTCCATACCATTTGCCAGTTCATAAGGAAGCATTTTCACCTGCATGCCATCCGCATAGGAAAGCGCATGTTCAAAAGAAAGAACTTCATGAATCTTTGGGATAATTCCTCTTTTACTTTGTTTAGCCGCCGCTTCTGCAATTGTCTGCCACCTTTTTAGTTTGGAAGAAGCCTTCTTTTCATCCAGGCGAACCACGCAACGATTCATAGAAACCGGAATGATTTCATGTACGCCAAGTTCTACCGCTTTTTGAATGATAAGCTCCATCTTATCGCCCTTTGGCAGCCCCTGAAATAAATAGATTTCTGCCGGAAGCTCCATCCCGTCTTCTTTGATAAAACGAAGTTCACATTCCACGGTATCTTCCGTATATGCTACAATTCCTACCCGGTATTCTTTTTGATCAACGCCGTTTGATAGTGCAATCTCTTCACCGATTTTCATACGGAGCACGTTTTTGATGTGATTGAAATCGTTGCCTGTAATATATGCTTTTGTCCCTTGTATTTGTTCCGGACTTACAAAAAACTGATACATGTTACCTCCGGGCCGTCACGCTGACCCATTCATTTTGTCTGGTTACTTCTAACACTTCCATCCCGGCGGCTTTTATGGCATCTGTCACAAGCTGCTCTTTTTCTGAAATAATACCTGATGTAATATAGATACCGCCTTTTTTCAAATGCTGTTTTACAACAGGTGTCAAAAGAAGTAATACCTCTGCGAGAATATTGGCAACCACAATATCATACTTATCATATCCGACACGCTCCTGAATCTCTTTGTCGGAAATGATATTCCCTATCATCATCTCAAAAGAATCGGAAGCCACTCCATTTACTTCCATGTTTTCCCTGACTGCTTCCACGGCGCAAGGGTCTAAATCGGTTCCGACCGCTCCCTTGATTCCATACATCAAAGATACAATTGCTAAAATACCACTGCCGGTTCCCACATCCAGAAGTAACGTCTCCGGTGTAATATATTTTTTTAACTGACGGATACAAAGCTGCGTTGTCTCATGCATTCCGGTTCCGAAAGCCGTTCCCGGATCAATGTGCAGCACCTTTTTATCTGCATCCTCCGGTTTCACCTCTTCCCAGGAAGGTGTAACTAAAAGATCATCAATATAAAACTGATGGAAAAACTCTTTCCAGTTATTCAGCCAGTCTTTATCCTCCGTTTCGGAAACAACGATACTGCCTTCACCGATATCCATAAATTCCCGGATTTCATTCAGTTTTTCTGTAACTGCCGCAACCAGTGCATCCATATCCACCGGTTGCACATTGCTAACCATAAAGTATGAATTATCCATATCTTCAGACAATCCGTTTTTTGTTGCGATACTATCATTTTGTTTATCAGATAAATTTTGATCAGGCATATTTTGATCAGAGATATTATTTTCAGATAATCTTTTTTCTGTTTTCACATCATCTTCATCAGAAGGTACTTCCACAAAGAAGCTCAGATAAGCAATGCCGTCATCCTCCGGTGCATCCGGAAGGATATCCACAAACATCTGCTCCTTTTCCCACGCAGTTAACGGAACATGATCTTCAATCATCGCACCTTCTAGGCCCAGATCATATAACTCTGAAATAATAATATCCTCTGCATCCGTTATGGTTTTTACGGTTAATTTTTTCCACTTCATATATATTCCTCTACTGCAATCTAATTTTTATAGACATCTCATGCGCGGCCAGGCCTTCGGTATGAGCCATGGTCATGCAGGTATCGGCAAGATTTCTCAATCCTTCTTTTGTGATGTGCTGAACAAAAGAAGTTTTTAAGAAAGTTCCCACATAAACACCGTTTGAGAATTTGGCATTTTTCATGGTCGGCAACGTATGATTGGTACCTGAACAATAATCTCCCAAAGCAACAGGAGCATCTTCTCCGATAAACAAAGAACCAAACTGATAAAGCTTTTTACTGTATTCTACCGGATCCTTTGTATGCACTTCCAGATGTTCCGGTGCCGCTTCATTGGCCAGAGCAGCCATTTCTTCCATGTCATCTGCAATGATAATAGTTCCGTTATCAGCAAAACTCTGCATGGCAGCTTCTCCGGTCGGAAGTTTTGCTGCAAGTTCTTCCATTGCTTTCAAAATTTCAGGAATTTTACTTTCATCCGTAATGATCAGAGTTGACTGAGCAAATGCATCATGCTCGCTTTGCGCCAGCAAATCAATAGCAATGTATTCCGGAGTTGCAGTCTCATCCGCAACAATTAAAACTTCGGAAGGACCTGCCAGCGAATCAATACCGACAGTACCCATAACCTGTCTTTTGGCTTCCGTAACATATCGGTTTCCGGGACCTGCAATCAGATCTACTTTTGCAATGGACTCGGTTCCATATGCCATGGCAGCAATTGCCTGGGCACCACCCACCGTATAGATTTCATCTACACCTCCGATATCCATCGCAACTAAGGTTGCCGGATGAATCATGCCGTACTGTTTGTTGGCCGGAGAACATGCAACCGTCCGCTTTACACCGGCAATTTTTGCAGGAATGGAAAGCATCAATGCGGTACTGGGAAGCGGAAAGCGACCACCCGGCACATATAAACCGGCGCCGTCAACAGGGATTAATCTGTGTCCCAATTCTACTCCTGCAACAGGACTCATAACCTGAAGCGGTTTGATACAGTTTAATTGCTCTTTAGCATAAAAAGCAATCTGGTCTGCTGCCTTTTTGAAGTTTTCTACCACATGCGCATCTACCAGTTCATATGCTTTGTTTATATCATCTTTTGAAACACGAATCTGTGTCAGTGTCGTATGGTCAAATTTTTCTGCCAGATCTTTTAATGCCTGATCCTTATCCTGCCTTACCTGACAGATAATATCCGCAACAGCCTTTGTCGCAACTGCATCCCTTACTTCTTTTGCTTCTTTCGCATTTTTATAATATCTCATTGTAAACATCCTTTCTTTTGAAAAATGTCTTTTTCTGTTGCTAATTATTGTATTTCTATTTACCGGAAAAATGTATCTTGTATCATTTGAGCATTTATGCAATCTCATTTTCCAATTATGCTATTAACACTTAAATCACATAATACCATAAATTAATATAACACAAAATAAAGCAATACACAAAAAACTCTTTGAACTCATAGTATAAAATCTATTCCTTCAAAGAGTTTTGTTCTTTTAATAAATATCAAGAATATAAATCCGATAAGGAGTTATTTAAAGAACCCTTTCTTCTTTTTACTGTCTTTGCTTTCTTTATTCTCTTTTGATTCTTTCTCGGTATGATTTTTTACCGCATTCAGAGAATTACCGGTTGCTTCATCGAATTTCTTCAGTAAATCCTTTGCTTCAGCAGAAAGCTTTGTCGGGGTCTCAACAACCAAAGTCACATAATGATCACCCCGGACATTTTTATCCCGTAAAGTAGGTACACCTTTTCCCTTTAACCGCACTTTGGTATCTGTCTGGGTTCCCGGTTTCACTTCATAGGCTACACGCCCGTCAATGGTATCAATCAAAATTTCACCACCAAGAGCGGCTACTGCATATGACATGGGAACGGTTGAGAAGATATTATAATCCTGTCTCTGGAAAATCGGATGTCTCGAAACAAGTACTTCAACTAACAGATCGCCTCTTGGTCCTCCGTTTGTACCCGGCTCACCTTTATCACGGATACGGATACTCTGTCCGTCATCAATTCCTGCCGGAACGGATACCTGAATTTTCTTTTTGCTCGCAATATATCCGGTACCATGACAGTCATTACATTTCTCTTTTATTATTTTGCCGCTGCCGCCGCAATCCGGACATGTCTGTACATTGCGGACCGTTCCAAAAAAGGATTGGCTGGTAAATACAATCTGACCTTTTCCTCCACATTTTGGACATGTTTCTTTGGAGGTTCCCGGCTTTGCTCCGGTTCCGTGGCAAGTCTTACATTCATCCTTTAAGGTCAGTTCCAGTTCTTTATCTACCCCAAAGCAGGCTTCTTCAAAAGTCACTCTGACACTGGTACGGACATTGGCACCTTTCATGGGACCATTGTTTGCACGACGGCTTCCACCGCCAAACATTCCTCCGAACAGATCACCGAAAATATCACCGAAATCCATACTGTTGAAATCAAAACCTCCGGCTCCGCCGGCTCCGTCAAACGCAGCATGACCAAACTGATCATATTGTCTCCGTTTGTCCGGATCACTTAATACAGCATAGGCTTCGGAAGCTTCTTTAAATTTTTTTTCGGCTTCTGCATCACCCGGATTCATATCCGGGTGATATTTTTTAGCCAGAACACGATATGCTTTTTTAATTGCTGCGTCATCAGCATTTTTATCAACACCGAGGACTTCATAATAGTCTCTTTTTTGTTCAGCCATAATAGATTAAACCTCGCGATAATCTCCGTCTACAACATCCCCGTCTGCAGCGGAAGCATCTGCAGCACCTGCTGCGTTGTTAAATCCGGCACCCATATCCGGACCTGCGCCTGCAGCACCGCCGGCAGCCTGAGCCTGCTCATACACTTTTGTGAATACACCCTGAGCTGACTGCATCAGTTTTTCGTTGGCAGCCTTTAATTCATCCAACTGACTGTCTGTCATTTCCTGATCTTTTGTTTTTTCCAGAATATCTTTTACAGCCTGAATGTCTGCTTCAACAGCAGCTTTCTCGCTGTCAGATACTTTATCTCCTACATCATTTAATGCTTTTTCTGTCTGGAATACAAAAGAGTCAGCTTCATTTCTGGTATCAATTGCTTCTTTTCTCTTCTTATCCTGTGCTTCATATTCTGCAGCTTCTTTGACTGCTTTATCGATTTCTGCATCGGACATGTTGGAACTTGCCGTAATGGTAATGTGCTGTTCCTTACCTGTGCCAAGGTCCTTAGCAGATACATTTACGATACCGTTTGCATCGATGTCGAAAGTAACTTCGATCTGAGGAATTCCTCTCGGAGCAGGTGCAATACCGTCTAAACGGAACTGTCCTAAAGACTTGTTATCCTTTGCAAACTGTCTTTCACCCTGTAATACATTGATATCAACAGCTGTCTGATTATCTGCTGCTGTAGAGAATACCTGGCTCTTCTTAGTAGGAATTGTGGTATTTCTCTCGATTAATTTGGTAGCTACGCCACCCATTGTTTCAATAGAAAGTGAAAGAGGAGTAACATCCAATAATAAGATATCACCTGCGCCGGCATCGCCTGCTAATTTACCACCCTGAACAGAAGCACCGAGTGCAACACATTCATCAGGGTTCAAAGATTTATTAGGCTCTTTTCCGGTTAACTGTTTTACTTTCTCCTGAACAGCAGGAATACGTGTAGAACCACCAACCAGTAATACTTTTCCGATATCTGCATTGGTCAGACCTGCGTCTTTCATAGCGTTCTGAACAGGAATAGCTGTTCTTTCTACCAGATCTGCAGTTAATTCATCAAATTTTGCTCTTGTTAAGTTCATATCAAAGTGCTTCGGTCCATCTGCTGTTGCTGTAATGAAAGGCAGGTTGATATTTGTTGTGGTAGCAGATGATAACTCTTTTTTTGCTTTCTCTGCAGCTTCTTTTAATCTCTGAAGAGCCATCTTATCGGTTGACAAATCAACACCTTCTGCTTTTTTGAACTCTGCGAGCATCCAGTCAATGATCTTCTGGTCAAAATCATCACCACCTAAGAAGGTATCACCATTTGTTGCCAATACTTCGATGACACCATCACCGATTTCGATAATGGAAACATCAAATGTACCACCACCTAAGTCATAAACCATGATTTTCTGTTCTTTTTCATTATCAAGACCATAAGCCAAAGCTGCTGCTGTAGGCTCGTTGATAATACGTTTTACTTCCAGACCTGCAATCTTACCGGCATCTTTGGTAGCCTGACGCTGAGCATCGTTAAAGTAAGCAGGAACGGTAATAACAGCTTCTGTTACCTTTTCACCCAGATAATTTTCTGCATCTGCTTTTAATTTCTGTAAAATCATAGCGGAAATCTGCTGGGGAGAATATTTCTTTCCATCAATGGTACGTCCGTTGTCAGTACCCATATCTCTCTTAATGGAAGCGATTGTTTTATCTGCATTGGTAACTGCCTGACGTTTTGCAGGTTCACCGACCAGTCTTTCGCCTGTTTTTGTAAATGCTACAACGGAAGGTGTTGTACGTGCTCCTTCCTGGTTTGCGATAACAGTGGGTTTACCACCTTCCATTACAGCTACACAGCTGTTTGTGGTTCCTAAGTCAATACCAATAATTTTACTCATAATTTTTACCTCCTGGGTTTACCCAATTTATATGATTTTTGTTTACTTTTTATTTTCAAAAGGATTGCTCCTTATGATTGCTTTGTTTTCCGCCCTGATCGGGCCACTTTCGTATCATCGAACTACTTATCACGCATTTCTACTGTACAACAGCTACCATACTGTGTCTCACTACCGTATCACGGTAGGTATATCCTTTTTGCAGCTCCTGTGCAACAATACCCGATTCGTATTCTTCCGATTCAACCTGCATTACCGCATTATGGAGATTGGGATCAAATTCAAGACCAACAGCTTCAATCGGTTTTACACCAAGTGCCTCAAGCTCTGTCACAAGCTGCTTATAAATCTTATTCATGCCGTCTGCAACAGGTGTATCTTTATCTTCTTCCGGGATCATGGCAAGGCCTCTTTCGAAGTTGTCAATGACCGGAAGGATTTTTTCAATGACGCTTTTTGCGCCGGTTTCAAACATCGCCGTTTTTTCTTTTTCACTCCGGTTACGGAAATTTTCGAATTCGGCAAGTTGTCTTTTTACTTTGTCTTCCAGCTCTTCAATTTTTTCCTGTGCTTTATCTTTTTTCTTATCTTTTTTGCCGAAAAGTTTTTTTCCATCCTTTTCTCCTGCACCGTCATCTGTCTGCGCATCTTTGTTCTCTTCATCAGATGAAGCTGACGCTTCCGTTTCGGTCTGAGAAGGATTTTCGGCTGTCATATCTTCTGCTTTTGTTTCTTCTACGTCAGCACTTTCCTCTGCAGCCTCTTTTGCAGCATCTGCCGCCAGCTCTTCATCCATTTCTTTTTTTACCTCTTCTGCCATATCTAAACTATATATCCTTTCTGTTTTTTCCGTATAATTCTTCCATCTGGCTCATCAAAGTATGCATGGTGTCCACAACTTTTTCGTAATCCATTCGCTTTGGTCCGATAATACCGATGGTGCCTTTCATTCCTTCACCCAGATCATAGGTTGCAGTTACCACACTACAGTCTTTCATGGATTCTACCTGATTTTCATCGCCGATATAAATCTGGATTCCATTTTTTTCTTCTTTTGATAAAGTGTCCTGCACCAAAGTTGAAAGCAGTTGTTTCTCTTCAAATGTATTGATAATCTCACTGGCTCTTGCCTGATCCGCCAACTCCGGATATTTAAAAATGTTGTTTGTTCCGGATGTGTATATCTGCAAATCATCATCAGATTTAATGGAATCAGCTACAGCATCAATCACATCTCCCACAATATCACTGTGGATCCCTGCCTGTTGTTTTAATCTTGCTATCAGCCCCAGATTGATTTCTTCAATCGGGAGTCCGTTTAAATGCGTATTCAATAGTATATTCAACTTCAACAGGGTTTCATCATCCATTTCCTCGGAAATCGTTAAAATATTGTTTTTGATGATGTTTCCGTTTAATACTACCACTGCAACCAGCTGTCTGGCATCTACACGGGAGAGCTGAATGAACTTCAGCTTATTGCCGCTGCAACTCGGAGCCGAAATCATAGTCGCATAGTTGGTGTTAACCGCAAGTGTTTTGGCAACCTGCTTTAACATATGATCCATCTTTTCTTCTTTTTCGACTAACAGCTCCTTTAACTCTTCCACTTCTTTGTCGCGAGCCGAAATCCGGGCTTCCATATCGCTCATCATGGTATCTACATATAAACGATATCCTTTATCGGAAGGAATGCGTCCTGCGGAAGTATGCGGCTGTATAATGTAGCCCATCTCTTCCAAATCTGCCATCTCATTGCGGATGGTTGCAGAACTGAGATTTAAATCGGTGTATTTGGAAATGGTACGACTTCCAACCGGTTCTCCGGTTTCTAAATACGTTTTGATGATTGCCTGCAGGATTTTCATCTTTCTTTCATCAAGTTCCACTCCATCACTTCCTTCCATGGTCGCCTTTCGCTTTTGTTAGCACTCGTCGAGTTAGAGTGCTAATATCTTTTCTGTATTCTAAATTAGCACCACACACTTTTATTGTCAACAGATATTTTGCGTATTTTTTATTAAGAAATTATAAAATCCTCTTTCGGATTTGTGTTCCTGATATAGATTATTATAAAATGCGAATATATGGTTCTTGCAGACCGATTTTGCAGACGCTCTGCCGCGTTTCTCACAAAGTTCGCAATCTTTGCGGGATGGCAGTCACCCTTACAGAAATATATATCTTTGCCGCTGCATACTTCGGTTTCCGGCATTTCTAAGCGGCATGCTCACAAAGTATATATTAAATGCCCGGTTTCAAAACTCAGACTTCGTCTTCAGACAGTTGAAACCGGGCATTACTTTTTGTTCGCTTATGCCGCTAAGAAATGCCAGGAAACCTCGTCAAATTTCGCGGGCAAAGATATATAATTTCTGTTAGGGTGAGTGGCTATGTCCCCAAAGTTGCGAATAATAAAAAGTGAGAAACGTCGGCAGAGAATAAAGTCTGCAACTAAGGTCAAAAGAACCATATATTCGCATTTTCATTAATAAACTCAGGAACACAAATCCGGAAAAGAAAAAAACGCAGGATAATTTCTTATCCTGCGGTAGCTTCTGTTGTGCTTTTGATTAGATGGCAAAACTTCCGGTAATTTCTCCGTTTACTACATAATATGCGCGGCTGTCTTCAGGCTTAACATATAACTCAACACTCTTGAAATCTGCCGGTTTATTTCCCAAATCATATTTCCAAACATCTTTAGCAATTTTAATCAAATCATCATTGGTATATGATTTTCCGTCGAACTGTAAATGTACAACAGCTTTTGCTTCTGCTTTTTTGACAGGTGCTTTTTTCGCGGGTGCCTTTTTAGCAGGTGCTGCCTTCTTAACGGTTTCTTTTTTAACTTCCTCTTTTGCTACTACACTTTCTGCGGTTTCTGCTTTTACGGTTGTTTTTGCTTTTGTTTCTGCCATATGCATCTCCTCCTTCATTACACAAAAGATTCTTTTATGAAAAAGTTTATGTACTTTTCTATAACAACAAGTTTAACCTAAAACAATAAGCATGTCAAATTATACAAGCATGGTTTTGTCCAATAATCCGCCAAAATTCTAATGATAAAAATCGCCCTGTCTGATCTTTGTTCATCAGCCAACCGTGATTTTACTAACTGCAAAATATATAATTACCAAAACACCCAATACAATCCGATACCAGCCGAATACTTTGAAATCATGCTTTTTGATGTAATCCATTAAAAAGCGGATAACAAAAACGGATACCACAAATGCAACTACCATACCGGTCAATAAAATAGCGGCCTCCATTCCCGTAAAATGGAATCCGAATTTGACAATCTTTAACAGACTGGCGCCAAACATAACCGGAATTGCTAAAAAGAATGTGAATTCCGCAGCTACTGTTCTGGACACTCCGATTAACAAAGCACCTACGATTGTGGCACCGGATCTGGATGTCCCCGGAAAGATTGCTGCAATCAACTGAAACATTCCGATAATAAATGCGGTTTTATAAGTCAGATTTTTCAATTTCGTGATACTCGGTCTTTTATTGCGGTTCACATTTTCAATGACAATAAACAAAACACCGAATAAAATCAGCATAACCGCAACAACCCATGGATTATACAAATACTGATCAATCAAATCATCAAATAGCAAACCGACAATAGCCGCCGGAATGCATGCCGTCAAAATTTTAAACCATAAAATAAAGACATTTTTTCTGACATAACCGTGATATTCTTCTGCCTGTTTCCCAAGATAAAACGGGAAAATCTTATTCCAATATAAAACAACAACCGCCATGATGGCACCTAACTGGATGACAACTTCAAACATCGACCAGAATTCCGGTGTAACATCCAATGTCACAAATTCATTTAACAAAATCATATGTCCGGTACTGCTGATGGGAAGCCATTCCGTAATTCCTTCAACAATACCAAATAAAATCGCTTTCAAAATTTCTATCATTTTTTCACCCTTGTCCTTTTCTTTTTATCGTATTTTACGGGTCCCAATGTCATACTTTTTCATGCAAGCATGAACAGTATGACATTTTTTTGATTCCATTGATACCTACGGATTGCTACGCACGATGTGCTCTCAGTATGACCTTTGGACCCTGGTATCATCATATGCTAACTTGTCTACTTTGATGACAGATAATCATTCAAATCATCAATTAACATCTTTGTGCGTACTTCTCTTCCTTCATTATTTAAATGGAGATACGTATTATAAAACAGGTTCATATCCATTCTATAATCTTCATAGCGTCCAATCAATGGGAAATCCAGGCGTTTTTCAATTTCATCGGAAAACGCAACATATTCTTCAACCTCAGGCGTATACCGGGTGATCGGTGTAGGATATGGTGTAACCAGTAATGTGGCGCCTTTTTCCCGCAGTGTCTCATTTAACGCATTTAACCGGTCTATGGTTTCATCTCCGATAGACGGAATGTGTACTTCCGATAATTCTTCTTCAGTAACAGCCAATGCCGGTCTGTCAAATATATTGTCCCCATATTCATTAAATTGTAAGCGGCTGTATTCCGTCTGGCTGTCCATGTTTCCGATTCCCTGGCTCCACAAATCAAGGCAATCTTTTAAATAAGTAGGATATGCTTTTATCATGGCAGGCCAGTCTTTTTTTCGGATGTACTTCCACAAATCCGGATGATTTTCAATGGTTATCCATGCTAACTCCGGATTTTTAATCATATCGCCATCATCAAAATTGCTATAACTGATAATCACAATATCTCCTTCATGAATATTCTGAACCGCAGCCTGTTCATTAAACGGATTCCCAATTCCGCCATGCATCCCCATGTTGACAACCGGCATATGCATAGCCTCCTGCAGCATCTCAGAATCTACACCAAAGGCCCAGTTGGAATTGCCGACCAGAACAATTTTCGCTTCGTCTATGGAACATAACCGTTCATTTTTATCAATCAGAGCAGCCTGATAATTTAACAAATATTGTGGCATGACGATTTTAAAACAGAAGATCATGACAATCAAAAGCATTATCAGGCATTTCACAAAGAAAACCAGTTTCTTTTTCATAAAATAATCATTTCCTCATTTCCGGCTTATGCCAAGTACTCACTAGAACTGGAAATAAATGAATTCCGTCTGCGTGTATTCAAGACCATAAGCACCATATACCAGTATCATAAACAACAATCCCAGATAGACAAACCACCGAAACCACATTCCCTGAGATAGTACAATCTGAAATACGTTTGCGGGCTGTCCGGTCTGTACAATAGCATTTTCTCCCTGATCTTGTCCACTCTGACCAGTGCTGATTTCTTTCTGTTTTTGTCCGGCCTGCTTTGTCGAAAGATAGATATGGTTCTTCAAAATATCAAATGCAAATAATAACAGCATGGCAATAATCAGAGCCACCAGTTGCTGCATGCTATATCCCATGCGGTTGACTGCCAGTCCGAATAGTTTTGCCGGCTGTAGTGAAAAAACAATCTGTTTTAAAATATCAACTGCAGTGCCAAGACTTTTTGCACGGAAAAACAACCAGGAGAAATCCACCAGGAAAAATGTCACAAGTCCACATCCCAATCGATAACTGAAACGGTCTTCCCGAACATGAAAGAACTGCTTTACCTTTTGTCTGGCAGCAATAGTCGCATCCTGCACAATCAGATAAATGCCATTGATAACTCCCCATACAACATAGGACCAGGATGCTCCATGCCATAAACCGCTTACAAAAAATACAATAAATGTATTGATGTATTTACGCATCTTCCCTTTTCGGTTACCACCCAATGGAATATAGAGATAATCTGTAAACCATCCGGTCAGGGAAATGTGCCAGCGTCTCCAGAAATCCTTTACGCTTGTTGCCTGATAGGGTGCATTGAAGTTTTCCATCAGGGTAAATCCAAGAACCTTTGCACTACCAATGGCCAGGTAGGTATATCCTCCGAAATCACAATAAATCTGGAAAGCGAACATCATGGTAGCCAGAATAATTTCGATACCGGTATAAGCGGGATAATTTTCATAAACCGAATCAATGTATACAGCCAGATTATCCGCAATCATGATTTTCATAAACAATCCCCAGAGCATCGTCAGAAGCCCCTCTCTGATGCGGTCTGTATCAAAGTTATGGTCTTCATCGAACTGTTTTAACAGATTGGTACTTCTCTCAATGGGACCTGCAACAAGTTGCGGAAAGAACGATACAAAAAGCATATAACGAAACAGATTTTTTGTCGCTTTGATCTTTTCGCGATACACATCCATGGTATATCCGAGAGCCTGAAAGATATAAAAAGAGATACCGACGGGCAAAAGGATATCCAAAGCTCCCATCTCATTTGAACCGGTTAATCCTAATATTCTATTAATATTAAGAATAAAGAAATTGATATATTTATAAAAGAAGAGAATCCCGATATTGATTGCAAAACTGATTCCAAGCATCCATTTTGCAAGAGAAAGTTTTTTCTTCTCCTTCGCTTTTTCAATCAGAATTCCGGCAAGATATGTAACAAAAGTAGAACCAAAAAGCAGCAATGCATATGCAGCGTTCCAGTTCATATAGAAAAAATAGCTTGCAATTAAAAGCCAGAAATTTCGTATTTCTTTAAACTTTGCGGGAATTGCAAAATAAAACAATATGACAATTGGGAAAAATATCAGATAATTTAAGGAATTAAATAACATAATCGTGTTCTTTCATCATTGGTCATCGTTTTCATTAATTTCGCTTTTATTAATTTCGTTTTTATCATTTTCATTATATTCATTTTCATCCATTTGGGCAATCTCTTCTGTGATTTCACTTTCTGCAAGTTCCTGCCCCATTTTGATAGTCGCGAAAAGGGCAACTGCCAAAGAACCAACAACCAAAACACCTGCGCCTAATATCACGCCCGTCCATGTCATAGTCGTTTCATCCATAAGTTTGGAATTCACAATTCCATACGCCTGATAGAGAATGTATAAAACCACCAGATAAATCATTGTACACTTGCGCTTTGCAAGATTACGTGCACTTTCATCATATTGCTTTCCGGCTTCTTTTTTAAAAGACATTTTTTTCATATTATCTCTCCGTCTACGACTATTTCTTTTATTGAAATATACTCAAAACCAAATTTAATGTTGGAGTGTATTTTGATACTAACATTATTATCATACCGCGACCAAACCCGGTTAGCAAGTCTAAGAAAAAAAAGAGAAAGATAACCGTTTAACCGTATCTTTCTCTTTTCATCCTATGAGATAATTCTAAAAAAATAAATTCAGCTTATGATAATTTGTGTATTAAGCTTTTGTTTTATCTTTGT